>NZ_JBALDZ010000112.1:0-1740 GCF_036917155.1 Nostoc sp. | reverse complement strand
TGTAGAGGAATAATAAAGTTCAACAATTTCAATAGCTACAACCCTTAATTTTTGGTTATCCATCACAGATACCAGAAAAATAAAGTTGAACAATAACTGTCCTCAGTTGAGTTCAGTTTAGCAATGTAGAAGAGCGCAGGTCGATTTTTTGAATAAAAAAGTTCAACAATATAGGGTCTGATTAACCGGAGTCTTTTCCTACACTATCATTCAAAGACTTCCACAAAGCTTCTAGCTTACGCAACATAGTCATTGGACTCTTGCTATAATTAGAACTAAGGTTGTACGCAGCTTGCTGAAAATTTCGTCTATCAACAACATTTAATTCCAAATACTTTTGTTCCCATAATTGACCAAACGTCACGATTCTTTCAAATCGAAACTTATCAACTTTAGTCAAATTCACGCCAATCTTACTATATTGAAAACCGCAATCACACTCAAAGGTGCCTATAGGATTTTTTATATAAGAATAGGTCGAATTTAGATCATTGCTTAAAAGCATCACTAACTTCGTAACCACAGAATGGAGATAGTATTCGCAAGCAGGATTTAGACAAAGCCAAGGCCCCTTACCAAAAGGTTTATATTTAGATTTACGAGCAAAAAATGTTGAAGGCGAATTCCTCAAAAATCTAATCATTAGCAGATGCATTACCGGGTCAAAAACCTCCAAATGTAATCGAAAAATTTTAAATAAATTTATGTTATTATTACTGACATTTATACCAAGAGCCTCAAGAAATTCACTTCCATAAAAAGACAAAAATTTCTGTCGTAAACCTTGCTCATATACCTGACGGTCTAGAGTCGCTAAATTCCTCTTAATCAATAAAACTATATATTGGATATGAAACCAATCTAATTCCTTAGAAGGAAGCGATTTGAAGTTACAGGTCATTAACCACTCAATATCAGATGCAATTAGGCGTAACCACTCTTTAGTGGATTCACTGTAATTTTTCGTTACATTCGATATAGGACAGTTTTCCAAACTAGCAATACCAACTTGATACCACTTATTATTCCAGATAGGTACAATACTATCGTTTAAGACAACATCATGAATTGTGCAGACAAGAACACCAGGTGTTTGGTGAAGTCGATGCCAATATGCCTCGCCAAATGTATGCAAGTTTTCAAAAAGGCATTTTGGACAAAACCTAAAATATTTTGGTAGATAAACCGAGCTTGCTATTCCTCTATAAATATATGTCCCCAACTCTCCTTTCATGTAACCCAGAATAGCTGATTTGCTGTCAGGCATAAAGACTGCATACATGGGGTACAGTGTATGTTTTTGGATTAGACTTTCTACCGTATGTTGAGAAAGCAACGGAAGATTTTTAATTAAATAGGTTAAGTTATAGGGTAAGTCCGGCCTAACTATAGTATTCCGGGAATTGAACAATTCTTGCAACGTTTCATCAGGCTTTATATTACCACTTCTGGCATGATAACGTGCAAACACGCTATATAAAATCTCATCTGGGTAAGGCGTAGGGAAAAAACTGAGCATATACTACTTACCAATAAAAAAGTCTTTGAGTGGATCTTTAATAATCCCCAAAGCTTTCAAATCCTCACAAGCTGGAGTTTGATTTTTCTTCGCATTTTCAACAATAACTCGGATATCATTCTCCTGATACTTCGGTTGAAGTTTTATTTTTCGTTCTTGATGCTGAACTGGCTCTGCTGAAATATTACCGCATTGCAAAGCTAGTTTATAAGCCTCTTTAA
>NZ_JBALDZ010000111.1:0-4931 GCF_036917155.1 Nostoc sp. | reverse complement strand
TGGAGTTTGGAGTTTGGAGTTTGGAGTTTGGAGTTTGGAGTTTGGAGTTTGGAGTTTGGAGTTTGGAGTTTGGAGTTTGGAGTTTGGAGTTTGGATTTTTAACTCCTCATTTTTCACTCCTCACTCCTAACTTCACAGAGCGGTCAATACGCAGAGAAATAAGGCTTCAGTCCACTCGACGACTGCGCCGTAGGTATCTCCAGTGTGTCCGCCTAATTTGTGGTTGAACCATGCACCAGTTAAAGTGGCGATCGCACTTCCGGCAATTATCATTGTCAGTGCAAGAAATAGTTGCTGTTTATCTATCAGCACAAGTAAACCACTCAAACCAAACAACAACAACAGTCCCGGTAACAAATCTTTGTAAGAACGAATGGCTTGTTTGTGAAATGCACCTTTACCAGTTGCTTTCAAATAAGGATATCGGGCGATCGCTAGTTGCTGTCCCCAACGTCCCCAGCCACAAGCAGCCATCAGCAACAACCAACGGTTTTCTGGCATATCTGTCAAGGCGGTTATTTTTAGTATCACCAAGGCGATCGCAGCCATTGCCCCAAAGGCTCCTGTGGCACTATCTGCCATCACCTCCAATCGCCGATCTGGGTCGCCCACTGCCAAACCATCGGCAGTATCCATTGCCCCATCTAAGTGCAATCCTCCTGTGATGCCAATCCAAACAGTTACTACCAAAGCACTACGAGTTAGCACGGGCATACCAATATAATCCATCCCCGTATCCACTAACCCTAAAATTCCCCCAATTATCAACCCGACAAGCGCAGCAAGACGCGCCACTCCCCGAAAGTCCAATCCGCTCAAATACGGCAGTGGAATAATTGTATAAAATATGATACTAGCTGCCAGCTTTAACAGCAGCTTTTTCCACCACTGTTGCTGTTTCGTCATCGAAATAACATTAATATTTGGTAAACTGCTGGATAATAATCTTGATTTCGGTACAACCGACATGACCAAACTTTAAAACTTTAGATAAGATTTACTTCTATCAGACATTCTCCTTGAAAATTTTGTTATCCTGGTCTAAGTGGTCAGGAAATAATATTAGGTAGTTTTTATACAAAAAACGAATGATTTAGGAAGTGAAAATTCCATCAGGGAGCAAAATTTGTGTTTTGTATTCGTTAACTAAAAACTTCCTCCAAATTATTAGACGATTGCCCCATAAAATTGATATTTTTTTAAATGTAGGGAGTAAACAAGCTACTCAATTATGACAGTTTAGCTATGTCGCCGCTCTCCTTAGCTCAATCGCTATTTTCCTATGAGTCACCATCTACCCGACACCAGGATACCAGCTCCGTGCATTATTAACACGGGCATCATTGTGAATAAGCTCGACATCCGGCGATTGCTGGCAGATTTAGGTCGAGTCCACTACATCTACACCCAAGAAGATAAGGTACTGAGCGAGGGTGAAGGGGATGTGATGGAAGTTTTTGCCAATCCGCAAAGGTCTACCTTAGTGGCTAATCATGCGCTATATCTGAATGTTTGTAGTTTTGATTACTTGGAACTCAAGCAGTCGTCACAACAAGAAACCTACTTCGATTTGATGCAAGAAGGAGTGTGTCTGCGGTTAATTCCCCGCTCAACCCCTTTACAAGAGCGACGAGAGCGAAGTTTCAATGTCAGCGCTATAGAAGCGATGATGGAGCAAGTACTCTCAGCCAGGTGGGATGCAGAAATTGACGATGACTGTTCTGATTCTTTCTAAATAACAATTATTACAGTATATACTCGTAAAGTTGGTAACTAGGTTAGTAGTGAATGCTTAAGTATTCACTAAAACTCAATTACCAGTTTTTATCCAAACAGAATAAAGGCGTCAGAATGGGCTAAACGCCCCGCTATCCATGTACAGAATTAATTCTGCATGACTGGTGGATAGCAAATCCTCGATAGCGCAGCGGTAGCGAGTATTTTCGAGTCGCGTCTTGATTCTGACCGGAGCTAACGGAAACGTCTCCGGCTCCGCTCCTGAATTCTGATTCCTGAATTCTTCTTTATGTTTGTCCATAATTTAGCCAAATAATATTAATTTTGCCCTAATACCATTTGGTTTTATGGCTGCTAGTTATGGATTTCTGAAACTCTTCATCAATTAGCGTTTCACAATCCAAAATCTAAAATCTAAAATCCAAAATGGCATGAGTGCGAATTTTTCTTTTCAATGTCTTGCTTGCTGTAGCCAAACCAAAGCTAGAGCCGGAGTGTTTTTCACCCCTCACGGTCTTGTCGAAACCCCCAGATTTATGCCAGTGGGAACGCTGGCTAATGTCAAAACTATCACCCCAGCCCAGCTACGAGATACTGGGGCACAAATGATCTTATCTAATACTTATCATCTTCACCTACAACCAGGAGAAGCGATCGTGGCTGGAGGTGGTGGGTTGCACAAATTTATGGGGTGGAATGGGCCAATGCTCACAGATTCGGGTGGGTTTCAGGTCTTCAGCTTAAGCGAGATGCGAAAAATTACTGAAGAAGGCGTAACTTTCCGCTCACCTCATGATGGACGAATTATTAACTTAACACCAGAACGCTCCATTGAGATTCAAAATACTTTGGGGGCAGATGTGATTATGGCCTTTGATGAGTGTCCACCCTACCCAGCGACTCGCGAAGAAGTGGAAACCTCAACTGAGCGCACTTACCGCTGGTTAGAACGCTGCATAACAGCTCATCAAAACAGTGAGCAGGCTTTGTTTGGAATTGTGCAAGGGGGCGTGTATTTGGATTTGCGTTGCCGTGCAGCTGAAGCTTTGGCTAAGTTGAATTTGCCCGGATACGCCATTGGTGGGGTTAGTGTGGGAGAACCGCCGGAAATGATGGCTGAGATTGTCAAAGTGACAGCACCGCTTCTACCCCTCGATAAGCCACGTTACTTGATGGGTGTGGGTACTTATCGGGAAATGGCGATCGCGATCGCATCTGGTGTAGATTTATTTGATTGCGTCATTCCCACTCGTTGGGCGAGGCATGGGACGGCAATAGTCCAAGGTGGACGCTGGAATTTGAAAAATGCTAAGTTTCGTGAAGATTTTACGCCATTAGATGAAACTTGTCATTGCTACACTTGTCAAAATTTTAGCCGTGCTTACATCTCTCATTTAGTGCGATCGCAGGAAATTTTAGCTTATACCTTGTTGAGCATTCACAACATTACCGAACTAATTCGCTTTACGCAAAAGATTAGAGAAGCAATATTGAGCGATCGCTTTGTGGCAGAATTTGGTCACTGGCTTAATGAAGAAAGGGGAGATGAGGAAGATGAGGGAGATGGGGGGTAAGAGGGGCGTAAGGATTCAGGGCAAGAATCATAACTCCTAACAATTAAGATAATTTTCTTCTACAACTTTGGAAACCAAAGTAACGTAATGCCTAAATTAAGGCTACCGTCATCAGGTACAATGATTTCATCAGTACAAGATTTAAAAACCTACCCCCGGACTGGGGGAAAGTATACGCCCGAAAAACCTTGAGGAGATATCAGCACCCCCAAAGGGCAAATGTGTTGAGCCTGGGAACCTGAGAAATCAGGATATTAAGGCAGCAATGTCTTAAAAATCTTCGTACCCTTAGGTCGGAGAGTGTCAAGAAAGCTGTGTTGGATAGTTGGATTTAAACAAACATGGAAGCAGCACTTTTATTAGCGAAACTGCCTGAAGCTTACCAAATCTTCGATCCTTTGGTAGACGTTCTCCCAGTCATCCCCCTATTCTTCTTGTTGCTTGCTTTCGTTTGGCAAGCAGCCGTGGGATTTAGGTAAGTTAATTTATTTTTCAATTTATAGGACAGGTACTCTACCTGTCCTATTTTTTGTGATGCCATATTTTAGAAGGTTAATATTTATTAATATTTTGTAATAAATTAATATAATAAATAAGATGTTAATCAAGCCATGTCAATATGAAGCCTTGAAAGCCAAGCTTATAGTCAAGGAGGAGTCAGTTATGGGTAATATCAAATTCGTTAAAGAAAATAAAGAAGTAGTAGCGGCAGATGGTGCTAATCTCCGGCTCAAGGCGATCCAAAATGGTATTGATATATATACATTGATTGGTAAGATGACCAATTGCGGTGGTAATGGTCAATGTGGTACTTGTGTTGTGGAGATAGTCGAAGGACTAGCAAATCTTTCCCCCCGCACAGACGTAGAAAACCGGAAATTCAAGAAAAAGCCAGAAAATTATCGCCTTGCCTGTCAAACTTTAGTGAATGGCTCAGTCAGCGTAGTCACGAAGCCTTAAGTTATTTTGTATCCAGTCAGTAGTCAAAATACTTACTAAAATTGAATGAAGAGTGCTGAGTTCCTCGGCAAAGAGAGTGCTGAGATGAAAGACCGCGCCAGAAGAGGCGGGGTATCAACCTCCAAACGAATTTTTGATTCCGCTTGACTTCGGGCGGGGCTTTTACCATAGTGCAAAAGTACTGAGTATTCAATCTTCTTTACTCAGCACGGGCTAAACGCCCCGCTATCCATGTACAGCACTCAGCACTCAGTACTGAGTATGGTAAACTCAATTGAAATTTTGAATTTTGAATTGGTATAACTCGGTCATCGATAATGGTATCCTAATGTTGTTGACTGGAAATTTAAGAGAGGCTTTCTTGCTATGCAAGTTAATGACCTGGGGTTCATAGCGAGCATTTTGTTCGTACTAGTCCCCGCTGTGTTTTTACTAATTCTGTACATCCAAACTGCTAGCCGCGAAGGTGGAAAAGATAGTTAAGAGTTTGTGTATAAAATAAATAACCCCTGCACCAATAGTGTAGGGGTTTTTATTTATCAACTTAGTGCTGCTAGCACATGCCCAGTCCCTAGCTATCTAATTGGTATACAAAGCAGGTAAGCTGATATTACACCTACCATCGGTAAAAAATTAGTGATAGTAAAGTTGCCTCGCCAT
>NZ_JBALDZ010000110.1:0-10052 GCF_036917155.1 Nostoc sp. | reverse complement strand
TCTTGCTCTAAACGGTTAGTCTGGTCAGGTGAAGTCTCCTACAAGCCCCTAGCTTCAGCTATGGGGTTGGTACTCAACTAGAGAACCCTGACATTTATATATATGTCATCGATCGCAACGGGACGGCTAATATCCAATAACTGCAAAATACCACACTGGTCTTGAATTTTGTCGAAGCGTTGCGATCGCACTTGTTGCACTAATGTATCAATATCTAGGACAGAAGGCTGGGTGTATTCTTCTAGTCCCAAGAATTCTGCTGGAGGATTAGTCGCAATCTCCCGCCAATTCAGTTCTAAAATCAAACAAATTTCAATAAAGGTATGACGCTCAACTGGACGACCACTAAAAAACCGCCAAATTGGTTGTCTAGTCTTGAGGTTGACTTCTGCTGCTAGATTGTCTTGTGTCCAGCCCTTGCGAACAAACGCTCTTTTAGCCTCTTGAATCCCGGTGAGTGATGCCTGAAGCGATCGCTTGACCATAAGATAAAAAACTCATAATTAAAACTTAAGACTTTAATTTTTATTAAAACTATAGACTTTATAGCTTTTTTATGATATCAAACTCTGCTCAATTTAAATCATACAAAAGCTAAAGATCAACTTTAATTTCATCAAAATGAAACCAATCCAAAAGTTATTTATACTGTAAATTCCAGGTACACGTGTGAAATCAATTCTATAAAGACCTGATGAAAATTGAGTTGTAAGCTTCTATGTATTGATTCAACGGCTCTAAATAACAAGTGGCATTGAGTCATCATCAAGTTTGTTAAATTTTGTAACGAAATCAAACACTATGAACTCATTTTATACTTCTCTAACCTTTGCCAAGACTTAATCTCAAGCACCCATTTGTCATGCTGGAGGAGTGATGTTACAGTGGCACATTCTGAGTTAGAACAAATGTATTCACAGCGACAACGCTACACGTTGCGAGGCAACCAATATGGATGCCAATGAAGTTTTAAGACGATATGGAGTCGGAGAAAGAAATTTTAGACAGGCAGACTGGAGAGGGATAAGTTTAGAAGAGAGCAAATTTGAATGGGGTAGATTTAACTGGGGCACATTTGAACAACGCAGATTTGAGCAAATCCGATCTAAAAAAGGGCACACTTGTTAAGCCAAGCCTGCCCTTTAGCTTTAGTGTTCTTGTCCCGTTGGTCGGATGAGGATTTCGTTGACATTAACGTGCGGTGGTTGGGTGAGAGCGTAAACGATCGCAGCTGCAATGTCTTCGCTTTGCAGAGGTTGAATTGACTTGCGTCGCTCTTGAATCCGTTCTTTGGCAATGGGATCGGTAATTTGGTTGTCAATTTCTGTATCCACCAAACCAGGTTCGATGATGGTGACGCGAATGTTGTCTTTGTAGACTTCTTGACGCAATGCTTCCGATAGGGCATTGACACCCCATTTAGTAGCATTGTAAACACCGATGCCCGCCCGCGCAGTCCGTCCGGCCACTGAGGAAATATTAACTATATGCCCCGATTTTTGCGCCTTCAACAAAGGTAAGACAGCATGAGTAGCATATAGCAGTCCTAGTACGTTGAGGTCAAAGGATCGCCGCCAGTCTGAGCTATTTCCAGCTTCAATAGTGCCCAGTAAGGCAATTCCTGCATTGTTAACAAGGATATCGACCCTTCCCAATTCTGCATTTGCTTTTGCCACCAAGTTATTTACTTGGGTTTCATCAGTCACATCAGTGACAATTGGTAATGCCTTGCCGCCACTAGCTTTGATACGTTCTGCTAATGCCTGAATGCGATCGCTACGCCTAGCCGCGAGTACTACTGTTGCACCAACTGAAGCCAAGGCGATCGCCGTTGCTTCTCCAATTCCCGCTGAAGCACCAGTGATAATTGCTACTTTTCCTTCTAATTTACCTGTCATTTATCTAACTCCTTAATAATTGATAATTGGGCATTGGGCATACAAGTAAAAAGAACCAAGTAAAAAGTAAAAAGAAAGATAAATTCAATATTTCTTTTAACTTTTAACTTAACTTGTTTCTTTCCCTGCTCCCCTGCCTCTTACAACAGATGCAACTGCTGCCACACTCAGTATTATGGCTGCGAAGCGAAAAGTTCCTTGGAACCCTGCAACGATCGCATCAGGAGGCGCAACAGAGACATCTGCACCCGCAGACACACTAGCGATTAACGCTCCAAATACTGCCCCGATGAGAGAAACTCCTACGGTGTTCCCGGAGGTACGTGACAAAGACAGCAACCCAGAAGCAATCCCTAGCCGCTCCCTTGGTACTGCACCCATAACAGTGCTGTTGTTGGGCGATTGGAATAAACCCAATCCAATGCCATAAATAAAATAGCGTGATACATAGCCTAGCTCAGTAATTTGAGCATCAAAGGTGCTGATCCCTAGACAGCCGCCAATCATCAACCCCAGCCCAATTGAACTGATCAGTCGAGCGCCAAAACGGTCTGAAAGTATTCCAGCTAGGGGGGCAATTAATCCACTAAGTACAGGCGATACGGCTAGTAGTAGACCCACTTTTATCGTCGGATATTGCTTGACTCCCTCTAGAAAGAAAGGGACGATGAGTAGCGCACCGCCAATGACAGTAAAGGCTAGCCAGCCACTCAGCAAACCCATACTCAACTGAAGATTGCGAAACAAGTACAGTTCTAGTAATGGTTGCTCTATGATCGCTTCAACTACTAAAAAAGTCGTGAAACTTAGAGTTGCGATCGCTAATAATACCAAGGCATTAGTACTGCTAAAGCCCTGGCTTTGCCCTAGCGTCATACCCAACCCAAAACTACCGAGGGTCAATAAAGCCAATATGGCTCCAAAAAAGTCAAATTTCTGTTTGCCCTCAATGCGTCCAGAAGGTGGCACCACGCGAGCTGTTAAGAAACTCGCGATGATTCCCAGGGGTATATTGATGAAGAATATACTATGCCAGCCTGACAAGCTCAGGAGCAGTCCGCCAGCAGAAGGGCCAAAAGCAATTCCCAGTGACACTACACTACCGATGATACCAACAGCCCGACCTCGTTCAGAAGAGGGAAAAACTTCTGTGATGATTGCCAAACCAAGCCCAGAGATAAACACAGCACCTAGTCCTTGAAGTGCCCGAAAGCCAATTAACCACTCAATACTAGGTGCAAAACCACACAACAGCGAACTGAAAGTGAACAGAACAAGTCCCCCTTGGTATAAGGATTTCTTGCCCCACATATCCCCCAAACGCGTTGCTCCCAAAACTAAACCGGAACTGACCAACTGGTAACTCAATACAGCCCATTGGGTCGTAGGGAAAGTAGTGCCAAAGGCTTGCACCAATGTGGGTAAAGCAACATTGATGATGCCCACATCTAGGGTAGACATGAACACCCCAAGTCCGACACCAAGTAAGACCCAATTTTTTTGAGAGCCTGATAAAGCCAGAGGTTCTGCTTGGAATTGTGCCAACGTTTAGCCTCCGCCTTTGACTTTACGTTTGTGAATAGTTTGCATACGTATATTCATTGTAGGGTGCTATCCTTGCTACTAAGTTCAGGAAACTAAAGATCAGCTTGTCCTTGCTAAAAAAAGTAATAACTCTTCAAAAGAGCAGGATTGAACGCACCCCATCTAAATCAGAGATTATAGATGGGGATTCTTGCGCTATGCAACCTCTAGACTACGTAGCGTTCCCAGAGTTACTGGCGTTCTCAGTGTGTCGTTAGAACTTTTGCTTACGAACACTCTAGAAAAGGTTTTATCACCTTGAATTAGACAATACCAATATCTAGCACCGATGTTATAAGATGCTGATAAATCACAATTATATTGCTTGCCACTTTTAAAGACAGCAAGAGAATAATTATTTTTATTTCGTTTAACCTTACCGCTTCCATCAAAAGCATAAGCGCTGGTATATTTGGGATTGATAGCTTGAACTTGTCCTCCTAATTCAGCCCATCGATCTGTCAGTATATCAACAATTTTTGCATGACACCAGAGATGAAATTTCTGCTTGATAAGCGAACCATTATGCCCAGCTTTAGCCTTCCAACCAGCTAAACTCTCAATCACAATTACTTTGACATTATGAGTCTTTGCGAACTCAACAATACCTCTAGCCACTTGACGCGAAATTTCTAAATTAATGTTTGAGGACTTGCGGTAAAGTTCCTTACAGAACCCTTTTTCGCGTTGAGTTTTTGTAATATTTTGAGTCTGTTTAGACTTTTTAGCAATCATCATTCGGCGTTGATTACGACGGTCTATGTCTCTAGCGGGATTAAGGAATTTCCGCGCCTTTACAGTACCGTCCTTTCCTACTACCGCGCAGGTTGCTGCGTTATTAATGCCCAAATCAACACTCACTACATAATCAGAATCCTCTCGGTTAATTTTGTCAATTTTTACTGGCATCGAAAGTTGACATTTGTTCTTACTGACGACTAAAGCAGGCGAACATATTTCATTCCCCGAAGTTAAGTGGCGATTCCGCCCATGACCTTTTACCTTAATTCCACTAAGCCACACCCAATCAGTTCCACTCCAAACCTTAACAGCAACTGTTTGATAATTTAAGTTGTAGCGAATCTGCTGACCTTTATACAACACTGGGTATGTATTGCAGATTGCAGTCAGACGCGGTGGTTTTGCATCCTTAAGCGCTCTAATCCCACTCTGCCACTCTCTATAACGAGTTTGAAAACTTGAGACAATCCCAATCGCGTCTGCAATGGCGGCACGTCTTAAGTAACTCGGAAACTTTCGATGTGATGGATGACTTTTAATAATTGATTGAAAATATTTATGCTTCGGGTCGGGGTTATCTGCTGTTTTGTGAATCATCTTCTCAACAGCATTCACCATGAGTTTTGCAGTCAAATCAGTCAAGTTAACCCATTGAGCATTTACTATTATTACCAATGGTAAAAGGTATTTACGATACTCCTCAATATTTCTAATTGACAAAAGTAAGATTATCTTAACCTCTCACCGATGGTGGGAGTGTGAGTTAATTGAATTTGGTGGAGAGGCTGATCATATCCACACACTTCTGGAAACCCACCCCTCTGTTGACCTATCAAAATTAGTGAATAATATTAAAACAGTCACATCGCGTCGATTGCGTTCTGAGTATAGTGAGCATTTATCTAAGTTCTATTGGGGAACTAAACCACAGTTTTGGTCTAGTTCTTACGCAATTATTACTGTCGGCGCACAAGCACCACTCAATCGGTTAATCGAGTATGTCCAGAATCAAGAAAAACCGGAATAGTTGAAGAGGCGCCTTTTATACTGGTTTCGCTTACCCCACCTAAAATGTAGATGTTTTTATAGTATTTTTAGGTGGGGACTGCGCTCAACATTTCTTGTTCAAAACCCAGTGTTTTAGCTAATTGCATATCAGCGATCGTCTGAGCAAAAAATTTCCAGTCTTCAATGATAGTGTTCAATAAAGTACTATGACTCGATAGTATTACTGTATTATCTACTAGTTAGCAAATTATCATAGACAACTCTAAGAAGCAAGCTCTAGAGGAATTATGCAGTGAATTTCACGCCTCGCGCTCCCTATTTAACTGCACCAACACAACCATCAGGAATCCCGCAAATTTGGTCACAAGGCGCAAAATTTTCATACCGTTGATCAGCAACGTTGAATTTTTACTATTCCTGTAAAACGGTCTTTGATGCAATCCTAGTTTTCTTGAGGTCTGCATCCGACAGTTCTTCTCCAGCTTGTAGACGAGTTGCGGAAGTTTGCAACACTGTTGCCGCCCCTTTATCTCCGATTTGCAAAGCGGTTTTGGCGGCTGTTTGCAGCATTGTGGCTGCACCAGTGCGATCGCCTTGTTGCAATTTCGCCTCGGCTAACTGGGTTTGGCGATACTTCGCTAATGCTAAAATAGACTGCTGCACCTGGGGATTAGACGCTGGTTGATACGCCCGCACTACATCTGCATACACTGGTATGAGGGGCGAGAGTAAGCCTTCTTCGTTAACCAATGGGTCATCATAACGGATTTGCAGATGAGCGATCGCTTGTTTACCTTCTGGTAACTGTCCCAGATAAATGTTCGCCAAAACTACCCGTTCTACATCCTGCATCAAATCTCCCAAACGCACAGCAAAGCTACCATCGGCTTCGGATTCCACTGGTAACTCGATTGTATCTGGGGCAACTTGGGCAATGGGTTTTAATTCTGCTAGTCGGACATTGGGCACTAAAGATAACAGCAAGTAGGCATTAGTTAGCCCAATCGATTGAATCCGTCCAAACAGTCGGCTAAATTGCTCTACAGCTTGTTCAGGATGTTCAATATGAGCTAAAGTCCCACCACCGACATCGGCAATTTTTTCTAGCAAATCTTGATTCCAGCTATTGCCAAATCCGAAAGTGTTGATTGTTAGGTTCAGCTTGGCAGCCTTTTGTGCCAATTTGAGACAGCGCTTATTGTCATCTCGCCCAATATCCCATTTCCAAATCCGCAAACCGCTTTCACCATGTCCATCCGTCAGCAAAAACGCCTGGGAAACAGCGCCTCTTGTACCCTTCATCAGTTCTGTAATTCCCAATTCCAAACCCTCAGCGATCGCAGTGCCGCCGCTAGCAGTCAGTTTGCTTTTAATTTGAGATTTGATGCTTTCGGGGTCTTCGATCGCTTGGTTAGGGATAATGACTTCCGCAGTTCCGGAAAAAGCTACAACTGAGATGCGATCGCCAACCTTCAACCGATCGATTAATCCTTCCACTGCCTGGATCACCGTTTTAATTGGTTGTCCATGCATGGAACCACTTCTATCGAGAATCAAACAGAGGTTAAGGGGGAGATTTTGGTCAAACTCACCAGCGATGGCAAAAATCGTTACTGCTAGTTGACGTTGGCTACTTGTTTGAGCCACATCAACATTATTGTCATTTAACGCCGAGAGCAATTTAACTTTCATTGGGGAGGGGTATCTTGCAAAATTGTTTTGGAGACAATTCTGGTTTTCTTGCGATCGCTTTCAGATAAATCTCCACCAGATTGCAGCTGGGTGGCAGAAGTTTGCAACACCGTCGCCGCCCCAGTATCTCCCATTTGCAGCGCGGTTTTCGCAGCCGTTTGTAACATCGTCGCCGCACCAGAGCGATCGCCCTGTTGCAATTT
This sequence comes from Nostoc sp., assembly GCF_036917155.1. Classification (GTDB taxonomy): domain Bacteria; phylum Cyanobacteriota; class Cyanobacteriia; order Cyanobacteriales; family Nostocaceae; genus Nostoc. The sequence goes on along the minus strand of NZ_JBALDZ010000110.1, from coordinate 2,926 downwards.
CGTCTCGGCTAGCTGGGTTTGGCGATACTTCGCTAATGCTAAAATAGACTGTTGCACCTGGGGATTCGGGTCTGCTTGGTAGTTTTTGACTACATGGGCGTAAACTGGGAAATTTGGGGTAAATAAACCTACCTGGTTGGCGGCTGGGTCATCGTAGCGGACTTGCACATTAGCGATCGCTTGTTCACCTGTTGGCAATTGTCCCAAATAAATATTAGCTAAGATTACCCGTTCCGCATCTTTCATTAAATCTCCCAACCGCACAGCGAAACGTCCATCAGCTTCTTGTTGCAGTGGTAACTCAATTGTGTCTGGAGAAACTTGAGCAACCGGTTTGAGTTCCGCTAGCCGAACATTGGGCATTAGAGAGAATAACAGATAAGCGTTAGTCAATCCCACCGTTTGAATGCGGCTGAAGAGGCGGTTAAACTCTTCCACTGCCTGTTCGGGTTTTTGAATATAAGATAAAGTACCTAAACCAGCATCAGCAATTTTTTCTAAAACATCTTGGTTCCAATTGTCACCAAATCCCAAAGTGTTCAAAGTCAAATTATAGCTAGCAGCCAATTGAGCAAATTTTAAACAGCGATTGTTATCACCGTGTTCATTTTCGCCATCGGTTAAGAGGAAAGCTTGAGAAACAGTATCTTTTTTTCCTTTCGCCAACTCCTCAATCCCCAAGCGCAGTCCTTCATCAATGGAAGTTCCACCATCGGCGGCTAGGCGGTTAATTTGCTGTTTGATTTTCTCTGGATCTTCGATACTTTGACTGGGTACTAAGACTTTAGCACGGTGATCGAAAACTACAACACTGAGGCGATCGCCAGGATTGAGTCTATCTACCAGACGATTCGCTGCTTTTTTGACCGTTTCTAGCGATCGCCCATTCATCGAACCACTATGATCGAGAATTAAGCATAAATTCAGGGGTACATGGCGGTCTTGATTTTCTGCGATCGCCGAAATTGAAACTCCTAACTGACGCTGACTGTTCAGTTGATTCGCGTCCAAATTACCATCATTCAAGGCAGGCTGCAAGCTAACCTTCATAACTCCAAGTCCTTATTCAGGATATACATATTAAAAAATAACTTCAAAGCACTACTTTAACTCTACGGAAAACCTATCTAACACAAATACACTAATATAATCAGAATATCTTAGAAGCCAAGCATTGGCAGATGCGAAGCCGCCTTCAGCATTAGGGAGAAATCCGCACCTTGAGGGAAGCGTGCATCGCGCTAGGATGTATTACAGTTAACGGCATAGTTTCAGGCGATCAGTTGCTATGGACATTTCCCCAATTAAGGCTGTTCAAGCCCCATATTACGGCGATAACTTTTACCGGACACCGCCGCCAGATTTACCTTCCCTGTTATTGAAGGAGCGAATTGTCTATATTGGGATGCCACTGGTGCCTGCTGTCACCGAATTAATCGTGGCCGAATTGCTGTTTTTGCAATCCGACGACCCGGAAAAACCGATTAAAATCTATATCAACTCCACCGGCACTTCCGGTTACAGTGGCGAACCCATTGGCTTTGAAACCGAAGCCTTCGCCATTTATGACACCATGAAATATATCAAGCCTCCTATCCATACCATCTGCGTCGGTTCCGCGATGGGTATGGCAGCAATGCTACTCAGTGCTGGTACAAAAGGTTGCCGTGCTAGTTTGCCTCACTCCTCAATTATCCTGCATCAGCCCAAGAGCTACGCCCAAGGTCAAGCAACGGATATTCAAATTCGCGCCAGAGAAGTTTTGGTTAATAAAGGGGCGTTAGTTGATATCTTGCATCGCACCACTGGACAGCCCCCAGAAAAAATTACTAAAGATATGGATCGGCTGTTGTATCTAACACCATATGAAGCGAAGGAATACGGACTAATTGATCGAGTTTTTGAAAAAGAAGAACTCGCAAATCCCCCACTCCCTGCCAGTGTTCTTTAATTTAGTTATAAGTTATGAGTTATGAGTTATGAGTTCTTGAAAACTCCCAACTTTTAACTCCTAACTCTTAACTCCTAACTCCTAACTTTTCTACCGCCCCAAATTATTAAAAACGGAGTAAATTATGCCTATAGGCGTTCCTAAAGTTCCTTACCGGATGCCCGGTGGACAATATACAGATTGGATTAGCATCTACGATCGCCTTTACCGGGAACGGATTATTTTCTTGGGGCGAGATATTGATGATGAAATCGCCAATCAAATTATTGCTGTAATGCTGTATCTGGATTCAGACGATCCAGGTAAAGATATTTATTTATACATCAACTCCCCCGGTGGGATGGTTACATCTGGCATGGCGATTTTTGACACCATGCAGCATATCAAATCAGATGTAGTAACTATTTGCGTGGGTTTAGCTGCTTCAATGGGGTCTTTCCTGCTGGCAGCTGGCACCAAAGGCAAACGGTTAGCATTACCTCACTCACGGATTATGATTCACCAGCCTTCAGGTGGCACCCGTGGACAAGCAACCGATATCGAAATTGAAGCTAGAGAGATTCTGCGGATTCGTCACCAGCTCAATGGCATCTATGCCGATAAAACAGGTCAGACCATAGCAAAAATTGAAAAAGATATGGATCGTGACTTTTTCATGTCTGCCGAAGAAGCTAAAGAATACGGTTTAATCGACCGTGTGATTGAAGAACGAACCTCGGTAATAACTGGGGAATAGGGAATAGGGAATAGGGAATAGGGAATAGGGAATAGGGAATAGGGAATAGGGAATAGGGAATAGGGAATAGGGAATAGGGAATAGGGAATAGGGGGATGAGGGAGATGAGGGCGATGAGGGGGATGAGGCAGTAGACAAAGAATTTTAACTCCTAACTCCTAACTCCTAACTCCTAACTCCTAACTCCTAACTCCTAACTCCTAACTCCTAACTCCTAACTCCTAACTCCTAACTCCTAA
>NZ_JBALDZ010000109.1:0-293 GCF_036917155.1 Nostoc sp. | reverse complement strand
AGCGTAAGCATAATTAGGGTTAAGTTTAAGGGCTTGGTTCAAGTCAGCAAAAGCGTGGTCATAGTCTCCTTTAGAACTGTATAAATACCCACGATATATGTAAGCATCGGTGTAGTTAGGGTCAAGTTTGAGGGCTTGGTTCAAGTCAGCAAAAGCGTGGTCATAGTCTCCTTTAGAACTGTATAAATTCCCACGATTTATGTAAGCGTAAGCATAATTAGGGTTAAGTTTAAGGGCTTGGTTCAAGTCAGCAAAAGCGTGGTCATAGTCTCCTTTAGAACTGTATAAATACC
>NZ_JBALDZ010000108.1:0-74342 GCF_036917155.1 Nostoc sp. | reverse complement strand
ACTCCAAACTCCAAACTCCAAACTCCAAACTCCAAACTCCAAACTCCAAACTCCAAACTCCAAACTCCAAACTCCAAACTCCAAACTCCAAACTCTTAACTAAAATGAAAATAGCGATCGCTCAAATTAATCCTACTATCGGTGATTTGCTTTTAAATGCCCAAAAAATCCTGGAAGCGGCACAACGAGCAGCATCTAGCGGTGCGCGTTTGTTGTTGACACCAGAACTTTCTTTATGTGGCTATCCACCAAGAGATTTATTACTAAATCCTAGTTTTGTGGAAGCGATGGGCATTACTTTACAAAACTTGGCTCAGAATTTACCACCAAATTTAGCTGTGTTGGTAGGCACTGTTGAACCGAATATTAAAGCACATATTAGTGGCGGTAAAACTTTATTTAACAGCATAGCTTTGTTAGAGAATGGTAAGGTTGAGCAAATTTTTTACAAGCGACTTTTACCTACTTACGATGTGTTTGATGAACGTCGCTATTTTGAAGAAGGCTTACAAGCTAATTATTTCACTCTCGATGATATCCATATTGGCGTAACTATTTGCGAAGATTTATGGAACGATGAAGAATTTTGGGGTAAACGGAGTTATGCAGCAAATCCGATTGCTGACTTAGCAATTTTGGGTGTAGATTTGATTGTAAATTTGTCTGCTTCGCCCTACACGGCTGGCAAGCAGCAGTTTCGCGAAACTATGCTCAAGCATAGTGCAGTACGTTTTCAACAACCGTTTATTTATGCTAATCAGGTTGGGGGAAATGATGATCTAATTTTTGATGGGCGTAGTTTTGCCTTAAATCGTCAAGGTGAAATTATGTGTCGCGCCCGTGGTTTTGAAACCGATTTATTAGTAGTGGAATTTGACGAAGTGCAACGTGATTTGCAGTTGGGTTGTGTAGAACCGATATATGAATCGGAAGATGAAGAAATTTGGCAAGCGTTGGTTTTGGGAGTGCGAGATTACGCTCGTAAGTGTCGCTTTTCTAAAGTAGTGTTGGGTTTAAGTGGCGGGATTGACTCTGCAATAGTAGCTGCGATCGCTACGGCTGCACTTGGTAAAGAAAATGTCCTCGGTGTTCTCATGCCTTCCCCTTACAGTTCCGAGCATTCCATCAGTGATGCTGTGGCATTAGCCGAAAATTTGGGGATTAAGACTAATCTTTTACTAATTGGCGAGTTAATGCAAGGCTTCGATCAAACATTAGGTGAATTGTTTGCGGGTACAGAGTTTGGACTGGCTGAAGAGAACATCCAATCTCGGATTCGCGGTAATTTATTAATGGCGATCGCTAATAAATTTGGCTATCTGCTTTTATCTACTGGTAACAAGTCAGAAATGGCTGTGGGTTACTGTACCCTCTACGGCGATATGAATGGCGGGTTAGCGGTGATTGCAGATGTTCCGAAAACCCGTGTGTATTCACTTTGCCAATGGTTAAATCGCAATAATGAAATCATCCCGCAAAACGTCTTAACTAAACCACCCAGCGCCGAACTCAAACCGGGTCAAGTGGATCAAGACTCTCTACCGCCCTACGAAGTTTTGGACGACATTTTGCAACGCCTGATTCACAACCATCAATCAGCAATGCAAATTGTCGCAGCCGGTCACGATCCGGTAATTGTAGACAGAGTAATTCAAATGGTGGCGCGGGCTGAATTTAAACGGCGACAAGCACCCCCCGGCTTAAAAATCACCGATCGCGCCTTTGGAACTGGTTGGCGAATGCCAATTGCTAGTAACTGGGTTGGTGTCAAAAACGCTTACCAGGCTAAAACCATAGCTACACCTACCTTAGTCAGCAGGGATGAACAAGATGCCCATCCGCAAATCAAGTAATTAGTATCAAACCTCTCCTTGCTTTGAACTTTTGTTCAAATCTGTCCCTTTCCGCATTAGACATCTCCAGAAATTAAATATGCGTTACCCAGAATCCTTGTAGAGACGTAGCAGTGCTACGTCTCTACATTCATTTTCACCAGATGTCTATTAGAGAGGGACAGATTTTGCGTAGTAAAACCAAGAAGAGGTCTTTTTTATGGAGTGTTGAGGTGGATTTTTCTTTCCGCCACGCGAACGAGTATCTCGTCAACTTGCTTTAGGCTCTTTGCGATAACTTTTGAAATTTTCTGTGTCATCGCGAAATTTGTCGCTTTTTGGGATGACACCGCATAAATCATCTGAGTACGCCCCAATATTAAAGTAATAAACTTAACTTTTCTTCCAAGCATTACACTACCTACACCTGCTATTCGATTTGACAAATATTGGCAAGGTTTTGGATCACACCTTAAAAAGGCTATTTTTTATACAGTTTACTAAATAAAAATCCATAAAAAATCAACTTTGAAGCGTGCGCCAATCAGGTCATAATGTTAAATCAATTACCCATATTGTCTAGCCTTCAGCACTTAGTTCATCGATTCTATATGTACATGACTGTAGATAATTCAATTGAACGCAGAACAATTCAATGGAAACCTGAACCATATTTACAGCGCAATATTGATTTATATAAAATTAAACACGACCAATTTGCAGCATTATTACATCAAAAAAATGAGCAAGGCTTAGTTCAATTCTGGCTCGATATGGCGCTAAATAACTTGCCTTCAAAATATAATTGGGAACCAGAAAACCGCATCGAAAAAGCATGGCAGCATTTAAGTCTATATTGTGAGGAAAGTTGCTATCGTGCTGCTTCACAAGTATGGAAAGAAAACCAATATAAATGTTGGGAAGAATATATTTTTTTTGCGCGGTGCTTAGTTTATGATCCCGTAAAATTTCGGGAGATTCTGGCGAAATACGACCCTAAGATTTCGCCACTTTACGCTTACATAATTGAAGTTTTGCGAAAAACTATTAAAGACGAGGGCGCAGTTGCCAAATTTTCTAAATGGCGATTGTTGTGCAAAAAAAGTAATAAAGAACTGAAAGAAGCACTAATTCGATATGGTATATGTGAACCGGAGGTTTCCAGATTTTTGTTTGCGCGTAAATATTTTAAACAAGTTTATCAATTCAGTAAAATCCAAAACCCTGCTACTCGCAGTGGACAACGTTGGGTAGAACCAGATAGCAATGACTTTCAAGAATCAGCACAATATTACAACGCCGAAAAAGTACTAGCTATAGCACCACATCAAGTCGCAGTCGGTAAAAATGTGACTGGAGAACAGCTGCAAAGGTGGATGGAAACCTGCGTTACTGCTTTGCGAAATTACCCCCAATCAATTGCCTCAAGTATTTCCCTGGAAGTAATGGGTGCAGTTAGTTGTAAAATTGATTCAAATGGGAGTTTTAACTTAGAAATAGAAGATTCTACATCTGAGCAAGAGAGCTTTTGTCAGCGAACGGAGGTGGTGTTACAACACGAATTACTAGCGCTCAATGACGACCAAAAAGAAATTTTATATCTTTACTATGGATTGGGATGGAATCAAAAACAAATCGCGGCAAAATTTGTAGTTACCCAAGGAGCGATCGCACGTCGGTTACAAACTATTGAGCGCAGGCTAATTAATGCGGCATATTCATTAAAACAACCGCCGCAATGGGTAAAAGGGTACGTGACAAACTGGTTGAAATTTAATTACGAAACTCCCGATTATTCTGATTTAATTCATGCAGCGCTGGTTACATCTGTCAAACAAATGAACACTCAATCTCAGGATTTATTGCGCCTCTACTACGGACAAAAACTAGACATTAATGCTATTAGCAATCAACTTCGTCTTCCCTCAGACATAGTGAATGAATTACTCTGCCAAACAAATTCTGAATTAGAAGTTGCATTACTCAAAGAACTTGACATAATGATTAGAAAATTTTTAAATATCTGGCTAAATAAACAATATAAAAATGACCGCTTAAATTCACAAATCAAACAGTTAATTTTTACATAAAATTTTAAACGAATATGTTAATGTATATACATTTATTGTATGATATATACAATAATAAACAAAACAAATCAGCTTTGAAAAACCAATTATTATTGCAAATATCTAACTCCATACAACAGCAAGCCTGGAAAGACGCACAACAGCATTCTCATAAAATCGCACAGTACAGTGCTTATTTGAATCGTGTCTGCTTGTATACATTTTTAGGCTGGCTGAATGACCAAATCCCTGATGAAGCGTTATCCAATTCTGCAATTTATCCTAGTGAAGATGGCTTACGCAGCATTTTAGAAGTAGTAAATGGTACTGCAATCGGGATTGGTACGCGGCGAATTATCCTTATCCCCAACGAAAACATAGATTCAGAATCACTGCGAGTTCCTCAAGAATGGATAGATATCCCCACTTTTGTCGGTGATTATTACTTAGCCATACAGGTTGATTTAGAAGCAAATGCAGATGAATGTACATTGACAGTACAGGGGTTTGCGACATATCGTCAAGTCAAACAGTTGAGCAAGTACGATCCACGCGATCGCACTTATATATTACCAACAGACCAGTTAATCACCAGCCTCACAGTAATGCAGGTGACGCTAGGAATAGAAAGGCATGTAGAAGTGCCAGAATTGCAGATTTTATCTGAGACTGAGGCTCAAAATTTATTAGAATTGTTAGGCAATTCATCTATTTATTCTCCACGTTTGCGAGTTGATATACCATTTGCACAGTGGGCAGCACTACTGAATAATGAAGAATGGCGACAACAGCTGTATCAGCGACGGGTAGGTAGATTGGTGACAAAAAATCAAGTAAAAATAAGCAATTTGAGTAAATGGTTACAAAATACCTTCGATGATGGTTGGCAATCTCTAAACACACTATTTAATCAAGAACCTGGAAATTTAGTTTATAGTTTTAGAAACAATGAGGTAGCAGCTAAAGGTATATCTATAGACGGGATAAAACTAATTGATTTGGGAATGCAATTGAGTAATCAATCAGTTGCACTTTTGGTTGGTTTGACACCAGAAACCGATGGGAAAGTAGCTGTACGCGTGCAACTGCATCCAGCCAAAGGACAAACTTACTTACCGCCTAATATTAAACTAGCTTTATTTTCTCAATCAGAGTCCATTCTTCAGGAAATTCAATCGCGGATTCAAGATAATTTTATTCAATTGAAACGATTTATTTGCCCACCAGGAAAAACCTTTAAAATTCAAGTGTCTATTGATGAGTTTAGAGTGACTGAAGAATTCGTAATTGAACCATTTACATTGACACAGCAATGAGTAAGTTAGTTATCTTAAACCTGGGAAAAGGTAACTTGCATTCAGGTTTTTCTTTTGTGACTGTTCAGCTATTCTACGAAAAGTCAGTTGATGAGCCTCTACAAGAAGCAGGGAATTCACAATGGAGACAATTTCAAGGTAATTTACCAGCTAGCCCAATTCTTCTTGACCTATATCGCCGTTGGCAATTATTGTATGAATTAATCTACGAATCTCGCTACATAAATGTAGGTTTACGCCAATCTCAGCCAAAGGATGAAGATATTAAAATTGATGATGCTGATGTTACCCACTTTTCTGATGTAGATTTTTATAAAGTATGTGATGAATTACAGAAACAAATCGATATCTGGCTAGATGCTGAAGAGTTCCGCCACATTGATCGCCAGTTACGGATGCAGTTAAGCAGCGATGATGAAATCCGCTTTATTATTCAAAGTGAAGATATATTGCTTAGGAAACTCCCTTGGCATCTTTGGCGTTTTTTTAGTGATTATCCCAAAGCAGAAGTTGGTTTAAGTTCCATCGAATTTGAAACCAAAGCTCAGGTTAAAAATTATACGCAACAAGTAAAAATATTAGCGGTTTTAGGTGATAGTAAAGGAATTAATATTGACACAGATCGGAGGATATTAGAGAGTTTACCATCTGCTAAAACAGTATTTTTGGTAGAACCAAAACATTCAGAATTAGATACACTACTTTGGGATAATCAAGGATGGAATATTCTATATTTTGCCGGACATAGTTACAGCAGTCATGAAAATAATACTGGTTATATACATATAAATAAAAAGGAATATCTAAATATAAATAATTTGACTAACGCTCTAAAAAAAGCTTTAAAAAATGGGTTGAAAATAGCAATTTTTAACTCTTGTGATGGCTTGGGTTTAGCACAGAAATTAGAGGATTTACATATTCCCCAAATTATTGTCATGCGTGAAAGAGTACCGGATAAAGTAGCGCAGGAGTTTTTGAAGCACTTTTTAACAAACTTTGCTGAAGGTCAATCATTTTATGTATCAGTGCGACAGGCGCGGGAAAAGTTACAAGGTTTAGAAAGTGAATTTCCGGCTGCTAGTTGGTTGCCAGTAATTTTTCAAAACCCAGCAGAAATATCACCTCTTTGGGAAAATCTAAGAGGTAAAAACCAAGAATTAAAGAAATATATTTCATGCTCATCATCTCAGTTAAAAATAAATTATAAAATAACTTTGATTGCTAGTTTAATTGTCACTAGTTTGGTAACATTAATTAGATATTTGGGGATATTACAGCCTTGGGAAATGAAAGCATTTGACCATCTAATGCAGATGCAATCGCCAGAATCAGAAGATAGTCGTCTATTAATTGTTGGCGCAGATGAAAAGGATATCCGCACCTATGGTTATCCTCTACCAGATGCTGTAATAACTCGACTTTTGGACAAATTGCAGCAGTATCAACCCGCAGCGATTGGCTTGAACATTGTCCGCGATTCACCTGTACCAATTAATGATACAGCTAGTAATCAAGCACTGATTAATCATTTCCAGAAAAATCACAACCTGATAGCTGTATGTACTTTGAATAACAGTCCAGAACAAAGCATTGCACCTCCATCTCAAAGTCCAGGAATTCCAGTAGGCTTTGTTGACTTATACAACGACCAACAGCAAAACAACAACCAAGATAAAATAGTCCGCCGCTATCTTTTATCCCGTAGCGAAAATCCGATATCTGAAGCTTCTCCCTGTATTACCAAATATTCTTTTGGCTGGCAATTAGCATACCAATATCTTAATGCCAAAAAAATTCCAGTAGCAACCTTCAAAGATGATTGGAAATTCGGCACATTTGTCATCAAGCATCTGGAAAAAAATAGTGGGGGGTATCAAAACTTAGATGCACGGGGAAACCAACTGCTGATTAATTATCGCCATACTCTAGACCCCATTCATATTGCTCAACAAGTCACCCTGAGAGATATTTTGAATGTAGATCGCGATCGCTTTCACCCTGCTTGGGTGAAAAATAGAGTTGTCCTGATCGGTGTTGTTGCAGCCAGCGTCAAAGACCCGCATCAGACACCAGAAGGTGAAATGCGATCGCTTTTCATCCACGCCCATGTCGTCAGCCAATTACTCAGTACCGTCGAAGACCACAGACCGCTATTATGGTGGCTACCAAAATGGAGTGAAACTCTATGGATATTTTGCTGGTCATTGACGGGAAGTATTGTGATTTGGCGTGTCAAAATCTCACTTCACCGAGGCTTGGCACTTGGTATATGCAGTGCTATGTTATACGGAATCTGCTGGAGTATCTTCGCTTTGGGTGGATGGATACCACTGATTCCAGGAATTATTGCCTTGGTCGCCCCTTGGGGTGTTATTTGGTTAGGTAATACCGTTTACAACAAACAACAGACATGAAACAGGTTGGGATTTTTGTCAGGTTTATCTGTAGTGGGATTTTGATGCTGGGTACACAAGGACTCGAACAACCAAATTTATCCGCAACGTCGCCACCACCACAACCACCTACTACAGGTACCCCTAAAGGAAATTCAACGCCCGGAACGACGCGCCCAGAAGCGACGTGTAAGCAAACGAATAAACCACTGACATCACTTAACGCCAACAATGGCAATGACTTTACAAACTCTCCATATCCTAGCTTTTGGTTTTACGTGCCTTACAAACAGGACGATGTTAAACACGCAGATTTTTTACTACTTGATGGACAGGAACACAAAACAATTTACCATACAGCAATTAAGCTAGCTACAAAACCAGGACTGATCAAAATTACTCTGCCTTCAGGGTCAAAAAATTTGCTCCAACCAAATCAGAATTACCGTTGGTACTTGATGTTAAATTGTCAGGGTAGTAATAGCGATGAACCTGATGCTGTTGTTGATGGATGGATACAGCGTAAAGTCATCAATAGTAATCTTTTGCATCATCAAGTAGATAAGTTATATAAATATAGTTTTTATACTAAAAATTATCTTTGGTACGATGCAGTCAATAATCTAGCACAATTGCATTTTAATTACCCAGATGATGCCGAAATTCAAGTAGCTTGGATAAATTTACTCAAGCAATTAGACAAAGAGTGGGTAGCACAAGAACAATTTGTTGATGCTGTAAGTGTTTCAATTCATGAGTAATATTATTTTTAATGGAAGCTATAAATAATAAGGTAGGCTTATCGCCTACCCCACAATAGTTTCGATTGATTTACTTACCGAAGAAGAATTCAGGAGCCAGAATCCAGAATGGATTCTATGCGACTGGATGGAGAATCGAGGTTTAAAGCCCCCGATTTTAAACGCGCGTGATCATAAATTCTTGTCCTTACTGTTACCCCAATACGGTTCGGATAAGCATTTTGAACTCAGAATAGGGTTTTGGGAAAAGGGTAAGGGTTAAAGGTTTTTTATTCCCCTTTCCCCTTTCCCCTTTCCCCTTTAACCGAACCGTATTGACTGTTACCCCTGACTTGATAGCTTAGGGTATTCTGAATTCTGTCTTGTGACTCCTTCTCATTTATAACTCTCGTTTTACTTGTAAAGTACGCTTTTTTCCAAGCAAGGCAAATATTAGCAAACCAATTATGCCAGATGGTTCCGGTACATCTCTAATAGGTGATGTAGGTGGTTGTGGTGGCAGTATTATTGGTGGTTGGATAGGTGGCGTTACTGGTGGTTGAACAGGTGGTGTTACTGGTGGTGGTGGTGCATCCAAATGACCGCGAAGTGCGATCGAATCGTTTAAGCATTCTTCAAATAAACTGGCGATAAAATTACCACTTGGTAAAAGAGACCGAGAAAACTTAAAGCCAAATAATTGAGAACCTTGGAAAAGACCTTGGCCAAACCCTGCTGCATATAATGAATTACTATCTAACAAAGTTACATCACCCAAGCGATCGCCTGAAGCAATTACATTGGGTACTGATTCTGTATTCAAAGAATAGGTATAGCGTCCTGCTGTATAGCGCGGATCGCCACCCCAATAGGTATCATTCCAAGCTAAATCTCCAACATTAGCTGTTTGCTTTTGCTTTGCTGATAGGGAGTTGTAATAACGACCGAAATTTCGATAACCTGCATTCTGGGTTTCAACGCCAACACCAAAAACATTCTTGTAAACACCCAGTCCTACTTTGGAATCATTGCCAGGTGCAAATCGAATACCGAACAATTGCCGATTGTCATTGGAAGTACCGAATTGACTGTTACCAGAGAAATCGAAAAATAAATCACCCCAACCAATGTTGCCGTTAGATATATTGTAACATTGTTTACCATTGCAAACTCTGGACATATTGTAACCATCTCGACTCATATTCGCGTTGATGCCAATCCAAACATCATTACCATCATCTTTAATACCAATACCAAAGATATCAAAAGCACTTCCGTCACTTGTATCCAATGCATCACCCACAGCATCGCGAGCATACATCCAATCAGCTGCAAGGGTTGCTTTATTTGCAGTCAGTATAAGTGACAAAGGTAGTAGAAAACAGAGCGACTTTATCAATCGAATTGGCTGAATTTTAAGTCCGTCGTCAAACATAGGAAAATATCTTCAATTAATGATGGAAAATCTAATTAGATGACTGGAGGATATTGATTTCAAAAGCTGAGTTAATGAATGCTTATCCTCATGAATCAAGATTAGTTTCTCAAGGCAAATTTCTTAAATAGAATAAACACTTAATAGCAAATAAAGATTGAGTAATAATAAATCAGTAAAGCCTAACTATAAATTAGGATTTATAAAAATGTACGGATTTTATAAAACATAAAAAAAGATTTTGCCAAAAAACATCACTACCTTCATATTTGATTGAGGTTGTTCCCAATTAGATAATTAGGGGGCTAATTCTCAATTATGGCTCCATCTATGGAGGATATTTGTAGAGATTTTTTCTAGTAGTTACAAGTAGGTCTGTTATAGGCGATCGCACGAACTCACCAAAATTATTTTCCCAAAAATCATATTACCCTCATATTGCCCTGAGGCTACTCCCAATAAATATATTAGATTTATCTAAAAAACAGGTTGTGAAGCTTGATTTAGCGAGGATTCCCAAAGTTTTTTAGAAAAAAATCATACTACCCTCATATTTGCTTAGGGTTAATCCCAATTAGATAAGTAGAAAGTAATCAAATCTCTGAGCAGAAGTAAAATGCAGCTAGATACACCTTTGGGACAAGATGAGACTATTCAGAAAGAATATGAATTCAGTGACTCACTGCTACTTTTTTTCCTAAAATCCCATTTTTGGCTGACTAACAAGAGGCTAATTGTAAATGCACCTAATGTTTTTCTGGTGATACCTACAGGTAATGACACAGTTACCTATCCTCTACGAGCTATAGGTGGGGTTAAAACCAAAACCGAGTTGAAGTTTATGTCACTTATGGGTGGTGTTGCACTTTTCTTGATTGGTCTTTCTCTTATTAAGTCGGTTGGAATTTTGCTTATTCTATTGGGAGTCCCTTCTATAATTGGAGCATTCCGAACACTAATTGTCGTTGCGTCTGGTGGTACTGGAGTAGTCGAATATTCTCATCTTCCCTGGGAAGCTGGGAACGCGAAAAAAATGATCAAGGAGCTAAATCAACTTATTGCAGAAATCTAGGCTTCTTGTATTGAAGATAAAGTCGTATCAATTCTCAGGGTATGTTGTTGTCAAGCGCAATATACCTGATATCAAATCTTGCAAGAGGCAAGATTTTTTGTAGCCGTTCAGAGTGAGAAAATTTAGAAGAACTACCTTTAAAAATTGTCAATGAGCGTGGTCAAAATATGCCAGTGCTATTTGATCAGGACTTATGCACGGACTAGGATTTTACGTCATTACGGGCAGAGCGTTCGCGGAGCATCTCGTAGAGAAGTAATTCCAAAGACTCTGTTGTTCGTCACGAGTGCGTAAGTAAGTCCTATTTATAAGTAAAAGTAAAAGTGAGTAGAGAAATGAAGAGAGTGTTTATCTTAGGATTTAGTTTAGTTATTTTGGGTAGTAATCAATTATCAGCAGTAGCTGATAATCGGCAGCCAACAAATACTGAAATCAATCAGTTAAGGCAGGAACTTCGTGAAGAAATCCCTAAACTTCGGACTTATAAAAAAAAGGGACCAGGAAATTGGTCAGATTATCGAAAGACAACTGAAATTCAAACTCAGGAGCATTTTGTTAGAACTTGGTCACGAATAGCTCCTACTGTTGCGCCTTTTCTTGGAGAATGGCAAGGACAAGAAGAGTGGCTCATGATTTACCCATCAAGGGTTAAAAATCAAGTCTGTATTATCTTTATGCCAGGGGATACAGAAGATGTAAAATTTGCTGTTAGTTCTGTTTATAACAATCAAATTAGCTTTCCATTGTGGGGAAAACCTAATGTTATTATCAAAGAACAAGAATTTTTAGGACTTATAGATGTTTTACCTGAAGACAATATAGCTAAACTGTGGTTATATACTTATCCCAATCTTTTAAAACATCCGAGTAGTCAAATTTATAAACGGAATACAGCCAAAATACTCTCACAATTTAATGCTGCTGGCTGCACTACTTCAAAACCATGACAGTAATCAAATTATTTAGGAAACTGGAAAGTATTTATAACTTAGGCGATGAATTATGAAAATAGGATTTACATCTTGTTTCGGTCTGAGTTTAGCACTTCTATTTGCTAGCGCTTCACCAGCCTTCACACAATCTCAACAAGACAATACTTCTGCTATTCTCAACTTGGTACGACGTGGTTATGGCCCAGTTTATAGTGTTGTGGTTATTGATAACTATGCCACACTAGAATATCGTGTTGGACAAAATATTGGAAGAGCTACTTTAAAGCGTCAAAATGGTCACTGGAAAATTATTGATGGTACTCCTCGTACAACTAATTATTGTGGTGAAGTTAGTTGCTTAGTCAAAAAGGGAGTTCCTCGCCAAATTGCTAACCAACTTCTTACTAGGTTGTCAGCTTCCTACAAAAGGCAAAGTAACGAGTTAAAATCCTTTCAACAAGCCTGGTCTAAAATTCATAGTAGTGCAATACCTTTCTTGGGATATTGGGAAAATGGTAATTTTCCAATACCAAGTTCTGTATTAACGGTTTCAATTTTACCTTCTTATACACCTAACAAAGTTTGCATCGTCGGAATTACAGAAAATTCTCAATATGTAGAGATTGGTACAGTTTTTGAGAAAACTATTAATACAGAGAATGACAAACTTTCTCTAGGAAAGGATTTATCTGGAGTCTACGACACTATTACATCTCACAAAAGAGAATTAGACTTGGCATCCATAGCACCACCTAACAATTGGTATTTCAGTGCAGAAACTAAGAACAAATTACAGCAAGCTGGCTGCACTACTTCTCTACCAAACAGACACTGATACCGCTCAAATAAAACATGAAAATTACCCTTTTCCGAAAAATATTCTTCTTGCTATCTACTACAGGATTACTTGGAATTTTAACATTATCACCAGTCAAGGCACAGACAGATTGTCAAGTAACAGATCCTACTGGAACTCCATTAAATGTGCGTAATCAACCCAATGGTCGAGTAATAAATACTCTCAAAAATGGTAGACAAGTTGATATTCTTGAAATATCTTATGACAGCCAAAATCGTGCTTGGGCTAAAGTAGGCGGCTATTACAACGGTAAATATAGAGTGTGGGGCTGGGTAATTAGAGAATTTATTAGCTGCTATCAGCAATAGAGCGTCCAACAAAAGAAGAACAAATAGCGGAACTGCAACCTTCAAAACGTTATGGTGATGTCACACAAGGAGAATCACGAAAACTATTTGAAAATTATTGGCGATATAAGATATTTTCATTTACAAGTTTCGGTAATAGTGCGTTTCAAGACTATCGACGACTCGCTGGACTCTGGAATTTAAGAAATAGGAAAGATGTATTAACCTGGCAATGTGGTGGACA
Organism: Nostoc sp.; assembly: GCF_036917155.1. GTDB lineage: Bacteria > Cyanobacteriota > Cyanobacteriia > Cyanobacteriales > Nostocaceae > Nostoc. The sequence continues at coordinate 61,160 of NZ_JBALDZ010000108.1, read as the reverse complement.
AGCAAATGCAAATGCAATTAATGCCAAAGAAATAGCTGAAGTTTGGATAATGTATCATCAAATAATAAGTATAAAATGGGCTGATAACCATTATATTATGATAGTTAGCCCAACTCAGTGAGGTGTACAATTTATTCAATTTCCACGTCGAGAATACCGAGATTCACTACCATTAATTGTCAGAACAGAGAGTGGGAATAAAGTTCCTGTAATGGCGCAGTAAATAAATAACTAATAAAATCAATGTTCAAAACATTTAAGCGGCAATGGTTAACTATAATCTTTCCGATTCTTGTACTAATGGCGATAACCAATCCATCAGCAGAAGATTATTATTCGTATGCATATCAAGGCGTTAAAAAAAATATTCATTCTCAAGATATATGCCAAGGAAGTGAAGATAGTTTGCATTCTAAATTTCGACTTCCAAAAAACTATTGTAAAGGGTTATGCACTCCTATCGCAGATAATTTTTTACAGCAGCATTCCGAAGAAGTTTTATCTATAATTACGAGTAACTCTTCTAGATATAACTATATTTTATTTAGCATATTTATTCTAGATGAAGATAATGTTATAAAAGCCATAAGATATCAGATAAATCCAGAATTAGAAGAAAAAGCCAGGAAATTCTTTAAAGAGAAAAAAGGAGATAAAGTATTCCAAGAAATAGAGCAGCTAGGTTCTAATGGAGAGATTGGTAATGCTCCTTCTGTAATTAGTCAATTCAGCGCAATTGGAGTGTTTGGAAACTTTCTTCTTTGAGGATATTTTCCAAAAATTAAAGGATAATAAGTGATTCGCTATTCAGGAGCTAAAAATGAGGAAGCATTTTTTGTTGGTATTAATATTTAGTTTCGTTTTCGTTTTATCTTTATTAACTAGCAAAGCAAGTGCTTCCTTGAATCACCAGAAATTACCATCAGCACTCATAGCTACTATTCGTCAAGATTTCTTGCAGTATCGGGATAATTTTAGTGATTACTTCAGGGAAAGCAAGGCTCACAGAGTTTTTTTTGTTGACCTTAACAATGATCGCGTCAAGGAAGCAATTTTATATCCAGCAGGTGGAGGAATTTGCAGTAACCGTAGCTGTCCAATTTTTATATATACGAAGGTTGGTAACAACTATAAAAACATTTCTGCTAGTGGAACTGATCGATATTCGGGTGTTGCTGGCTCAAGGAATGAACCATCAATTGGAGTTTTGACGACTAGCAACCAAGGATGGCGTGACTTAGCAACTCGATTCTTTGACTATACAACTCGAACAGAAAAGTGGTCGCGGGTTCGTTATAGAAGTCACGGATATACGGATTCACCTCTAGTTCTGACTTCGACTCCAAGAACTATTTTGGAATATTCATCAGGTGTTGAGACAGACTTCAACAAATTTTTAGCCCCTTGATGCAGAATTTACACTATTAATCAATAGACATAGGAATGAAAATTAAATATGCATTACCTGAAACCCTTTGTAGGGACAATTCATGTAGACGCAAAGCGGCTTCCCGCAGGGTATTGTCCCTACGCCAATTCTTTAGATGTCTAATCTAGTTTTCAATTTGGAGTGAATTAATTAAAATGCGATCGCTATTTAATACTCATACTACCTTCATATTTGCTTGAGAGTATTCCCAATAAATAATTAAACACACCTTCCAAATCAAGATACACAAATACATTGAAATATGAATTCTATCAAGAATAATCAAAAGAGTCTGATTGTAACATTAATTTTGCCTGTCGTTTTAGTATTAGCAGGCTGTTCAAGCAAGGTTCTCGATGAAGGAAAAGCCCAAAGATTGGTAGATAAGTTTACCAGTTCTCATAGTGGTACAGCAAAGATTGCTGGTGGTGTTGTTCAGAATGAAGGGGCTTCAATTGCTGAAGCGAAGTTAGATTTTACTAATTTTGCTGAGCTTCAAATTATTTGTACCGCACCTAGTTTTAATCCCGGAATTGCGATTGGGGTTGTATTTGACCCTCCATCATATATAAGAAAGTCTCCAAATGGCAAAATTATTTGTGCTGTTAAAGAACTAAGGGCTATTGAGCTAAATGGAGGAATTACACCAGATGGTTGGCTTTTTACGCCTATCTGTGGTGGGGGTGTAATTCACAAAAGTCAAATTAGGTTTAATTAAAAGTTAAAAGAGAGTAAATGATTATGATTTGTCGGGGTGCAAGTATGACAATAAGTAAGTCGGTGCTAATATTTCCAGCTATGTTAAAGAATTTTAATGTAGGGCGTGTTGTCGCCAAGCGCCGCACCATCAACAATCTCAGGTGCGTTGCTATAAGGCATAACACACCCTACAGCTAATTTATATTTCTTCATATACATTGAATTTTTCTCACCGACTTACTTATACACCTTATAAGCTGTCGCGCATTTAAATTGTATAATTTGGGGTCTAAAACCCTTCCATAGCCTAGAGGCAGCTAAAAAACTAGATGCGTGGCAGCTTACTATCGTAGTTGAATGATTGACTTATTACATCAAATGTGATATTTTATATTGCTATCAATAAAAATCACATATAAGCGTGAATATCTCTCCATCTCTCAAAAAACCGCGTGTCTCATGGCAGGCGGTTTTCTCAGTGCTGATGTTTGTGTTCATGTACCTACCCATATTGGTACTAAGCTTTTATAGCTTTAATCAGTCGCCCTACAGTGCAACTTGGCAAGGATTCACTCTCGACTGGTATCGCAAGTTGTTCAGTGACGATCGCATTTTATCGGCTTTGCAAAATAGTATGATCGTTGCTGGTTGTGCTGTGGCAATTTCAGCAGTGCTGGGAACCTTGATGGCGGTTGGGTTGGCGCGTTATGAATTTCCTGGTAAGAAATTGTATCGCGGTGTTGCTTACCTACCATTGATTATTCCCGATATTGCGATCGCTGTGGCTACTCTAGTATGTCTAGCTACCTTTGCAATCCCTTTAAGTTTGTGGACAATAGTTGCAGCCCATATTGTGTTTTGTCTCGCCTACGTCGGACTTGTAGTTGCTTCCCGACTGACTAATTTAGATCCACACTTAGAAGAAGCAGCACTAGATTTAGGCGCTACACCAACCCAAGCTTTCATCAAAGTATTGTTACCTCAATTAATGCCTGGGATTGTGGCTGGTTGTCTCTTGGCTTTTGTCCTCAGCTTAGATGACTTTCTCATTGCCAGTTTTACAGCTGGTAGCGGTTCTAACACCTTACCAATGGAAATTTTTAGCCGCATTAGAACAGGAGTTAAACCTGATATTAATGCACTCAGTGTAATGTTAATTTCAGTATCCGCGATCGTTGCTCTTGTAGCCGAGTTAATTCGCGTTTCTGGAGAGAATAAAACTTTCAAATAAGAGTCCAATTGGCAATAAACTAGGAGTCAGAATACAGAAGTCAGTGTTCTAACTATAAAGGGATAAAGTTTTAAGGCGAGAATATTTAATACTAGTTTCGCCCACTATTACACTCGCTTTTAACCAATATTTATTACCCACTCATATAGAATTTATACTGAATTCTGACTCCTGAGTTCTTCTTATAAAAATTATAGAGTATTTGGTTCTTAGTGAACTTTTTTGCATAGTGAACAACAGCTATATTAAAATTTAGGGTGCATTGGGCTTGCCATAACTGACTAATATCATGGCAATATGCCATACTTTCTGCTAGCGTAATGTCTTACTATAGATAAGTAAATAAATAGAATTTATTCATTATTCTATCCTCGTGTGAAAGATAGTTTTAAACACATGAATAAACTTCCGTGTTCGCTTCTCTACATAACTGTTTTCAATTAGATAATATTGGGGCTAACTTTGGAGAAGATGCTATTTCCCCCTCATTATGCAAATCTGCCAAAATCCCAATTGCTCAAATCCATTCAACTCTGATAGCAATAGATTTTGCGTGAGTTGCGGACAAAGCAACTTTGGCAAACTTCTCAGAAACCGTTACCGCGTATTAAGACTCTTAGGTGAAGGTGGATTCAGTAGAACTTATGCTACAGAAGATGTCGATAGACTAAACGCACCTTGCGTCATCAAGCAATTTTTCCCACAATTTCAGGGAACAGGACAACGCACGAAAGCAGCAGAATTTTTTAAAGAAGAGGCTTTTCGGTTGTATGAATTGGGAGAAAATCATACCCAAATTCCCAGATTACTAGCTTATTTTGAACAAGGTACTAGTTTGTATCTCGTACAAGAATTTATTCAAGGAAAAACTCTCTTACAAGAAGTTCAGCAACAAATCTATGGTGAACAACAAATTTGGGAACTTTTAGCTGATTTATTGCCAGTTCTGGAATTCATTCATACCCATAACGTCATTCATCGGGATATCAAACCAGAAAATATTATCCGCCGCACCAGTGATGAAAAACCCGTATTAATTGACTTTGGCGGTGCTAAACAGGTAACACAAACCAGTATAGGAAGACAAGCTACAGTAATTTATACCCTTGGCTATGCCCCAACTGAACAAATGGCTGGATTTGCTTGTCATGGTAGTGATTTGTATGCTTTGGGTGTAACTTGTGTGCGTCTTTTAACTCAATGTTTGCCTTTTCAGGATGCTTCTGGACAGGTTAAAGATCCTATTTATGATGCCATGAATGCTAAATGGTTGTGGCGCGAACGTTTACAGCAAAAAGGTATTACTATCAGCGACGACTTAGGGAAAATTTTAGATAAATTACTCAAACATTTACCGAGTGAAAGGTATCAAACAGCAGTAGAAGTTATCAACGATTTGAAGTTTATAACATCGAACATTGAACCTGTTGCCCTAAAAATTGTTTCGATGCCTCAACCCATATTACCGCCGCTACCACAAAAAGTAATCGTACCATTACCCCCCTTAGAAACCTTTGAATTTGACGTAGTGACAGTAGACACAGGTGGTAGAGAAGTAAACCGCATGAGTTGCAATGCCAACTTCTTTGCCGAAGAATTGAGTAAATCTATCATATTAGAAATGGTATCGATTCCTGGCGGTACTTATATGATGGGTTCACCAGAGTTTGAAGGAGATGCTGACGAACGTCCCCAACATCAAGTTACCGTCGAACCATTTTTTATGGGGAAATTTCCCGTAACTCAAGCACAATGGAGAGTAGTAGCAGCTTTACCTAAAGTCAAACAAACTTTAAATCCCCATCCGTCGAAATTCAAAGGTTTAGATAGACCAGTGGAAAATGTATCTTGGTATGAAGCTGTAGAATTCTGTCTCAGGCTATCAGAAAAAACTGGACGCGACTATCGTTTACCGAGTGAGGCTGAATGGGAATATGCTTGTCGTGCTGGAACTACAACATCCTTCCACTTTGGTGAAACCATTACCTCTGAGTTAGTCAGTTGCACTATGGAACCAAAAAGCAAATTCCGTAAAGAAACAACAAACGTCGGCAGTTTTGAAGTCGCCAATGTCTTTGGATTATATGATATGCACGGGCTAGTTTGGGAATGGTGTGCTGATTCGTGGCACAACAATTACAACGACGCACCCTTAGATGGAACAGCTTGGGAGGTTGGCGGTGATATTCATCGTCGGGTGCTACGAGGTGGTTCTTGGAGTTTCAATGCAGAACTTTGTCGCAGCGCCAGTCGCAGTTGGAATGAGTCAGACGGTGGACTGAGGATTTGTGGCTTTAGAGTAGTATTTTCAGGGTAACTGAAAGTTTGAGAGATTTAAAAACCCTCCATACAAATGAAGGGCTATCGCATCAGTTCACTGAAATTATTTTACACAATTCCTATAGTCGGCACGGAAACAACCAACCGGAGTCCGATTCAGGGTTATAAGATTTCAATGACTCAGATAAAACTGGATGAACCGGGATTTGGCGGGTTCTTCGCTTCCCGTCAGGGCTAGCCTTGCGGGTTCTCGCGCGAAAAGTGATATATTACCGTGGTGTACCATCGCTGTAGTACGCGTCTTCAATTCGTAACTGTACAATTGCGCCCCAGCGCTCACCAGTGTGCCAAGCAATATCTAGAGGTGAGCGACGCTCACCTCCTTCCCTTTATTTGATTATTATCTTTAAGGGCTGTAACGAGAGAATAACTTTGTAAAAATTGGACAACATTGTTAGGTAAATTCAATTATCAAATAGGAGTCCTAGTAGATGGATAGCAAAGAACTAGCGCAATACATCGAAGCAACCAACAGCATTACTAAACCTTGGCTTTTAGTACAACTGCGTCTTAAGAAATTACAAGAGCGTCGAGCGATGCTTGCAGACGATGTTTATACCAAAGAATTAGAAGATATTTACCTAGACTTGATGAAATTAGGTGAATGGTGGCGCGGTATTGAAGATGAGGTATTTTAAAGTGAGGAGTTAAAAAAACTCATAACTCCTCACTTTTCACTTAAAACGCAACCTGATGGCTCAAGCTCTCGATCAAGTCGATTACGATACTCTCGATGCTGCAAAACGACGCTTCATCGATGCTGCAAAACGTACACTTGGCTTTGCAAGCACATACGGCATAGTGCCCGCGTCGGGTCTAGGAGCAAGTGCCAACGCTTTCAGCTTCAACCTGGCTCCGTTTCTAGAGGCGGGGGCTAGAGAACTTTCGATGACACTTGTACCCGAAGGACTGGGTACCGCAGACGATACCCGCCCTGACGACCTCGGTGAAGAAGAACTGCGACGATTCTGGTGGAATATTGGTATCAAGATTATCTCGTGTCTGACGAATGATGCTGCAACTTCCGGTATGCAGACTATACTCCTCGGTCTTTATTTACCGTCGAGTACTCCTGAAACAATTTTTACCCCCGCTTTCCTTGATGGGTTTCTGGATGGAGTGGTTGAAGGGTGCAAACGAGTGGGGTGTGTCTATCTCTCAGGGGAAACTCCTCAACTAAAAACTAAGATGATTCCAGGGCGACTCGATATCGCCGGCTCGGTTTTTGGGGTTATGCCAGCTGGTGTTGCTCCTATTGATAGCTCGCGTCTGGATGCCGGAAATACCATTGTTCTCGTCGAGAGTTCGGGCCCCCATGAGAACGGTTTTACTCCACTGCGAAAGCTTGCCCAGTCGCTTCCTGATGGCTATAGAACAAAACTCCCAAGTGGGCAGGAGTTCTGGGAAGCGATAAATGCTGCATCATATCTCTATACGCCGCTTGTACAGGCGGTGCTTGATGAGGGGATTCGTCCCACGGCGATGGAGAATATTACTGGTCATGGCTGGCAAAAGCTGATGCGGTCGGTGAAACCGCTCCGGTATGTCATCGAAACGATGCTCCCAATACCAGAGATATTTACCTTTGTCGAGGGTCATCTTGAGGGTGGTGCTGAGACGATGCTTTCGGTGTTCAATTACGGTGCAGGATTTGCATTCTATACAGAGTCGGAGCAGGATGCAGAGAAAATTGTCCTACTTGCAAGGGAACATCAACTCTCGGCTGTGATTGCAGGAAGGGTTGAAGCTTCCCTTAGTCGCGAGGTAGTGATAGAACCCCTGGGAGTCATTTTGAAGGGAGATTCTTTTGGAATTGCGCGAGGGGTGTAGTAAGAAAACTAGCGATCGCTAGTTTTCTTGGAGCTATTCTAAACTCACAAGATTTTCTTATTTATGCGATGCCTGGGTTGGGCTACGCCTACGCTAAAGTTGTTATTAGTTAAATCAAAGCGATAATTACTGAGGCAAATAACGATTTTTACACACAAACTCTAGTTGCATTTTCGGCTGATTATAATAGCTAACTCTTCTAAGAAGCCTTTAGTATCTAAGTCATTTACCATAGATGTTATATGCATATTTATGAAGTTTTACATGCAATATTTATTACTACTTAACGACAAAGTAGTCCAAATTACCCATGACTACTGAGATTAAGATTTGCTAACGTAGTCTTAACATATTGAAAAATTTGCTGAGAAAGCTGAGAAAGTACCAACCAACACTAATTTTTTAGTGGTGGATCTTTCTCATCTGTAGATGTGGCGTTTTGGTGTGTTAAGAATATATATTTTTGTTCAGAGGGAGTTATGGCTGTAAATTTGGCCCGGACTACTGCTTCGGCAGAACTTTTGAAGCAAGTATTCCATAACATTGATGCACATAGTTGTCCAAGGTTATTCAACTTTCACATGCACACTGTCTACTCGGATGGCAGGTTGCAGCCGAGCGCATTGATGGAGCAGGCGATCGCTATTGGGCTGAAAGGGTTAGCTATTACCGATCATCATGGTATTATCGGCTATCAAGCATCACTTGCTTGGTTAGAAGATTGGAAGTGGAGTAATCCTAGTGCAAGCACTCCTTACCTGTGGAGTGGTGTGGAAATCAATGCCAACCTTTTGGATACAGAAGTTCACATTTTGGCTTACGCTTTTGGAACAGAACACTCTACTATGAAACCCTATCTGCAAAGAAGGCCGACTACAGGGCAAGAATATCAGGCAAGTAACGTAATTGCCGCGATTCATGAAGCTGGGGGATTGGCAGTTCTGGCTCATCCAGCTCGTTACAAGCGATCGCATTTTGACTTAATTCCCGCTGCTGCCCAAAAGGGTATCGATGGCGTAGAAAGTTTCTACGCCTATAATAACCCTAACCCCTGGCAACCCAGCATCGTGGAATCAGAACAAGTGCAAAAGTTAGCTGATGAATACTTTCTTTTCAATACCTGTGGTACTGATACTCACGGTTTGAGCCTGCTACAACGTTTATAAAAGAATACCTTTCCCAATGTTAGGAGGCTTGGGAATAGGGTTTAAGCTGGTCTTGAAGTTCAAACAAAAAGAAATATCCCTTGGTTAAATTAATCGACTGCAAGCAGAGCCTCTCTGGCTCCGCAAAGTTTTTCTATGCGAACGAGCGGTGATTGAATGGATGGCTAAATCGGGGGTCACTCTACCATTTAGTTCTTCATAGAGTTAACTTCAAGAGCTTGAGAAGCTATCTTGATTGTCTCTTTAGCGGCTTTTTCCTTACGTTCTGAGTAGCGGTCTGTGAGATAATCAACTTTAGTCACGCAATAGCAAGGTAAATTTTTGACATACTCCCCCGAATGCGCCGATCTGGTTTTTCATAATGCCATAAATCTGACCGTGCAACTCTGGGCTAGACCAGACCTGCCCTTCTGACCACAGACTTAATTCGCGTAACTCCTGTACCTTTGGGTGAGTGTCAGGTACGCTGCCATAAATTGGCAGTTCGCGTGGATCGAAAAACTTCACCTGCGCCCCAAATTCTTCAATGATGCATGCGGCTTCTTCTGCCAAAAGGCGGCTATAGGAACGCTGACGTAGGGAGCCATACAAAAATAAAATTCTGGGGGGATGCTCAAATGTTGTCATAGAAATTTCAGTATACAAATTAATAGCTGGAACAGATAAGCGCAGAACTACAGAGACTAAGAACAGGTGGATTAAGGGGTTATTTCTACCTTGCCTTGAGACTTAGCTTGTGTACTTCAGCAACTTTAAACCTGCTGTAATTTTCGTGAAACTTTGCTTTGGGTTTGTTGAGCGACGGACGGCATATCAATAACAAAACAACGAGTAGAAAATATGAAATTAGTCCTGTCGCACCGATGATCAATAACCCTGGTAGCCTATCTTTTATCGTTTCAGACTTTAACTTCTTCCACCAATCTTCATCCATATTCCTTACTCCCTATCCAATCTATAAGATGTTGCTCCCAGTCGGTTTAGCTTCATCCAACAGATGCAACTTGCAGAGATTCAATTAGGCGAGTCACCCGTTCTCTGATTTCATCCCGCACACGAGGAAAAATTTCCGGTTGCTCTGCTGGATCATCCAATTGCCAATCTTCAAATACTTCCCGTGTCACCCACTCTGGAGGCAAATTCACACCACACCCACACAACGAAATCACTACATCAAAATTCTCCGATTTGAATTCACTCAAAGCTTTCGAGGTTTGATGGCTAATATCAATACCTGCATCTTTCATGGTGGCGATCGCTTCTGGTCTGACCTGACTTGCTTCTAAGCCAGAGCTAATTACTTCAATCTTTCCCTTACCAATAGTTTTAGCAAAACCTTCTGCCATTTGGGAACGGGCAGAATTCTTTTTGCAGACAAACATTACACGTTTCATGGTTCAACTCCTCCAAATAATTTGAGTAAATTTAAAATGTTCTCGATTCAGATGGCGAAAAATAACGTTTTTCAAACCAGAAAGCAACATTAACCAGACCAATCAATACAGGCACTTCCACCAGAGGCCCGACAACGGCGGCAAAAGCAACACCCGAATTAATGCCAAAGACAGCGATCGCCACTGCGATCGCTAATTCAAAATTATTCCCGGTGGCTGTAAACGCCACACTTGCGGCTCTAGAATAATCTGTCTTAATCCGCCAAGCCATGTAAAAGCTGACCAAAAACATGATCACGAAGTAGATGATCATCGGAATTGCAATCTTCACTACATCCAAAGGTATCTGAACGATCAAATTCCCTTTTAAGCTGAACATCACCACGATTGTAAATAACAAAGCAATCAGTGTGATGGGGCTGATTTTAGGCACAAATTCTTCGTGATACCACTGCCTACTTTTCACTTTTACTAGAAAAAAACGAGTTAAAAATCCAGCTAAAAAGGGAATACCAAGATAGATAAACACACTTTTGGCAATCTCGGCAATGCTAACATTAACAACACTGCCTTGTAACCCAAATAGTGGCGGCAGTACAGTGATGAAGAACCACGCATAAGGACTATAAAAGATGACTTGAAAGATGCTATTGAAGGCAACCAACCCAGCCGTGTACTCTGTATTTCCTCGTGCCAAATCACTCCACACAACTACCATTGCAATACATCGGGCTAATCCAATCAGAATCAATCCCGTCATATATTCTGGATAACCGCGTAAGAAAATAGTCGCCAGAGCAAACATCAAAATTGGCCCAATAATCCAATTCTGAATTAGTGACAAACCAAGAATTTTTCCGTTGCGAAATACATCCCCTAATTCTTCATACCGTACCTTGGCTAGGGGCGGATACATCATCAGAATTAACCCAATGGCAATTGGTATATTGGTTGTTCCTACTTGGAATTGGTTGATAAAGGCTTCTACTCCTGGAAAGAAATAGCCCAGACCAACACCGATTGCCATTGCTAAAAAAATCCACAAGGTTAGGAAGCGATCAATAAAGGAGAGGCGTTTTGAAGTCTTTTTGTTCATTACAATTAACCCCATACATGAATGCAGGAGCTTTGAGCATGAATTTTGGATTATTCAGTCTAAAATCTAAAATTCGTGAGTTATATCAAGAGTATATCTCCATCATTTCAAAAAAAATTGATTTGTCAATTCCTATTTAATTAAAATTAAACAAAATATTACAAAAAAAGTTGATGAATATTTAAGTCTCGCAGGGGGGACGAGTAGGTAATATTGGGCTAAAGCGGCGGAATTCTGCTAGATACTGCTCTAGGGCAACAAACTGCGGCAGATTGAGGCTGTAGTAAATCCAGCGACCTTCTTGACGAGCGCGAACTAAACCAGCTTCTTTCAGGGTTTTGAGGTGAAAAGACAGTTTAGACTGAGTGGTTCCCAGGTGGTCGCACAGGTCACAGACGCATAGTTCTTGAGAACGCAGCAGTTCTAAGACCTGAATCCGTAGGGGGTCAGATAGGGCATGAAAGCCAGCCGCGATCGTCTGAGGAGTGAAGGTGCTATTAGGAGCCATCAATTTTTTTTGAAGTATTTATTTATGGTAAGGTCTAAATCATCGCAAAGCAATTGGCATCATTGCATCATGAATGATGCCAACTTGTTGGTCGTTATGCTGTCTGTGTAGAAGCTGCTTTTGATTCTGCGGTAGGGTGAAGAAGACGCGATGAATCGGGTATCAGGTTCGGTTTTTGAGACGCGATAAATCGCCGTCTCTACAAGGCTATGCGATCGCCCCTATTCAAACAGATATTTTGACCGGGATGGAAATGCGATCGCAAAAACGATCGCCCCCCTTGTAGAGACGCGATTCATCGCGTCTTCTTCCTTCCCATCATTTACATAGCGCAAATAATTCCGAGTTTTTTGGGTTGGCAATTACATCAATGCAAAGCAATAATTGCATAAATTTTTGTATAAATCAAAGATGTAACCATGAATCATTACGATCCTCAACCAGAAAACAACAAACCTAAATACAAAGGTAAATATCGAATTGATTCAACCCGTTTGTCGGCATGGAGTTATGTTAGTAATGCTGGATATTTCATTACTATTTGCACCAACGGTAAAAAATGCTTTTTTGGTGAGGTTGTGCAGGGTGAAATGCAGCGATCGCTAATTGGAGAAATTGCTCATAAATTGTGGTACGAGATTCCTAATCATTTTTCTCATTGCCAGATAGATTCGTTTTGCGTCATGCCTAATCATATTCATGGGATTTTGGTTATTAATCAAATACGAGAAGAGGACGCGATGAATTCACGAACACAGGAAGAAGACGCGATGAATCGGGAAGAAGACGCGATTCATCGCGTCTCTACAAGGGGGGGTGGGGTTACTGGGTTATTTAATCCGATGTTGTCTAAAAATTCCCTTTCTAAAATTGTTAGGTGGTACAAAGGACGATGTACATTTGAAATTAATCAAATATATGAAGGTTTTAGATGGCAAGCAAGGTTTCATGACAACATAATTCGTAATGAATTTGCCCTCGATCAAATTAGACAATATATTATCAATAACCCAATCAATTGAGAAAGTGATCACGAACACCCACCCCATTAACCCTTGTAGAGACGCGATTCATCGCGTCTAATGCCTGTGCGTTTTGTGCTGGTAAAACAGATATTTTGAGGTACGCAAAATTAAAAAAAGAAAGATAACGAAGAAATGCTTAACTCAACTGTATTGGTTTATAGTCGATTCTTAGTGGGAATCACAATCATGGAGAAATATGGTACTTCAGCTGGATCAACTTCATCTAGGGGTATGATGCGTTGCTGTGATGTTGATGCCCGCTCAATATATCTTGCTCGTGATGCTAGCCCTAATTTATGCAGGATATCCCGTACTTTGGTAAAGTGACGACCTAGCTTCATAATTGCGGCGGCGTCGGTCATCAGCAGATGTGTAGTTAGTTCTTCTGCTGGCAATGGGGCGGGTAGAACTGTGAGGATATCGGTGTAATAGGTGAAAGGTACACCCAAGGCTACTGGACAAGCCATTAGTGAGGAAACTCCGGGGACAACTTCTGTTTCGTATTGGTCACATAACCGTGTGAACAGGTACATGAAGGAACCATAGAAAAATGGATCGCCTTCGCACAGTACCACAACATCTCGACCGGCTGCTAAATGGTCAGCGATTGGTTGAATTTCCTGGTCATAAATAGATTTTGCCTTTTCTGGTTCCAAGGCGCGGGGGAGATGAAATAACACCTCAATTTGATTTCCGGGAAGATACTGCGCCACGATCGCTCTAGCAATACTTTCTTTATCTGTGGCTGATTGATAAGCTACCACAGGAGCCGCACGTAATAGCCGCAGCGCTTTCAGAGTCAATAATTCGGGATCGCCAGGGCCGACACCAATTCCATAGAGACGACCTTTGGGTTTCATATTCATTCTTCCTCCGTTGCCAGGGCGTTTACTGCTGCTGCCGCGATCGCACTTCCACCGCGCCGACCGTGTAAGGTTAAAAATGGTACATTTCTGCTGTCTGCTGCCAATGCTGCTTTCGATTCGGCTGCACCGACAAAACCCACTGGAAAGCCTAAGATAATCGCAGGTTTGGGCATTCCTGCATCGAGCATTTCTAACAGCCTAAACAGTGCTGTGGGGGCATTGCCAATTGCAATTACCGATCCTTCTAGGTGCCATCGCCATAATTCTAAAGCTGCTGCCGATCTTGTAGTACCCATATTCTGGGCAATTTCTGGCACTTCTGGCTCGTTGAGAGTGCAGATAACTTGATTGTTTGCAGGCAACCGTCGCCTAGTAACGCCATCAGCAACCATCCGGCAATCGCATAAAATTGGCGCTCCGGCTGCTAGTGCTAACCTTGCGGATTGCACTGCTGTTGGTGAATATCCTAAGTCTGTGACAATATCCGTCATTCCACAGGCATGAATCAGACGTACAGCAACTTTTGCTACATCTGGCGGCAGCACATCTAGATTCGCTTCTGACCGGATGATTGCAAAAGAATGACGGTAAATTTCGTTGGCATCTCGGATATATTCGGGCATTCAATTTTGGATTTTGGATTGATTTGTTAGTTAATATAGATACTTTGTTTCCACCGGGAAAATACTTAATTTAATTAACCGCAGAGTCGCAGAGAACACAGAGTAAGAGAAACGGAGAAATCAATCATCTGTATTTATCTGTGCTTCTATATTCTAAGTATTTATTAAATAACTGCTGTAATTGGGCTAGTGGATATCGATTAGCAAATTTCCCAAATGACTCATCAGAATTTAAGCGTTGAATTTTATATACACATAGCATCCGCTCTATTAATGCAGGTAGTTGGGCAAAAGTTACATATTGATATAGTTCACGTCCGAATTTCTGCTTGTTGTCACCAACATAAATGTGATAGCCCTCCACAGTTTCATTGTCAGCATTGAGGCTGACACCGAGGAGAGTAATATCACTTTTGCTATGCTGGGCACAAGATTTTTCACAGCCGCTAAAGTGGATATTAACTGGGCAATCGAGAGTAACGCGAGTTTCAAGATACTCTGCTAATACCAACGCATGACTTTTAGTGTCTGTAGCAGAAGCGGCGCAACCCTTTTTTCCAGAACAGGCAACTAATCCACCTTTGATGTTGGTTGCAGAGGAATCTAATCCTAAGAAAGCAATTTCACTTTGGACATCAGCAACCCATTGCTGAGGAATATCTGTAAGGAGCAAATTTTGCCAAGGGGTTAGCCTGAGAGTTCCACTACCGTGTTTTGCTGCTAAATCTGCCAAACCCCGCATCTGTCTACTCTCCAATCGGCCAAGGGGCAAGACAACACCAATGTAAAATAAGCCTGGCTGACGTTGGGGATGGATGCCAATATGCTGATAATTCTCCCCCTTCCCTTGCAGAAAAGGGGGTTGGGGGGTTAGGTCTTTTCTTGTTTCACTACATAAAAGCGGGAAAGGTAGACACTGTTCAACTTCTTGGAGATAATTTTCACAACCCAAAGTATTCAATAACTCTAAGAGACGTAGCCGCCGCTTACTCTTAGTATGACTATAAGCTAGATAGACATCTGTCAATGCTGCCAAGACGGGCAAACATTCCTCTGGTGATAACAAAATTCCCATATCGCAGGGCGGTTGGCCCTTCTCTCCGACACTGAGATAGAGGCGAAAATAAACGTCACTTTTGACTAAGACAGCAGCAAATAAGATATCATTCAAGCGATCGCACACTCGAATTATCCCACCACCATCAAAGCAAACGCTAAATTTTGCCGAAAGTCCCGAAAGCGCTGGATGTGCGGCAATATAGTGATCCCAACTTTGCACAAAAGGGCGAGTGTCGATTAATTCTTGGGGATCGATACCAGCAGTTGGACTGGTCATAATATTCCGGATTTGGTCTACAAGAGTATTGCTAGAACCCAATCCCATAAGCTGTAGGTACTTCAGAACCTCAGCATTTATCCCTGTGCGGATTTCACGAACTTGTAGATTAGCTCGATTAGTCACGTCTATATAGCCGCCACCATGCTGGTCTGCTATATCTGCGATCGCACGGCACTGCTGACTACTAATAATTCCACCTGGTATTCTAATACGAGATAATATACCATCTGCGGCGGGTGTAGCATAAAATAAGCCAGGACAAGTGGCAAATCCAGAAAGCAAACTGAGAACTCCTTCCCCGTGCAACGCAGGGAGTAGACGGTGAGTGTGTTTTGAGGACATCCTGAGAGTTGGCATTCTGACTTGAGCGATCCCATCACAGCTGCGGCACAGTCCCGGAATTTCACCGGAGTTTCCCAACTCTCAGCTTTAGTAATTTAGATTTTGTTTAGGTTATAGACATCAGCCAGACATCATCTGAACAATTATCTTACACTATCATCGACATAAATCTTACTGGTAATTTAAGAAATTACTTATTTATCTTTCTTTTCTTTCAGCCACTCCACTGCGATCGCTAAAATTAATTGAGAATGAGTAAAAAAGGCACAAAAAAACGCCGAGACTAAAAATATCTAAGAAAAATGAGGGTCTCGGCTATGTCTCAATACGCTTGGGTTAAGGCTAAAACTCTGTTATCAAAGTCAAATTTTTAACGTAGACGCAAAGCGGTGAGGGGGTCGCAGTCTTGGCGGTTCCCGTCGATTGTGTTAGCGACGTTAGGAGCGTCACCCCCGAACCCGTTGGCGCAGCCTCTCGTAGAGAAGGGCTTGCCACAGGCTACCGCCTTCTCTGCGAGACACTGCGTGAACGCGTAGCGTCTCGTAGAGAAGACGCAGAGGACGCAGAGAAAAGAAGGAAATGCTTAACCCAAGCGTATTGCCATATATATTACTAAAAATGGTCAATTAGCTTTACGTAATTTGAGTTATATAGGTTTACTTCAATCTGTGGAACTCCATCGCGCACAAGTATTATCTCTTACCCGAAGAGAGTTAAATCTTAAAAGTCCTACAGGTATTTTCTATCTGTACAAAATAGATATTCACCCATCAACTCAATCAGTTTTTCAGGGGCTAGTCATAGAACGCTGTCAAGGAATTTGGGCACAGTTGGAATAATGGGTTTCCCCCTATTTTTAGCGTTGTTACACAAACAGGGGGAATATTAAAATAATTCGTAATTCGTAATTCGTAATGACGCTCTCTACAAGACTCTGCGCGTAGCTTGCTTCCCCGCAGGGGTAAGCGGACTCGCTACCGCTACACTAACGTAATTAAGTTTTGTAAAAAAGATTTTGTCCATTTAACTGTCTTAACTGTCTTAATTGTCCATTTAACTATCTTAAATGTCTTAACTGTCCACTTAGATTGTCTTAACTGTCTACTTAGATTGTCTTATCTGCTATTGCATTTTCTTGATAAAGCTGAGATTATTTGAGAGTCTAGATTAAGCAAATTGCAATACTACTCGCTTTGTGTATTTTTAACTCGTAATTGGGTTTATCTTATAGGTTAAAGGTTTTTATTTCCCTTTTTTCCTTAACCGACAAGTATGAAAGTACGTTGTTTAAAAAAGCTAGTTGATCTAAGTTAAAAAATTAATCTTTAGCTCTAAAAAAATACTAATTTTCCATCAATTGCCTAATTTTAGCAAAAAGACGTTTAACAGAGGTCGTTCAAAAGATTTACCAACAAGCTCTAGTTTTTATAAAAAACAACTTATTAATTACGAATTACGTTAGCGTAGCGGTAGCGATTCCACAGGCGTCATTACAAATTACAAATTACAAATTATCTTATTTGGAGATTAAAATCTTATGACAAACCAGGTATATAGCCAATCAGTTCTAACATTTGATGGTCAAGATGATTACATAGATTTTGGCAAAAACGATTTTGCTGGTGTTTTTGCTCAGGGAAGTTCAGCTTTTACGATTTCGGGATGGATAAATCCTCATCAACTCACAAATAAAGCTACTACTTATGGGACGCGCAATGTTTTTTTTGCCCGTTCTTCAGATCGATATAGTGATAATTTTGAGTTCGGCATCAGTGAATCAGGGAACCTAGATGTATTCATTGATGAAACTGTTGAAAAGAAAATTAAAACTTTTGGCACTGAAGAATTAACAGTCGGACAATGGCACTTCTTTGCCATTGTTTTTAATAAAGGTCAACTGAGCATATATCTTGATGATCATGAGTATTTTAGCCATTTTACAGGTGACTCTTTAAACAAAGCAACTAGTTCTGTGACTCTAGGCGCGACTTTACACAACAACATATTTTTCACAGGTCAATTAGCTAACATTAGCATCTGGAATTATCCCTGCCCTCCAGTGGAAATCCAGAGACATCGCTATCAGCCTCTAGTTGGAAATGAACAAGGATTAGTCGCTTACTGGGCATTAAACGAAGGACAAGGAACAACTGTAAAAGACCAGACTGTAAATGGCTATGATGGAAACTTGCGTGGGAATCCGAATTGGGATTTAGGACAACTTCCGTTTGGAATTACACAATCATCGAACGAGAGTGAGAGACAAGATCGCATAGCGAGTAGTGCCGAGGAGGGAAACCCTAGGGAAACTGTCGTGCTGGTGGAAGAAAGTCAGCCCGTTGCAGAAGTTATCTCCGTTGAAGTAATTGCTGTCAGTGAAGTCGAGTTGCAGCAAGCGCCCGTTGAAGTTCCGCCAATTGTAGAAACTGGCATCCCAATCCAAGCCACAACTGTAAACCCAAAGGCTAAAAAAGGGACGAAAAGACAGAGCGAAAAATCTGCAAGCCTTCAAACTACGAAGCCAAAAGAGGAGAAATCTGAAACAGTTGCAGTCAATATCCAACAGCAAGAACAACCACAAATATTAACTCAGGAGCGATCGCAAAAAACTATGAATACGAAAGCTAATCCCAAATATAAAATCCTTGCTATTGATGGCGGCGGTATTCGGGGCATTATCCCAGCCCTGGTACTAGCAGAAATTGAAAAGCGGACACAAAAGCAGATTTTTAGTTTGTTCGATTTAATTTCTGGCACTTCCAGCGGCGGAATTCTGGCACTCGGATTAACCAAACCCCGATTGAATTTAGATTCCACTGATAGCTCACCTACCGCCCAATACAGCGCCGAGGATCTCGTCCAAATATATCTTGAGTATGGGGCTGAGATATTTTACGAGCCATTCTGGGAACAAATACTCGGTCAGCTAGAAGATATATTCATCCAACCAAAATATTCTTCTGAAGGCAGAGAAGAAATTATCAGACAATATTTTGGCGACACTCCTCTAGAAAATAATCTCAAAGAAGTTTTTGTAACTAGCTACGATATCGAGCAGCGAATTCCCATATTCTTTACCAACAAAATCGAAAAGCAAGAGACAGAATCGAAAAAATTCCGCAAGTTATCTTCAGGTTTTACCCTCACAGATGCGGCATTGGCAACTAGTGCAACTCCGACTTATTTTGCTCCCTATCGCGTTGCAAGTTCTCATAATAGCAATGGCTTCTATACTTTAGTCGATGGTGGAGTAATCGCGAATAATCCTGCTAATTTGGCTATTTTAGAAGCGCAAATTAGTAGACAAGAAAATAAACAAGTCCTGAATACAGAAGATATCTTGGTAGTATCCCTGGGTACTGGTTCCCTGACGAGTATCTACCCTTATGACGAAGTTAAAAAATGGGGACTATTGCAATGGGCAAAACCGCTGTTAAATATTGTGCTTGACGGTGGCAGTGAAGTAGTAGCTGGAGAATTAGAACGGTTGTTTGAGGCTAATAATAAAGGTAAGCAAACTTCTTATTATCGATTCCAAACGTTCTTAAAAACTGAACTCGAAGCCATAGATAATGCCAAACCAGAAAATCTGCGGCAGTTACAAACTTTAGCCAATACACTCATTCAGGAAAAAAGTAAAGAGATCGATGAGTTGATTAGTATTTTATTAGCCTAAATTCTGAGCTTTTCTAAATGATAATGGAGTGGAACCAGTAATTTTCAATAGGTCGGAATGGGGGCTGGGGATTGGGGACTGGGGCAATGACCAATGACTAATTGTTTTAACCAAGAAAAAAAGGATTTTAGGTAATTACAATGGACGAAATCGTTAAAAAACTTGCTGGTCTGGGTCTTCCTGGCATAATTCTCGTGATTTTAACAGTCACATCAGCAGGTAGTAATGCTGCTGTTGTTGCTGCCCTCACAGCCTTAGGAGGGCCCTTTGGCATTGTTGGAGGGATAGGAATACTCGGTCTGATAACGGTTGTAGGGGATACTGTAGCGGGATATGGAATTGAAGCTGTTCTCAAAGCCATCTATACAGAACGTAGTAAAACCGAATCTGTGAGATTCCTCCTGAAAGAAATTAAAGATTTACCCATTTCAGAGGAGCTAAAACTCAAACTGAAAAATGAACTTAGCCCAGAAGTTATTATTGATACTGACGAAGTTCAGCCGCCAAAAACAATTGAAATCGTTGAGGAGTAATTTTACTGCCCTGACTGGTAATCCATTCTGGGAGGCTGCCACCTCCTCTCTCTTAAGCCTACAGTGTACGCACAAGTCGAATTACCCCCCTTAATCCCCTTACCAAGGGCAGGGCTAGGGCTGTTTCATCCCCTAAAAGATGTAAAATGACAAGCGTCGAGGGGATGAAAACAATGGGTGCAAATCTGATTGAACAACTACGGCAAGTAAAAGATTTTCGAGTCAAAGCGAAAATCAAGCTGGCTCGTACCTACGAACGGATTACCAATCTGAGAGATGACTTTCTGCACAAGCTGTCAACTCGTCTAATCAAAGAAAACAGCATTATCTGTATTGTTCGCGGAGCGTGTCGTAGACAAGATTTGCGAGTTGCCAATATGGTGAAGAATCATAAATTAGCCCTGAGTATTTCAGACGCTAGCTGGTCAAAGTTTGTCGCCATGCTTGAATACAAAGCTATGCGGCATGACAGAATTGTGCAGAAAGTCGGTACATTTTACCCCTCATCTCAGACTTGTAATCATTGTGGTTTTGTTAACCCGTTGGTTAAAGATTTAAACTTGCGTGAATGGTCTTGCCCTAGTTGCAATAGCTATAATTTGAGGGATAAAAACGCAGCACTCAATATATTAAGCGAAGGCTTGAGATTACTAACCGCCGTCGGTACGCCGGAGGTTATAAAAAACGCCTGTGGAGAACTCGTTAGTCCAGAAGCAATTCTGGCAGAGATCGCTGAAGCAGGAATCACGCCACTTCTAGTGGTGTGAGGTTCAAAAATTCAGAATTGAAAAACATGGCGTGCCTTCCTACTCGACGACCCGTCGGATACTAATAGGAGTAGACTTTGATATTCTTGGGAAAATATTCAATCAGTGGGCGCAAAACTACGTTCATGTAGATAAATCTGAGTGGTTTGGAATTGATAGTGGCAATGTATTGGGGGGAAGCCAGAAATTTAGTTCCCTCCCCAATACATAGGGGGAGGGTTAGGGTGGGATAAAACTGACACGAAAACTCAGTGAGTAAACTATTTCAGACTTGTGTATTTCTTCAACTGCTGCACAAACGCATTATGTTCCGGTGACTTCAACCCCGCTTGCACCACCTCCAACACTCGCACCATCTGATTGTTTAACAGCGCCTCGATCTCTAACCACAAACCCGGAAACACCTGAGAGCGAATAATTCCATCTGCACTAGGAGATAGCAATCGATAGCCGCCATCAATTAGGCAAAACCATTCAATTTTATTCTCGTAAGATTGCCAGATTACGTACTCCAACACCCCATTACGGCGATAAACCTGCTTTTTGCTGCCTGTATCGATCGCCACGCTACTCGCTGCAATTTCAACAATCAATTCGGGAGATCCTTCAATGTAACCGTCGCTGCTCAAACGGGTTTGTCCGCCTGCGTCTGGTTCAATAAACAGCACTACATCTGGCTGGGGTTCATTGTCTAAATCTAGTCTGACGGTTGGTTCAACGCTTAAGTCAACACCGGGAGTCAATGATTGGTAGACTCCTAACCAAGTTATGACTCGACTGTGGGGTTTGCCATGTTGCTCATGTCTTAAGGGAGATGCCACGTAAACGATTCCTTCAATCAGTTCTGCTTTCTTGATCTGGGGTGCAGCTGCATAACGCCGTTCAAATTCAGGGCGAGTTAAGCGATCGCCACTTTCAAGCGGAGGCAGATGTCTCTGGGCTGAGTACTCTCTAACCATTTGCCAATCCTTGGAGTTGCCGGATATTTCTGACTTTAGCAAATCTTCAGTTATCAGTTAAAATTTGTTGATTTGCTGCTTTCCTCAAATTCCAAAAATCAAAAAACGTAATGTTAATTGTCATCTTGTGTTTTACTGTGCGATGCTGTATTTGCCCAAGTAGGCATCGCCCACAGTTGATGCTGCATAACAGAGTCCAACTAGCTATCATTAGCTAAGTGGTATGTCAGATACAACGGCAATACCATTTAGTTTGCAGTCTTTATCAACTGCTTACACTCGCACCCATAAAAATTAGTTTGATTTACTTTTTATTTTCTACTCTCTATTTTGATAACCATTACCTAAAAGTTCTCTAACTAGGTACGGGATACAAAAAATACAAAAAATTCCTCAAGATTCAAGATTAAGGATAAGGCTATGGCAACCGAACAGTTGACTAGAGACAGCGACAATTTAGATTTAAATCAGCTACTAAGAACGCTGAATGCTGTTAAACACGGTGACTTCTCGGCTCGGATGCCCATAGACCATACTGGTGTGGCGGGGAAAATTGCTGATACGCTCAATGATATTATCGATCAAAATGAGCGGATGGCGGCGGAGCTACAACGGATTGGTAATGTTGTCGGCAAAGAAGGCAAAATTGCCGATCGCGCCTCTCTTGGAGATGTTCGAGGTTCTTGGTCAGATTGTGTGACTTCTGTCAATACTCTAATTACTGATTTAGTTCAACCAACGGCTGAAACTACCCGTGTGATTCGGTCGGTTGCCAATGGTGACTTATCCCAAACGATCGCCACAGAAATTGATGGCAGACCTCTCCAAGGTGAGTTTCTCCAAACTGCGAATATTGTCAACACGATGGTAGAACGGCTCGGTTCCTTTGCATCAGAAGTTACTAGGGTTGCCCGTGAGGTGGGAACTGAGGGTAAATTGGGTGTTCAAGCCGAAGTGCAAGGTGTGGCAGGCACTTGGAAGGATTTGACTGATAACGTTAACTTGATGGCGGGTAATCTCACCGGACAAGTTCGCAACATTGCCGAAGTTGCCACTGCGATCGCAAATGGTGACTTATCCAAAAAAATCACTGTGGATGTCAAAGGCGAAATTCTCGAACTAAAAAACACCGTTAACACAATGGTGGATCAGCTTAATTCTTTTGCGAGTGAAGTAACGCGAGTTGCCCGTGAGGTGGGAACTGAAGGTAAGTTGGGCGTACAAGCAGAAGTTAAAGGAGTGGCAGGAACTTGGAAGGATTTGACTGACAACGTTAATTTAATGGCAGGGAATTTAACTGCCCAAGTCCGTAACATTGCGGAAGTAACAACGGCGGTAGCTAATGGCGATTTATCCAAGAAAATCACTGTTGATGTGAAAGGTGAAATTTTAGAGTTGAAAAACACCGTCAACATCATGGTGGATCAACTTAATTCTTTTGCATCAGAAGTCACAAGGGTTGCCCGTGAGGTGGGTGCAGAAGGCAAATTAGGCGGTCAAGCAGAAGTGCGCGGGGTAGCGGGTACGTGGAAAGATTTAACTGATAGTGTGAATTTCATGGCGGGAAGCTTGACGGCACAGGTGCGGAATATTGCCGAAGTGACAACGGCGGTTGCAAATGGCGACTTATCTAAGAAAATCACTGTGGATGTGAAAGGCGAAATTCTGGAGTTGAAAAATACTATCAACACAATGGTGGATCAACTCAATTCCTTTGCATCAGAAGTGACAAGAGTTGCGCGTGAAGTGGGAACTGAAGGGAAGTTGGGCGTACAAGCAGAAGTGCGGGGAGTAGCAGGTACTTGGAAAGATTTAACTGATAACGTTAACTTAATGGCGGGTAATCTCACCGGACAGGTGCGAAATATTGCCGAAGTTGCTACTGCGATCGCCAATGGCGATCTATCTAAGAAAATCACCGTCGATGTGAGAGGTGAAATTCTCGAACTTAAGAATACCATCAATATAATGGTGGATCAACTCAGTTCTTTTGCGAGTGAAGTCACAAGAGTTGCCCGTGAAGTTGGTAGTGAAGGTAAACTGGGTGTGCAAGCCGATGTGCGCGGCGTGGCTGGAACTTGGAAAGATTTAACTGACAGCGTGAACTTCATGGCGGGAAGTTTAACGGCACAGGTACGGAATATTGCCGAAGTGACTACGGCTGTTGCAACAGGCGACTTATCCAAGAAGATCACCGTTGATGTCAAAGGTGAAATTCTGGAACTCAAAAATACCATTAATACAATGGTAGATCAACTAAATTCCTTTGCATCAGAAGTTACAAGGGTTGCCCGCGAGGTGGGAAGCGAAGGTAAATTGGGCGTACAAGCAGAAGTACGCGGCGTGGCTGGAACTTGGAAAGATTTAACTGACAGCGTAAACTTCATGGCGGGAAGCTTGACGGCACAGGTGCGGAATATTGCCGAAGTGACTACGGCGGTTGCAACTGGCGATTTATCCAAGAAAATCACCGTTGATGTCAAAGGTGAAATTTTAGAACTCAAAAATACCATTAACACAATGGTGGATCAACTCAGTTCCTTTGCAAGTGAAGTGACGCGAGTTGCTCGTGAGGTGGGAACTGAAGGTAAATTGGGTGTACAAGCCGAAGTGAAAGACGTTGCCGGCACTTGGAAAGATTTAACCGACAGCGTAAACTTCATGGCGGGAAGCTTGACGGCACAGGTGCGGAACATTGCCGAAGTGACAACTGCGATCGCTAATGGTGACTTGTCCAAAAAAATCACTGTTGCTGTCAAAGGCGAAATTCTGGAACTCAAGAATACCATCAATATCATGGTGGATCAACTTAATTCTTTTGCCAGTGAAGTTACAAGAGTTGCTCGTGAGGTGGGAAGCGAGGGTAAACTGGGTGTCCAAGCAGATGTGCGCGGCGTAGCTGGAACTTGGAAAGATTTAACTGACAGCGTAAACTTCATGGCGGGAAGCTTAACGGCACAGGTGCGAAACATTGCCGCCGTCACCACCGCCGTAGCTAATGGCGACTTATCTAAAAAAATCTCTGTTGATGTCAAAGGTGAAATTTTAGAGTTGAAAAACACCGTCAACACAATGGTAGATCAACTCAATTCCTTTGCCAGTGAAGTTACCAGAGTTGCCCGTGAGGTGGGAACTGAAGGTAAGTTGGGTGTACAAGCCGAAGTTAAAGGTGTAGCCGGCACTTGGAAGGATTTAACCGACAGCGTAAACTTCATGGCGGGAAGCTTGACGGCGCAAGTGCGGAACATTGCCGAAGTAACCACAGCAGTAGCAAACGGCGACTTATCTAAAAAAATCACCGTTGATGTGAAAGGTGAAATTCAAGAACTTAAAAACACCATTAACACAATGGTGGATCAGTTAAATTCTTTTGCATCAGAAGTTACCAGGGTTGCCCGTGAGGTGGGAACGGAAGGTAAATTAGGCGTACAAGCTTACGTCAGAGGAGTTGCTGGAACTTGGAAAGATTTAACAGACAACGTTAACTCAATGGCGGGGAACCTTACCGGACAAGTTCGCAACATCGCCGAAGTTACGAAAGCGGTAGCAAATGGCGACCTTTCTAAGAAAATTACCGTCGATGCCAAAGGTGAAATTTTAGATTTAAAGAATACCACCAATACGATGGTAGACCAACTCAGTTCCTTTGCATCAGAAGTAACGCGGGTGGCGCGGGAAGTGGGAACTGAAGGGAAATTGGGTGGACAAGCGCAAGTCCAAGGTGTTGCGGGGACTTGGAAAGATTTAACTGATAACGTGAACTCAATGGCGGGGAACTTAACGGCACAAGTGCGCGGTATTGCCAGAGTTGTCACCGCAGTTGCTAACGGCGACTTGAAACGGAAACTGATGCTAGATGCCAAGGGAGAAATTGAAACCTTGGCAGAGACAATCAACGAGATGATTGATACCCTAGCGACATTTGCCAATCAAGTAACCACAGTAGCGCGAGAAGTGGGAATTGAAGGGAAGTTGGGCGGACAAGCAAGAGTCCCTGGGGCGGCTGGAACTTGGAAAGATTTGACGGATAATGTAAATGAACTTGCTGCTACATTGACAACTCAGTTGCGAGCGATCGCAGAAGTTGCTACAGCTGTAACTAAAGGTGATTTAACTCGTTCAATCGCCGTCGAAGCATTAGGGGAAGTAGCGATCCTCAAAGATAATATCAACCAGATGATTGCCAACCTGCGGGAGACAACGCAGAAAAACACCGAACAAGACTGGTTGAAAACTAACTTAGCCAAGTTTACCCGAATGCTCCAAGGGCAGCGAGACTTGGAAACCGTATCTAAACTCATTCTCTCAGAATTAGCACCCTTGGTAGGAGCGCAACACGGTGTATTCTTCCTGATGGAGTCTGCTGAGAATATACCATATTTGAAATTAATTAGTAGCTACGCTTACCGCGAACGCAGACATCTAGCTAACCGCTTCCACTTGGGTGAAGGTTTGGTGGGACAATGCGCTTTAGAAAAAGAGCGAATACTACTGACGGATGTGCCAAGTGATTATGTCAGAATTGCCTCTGGTTTAGGAGAAGCCACGCCCCTGAATGCTGTGGTGTTACCTGTACTCTTTGAAGGACAAGTAACAGCAGTCATTGAATTGGCATCCTTTCGCCGCTTTAGCGAAATTCATCTGACATTCTTCGACCAGCTTACCGAAAGTATCGCGATTGTCCTCAACACGATCGCAGCATCGATGCGAACTGAAGAATTACTCAAACAATCGCAATCTTTAGCTGAAGAACTCCAAACCCAGCAAAGCGAACTCCGCGAAACCAACAAGCGTTTAGAACAACAAGCCCAATCACTCAAAACCTCTGAAGATTTACTCAAAGGACAGCAAGAGGAACTGCAACAAACCAACGCCGAACTAGAAGAAAAGGCAGAGTTGTTGGCGATGCAGAAAAAAGAAGTCGAGCGCAAAAATCGGGAAATTGAACAAGCAAGACTATCTTTAGAAGATAAGGCTGAACAACTCGCCCTCTCCTCAAAATATAAATCAGAATTTCTCGCCAATATGTCCCATGAACTGCGGACACCGCTAAACAGCTTGTTGATTTTGGCGAAATTGTTGACAGATAATATCGATCGCAACCTCACCAGCAAGCAAGTTGAATACAGCCAGACAATTTACTCAGCCGGTACTGACCTGTTGGCATTAATCAATGACATTCTGGATCTTGCCAAAATTGAATCTGGAACCATGTCCATCGACATGACCCAAATGCCATTAGCAGAGTTGGGCGAACAAGTTGAGCGTACCTTCCGACAAATCGCTCAGAGTAAAGGACTTGTTTTCGTAATTGAATTTACTCCCGAATTGCCCAACAGCATCTATACAGATGTCAAACGTATACAACAGGTCTTGAAAAATCTCCTCTCCAACGCTTTTAAATTTACAGAACAAGGGGAGGTCCGCTTACAGATTGCGGTAGCCAAGCAGGGATGGAGCAATGACAACGAAACCTTAAATCGCGCTCAGATTGTCATCGGTTTCTCAGTCAGCGATACAGGTATTGGTATAGCCCCCGAAAAACAGAAAGTGATTTTTGAAGCATTCCAGCAAGCCGATGGCTCTACCAGTCGGAGATACGGCGGTACCGGATTGGGCTTATCAATTAGCCGCGAAATCGCCCGTCTCTTCGGCGGCGAAATTAAACTCATCAGCCAACCCGGTGAAGGTAGCACCTTTACATTCTATTTACCACAATTCAGTGCTGTTAGCGATAGCGGGGCGTTTAGTCTGTCACGAGTGCTGAGTCCTGAGTCTAGATCGACACTCCCTACTTTTCACTCCCCACTCCTCACTCCCCACTCAGCACTCAGCACTCATCACTCAGCACTCATAACTGACGATCGCACTACTATTGAAAAAGGCGATCGTGTGTTACTAATTGTCGAAGATGACGTTAATTTCGCCCGTATCCTTCTAGATATGGCGCAACAGCAAGGATTCAAGGTAATAGCTGCCCAAACAGGTAGTACAGGTTTGATGTTAGCGCAGCAATTTCTACCTTCAGCCGTTTTGCTAGATATCCGGTTGCCAGAAATGGATGGTTGGACGGTATTAGATCGTCTCAAACACGACCCAAATACCCGTCACATCCCCGTACATATTATGAGCGTTGAAGAAGGTAAACAACGCGGTTTACAACTAGGTGCGATCGCATATCTGCAAAAACCTTTAACCAGCGAGACAATATCCGAGGCGTTAACCAAAATTAAAGGTTTTGTTGAGCGCCAGGTGAAAAATTTATTGGTAGTCGAAGATGACGACACTCAACGGCTGAGTATTGTTGAGTTAATTGGCAACAGCGATGTTTCAACCACTGCTGTGGCTACTGGTACAGCAGCCTTAGAAGCTATTCGCACCCAGCATTTTGATTGCCTCGTCCTCGATTTGGGGCTACCTGACATGACTGGCTTTGAACTGATCGAGCAGATAAAGCTTTTACCTCATGGTAAAACTTTACCAATTATTGTCTACACAGGTAGAGAAATTAGCAAAGCTCAAGAAACGGAACTCAGACGAATTGCCGAGACAATCATTATTAAAGATGTGCGATCGCCCGAACGTCTCCTCGATGAAACAGCATTATTTTTACATCGAGTCCAAGCAAATTTACCAGCACCCAAGCGCCAAATACTCGAACAACTGCATTCACAAGACTACTTACTCACTGGCAAAAAAGCGCTAATTGTAGACGACGATATGCGGAATATCTTTGCCCTTACCAGTATGCTGGAGCGTTATCAAATCCAGGTTTTATATGCTGAAAATGGTAGAGAGGGAATCACTCTGTTAGAAAATACACCAGATATTGATGTGGTGTTGATGGATGTCATGATGCCAGAAATGGATGGTTACGAAACCACACGGGTAATCCGCCAAAACGAGCAATTTAAATCTTTGCCGATTATTGCACTGACCGCTAAAGCCATGCAAGGCGATCGCGAGAAGTGTATTGAAGCAGGTGCATCAGACTACATCACCAAACCCGTGGATACCGAACAATTGCTGTCACTATTGCGTGTTTGGCTATACCGTTAACAATATCTACCCAATTTGCTCAATCAAAAAACCTCTAAGAAGGTTTTACTACGCAAAACCGTCCCTCTCCGAGTCGGAGAGGGACAGACTTGAATACTGTTCGGTTAAGTCAATAGACGCGATGAATCGCCGTCTCTACAATAATCAATCTTTTGTAGAGACGGCGATTTATCGCGTCTTTGGAATTTAGAATTTTAATCAAAAAACCTTAACCGAACCGTATTGCATCGCGTCTTTATGATGATTTATTTTTTCTAGCATTATTCTTTTGCGGAGATAATAACTTTTCTCCTTTATATTCTTTCCATCCTAGAACACGTCTAAGACCAATTTTCAGATATTCTTCTTGAGATTCTATGCTAATAGAATTCCGCCCTAAGCGTTTTGCCACGGCAGCAGATGTAAAGGTTCCTGCAAATGGATCAAGGACAATACTACCCCGATCACTACTTGCAAGAATAATTCTCTCTAGTAATGATTCAGGTTTTTGTGAGGGATGATTTTCATATTCTTCCATTCGATATCTCACACGAGAGAAATACCATACATTACCAGGTACTTTTTCTGTGTTGTATTGGCTGGGAACAGATTTTCTGTAATCAATCAACTTTCTCTGCGCGCCTGTTTTTGCTTCTATTTTAATATCACTTGAGTTGAAAATATAATTGCTTTTGTCTTTAACACAATGAAGTATTGGCTCATACATTGAGCCGAAATATTTTGTTGCTTGAACTCCAGAACTATCATAATGCCATACAATTCGGCTCAGAATTACCATTTTCTGCCTTAAGTAAAGGTCAAAGTATGGCATCGCTTGAGTGCTTGTCATGACATATAAGGTTCCATTTGGCTTCAATATCCGCAGACATTCATCAAGCAACTTGTATGCCCACTTGGCATACTCCTCTTCAGACTCCCATTTGTCGTAGAAATTTGAAAATTGTTTTCCTATGTTGTAGGGAGGATCGATAAAAATAATATCTACAGATTCACCAGGAATCTCACTAGACAAAATATGTAGGGCATCGCCATGAAATATAGTATGTTCCTCGTCTTTATATCGTTCAAACATTACCATTTATCTAAAAATAAGCTGTACGCGAATAAATTAAATATGCGTTAGCGTAGCAATACGCTTCGGTTAAGGTTTTTTAATGAAGATTTTAGATTGCTAAAGATGCGATAAATCGCGTCTGATTATTGTAGAGACGGCGATTCATCGCGTCTCTTGCCTTAACCGAACAGTATTGGTTAGCGTAGAGATTTTGCGTCTATACAATCCTTAACCGACAAGTATTGCGATCGCCTTCACCAATTCCTCTGGATCTACAGGCTTGGAAATATGCTGTTGAAATCCCGCAGCAATCGCTTGTTGATGATCCATCTCACCAGCATAAGCAGTTAAAGCGATCGCTGGAATTGTCCCCCCTTGCTCTGGTTCCAGACTCCTGATCTGTCGCATCAGCATATAGCCATCCATTTCTGGCATCCCGATATCACTGATGAGCAGATTTGGCTGGGATTGACTCAGTGCAGTTAAAGCTTCAATGGCTGAGGCGACAACGGTAACAGTTGCACCATAATGTTCCAGCATGAAGGGCAAAAACTCTCGCATATCTGCATCATCATCCACCACCAGAATCTTCAAGCCAGACAAGGGCAAAGACTGATCCGCCACCAGTGAAGAGTTATCTTTTGCATCCTTGATTTCTTTGTTTTCATCTTGTAAACATAGAAGTCTAACGGTGAAAGTTGCTCCTTTACCTTCGCCCAGACTTTCTGCTTGCACAGTTCCCCCGTGAAGTTCCACAAGATGGCGGACGATCGCTAATCCTAAACCTAAACCGCCAAATTTGCGAGTTGTCGCACCATCTGCTTGACGGAAATAATCAAAGACATAAGGTAAGAACTCAGGTGCAATCCCCTTCCCTGTATCAGTTACACAGATTTGTACCTGTAAGCCAACTTGCTCTAATTTAATTTTTACCTGTCCACCGATGGGAGTAAACTTAATGGCATTAGAAAGGATATTCCAAATGACTTGTTGTAATCGATTGGCATCGCCTAAAACTTCCCCGATACCAGATTCAGACAAGTCTTGAATCTGGATAGACTTAGCCTCCGCCGATAAACGCACTGTCTCGATCGCAGCTTCAATCACTGATGCCAAATTAATCCGGCCGAAGTTGAGATTAAGTTTACCCTGAAGAATGCGGGAGACATCCAACAAATCTTCAATTAATTGAGTTTGTAACTTGGCATTGCGCTCAATGGTTTCTAGGGCGCGATCGCTAGTTGCTTGATCCAGCTTGCGGCTCCGCATCAGTTTTGCCCAACCCAGAATCGGGTTGAGTGGTGTTCTCAATTCATGAGACAGCACAGCTAAAAATTCATCTTTGACGCGGTTTGCGCTTTCAGCAGCGCTTCGTGCCGTTCGTTCGGCTTCATAGAGATGGGCGCGAGCGATCGCTTGGGCACATTGTTGAGCAACAGCCAAGAGAAATGCTCGATCTTCTCCACTAAGTTGTTGAGGCTGGGCAAATCCCAAAGTTATACCGCCAACAGCCCAGCCTTCTACCATCAATGGAATAGAAATCCAGGCTTCAAAGTCATATTGGGCATAAGCTTCAGCCAAATGTGGGTAACGAGTTACCCGATTTTCTGTTGCTTGTTCCCAAATCGGTTTCCCAGTTCGCACGGCTTCTGCTAAGGGAGAGGGGGAATCGATGGCAAAATTCCGCCAAGTGTCTATCAAATCTGCGTTATAGCCAACCTCCCGCACAATTTCCAGTTCAGTTTTACTTTCATTCACCAAGGCGACGAGGGCACAACTGGCTCCCAAGGCAGCCATGCTCTGCTCTACAATGACTTCAGATACTTGGGCTGGTGTCAGAGATTCTGAAAGGGCAGCTGTAATTGACTGGAGACGGGCAATACGCTCCAATGCTCTTTCTGCCGTTTTTTGTGCTTGCTGCGCTTCTTGGTAAAGGCGGGCATTATCGATCGCGATCGCTGCTCGATGGGCAACATCTTCCGCTAGTGACAAGTCAGCTGTGCTGTAACGACGTTCTGATTCCGCAGTAAAAAAGGAAATTGCCCCAAAAATTTTTTCACGTGCCATCAAGGGCAAAATTATACAGGACTTTAAACTTAGTTCACGCAGAATCTGCAGATGTTCTGGATTTAGGATGGCTGCTACTAGGGCTGCATCTGAAATTTCAACCATTTCAGCAAGTCCTGTACGCAGCACCTTAGGCACACCTCCAGCTTCATCCAACTTTCTGGGATAACGCTGATGAAGTTCCCAACCGAGTTTAACTTTCTCTGGATTTCGGTGAGCAACTGCGACTCGATTAATTGATTGGTTGTCTTGCAGCAGATCAACGCTGCACCAATCGGCGAAATAAGGCACAACTAGCTTGGCCACATTAGCAAGCGTGTTTTCATAATCGAGGGAAGAAGCGAGGGTTGCACTGACTTGAGCCAAAAACCCTGCTCGTTGTCGATCGGCTTCTGCTTCCTGTCGGGCGGCTTGCTCTTGAATCAGTTGGATACGTTCGGCTTCAGATTGTTTGCGCTGTGTAATATCAAGTACAACACCACTCATGTGTGTGGCTTTACCAGCTTCGTTGAAAAAGGCTTTTCCCCGGCAGGCTGCGTAGCGGATACTGCCATCATCTTGAATAATTCGATATTCTAAATTATGCTCCACATCTTCGTTAATCGCTCGACTCAGCGATTGAGCCAGCAATCCCCGATCGTCTGGATGCAGACGAGCTAAAAGTGCTTCACAACTGCCAGCAAAGGTTTCAGGTGTTAACCCAAATAGTTGATACATCTGTTCATCCCAGTCAAAGCGATCGCTGATAATATCCCAAATCCAAACACCAATTTGGGCAGATTTTAACGCCAAATTCAGTTGCTCTTGGCTATTTTCTAAACCTTGATAAAGACGAGCATTTTCTAGAGAAATAGCAATTTGAACTGTCAATATTTCTAATACAGAAAGTTTTTCCTGTGTAAAGGCACTGGAGATCAGATTATTTTCTAAATATAAAATACCAAGTAATTGTGACTGACGGGCGATCGGCAAACAAAGTACAGATTTAGGCTGCTTTTGAATTATATACTCGTCTTTTGAAAACAAATTATGCTCAGTGGCATTCTGCAAAATCACTGTTTCTTGAGTCCGCTGAACATAATTCAGCATTGATTGCGGAATAAACTGGGAAATTTCACCCTCTAATATAGGTCGAGAAACATTGAGCTTTTCTGCTTGGGGATTAACCTTAGCTTCTACTTCAATCACCAGATTTTGCTCATGTTCCAGCAACAAATAACCGATTTCTGCCCCTGCTTGCTCGATGACAATTTGCATTAATGTCTTCAACAACCGTGAAAAAACAATCTCACTACTTATAGTTTGAGAAGCTTTAACTACTGATAAAAAGTCCAAATGCTCACCTGTGGTGCTAAACGTTCCGTTAGAGATCAGCTGTTGTTGTGGCAATAGCTGAAGATAGGATTCTTCGAGGTGTTTGACTTTAGCAGATGCCTCCCAACGCATATAAGCATTTTTAGCTACTTGCAAATAAGTTTTGGCAATTAATTCAAACTCTCGCTCTAGGTAAAACTTAGCAGCTAGCTCATTAGCCAAAGCTTCATATTGCACAAATCCCTGCTCACGGGCTGAAGCAATTGATTGCTCATACAGGCGCATTGCTGCTAAATCTCGACCTTCAATTCGAGCTATTTCAGCAGCTACTAATTGAGACTTGTGTAAAAAGTTTGCAGAGCAGTGGTTAGCCCAGTATTGCAATTGCTGCTGATGGGATTCTAAGGTTTGCAAAAACTGCTCTTGCTCTTGAGAAGATACTATTGGGTAAAGAGCCGTTAAAGTCAGTGAGTAATATAAAATATAATCTGTTTCAATTGGCAATGCCAGTGTCGTCACTGGAAAATTGGATAATTCTAAGGCAGATTTCAATGCTTCTGTGTACTGTCGATATGTAAAAAAGATAATTAGTTTAATAATGTGATAAAAAATAATCCCACTGACAAAACCTGCATCTTTAATTACAGACAAAGCGGATGATTCATCAAATTCATCATTACTTAGAGTCAGATTTTGGTGAGTTAGTCCGCGCAGATTCATCACTAGCATCTGCTGTAATCTGATTGTCTGATAGACAGCCTCATGTTTAGACTGGTGGGCGAAGGCGGCATATTTTTCTAGAGATTTGTATGTATCTGCAAGTGGATATCCTAGCTGGATAATTTGCCACGAGCCTTGATAGCCGTTGTAGTTTGCCATTGTTATATCACCTGCTTCTACACAACCGATAAACCCCCGCTCTAAAAAGGGAATATCACTGGCAATATGGTTACACCAAACGTTAATATGACTTCCATGAATGTGTAGAACAACTCCTCTAAGTTTTAAGTCATGCAACTTTTCATTCAATTGAATTGTCATCTCAGAAAATGCGTAACCTGTAGGAATATCATGGAATATGGAAACCAACAGCATCGCGTACATACTGTAAGCAAAACAGGAATCTTCCGTATTCCCAAACTTGAGGGAGTAATTAACAGCTTGCAGTACGACTAAGGGAAAGAGATCGGGTCTAGCAAGATAAGTAGGTGGGCCCAATGTTGTCAACAGACTAATCAGTGTCTTAATATTTGCATCTTGGATTACCGGAGCATTAATTAAATCAGAGATTTGTCTATTACCTAAGTTGATTAATACCTGGTTTTTTTCAATTGCGATCAGCGCTTCGCTGCTGCGCTTCGCTATCGCACCTTCCACTTCCTCATTTGTATCAGGGAACCTCACCCCAAAAAACTTTAAAGATTCTAATCCCAATGTCAGTGCTTCTTCATATCTACCTGCAACTTGATACAGTCTGATTTGCAGCATGTAAATATTAGATTTCTCTACATGAGATTTTGCTTTCAGTAATAGTAGATAAAATAATTCTTCCGCTTGCTCTAAATTTCCTGTTAAGAATTCACACTCAGCCTGTTCTCTAAACAAAGTAAATGTTTGTTCATATTGTTCAAGCCAGACATTTTCAGCCAAAAGATTCATGGCAATACTAAAAAATCTTTTGGCAGGAGTGTAGGCTGTGGAAGCTTTTGCCTTTTTACCAGCGATTAAATTCAACCGTAGCAATTCATCTTTTTCTCTCTGCTCAACAATCAGAACCAGCGCGAGATTGAGTTGATTGACTAGATCAAAAATTTGCTCGTTAACTTCTTCAGGACTAGCATTTCTCAGCAAAAGTTTCCCAATTTTCAGGTGAACAGCCGACTTTGATTCATCGGCAATTAAGGCATAAGCAGCTTGCTGAACTCGGTCATGGTAGAAACGATATTTTTTATCAATAGTTTCATCTGACTCAATGGAAATAATTAATCCTCTTAAAATTGCTTCAACAAGTGCATTTGCTGTTTCTTCAATAGATTGTTCGCCAACCAGTGCCAAAACTTTTAAATCAAAATGATTACCTATGCAGGAGGCTAATTTAAGCACCTCTTGAGTTGCTTTTGGTAACTTTTGCATCCGTCCAATCATCAAACTGACAATATTATCTGTAATACCTTGAGCTTCAATCTGAGCTAGATTCCATTGCCAAATCCGATGTTGGTGATTAAAATTTAGGAGATTCTCTTGATGCAGTGTTTTCAGAAACTCATTGACAAAGAAAGGATTACCATCAGTTTTTTGGATAATCAATTGAGCAAGAGGTTCTACTTGCTCTACTGAACTATATAACGTATCAGCAAGTAACTGATTGACATAGACAAGATTTAATGGGGTCAGCAGAATTTCGGTTGTTCTTGTCCCATACTGCCGAACTTTATCCATCATCAAATTGAAGGGATATATAATATCTACTTCATTATCTCGATACGCTAAAATGAAGCAGAGATACTGGATACTAGAGCCAGTAATAATACTTTGAATTAAATTCAAGGTAGCGGTGTCTGCCCACTGCATATCATCTAAGAAAACAGTGAGTGGATGTTCTTTTTGAGCAAAGACGCTGATAAATTTCTGAAACACCAAGTTGAATCGGTTTTGAGATTCGCCAGGCCCCAACTCTGGTATGGGAGACTGTTCTCCAACGATTAATTCAACTTCTGGAATTACGTCTGTGATTAGCTTACCATTGTTACCTAATGCTGCTTGTATTTCCTTTTTCCAGTTAGAAAGTTGCCCTTCCGGTTCAGTTAAAATTTGTCGAGCAAGTGTTTGAAAAGCTTGAACAATGGTGGAATAAGGAATATCTCGTTTGTACTGATCAAACTTACCACAGATAAAAACGCCGCGTTCTCTGACAATGGGCTTGTGAATCTCCTTCACCAGAGAAGATTTACCAACGCCAGCATAACCAGAAACTAGGACTAGTTCTGGTTTGCCTTGACTAAGAACTCGCTCAAATGCTTGCAAAAGCTTGGCAATATCTTGTTCTCGCCCATATAATTTTTGAGGAATTTGAAAGCGTTCTGAGATATCTTGCTCACCCAAAACAAAGGATTGAATTTGTCCGGTTATCTCTAATTGCTTCAAACACTTTTCTAGATCAAATTGCAAACCTAAAGCGCTCTGATACCTCTGTTCGGCAACCTTCGATAGCAATTTCATGATAATCTCACAGAGCATTTGAGGAATATCAGGGTTCAGTTTGTTCGGATATAACGGAGATTTGGCAATATGACAATGCACCCATTCTAAGGGGTCTTTGCCTTGAAATGGTAGCTGACCTGTAAGCATCTCATAAAAGGTGACTCCCAGTGAATATAAATCGCTGCGATGGTCAATTCCTCGATTCATCCGCCCAGTTTGCTCAGGTGATAAATAAGGTAAACTGCCCTCAATGCGACTGGAACTGCTAACTATTTGCTGCTGGTATGGAATGAAGGCAGCAATGCCAAAATCCGCAATTTTGACCTGATTAGTTTCGAGGTTAATTAAAATATTTTGCGGCTTAATATCCTTGTGGACAATATGATGAGTGTGGATTTGGGCGAGTTTGCTGGTGATTTCAATAGCAATCTTCAGAAACGGCACAGGTTGTTGAAATTGGTCTAGAAACTGATCGAGCGATCGCGCCTCAAAATCCTCCATAATTAAATAAGGAATTCCCTGATGCATCTCTAATGCGTAGACTTTGACTGCGGCTGTGGTGTTTAGCCCTTGAGCGATCGCATACTCATGTTTGAGTTGTTCAATATTATTGGGTGTACACTGTTCTGGACGTAGCCCTTTGATAATTACCGGAAACTGGTCTTTAACCTTAATTCCCCGATATATGATTGCTTTTACCCCTGCTTTTAACAAAGTCGCAATTTTAAATCCGGGTAATGCAATCATCATGCGAAATACTCCAGCCGTGTTTCTTTAGGGATAATCCGAGCTTAATTGTATTTTAGATACATTTCCTGGGGCAGATGAAATTTAAATGATATCAGGTGCGGATAATCACTTCTGCTGACTCTACAGACAAAAATAAGCTACCATTCAAGCAGAGTAAGCATTTCCCGCTCAGAAACTTCCCATGTTTGATCGCCTGCAAACCCAAATTTATCAACTAGAACAATTTGCCAACAGCCTCGTTTCTAACCAACTGACACACCTTAGCGTGGTCAGCGTTGGGATCATTTTTGCCGCTGGCTTGCTCACCAGTCTCACACCCTGTATGCTTTCCATGCTGCCAATTACCATTGGTTACATTGGCGGTTATGAAGCCAAAAGCCGCTTGCAAGCAGCGGCCCAATCAACTTGGTTTGCTTTAGGTTTAGCAACCACACTAGCAGGGATGGGAATTATAGCAGGTTTTGTGGGAAAAGTCTACGGTCAAGTGGGAATTGGTTTGCCGATTATCGTCAGCATTATTGCCATTCTCATGGGGCTGAACTTATTAGAAGCACTGCCTTTACAGTTTCCATCCTTGAATGAAACGAATTGGATTTCGCCAGATTTGCCAACAGGATTGCGTTCCTATTTGCTGGGACTGACTTTCGGCTTAGTCGCATCCCCTTGTAGCACGCCTGTTTTAGCGAGCTTGTTAAGTTGGATTGCTAGTACACAAGACTTAATTTTAGGCGCTGTTTTGCTACTTTCTTACACAGCCGGTTATGTAGCACCGTTGATTTTGGCGGGTACTTTTACAGCTTCAATTAAAAAATTACTAGAATTGCGTCGCTGGTCTGGTTGGATAAACCCAGTTAGTGGGGCACTATTGGTAGGATTCGGTGTATTTTCCTTAATTTCTCGAATTCCCCTTGGCAGTTTTTAATATCAACACTTTTGTTAGATTTTACACGTAATGACTTTAGAAGATTCAGTTGCAAAAGAATTAAAATGGTGGGCAATACCTGGGCAGTTCTTGCGGCAAGAGCTTTTGCCTGTACTGACTAACTTACGACTAGCGATCGCACTACTGCTATTGATTGCAATCTTTAGCTCCACCGGTACTGTCATTGAGCAAGGTCAGTCACCTGCATTTTACCAAGCCAATTACCCAGAACATCCGGCTTTATTTGGTTTCCTAACTTGGAAGGTAATTCAAGTAGTTGGATTAGACCATGTATATCGTACCTGGTGGTTTCTATCATTACTCATCTTATTTGGCACTAGCTTAACTGCTTGTTCATTTACCCGTCAGTTACCAGCCTTAAAAGCTGCCCAGCGCTGGAAATATTACGAAGAACCACGACAATTTCAGAAATTAGCTTTAAGTACAGAACTAGATACTGGTTCCCTGAATTCTCTCAGCCAAATATTACAGAAACACCGCTATAAAATTTTTCAAGATCAAGAAAAAGCAAATCTCCTGTACGCCCGTAAGGGAATAGTCGGACGCATCGGCCCAATTATCGTTCATATTGGCATCGTTGCTATTCTGCTAGGAGGAATTTGGGGGGCAATGACTGGGTTTCTCGCTCAGGAAATGGTTGCTAGTGGCGATACATTTCAAGTAACAAATATTGTCGATGCTGGCCCAATAGCCGCAAAAATCTCGAAAGATTGGTCTGTGCGAGTCAATCGTTTTTGGATTGATTACACTCCATCTGGCGGCATCGATCAATTTTATTCTGATATGTCTGTCTTGAATAATCAGGGAAAGGAAATTGACCACAAGAAGATTTTTGTCAATGAGCCTCTGCGCTATCATGGCATAACTTTCTATCAAACTGATTGGGGAATTGCAGGTGTTCGCGTCCAATTTAACAACAGCCCGATTTTTCAACTACCGATGGCGCAATTGAACACCAACGGGAAAGGCGGGCGCATTTGGGGAACCTGGGTACCAACTAAACCAGATTTGAGTGAGGGTGTCTCTCTGTTAGCGAAAGATTTGCAAGGGATGGTATTAATTTATGATGCCACTGGCAAACTCGTTGATACAGTCCGCGCTGGGATGTATACCGAAGTAAATGGCGTGAAGCTGAAAATTTTGGATGTCATTGGTAGCACCGGCTTGCAAATTAAAGCCGATCCAGGCATACCAATTGTTTATTCAGGGTTTGGCTTGCTCATGGTGGGTGTAGTGATGAGTTACTTTTCTCACTCGCAAATCTGGGCATTGCAAAAAGGCGATCGCTTGTATATTGGTGGCAAAACTAATCGCGCTCAAGTTGCTTTTGAACAAGAGGTTTTAGAGATTTTAGATCGGCTGAGTTCACAGCCAAAAGGTGAGGAGAAAGAGGCGGCGATTGAAGTTTAAACGCAGAGGGGCGCATTCGCAAAGCGTCTCGCAGAGAAGGAAATCGCAGAGGAACGCAGAGGATTACTTTGCGTCCCTACCCTGTGGGCTATGGTGTATACACAAGCAAGTTAGACAGAGATCAGAACGCCGGGATAAACATTCTTAATTTAGGATTGGAATAGGGCATACTGGAACCTTTGCAGCGCCACTTCCTACAACGGGGGGAACCGCACAACGCAGTGGCTTCTAGATGCAAGCAACGCTTCTGGAGAATCGATCTCTACTCTAATTGGAGCAATCCTGTCAGAGCAAGCCGTTTCGTAGATAGAAGAATCTCCGTGCGTTCACGCCAGGGAGTGTCAATAGAGGTATTTATTAAACATTGGAACAAAAGATTTCTATATCTGCTCAACTTCAATTTAAGGGAAGCGTTTACCTTCTACCCCTAATCGCTATCTTGTTAAATATCGCTTCTTGTACTGCCAATAATCGAAACATCAAACATATTTCTCTCGTTGGTGCTGGAGCGAGTTTTCCTGCACCTTTGTATGAGCGCTGGCTTGCAGATTATAACCAGCAACATCCTGATGTACAAATTAACTATCAAGCTATAGGGAGCAGTGCTGGAGTGCAACAACTCATTGAAGGTACTGTGGACTTTGCAGCTAGTGATGTGGGAATTACAAATGAACAAGCAGCCAAGATAAAAAGGGGAGTAATTGCTTTACCTCTAACAGCCGGTTCTATTGTGTTGGCTTATAACCTCACACCAGTTGCACAGCAGTCGCCTCAAGTCAATGTGCCAACTGCTCTCAGGCTACCACGCCAAGTTTACGTAGATATCTTTCTCGGAAAAATTACGAATTGGAATCATCCTAGAATCGCCGCAGCTAATCCAGGAGTGAGTTTGCCCGATTTACCGATTCAGGTTGTACACCGAACTGATGGTAGTGGGACTACAAGTGTGTTAACGCAACACCTAAGCGCCATAAGTCCAGAATGGAAAAGCAAAATTGGGGCTGGTAAATCTGTAGCATGGCAAGTAGGAATTGGTGGAAAGGGTAACGAAGGTGTTACCGCCCTAATTCAACAAATACCCGGAGCTATTGGCTATGTAGAGTACATTTACGCCAAACAAAATAAACTTCCTGTGGCAGCTTTAGAAAATAAATCTGGTAACTATATTACGCCAACACCAAAATCTGTAGCTCAAACCTTAGAAGCAGTGAAGTTACCTGCCGATACTTTGATTGCTTTTATCACCGATCCTACCGATGCCCAATCTTATCCCATCGTTACTTACACATGGCTTTTAACTTATCACCAATATCCAAACCGAGTCAAAGCTCAAGCGCTGAAAAACTTTGTTGATTGGGCTGTGATTGACGGGCAAAAATCCAGTTTGGAACTTGGGTATATTCCTTTGTCTAAAAAAGTTGTGCTTCAAGTGCAATCTGCGGCAAAGAAGATTGCCAATTAATGCCATCAGCGCTCATCAGTGATGATATTACTTTTGGTGACGCACTTCAACCACAGTATGTACATTACCGCGAGGCGTAAAATCTGCTTTCACCGTGACTTCCAAGGGATCACAAGCAGCCACAAAATCATCCAAAATTTGATTGGCAGATTCTTCGTGGGAAATGTAGCGATCGCGATAACTATTAATATAAAGTTTGAGTGCCTTCAATTCCACTACCCGTTCATCAGGAATATAAGTAACGTAAATTGTCGCAAAGTCAGGGTAGCCGGAAAATGGACATTTACAAGTAAATTCCGGCAAAGTAATACTAATATCATATCGCCTCCCCACACGCGGATTCGGAAAGGTAATTAGTTTACCTTCCGCAATGTCACGTTCGCCATACTTCATTTCTTGGCTTGCCTGGGATACACTTTCATTAGTCATTAGTCATTAGTCATTAGTCATTAGTCATTTGTTATTTTACTGATATTTACGTCCTTTTAGTAATTTTATAACTCCAAACTCCAAACTCCTAACTCCAAACTCCTAACTCCAAACTCCTAACTCCAAACTCCAAACTCCTAACTCCAAACTCCAAACTCCAAACTCCAAACTCCTAACTCCAAACTCCAAACTCCTAACTCCTAACTCCAAACTCCTAACTCCAAACTCCTAACTCCAAACTCCAAACTCCTAACTCCTAACTCCTAACTCCTAACTCCTAACTCCTAACTCCTAACTCCTAACTCCAAACTCCTAACTCCAAACTCCTAACTCCAAACTCCTAACTCCAAACTCCTAACTCCTAACTCCCTCTCAATACTCCTCCTTCTCCCAATCTAGACAATTCTCATCTTCACAACCGTGGGGATGCATGGCACAAACTAACAAATTACCACCATAAACTTGCCCGTGGTAGTTACTACAACCGATGCAGGCAGGAT
Source organism: Nostoc sp. (assembly GCF_036917155.1). Taxonomy (GTDB): domain Bacteria; phylum Cyanobacteriota; class Cyanobacteriia; order Cyanobacteriales; family Nostocaceae; genus Nostoc. Next base: position 19,148 of record NZ_JBALDZ010000108.1, on the reverse strand, counting down.
TTTTTTCGGCTGTGGGTTCAACTGAATAAGGAAAACCCGGATCTACATCTGCTACCATGTCTTCCAGTTCCCAGTAAGCTTCTAACATTGGTTCAGCAAAATCCTGTAAATACAGATCGACTTCAGTAGCAATATTATTGTGTACTTGCTCGGTGACTTCTTCTGTTAGCTCAAAAAATGCGTCTACCACTTCACTCATTCCCAGGAAGAAACGCTCTACTTCTTCAGCCACGATTTCGACGATTTCTGCTAAATCTTTTTGCCACTGTTCCATAAACTTGACACCTTCGCAGGCTATAAACAGGACGCTTTGTGTTGTCTGGCTTGAAGCACTAAAATGCACACTAGGCAATGTATCTTATCAAGTTTCTATCCGGAGTGTCATGTCAAAATGCCACTTATTACTAATATTTCGATCAAAGAACACTTTTTATTGATCGCGTTGCAATCGTTTTAACTCGTCTTGCAGATTTAGCACTTCTTGGCGTAATTTATCTACATTCTCATCATTTGATGCCTCTTTCACCGTTGGTTCTTCGTCTTCCTCTAAAATTTCAATGCGACGAGGTTCAGAAGGGGGTGTTTTTTCAGAGGTTTCACCAGATGGTTGAGCCTGCTGGGCTTGCTTCATCATCTCTTCAACGAAGCGGCGGGCTTCTTCTGTGTTCATTTCGCCCTTTGCAACCATTTCATCTGCCAGTTTTTGGACTTGCGATCGCACTTGGGCTAATTTTCCCCCTGCTTTCTCACCTGCGTAAGAAGCTAATCCAACACCGAGGTAAAAAGCTTTTTGAACAATATCTCCAAAACCAGGCATTGTTGCTGAAGGCTCCTAAAAATAGGGCGACCCGGAGACTACGCCTACCACAAGCCTCCCGTGTTGCTGCTACCTTCCGGTTCTGACAAGATTTGGGTGTTGCGATCGCATAGATCCAGGTCTTCTAAAAGAATAACATGAAAAGTCAGTAATTGTGTGTCATTCCATAACAATTCGCCATTCATAAAGCTGATAGTTGACGCAGCCGTGTTGTACCAAGGGATCATCAGCGACAATTGCTTCTGCCTCAGCCTTTGAGGCTGCCTCAAACAACAACATCCCGCCTCTTTGCTCTGCCCAATAGCCTGTCCGCGCTTTGTGTCCTTTAGCAATTAAGTCCTGAATGTAGGCTTTGTGGGCTGGTACATATTGGTCAAAGGTAGGTTTATCGACTTTCCCTTCTTCAATTTTGACAAACCACGGCATAAGCTTGGATCCTCTGATAAAAATTTTGGATTGGGGATAATTATGATTAAAGATCAATTTAACGTGAGTCTCCAACGGAGGCGCATGTTAAAGTAAAGGAGTCAGCAATCGAGAGACTCTCACAGCTAGCTTGAACCAAAAAGGTTTTTTATCATACTCATTAAGATCAACAGCAACACAGACAGCTAAATCATCCTCTAACATCTTTTTCACACTTTGGACAAACTGAGGCTCGGTAACAAAACCCATAACTTCAAAGTTTAGAGAAAAAGAGCGATTATCTAAATTAACAGTTCCTACTCCTGCGAGATTCTCATCAACTACTATAATTTTCTGGTGCATGAAACCATTTTTATAACGATACAATTTGATACCGATTGTTTCCATTTCGGTGTAGTAAGAGAAGGAACATAAATAAACAAATAAGTGATCGGGTCGATTTGGTAAAATAATTCGTACATCTACACCTCGCATTGCTGCCAGTTTTAAAGCTGACAATGTTGCCTCATCCGGCACAAAGTATGGACTAGCAATCCAGAGGTGAGTTTGAGCTTGATTAATTAGTTCGATGAAAAAAAGCTTACAAGCTGGCAAACGATCTGCGGGGCCTGTAGGAAGTATAAATGCAGTTTGATTAGTTTCCCGATTAACTTTTACCTGCCAATTAACTTCGATAAGTTTTCGAGTCGCCCAATACCAATCTCGCACAAAGGAGTTTTGTAGGCTTTGTACAGTTGGGCCTTCGAGCATCATGTGGGTGTCGCGCCAGGGACTCAAGCGAGGATTTTTTCCTAAATATTCGTCACCAATATTCAGTCCGCCTACAAATGCTATTTCTCCATCCACCACCAGAATTTTCCGATGATTGCGAAAATTCAATTGGAACCGATTACCATAACCTTTGGTGGTGTTAAATGCACTCACCGCAATTCCATGTTGTTGTAGAGATTGGATATAAGCCAGAGATAGTTTCTTGGAACCAATTTCATCGTAGAGAAAGTAGATGCTGATTCCTTGCTTGGCTTTAGCAATCAATGCTTCTTTAAACTCATTACCTGATTGGTCATCGTTAACAGTATAGAATTGCAACAAAATATAATTTGTCGCCACTGCAATCTTTTTCAGCATTGCTTCATAGGTTTGCTGACCATTAATCAGTAATTCGGCAGCATTGCCTGATGTAAAAGAAATTTCTGTCAAAGTCTCCGCTAATGGTTGTAACTCAGCGAGATTATCTGGTGGCGCAACTTGAAATTTAATAAGTTCACTATAAGTTGGATGAAAAAGCTTATAGTGTTGTGCATAGACTGAACGCAGTGTTTCAGCATATCCATGAAATTTAGTTCTTCCTAAAATCCAATACAACGGAATCGCTAGCCAGGGAAAGGTAACTAGAGAAATGCTCCAAGCAATTGCCCCTTGAGAAGAACGCACATTCATTACTGCATGGGCTGCCTGTGTAACTCCCACAAGATGAACAATAACTGTAGCTGTGCTAAAAATCGCTAGAACACCACTATCTACAAGCATCTTAATTTTTTTGAGTATTGGTATAAGTAAATTCTGCCAGCAATGGCTTGTGATCTGATGAACAAATTTGGTCTAGCACTTTCGCACTGGCTTTCTTCACACTGATATCTCGATAAAAGATATGATCTAAAGGGGGCGATAATAGGAAGCGTTTAATTTTATCCTGATAATGAGGTGCGAAAACTACAGGCATTAATCCTAATTTAGTTGTTACCTGATTGAGGATAACTGCTCTTTTTCGACTCCAAGTATTGAAATCTCCTGAAAATATTAGTGGCCCACGATGTATAGCTAATGCTAGCTCTAATTCTTGAAGTTGTATTTTAAATTTATTTAAATCTACAAAATTTATTAAATGGCTATTGATTGTCAGGATAGTTGTGCTTTGTTCAGATAGCAGATACTCAGTAATTAAAGAAATTTTAGGAGTTCTAACAATCGGTTCATAATGTTTAGTAGTTATCACTTTTTTGGTAAGTGGACTAATTGTAGCTGCTGTGAAAATTCCTGAATAGGTTTGATGATGAATATCTACAAAGTTAGGTGCAAAGCTCCAATTCATTTTCAGCCATTCCCCCCATTCATCTGCTTCTAGTTTGAGAGAAAACTCTTGCAAAAATATCAGATTTGGTTGATAAGTGTCAATGATTTTTAAAAAATCTTTTACCCAGATTTTATTATAGTTTTGTTTAGCAATATTCCAACTGAGAACTTTAATTGATTTACTATCAATTTCTGTTTGGAGTAAATTATTCTTATCAATTGTAAGTTCTTGCAAACGCAGAAATCTATAACCGGGAACAAATCTCGTAACGAGAGTGTTTACGTGTTCTTGAATATTAGACATAACTAATATTGAAATAAATTACTTTTAGCTTAACGCTATTGAACAGTCGTTACAGAAAAATGGCGCAAGTGCCCACCATAGGCGATCGCAAATTTAGTATGATCATGACCTGCGATCGCTATCTGTTGTATGGGTGATTTTGAAGTTTTCATCCCCGTGAGGGGTAAAGGAATTAAAACCCTACCCATTCAGAAGCCTTATTATGATTGAGCTTGAGAGGGATCAATCTGAGGGGGTCGTTTTTCTAGGATAATAGTTGAATATTGTCAATAAAAGAGACTATGACACGCCTCAAAGCCTTACTCAGCAAGCTATCTGAGGGGGTCAACGAAAGAATCAGGGTTTCAGCCTTTGCCTAACCCCCTCAGATGCTTATCAATCAATGAATAAATTATAACTTTATCTAATGATTGAGAGTAGTTAGAAACATTTAACTCTTGATCCCGCATTTCTCACTCTTCAGTAGGGGCGGGTTAACAGATATGATCCATCATTCATGAATGTCTCGCTTAACCCGCCCCTACAAACTCTGCACTTCGGTTTGATAAATCTGGTGAGAAATCCGGGTAAACACCTACGAAAGCTCACTTTATATCCTGTATTTGGGTGTGTTAACTCAGATTGCTGCTTTTCTTCCCAGTGCTTAAGAAACTTTTTCCTTTTTTTCGTCAGAAAGAGTAAAATCATCTTCTGTGAAAATATTCGAGTTAGTTCCAGACTTTGTTTGATTTTATATTTTCATTCAAAAACTATCGGCGATCGCACCCAGGATGTTGGCTTTGGCAAAGCCTCCACCCAACCTACAATTTTTTTGCAACATTTTAGCCTTGCCACGCCACTACACATTTTTATTTTTTGGGCTTAACCGAACCCTATTGCATCTGTTGTTACTAAAAAAGGCTACAATCGTAGCCATTTTAAACATAGAGGAACGCAAAGTAAGCGCACAAGTATGCAGAGTCTTTTTGAAGAGAATTAGTTACAAATTTCTGCAATGTCGACAAGTCAAATTACCCCCCTCAATCCCCCCGATATATTGGGGGGAAACAAGAAATCTAGTTCCCTCTCCAATACATACGGGGAGGGTTAGGGTGGGGTAAAACCTTGGGTTTTTCAACTATTTCAGACTTGTGTGTACACCGTAGCTTGCCAAGGGGGTATTATTATGTGCATCTTCATACAGAATTGGTCTTAGATGTCGCACAAAAAATTTATTTACTGCTGGCAAAAACGCTTACTTCCCATCTTGATACCTACTGCTGTGCGAGTAGCGGTAATAATTTGTCTAACAGCAGGGGTTTTGGGGATCTGGGGAAACACTGCTTCTATAAGTTATGCTCATGCTCAACTAGTCAGTTCCCATAGAGGCATTCAGAATCAACAGACATTATCAAAATCAACAGCGCTAAATGCCACTGTATATCACAGTCCCGATTGTAACTGTTGTGGCGGGTGGATTGATCATTTAAAGGCACAGGGTTTTAAAATCACAGACTTTCCTACGCCTGACATCGAAACAGTCAAACAAAAGTACAACGTGCCGGATAATTTGTCATCCTGCCACACAGCAATTGTGAATGGATATGTCATTGAAGGACACGTCCCAGCAGATGACATTAAACGTCTGCTTCAAGAAGAGCCAAAAGTTATTGGTTTATCTGTACCCCAAATGCCTGTAGGTACTCCTGGGATGGAGATGGAGAATCGAAAAGATCCGTTTTCTGTGTTTTCTTTTGATCGCAATGACTCTGTTGCAGTATTCAATAACTACAAGGGTTCTAGATAATGCATATTTAATTTCTAGAGATGTCTATTAGAACCAGATTTAATCAACTGCGACAAATTACTTAACCATTTCCCAAACCAGAAGCCAGATGTGAAGGTTGCAACATTTTGAGAAAGAAGCTCAATGGCATGGTTACAATCTTGCAGGCTGGCATCGAGGCCCATTGCGTGATAGATTTCGCGAGCCTTGCAAAAGGCATTGATCGCTTCTGATTCTCGATTGATTTTTTCTAACACCAAACCCAAATTAAACCAGGCGTTTGCTTCCCCATTTCGATCGTCGAGATTCCTTCTGATCTCTAATGAATGCTGATGAAACTCAAAAGCCATTTGGTACTGTCCCAAAGCCTTATAAGCACTGCCCAAGCCACTCAAAGCCATGCCTTCGCCGTTGCGATCGCTAATGAATCTTGCCAACCCTAACCATTGCTGGTAAAACTCAATTGCCAGTTGGTAATTTCCCAACGATTCATAAGTATTGCCCAAACTTCCCAGGCTTAGGCATTCTCCAGTCCAATCACCTATGTTCTTCGTTATACTCAACCACTGCCGATAAAACTCTATCGCTTGCTCGTACTTGCCCAGGTATTCATAAGTATTGCCCAAACTTCCCAAGCAAATGCCTTCTCCTGTGCGATCGCCAATTTTCCTAGTAATACTCAACCACTGCTGATAAAATTCAATCGCTCGCTGGTATTTTCCCAGTGATTGGTAAGCATTACCCAACCCAGATAAAGATTTGGCTTCCCCCAAGCGATCGCCTATTTCTCTAGCCGTATCTAACCACTGCTGATAAAATTCAATTGCTAGGTGGTACTCGCCTAATGACTGGTAAGCATTGCCCAAACTTCCCAAAGAAATAACTTCCTCATTGCCTTGGCTTTGCACATTGTCGGCATCGCCTGTTTCTCTGGCTTTTTCTAAGCACCGCTCCTCAAACTCAATGGACGCAACAGGTTGCGTCCATAATTCCCCACATTGCTGCGCCAAAGTTGAGGAATCCTCGGCGTTCCGGGACTGGGTACTGGATACTGGGCTGACACCGTAAGCGTCAGCATTCGACTGACTTGTACTTAGCTGTGTCGTTGGCGCAGCCCCTCGTTGAGAAGTAGCGCTCACGCCCAAGTCTGAACGAGACTGGATAGGAAATTCCTTTAAGATTTCGTTGGGATCTGAATTCCCATCCAAATTTTCCCAGTCCTCAATCCCTAGTCCCCAATCCCCAGTCCCTATTTCAATGTTATTTAGGCTCCCGGATCTAATTACTTCTGTCATTCTCTATAGAAAACGCAATTTTTGGTTAATAAGCTGTTGATTATACAATTTTCTGTGCCTTTAGCGCAGGATAGGTGAAACTTATAGGCACAACTTCTCTTAAAAACCTAGAAGTTATTCTTCAATAATAAACCTTATTTTATACCCCGTCTTCTCTGTGTATAAAAAACTTTAAATATCAGAAAAACCAAATCAATCAGCAGCAGCGTAGTCGGGTAATACGTTGAGTTCTAAATTAACAGCATTTAGATAATTTTGGTCGTTTAAAACTTGTGATGGTAATTTATCTGCATTAACAGCAGCTTGAACCACATCTATCGCCAGAATATTTCTGTTTTGAGTTCCAAGTACTAGGGCTTCTCCGCTCGGAATACCATGTTGTTGCAGACCTCCTTGATAAGCAAAAGTTACTAGATTCAAGGGTTGTAGGTAACTCACAGCAGTCGAGCTAGTGGATAAATTGTTAGAGTTAATCGCGATTGTTTCATTGCTATTGCTAGTAGCTGTTTGAGCGCCAGCGATTCCAGGTACAAAGGCAATAGAAGCAAAAATAAGTGCAGAATTTATTAAGGTAACAAGTTTCATAACGGTAAAATGCAATCGGTGTTCTTTACTAATAGAGTCCTCCTTATTATTAATCTCAGCTTCCTTCGTCCAGGTCATCTGATCGGTTGATCTATGACTCACCCAAAAGGGTGAGCTAATTGAGCCGCATTTCTCACAAGCAGTAGGGGCGGGTTAACAGATATGATCCATCTCATTCATGAATGTCTCGCTTAACCCGCCCCTACCCTGGATTTCTCACAAGTGAGAAATCCAGGTTTTGACCACATAAAAAAGGGAGACTTGATTACCTCCCCCGATAAAATGCCTGTAGCTGTAATTTACTCCCCTAGCAGTTCCAATACCTCTTCCAGCTTCAGTTTAGCCTTGTAGAGGTTAATCAGCCTCTCTTGCTCCCACCTCTGAGGTGCTTGGTAGCGTTTCCCTTCCATTGTCAGCTTAATCAGCGCTGCTTGTTCATCTGTGGGTGAGTTCATCTCATCCAGTGCTGCACCAAGATTCTGGTAAGCTTCAAATGACATCCGTCTCAGCCCCATTCCCTTTTCTAACTGGCTAAGTGCTATGGCAGGGAATGCGATTAGAGAGGTTATGTAGCTGACCTTATAGCCAGCGTTGCCAGTCGGCTTGATGCCGTACCGCCTGCACAAATCTCTCAACTCAGCAATGGTTTTGATTTCGAGTTCTGACCGTGTGAACATAAAATAGAATTACCCATTTGTAAAAGTGGTATCGGTGGTGAACTGTTTTCCAGACTGTCATCACCACCGATTAAAGACTGTAACCCGACGCTTGCATCGACTTCAATCTATATTTACCTTTCTACATAAATGTCTAAGCCCAAAGGTAAGCCCGAAAATTTTGACAATCCACCAAGTAGAGAATTGACCGAGAATGTTACTTTCAGGGCTACCAAGGACATGAAGGAAGAGATACAGAAGCAAGATAACCCGGCACAATTCTGTAGAGACGCTGTGCAAAAGGCACTAGATGAGAAGAAAGGGAAGTAGTGCGAATTTAGCTGGACTACTTAGTTAGACTAAATTTGCACATAAGATAGAGAGACATTTATCCCTGAGAGGGTGAGCATCCTTTGAGCATAACTACTGAGTAGTATTTTATATCTGCTATTGATGCTCAGACGCTGAAAATAGGCTATTTGAGCATTGCGTGAGCATTTTGGTGAGAGTAAAGGCTGAAAGTGTTGCTAGTGCGTGTAAAATTATGATCGAAGTTGAGCATCTAAGTAAAATATACGGCTCTACCCCAGCGATTACTGATGTCACCTTTAGCGTCGAACCTGGGGAAATTTTAGGGTTGTTGGGCCCCAATGGGGCTGGAAAAACCACAACCATGCGGATTCTGGCTGGTTATTTACCAGCAACCAATGGAAATGCCCGGATTGCTGGTTATGATGTCCATGAAAATTCTCTGGCTGTGCGCCAACGCATTGGTTATTTACCCGAAACACCGCCGTTATATCCAGAGATGACGGTGGAGGGATTTTTGCATTTTGTCGCCCGAATTAAGGGAGTTCCAGCAGGCGATCGCCCCAACAAGGTGACAGCCGCCATTGAACGCTGCAATTTAGAAGACAAGCGGCGAGTGATTATCCGCAAACTCTCTAAAGGATACCGCCAAAGGGTAGGCATTGCTCAAGCGATCGTCCACGATCCACCAGCGATCATCTTGGATGAACCCACCGTTGGACTCGATCCTCGACAAATAATTGAAGTGCGGAATTTAATTAAAAGCCTTGCTGGTACGCACACAATTATTCTTTCCACACACATTCTGCCAGAAGTGAGCATGACTTGTAGCCGCGTCGCCATCATCAATCGCGGTAAAGTAGTGGCAACTAATACACCAGAAAACCTAATGACTCAGTTGACAGGTGGTTCCGGGTATGAATTGGAAATAGAAGGAGAAGCTGCCCTAGCGAAACAGGTATTGCAAAAAGTCGCGGGTGTGAGTCTGATAGAATCAATTCCCACAGCCGGAATCCACGGCCATCAACCCCAGGAAAATCGCGCTTACCTGCGGGTAATATCACAACCGGGAAAAGAACCAGGAAAGGATATTGCCACAACATTAGTACGTGCAGGATTCGGTTTACATGAACTGCGGCGGGTTAACGCTACCTTAGAAGACGTGTTCTTGCAACTGACCACAGAAGAAAAGAATTTCGATCCTGAGGTAGACTTAGCAGCAGACAACGAAGGAGAGGCAGCCTAAATGGGTATAGTGCTGAGTAATATTATTGCCATTTATCGCCGAGAGTTACAGAGTTATTTTGTATCGCCTTTAGCTTATGCGATCGCAGGCATATTTTGGTTCCTTGCCGGGTTATTCTTCGTGATGATTTTGCTAGGGCCAGATGGCATTTTGGTAGGAGTGGCGGCAATGGATGCACAAGGGCAACAGTTGGGAGTACCAGTACCGCCCATAGATGTCCCCTACGAATTTGTCCGAATATTTTTGGAACGTATGGAGTGGCTATTGTTGTTTATTCTGCCCATCCTCTCAATGGGACTCTATGCTGAAGAACGTAAGCGGGGCACTTTAGAACTGTTAGCCACCTCACCAATCACCAATTGGGCGGTAGCTGTGGGTAAATTATTAGGCGTACTAACATTTCTGACCACAATGGTTGTACCCATGCTAGTGTTTGAAGCGATCGCCATCAGCGGCTCAAATCCCCCAATGTCGCTCTTAATTCCCTTGCTGGGTAATTTTGGATTAATCTTGCTAGCAGCAGCAATTTTATCTATTGGAATGTTTATTTCCTCATTAACAGATAGCACAATTCTGTCTGCCGTTCTTACCTTTGCAGTCATCTTATTATTGTTATTAATTGATTTAATCGGCAAAATTGTCCCTGGCCCCGTGGGCGAAGCTTTAGGTTATCTATCGTTGCTGAAACATTACAGCACCTTAATTCAAGGGATTTTCGATACCAGCACCTTGGTTTTATTCGCCAGTTACATTTTTTTGGGCATCTTTCTCACCGCTCAATCAATTGATGCACTGCGCTTTCAAAGGCAATAGTCATTGGTCATTTGTACTGAGCAAATGCGAGTGCATATTGTAGAGAAGCCGTTGGTGCAGCCTAAGAAGAGAAGTATTGGTCATTAGTCAAAAAATAGTGACACTTAAAAATATATGGATGAAAATTGATTGACTAAAAATCATCAAGACAACTCAAGAAATGGCAACAAAGCGTTTCCAAGAATTACAGGTTTATAAATTATCAGAACAATTAGCGAATGACATTTGGAAAATTGTTGAGGGATGGAATTTTTTTGCAAAAGATACGATTGGTAAATAGATTGTACGTTCAGCTGATAGTATCGGTGCCAATATAGCGGAAGGTTTAGGAAGAGGCAGTTTTCAAGATAATAGACGTTTTATAAAAATAGCAAGAGGCTCTTTGAATGAAACTCAACATTGGTTAAGACGAGCTTACATTCGTAACCTTTTAACTACCGAACAGATAAATGCAACCAAAACAATCATTAACGAACTAGCGCCCAAATTAAACTCCTACCTAAACTCAATTGGCAATGTACCAGATGACAAATGACAAATGACAAATTATATGAAGATAGTTACAAAAAAGAAACTTTGGAAATATCTGTTTTGGTTGGGCCCATTCCTAATTACTGTCGGCTTAACAGTTGGATTGATCTCTGAACAGTGGGGACTAATTCCATTAGTATTTATAATTACGGGAATTATCATCAGTGGACTGGGGATAATATGGCAAAGCAACCAGAGTAACTGGTGGAACCGTCGTTCTACCCAAGCAGGAACTAATGCCTTAGTGGCAACTCTGGCAGTATTGGCAATTTTGGGATTGATTAACTTTTTGGGAACTCGCTACCATCTGCGGGCAGATTTAACAGAGTCTCAATTATTTACCCTTGCGCCCCAGTCACAGAAATTAGTAAGCGTTTTACCACAGCCAGTTAAAGTGTGGGTGTTTGATATTAACCAGAATCCCCAAGACCGAGAACTGCTAGAAAATTATCAGCGGCAAAGCTCAAAATTTAAATATGAGTATATCAACCCTGAAGCTAGACCAGGACTTGCAGAGAAGTTTGGCGTTAAAGATTATGGCGAAGTTTACCTCGAATCTGGGGATAAACGGCAATTAGTACAGACAATAAATGAAAATGAGCGTCTGTCAGAAATCAGATTAACTAGTCGCCTACAACAACTAACAAATTTAACCACAGCCAAAGTTTACTTCCTCCAAGGTCATGGCGAACACCAACTTTCAGCTGGTAAAGGCGCAATGTCACAAGCAGTTCAGGGATTAGGCGATAAAAATTTCACAACAGCACCGCTGAATCTAACAGAAACCTCGAAAGTTCCTCAAGATGCAGCTGTCGTCATCGTAGCTGGCCCTAAGCGAGAGTTATTTCAGGGCGAAGTCAAAGCCTTGCAAGAATATCTGAATCGAGGCGGTAATTTGCTGCTGATGATTGATCCTAATACCGATCCTAAACTTAACAGCTTGCTACAAGAGTGGGGTGTTAGTTTAGATAATCGTTTAGCCGTAGATGTTTCAAGTGAAAGCGTCGTGGGACGTGGTCCTGCTGCGCCCTTAGTGACAGAATACGGTAAACATCCAATTACCAAAGATTTCGGTAACGGTAATTCTTTTTATCCGATTTCCCGACCACTGGAAATTACCTCTGTACCTGGTATTGAGGCTACTCCTCTGCTGCGAACCAAACCCTATCCCAGCAGTTGGGGAGAAAGCGATCTCCAAAGCGAAAAATTAGAGTTTAATGCAGGTAAAGACCTCAAAGGGCCTCTGACCTTGGGTGTTGCCTTAACCAGAAAACAAACACCCAAATCTACTTCCACTCCCCAAGCTTCACCCACACCTTCACCTCTACCATCACCAATCACCCAAGGCAAAACTAGTCCTAATCCTTCTGCCAAAACTCCGCAATCTTTACCACTTCCATCACCAAGCACCACTCCCTTATCTCCCCCATCTCCCCCTACTTCCTCATCTCAAACAACCACTGAGTCGCGGTTAGTGGTTTTAGGAAATTCTAGTTTCGCCACCGATGGTTTGTTTCAACAGCAACTAAACGGAGATGTATTCCTCAATTCAGTTACTTGGCTGAGTAAACAGGATCAGCAACCCCTTTCTATTCGCCCTAAAGAACCGAAAAACCGTCGGATAACCCTGACAACTACCCAAGCAAATCTTTTAATATTGTCGTCTTTGTTAGTTTTACCTTTAATTGGGTTATCGGCGGCAGTTATTATTTGGTGGAAACGACGGTAAGAAATGGGTTAGGAGTTAGGAGTTAGGAGTTAAGAGTTATAAATACTAACTCTTCACCAATGAGAAATGAGAAATGACAAATGACAAATGATTAAAAAATGAAATTGCCGCGAACGACTTTAATTTTGATACTGCTAGCACTAGGTTTAGGTGGTTTTGTTTACTTCTATGAAATTCGAGGTGCAACTGTACGAGAAGAAATCAAGGAGCAAAAACAGAAAATTTTCTCTTTTGGAGAAGATGATGTGCAGTCTCTAACAGTCAAGACAAAAAAATTCACCTTGAACCTGGAACGTAGCCCTGAATCTTCTAGTAAGCCTAAGTGGTTAATCAAATCTCCGATATCTGGCCCAGCAAATGACGCTATTGTTTCTTATTTAATGGATTTGTTGGTCAAGGGTAATAGCGATAGCACTTTATCAATTCCAGCAAAACAGCTTGGAGAATTTGCCTTAGATCAACCCCAAGCAACTATCAATATCACCTTAAAAAACCGGCAAAGCCATCAGTTGATTTTAGGTAAATCTAACTTTAACGGTCGTTTATTGTACGCTCAAGCTGACTCTGCTATTAAACCCGATGGAAATATAAATGTGCTGTTGGTATCCACAGATTTTGCCAATGCCGTGAATCGGGAATTATCAGAGTGGAAACAACCGGTAGATAATAGTCAGAAACTTCCTCCGCTGATCATTCCTAAACCGAGTCCGACAAACAGCAAATAGTTACTTTCAAATCTGGCGATATTGTTATGACAAGTCCGACAGCAACATTGCTAATTTCTTGCCCCGATCGACGAGGACTGGTGGCGAAATTTGCCAATTTCATCTATTCTAACGGTGGTAATATTATTCATGCAGATCAACATACAGATTTTGCTGCTGGGTTATTCCTCACCCGCATTGAATGGCAGTTAGATGGATTTAATTTGCCGCGAGAATTTATTGCCCCTGCATTTAATGCCATTGCTCAACCTTTAGGTGCTAAGTGGGAAATACGTTTTTCTGATACAGTACCACGCATTGCTGTTTGGGTCAGTCGCCAAGACCATTGTCTATTTGATTTAATTTGGCGACAACGCGCCAAAGAATTTATTGCTGAAATTCCTTTAATTATTAGCAACCATTCTAATTTAAAGGTAGTGGCAGAGCAATTTAATATTGACTTTCAGCACATTCCTATCAATAAAGACAATAAATCAGAACAAGAAACCCAACAGCTAGAATTACTCCGCCAGTACAAAATAGATTTAGTGGTATTGGCGAAATATATGCAAATTGTTAGTGCAGATTTTATTAGTCAATTTCCGCAAATTATTAATATACATCATTCATTTTTACCAGCTTTTATCGGCGCAAACCCTTATCACCGAGCTTTTGAACGGGGTGTGAAAATTATTGGTGCAACAGCGCATTATGCCACCGCTGATTTAGATGCTGGCCCAATTATTGAACAAGATGTAGTGCGAGTTAGTCACCGTGATGAAGTTGATGATTTGGTGAGAAAAGGCAAAGATTTGGAGAGAATTGTATTAGCAAGAGCAGTGCGATCGCACTTGCAAAATCGTGTATTAGTCTATGGTAATAGAACAGTAGTATTTGAGTAATTTTATATCCAAAGTAATGCAAGAGAGCGATGCCTACGGTGGTCACTGAGCTTGTCGAAGTGCGGGCTACGCCTACGCGAGAAGTTGTGAGATGATGTTTTGTAGCTAGAACACCGATTCAGTAATAAAACGCGAGGCTGGGAAACCAGATTTTTAGGTCATTTAAACCACAATTTCCTTCATCCGTCTAAAATAAACCCTAATTTTTCGTCATGGCTCTGAATGTGTACATTAATACAGCTTTTATAGAAGTAAATCTTTATCACAGGCTATATAAACAAAGTCCGCCTAAGCGGACTTTATAAAAAAGAAGATATTTCAACTAGATTTGGTATTAAACAGCAACTTTTCGGCTAATGTAATCGACAGCCTGTTGAATTGTTGTAATCTTTTCTGCAGCTTCATCAGGAATTTCAATGTCGAATTCTTCTTCTATAGCCATAACTACCTCTACTAAATCAAGAGAATCTCCTCCCAAATCTTTGTTAAAGTCTGTGCTAAGTGTTATTGTGCTTGAATCTACTGCTAAATTTTCGGCGATAATATTTTGCAGCTTTTTAAAGATTTTCTGCTGTAAATTGCTGTTAGTGGAAGACTCAGCTACATTTATGTTTATTTACTTGCTTACAATCTACTGCGTGGTTTGATGTGGTCAGCAGGTACTACTTACGCTACTCCTCCATTGCGCTTATCACTCCAAGGCACTCGCCATCATTTAAATAACTTTATTCCCGAATTGTTAGCCGCAGCTTCCACAAAACGTCAGCAAATTTATCGTACTTTACTAAAAGTTATTGCCCACAAGCCTGTCAGCGATGCCTGCGGCGGTAAACTACGCCCCGGTAGAAGTGAACCACGAGTTCGTAAACGTCGCCCGAAAGCTTACCCCTTAATGACGAAACCACGGCATGAATTACGTAAGCAATTGCAAAGCGCTTAATTGATAAGCCTTTCCGGTTTTCTTAGTGCCATTCGACTAAAAGACCAAATAAAAGGGAAAGTTTTTGAACTAGGATTTCAAAAATTCGATGAGTCAATGGATACAATATTCGAGAAATTAAATGAAATAGTTAACTCAGTCTTTGAAAACCGAGTTGAATCAGCTAGTCGAGTAATTGCAGAAGCGATCGCACTTTACGAAAATCTCCTCGAACAGCAAGAAAAGGCTCACAACGAAACCCTGGAACAACGTGAGGCTGAAAAGATGTGGATTTACCAAAAGCGCCAAGAACTTGAGCAGGTACAGAAGGGGCTAGAAGTCATTCTCAGTAAATGCACCATTGTTTAATCACATTCCTTTTGTAGCTAGTCTCGTCTCATAATAAAGAAAGATTAAGCCGATTCTCAGAAAAGTTTCAATGAGCCAAACTAGCCTAAATTTAGTTGCAATATCAATCTTTCTCATGACCCTATCAGTATTGCTGGGGCCATTCTTAAACTTATCACCGGCAGTACCAGCACTTGCTACCTTCACCATCTTAGGCATAGCGACATTAGATAGTTTCAGCTTGCAAGGCAAGGGTGGTACTATTTTTTTAGATTGGATTGCTGGTTTTTCAAAAGAACACCGCGATCGCATCGTTCACCACGAAGCAGGGCATTTTTTGGTTGCTTACCTGTTGGGTATTCCCGTTACTGGGTACACACTCAGCGCTTGGGAAGCCTGGAAACAGGGGCAACCTGGACAAGGCGGCGTTAGCTTTGATGATGGCGAATTAGCATCTCAACTAGAAGTAGGTAAAATCAGCGCCCAAATGCTAGACCGCTACTGCACTGTTTGGATGGCGGGTATTGCTGCTGAAACCCTAGTTTTTAATAATGCTGAGGGTGGAAGTGATGATAAAAGCAAGCTGATAGGAGTCTTGACAATTTTGGGCTTTTCTGAATCAGCTTATCAGCAGAAACTACGGTTTCATGCCCTCCAGGCAAAAACCCTACTCCAAGAAAATTGGTCTAGCTATGAGGCTTTAGTTAATGCCATGCGACAAGGCACTTCGGTAGAAGGTTGTCAGGCTGAGTTAGGAGTGGGGAGTAGGGAGTAGGGAGTAGGGAGTTATTAACATCTGTTGAACGTGAGTTCAACAGAAAAGTTATTCAACTCTGGCGCGGAGTGCGGGAGATGGAAAAAGATTTTCAAATCCAGCTTGTCGCTCTTCTAAAGATTCTTGGGCATCGTTCCAAAGACTTTCATAATAAAAGAAGGTTACGCCTAAACCGCGTTCTTGGGCAGCCCGCACCTGAGACTGAATTTGCTGCATGGGAACTGGGTTATTTCTTAACCCTGTCATAATGCCAATTCCAGTTGGAATTATTTGTTGCGCTTCTTGAATTTCTGGGCGGGAAATATTGGCTATAAAACTTTGCAGATTCGGACGATAAACTTGCACAATTAACTCGTCTACAATATTTTGCCGCATCCAAGTCAGCCAGTCTTGCAGTTGAAACTTGTAAGCAAAATCATAGTAATTGGGAGAAACCGAGAAAATCGCTTGGGGTTTTCTCTGCTTCACAGCTTGGTTAAGTTGTACCATGAACGCCGTAATTTTATCTGCCCGCCACTTTACCCAGTCTTCATCTTGAGGATTACTTGGGGGAGCATTATTAGTTTCTTGGGTGTACAAGGCAACTGTATATTTATCGTAGCCAAATTCGTAGGGCAAACTTGTATGATCGTCAAACTGAATGCCATCGGCATCATATTGGGTGATAGCTTCTAGCACGAGATTGGTAATGAACTGTTGCACTTGTGGATGAAACGGATTGAGCCACATTACCTCACCCGCCGCACTGATTGAAGTTTGGGTACCATCCCGCATTTGTGTGAACCAATCGGGATAATTTAATGCTAGTTCTGAGGTTGGGGGAGCCATGAAACCAAATTCAAACCAGGGAATTACTAGCAATCCTTTGCGATGGGCTTGGGTAATGAGGTCTGCAAGAATATCATGTCCATCTGAACCTCTGGAGACAAAAGGTTGAATCCCTGCACGTTGCGCTAGGGCACTGGGATACATTACATAACCAGAGTTCCATATCACAGGATAGATTGTATTGAAATTCAACCGCCGCAGTTGACTTACGGCATCATGCACTTTATCGCGACTCTTGAGGGTGTCAAAATCATTGTTGGTCATCCAAACCCCGCGAATTTCCTGACGGGGTATCTGTGCGATGGCAGGGGTGAAACCGTCTACCAACAATACCGTAACAAAGGATATTAAAATGAGAAAGGGAAAAAGATACTTGAGCGATGTCTGACGACAAGCTGCCAGGCATCTACGCCGCCAACTTTGAATAATAAAAGATGATTTCATAGATTTGAATGATGCATTAACTACCCACACACGCCATTGCTCGTTTTTATAAATTAATCTACTAAGCATATATAGTTTACAAGTATTTATGCTTAGTACGGGATTGATAAGTTGGTAGTTTTTCGTTCCCTGCTTATAGAACTTTTGCACCAAAATAACCAAAGCAGACCTATAAGGTGCTTGACGTATTTAGTAATCATTAGTGCCCAGTAGACATTGGGAATTGGGCATTGGGCACAAAAGGTAGAGGTGCAAAGGAGCAGAGGGGAAAAACTTACTACAACTTCTCCCCTGCCCTCATCCCCCTCATCCCCCTCATCCCCCTCATCTCCCTCATCCCCCTCATCTCCCTCATCCCCCTCATCTCCCCGATCTTCACATTCCCCCACGCCCTACCTGTGTCACAATAAAGAACTGTAATAAGAAAAATATTGTTAAGGTAATTTAGTGAGTCCAATTGCTCAATCCACGGTAAGTGCGCGTCGCGTAGTATTTCCTTTTACGGCAATAGTGGGCCAGGAAGAAATGAAACTGGCGCTGCTATTGAACGTGATTGACCCCAAAATTGGGGGTGTAATGATTATGGGCGATCGCGGCACCGGAAAATCCACAACTATCCGGGCGCTGGCAGATCTGCTGCCAGAAATTTCTGTGGTTGCCAATGACCCCTTTAGTAGCGATCCTAGCGACCCCGACTTGATGAGCGATGAAGTCCGCCAACTGTTAGAACAAGGGGCGGAAATTCCCGTAGCTCACAAAAAAGTCCAAATGGTAGACCTGCCGCTAGGAGCTACAGAAGACCGAGTTTGTGGCACAATCGACATCGAGAAAGCTTTATCTGAAGGTGTCAAAGCCTTTGAACCGGGACTGCTGGCAAAGGCTAACCGAGGCATTCTCTATGTGGATGAAGTCAACTTACTAGATGACCACCTTGTAGACGTGTTACTCGACTCCGCTGCCAGTGGATGGAACACTGTAGAACGGGAAGGCATTTCTATCCGTCACCCGGCGCGTTTCGTGCTTGTGGGTTCTGGAAACCCCGAAGAAGGGGAACTACGCCCCCAACTGCTCGATCGCTTTGGGATGCACGCAGAAATTCACACAGTCAAAGAACCAGCCTTGCGGGTGCAAATCGTAGAACAACGGGCAGATTTTGACCAAAATCCATCGGTATTTCTCGAAAACTACAAACCCCAGCAAGAAGCATTACAACAGCAAATTGTCAATGCTCAACAGCTTTTGCCAGAAGTGAAAATTGACTACGATTTGCGGGTGAAAATTTCTGAAGTCTGTTCAGAACTAGATGTAGATGGTTTACGGGGTGACATTGTTAGTAACCGCGCCGCCAAAGCCTTAACAGCTTATGAAGGACGCAATGAAGTTACAGTTGATGATATCCATCGCGTAATTACGCTATGCTTGCGTCACAGACTCCGGAAAGACCCCTTAGAATCGATTGATTCTGGCTACAAAGTCGCCAAAGTTTTTAGCCGCGTCTTTGGTGTCGAACTACCAGAAAGTGACACGGTACAAAAAAACGGCACAGGTCAAAAGTTAGGGGCTAGAGGTTAAAAGTTAGGAGTTAGGAGTTAGGAATGAGGAGTTAGGAATGAGGAGTTAGGAATGAGGAGTTAGGAATGAGGAGTTAGGAATGAGGAGTTAGGAATGAGGAGTTAGGA
>NZ_JBALDZ010000107.1:0-61211 GCF_036917155.1 Nostoc sp. | reverse complement strand
TTTTGATCTTTTTCTTCTGGACTCATGCTTGAACACTACCATCTTTCTTCCCTCATGGGAATATTCCTGACATTCCTACCTGGGCAGTTACCTTTTATCGTAATATTAAAATTAATAGACTACCTTATCTCCAAACTTTTATAGTCTGTTCAACTAACACCGCTATAATTTATAATTTTTCTATCCAAGATGTTGTAAATATGCAAATTGTCTCCTAACTCTAGCTGTAGTAGATGAGTGAAATTTACTCATCTACTACTTTCTCCACTGAAATTTCAAAACTTCCCAACAAATTCACATGAAGAACAACTCTTCATTTGGCGCTGATTACAAGCTGGCTTGCGCCGTAGGCATCGCTTTTTATATTGAAGCCACCGTATATTAATGGCAATGTGCTTTTTTGGTCAGGTTAGCCAGTAAATTAGAAGTAGGGCGTAAAAAAATAAACTCAATGAAAGCAATGTCTAACGACAGGCCGCAAGCCGTCTGCGCTTCTGATTTTGCATCTATCGTCGGCGAAGAAAATGCTGTTTGTCTTTGGGAAAATATCGAACTCAGTCAGCAAAAACGTATCCAACAGGCTATAGCTTCTGAGAAGTTTCCCAGTTGTATTGTCTATCCTCGCACTCAAAAACAGCTAGCCGCAGTCATTGCCAAAGCTCACACAAATAACTGGCGCGTCCTCCCCTGTGGTAGTGGTAGTAAACTTAACTGGGGTGGTTTAGCCAAAGGTATTGATGTTGTAGTCAGTACAAAACGCATCAACCAACTGATAGAACACGCTGTTGGCGATTTGACTGTTACGGTAGAAGCTGGGATGAAATTCTCCGACTTGCAAGCACTTTTAGCAAAGTCGCGGCAATTTCTCGCCCTTGACCCCACTGCACCAGAGTCGGCAACCATTGGCGGTATTGTTGCCACAGGTGATACAGGTTCTCTGCGACAACGCTATGGTAGTGTGCGCGACCAGTTACTAGGTATTACCTTTGTGCGTGCTGATGGAGAAATTGCTAAAGCTGGGGGAAGAGTAGTTAAAAATGTTGCCGGATATGACTTGATGAAGTTGCTTACGGGGTCTTATGGCACATTAGGCTTTATTAGTCAACTAACTTTTCGCCTGTATCCGCTAGCAGAGGCATCGGGGACGGTGGTACTAACTGGGAAAGCTGAGGCTGTATCTCAAGCGGCTGATATTCTTCGAGGTTCGGCGTTAACACCAGTGCAGGCTGATTTGCTATCAACTAAATTGGTATCTAGTTTGGGGTTGGGTCAAGGACTAGGATTAATTGCTCGCTTTCAAAGTATTAGTGAAAGTGTTAAAGAACAGTCAAACCGAGTTTTGGAAGTTGGGCAAAAGTTGGGTTTAGATGGGGCAATTTTTGCCGATGGTGACGAAGCTAATCTATGGCAGAGATTGCAAGAACGAATACATACTTCTGCTACAGAATCGGTAATTACCTGCAAAATAGGAGTGTTACCTACTGCTGCTGTGGAGATTTTGACTGAGGTGGAGTTAGGTTTGATTCATATTAGTAGTGGTTTAGGCTTGTTACAATTAGAGAGTAAAAATCAAGTTTTGAAAATCCGCGATCAGCTACATTCTAGTGGAAGCGATGCCTACGGCGGGCTGCGCCTACGCACTCAAGCTAATAGAGGTTTTTTAACAATTTTGTCAGCACCAATAGGGGTTAAAGAACAAATAGAAGTTTGGGGTTATACGGGGAATGCTTTGCCATTGATGCGCCGTATTAAGGAACAGTTTGATAGTAAGAATATTTTAAGTCCTGGTCGGTTTGTGGGTGGAATTTAGTTTTAAGAGAACGAACCGCAAAGGACGCAAAGGACGCAAAGGAAGAGGGGAAAGGGAGAAATATGCAAGTTTCAGAAAATTCTGTTAATAATACAGCTAGTTTAAAAAATTTGAAGGGGTTTGATGTTAATCATCCACCTGACCCGAAGTTGATTGATAGTTGTGTACATTGCGGATTTTGTCTCTCAACTTGTCCTAGTTATCGGGTGCTTGGCAAGGAGATGGATTCTCCTAGAGGACGTATCTATTTAATGGATGCAATTAATGAGGGTGAAATTGCTCTCAATACGGCAACAGTAGAACATTTTGATTCTTGTTTGGGGTGTCTTGCTTGTGTCAGTACTTGTCCTTCTGGTGTGCAATACGACAAGTTAATTTCTGCAACTCGTCATCAAGTTGAACGGAATTATCCCCGCAGTTTATCAGACCAATTTTTTCGGAAATTGATCTTTTCTCTGTTTCCCTATCCCAATCTTTTACGGGTTTTACTAATTCCGTTGTTAGTTTATCAAAAGTTGGGGTTTGCCAAATTATTTCGTAGTACGGGCTTACTCAATAAAATATCGCCCCGTTTGGCAGCAATGGAATCAATTCTGCCAGAAATTACTCTCAAATCTTTTGAAGATAATTTTCCTACTATCATTCCTGCTAAAGGTGAGAAGCGCTACCGAGTTGGAGTAATTTTGGGTTGCGTCCAACGACTGTTTTTCTCTTCCGTAAATGAAGCAACAGTAAGGGTTTTAACTGCTAATGGTTGTGAAGTTGTGATTCCGAAATCTCAAGGTTGTTGTGCGGCGCTTCCTGAACACCAAGGACAAACAGAACAGGCAAAAGCTTTAGCAAGGCAAATGATTGATAGTTTTGCCAAGACCGATGTAGATTTTGTAATTATCAATGCTGCTGGTTGCGGTCATACTTTGAAAGAATACGGGCATATTTTAGAAGATGACCCAGAATATCGGGAAAAAGCAAAGGATTTTGCCGCTAAAGTTAAAGATGCTCAAGAATTTTTGGCAACTGTTGGCTTAACAGCAAAACTATCGCCGTTGACTGATAAGCCTTTGAATTTAGTTTATCAAGATGCTTGTCATTTATTGCATGGACAAAAGATTAGCGTCCAACCGCGTCAGATATTGCGGCAAATTCCAGGGGTGAAGTTGAGAGAACCAATAGATGCAGCTTTGTGTTGTGGCAGTGCGGGAGTCTATAATATGCTGCAACCAGAAGTTTCTGAAGAATTGGGTCGGCAAAAAGTAGAGAATTTGTTGAATACTGGTGCTGAGTTAATTGCTTCTGCTAATCCTGGGTGTACTTTGCAGATTACTAAACATTTGCAGTTGCAAGGTAAAAAGATTTCAGTCATTCACCCAATGGAGTTGTTAGATTATTCGATTCGCGGTGAAAAGCTGAAATTGTAGATATTTCTTGGGGGGGTGGACATCTGTCCGCTCTTGGTTGTAGGCAGGTTAAATCAGTGAGAGAAACAGACATATTACGGGGCTGTGGACTATCTAGAACGACAATTACTGCTTAAAGCTTATCTTGCACTTAAGCAACTCTAACTTTTTGTTAGACTTGTAGTACAGCGTTTTGTAAGCGATCGCGCGCCTCTAAAATTACTACCAACTCTCTGGCTTGAATGCGATCGCCCTCTTTGACTAGTGTTCTGGATTTTTAATGAAGTTTAGCTATAGTTCTTAACTATCTGTGCTAGCCTGGAATACTTAAACTAGGCTGTTATTTTTTAGCCTCTGTATCTAGCCAACCGTAATTATTAAACTGATATTAAATGTTTGAGAGATTAAATTATGAAATCCTCTTTCATCACCTTAGCCGTTGTGATTAGCGCACTTACTCTTTCCCAGAGTGCCTATGGCAACGAAGAGAATATTCACAATACAACCAGCGATCGCAATCAGGCTGAAGTTTTATTGACACAACCAGCCACGATTAACAGTACATGGAATAATTTTATCGGACAGACTAATCATCCCAAACAAACTGCTGAATCAGTTTCGCTAGTCCGAGAGCGAGGATGCCCAAAAATTAACCCGCTTGAGTTAATCAATGACCCAGGCTCTTTTTTTAAGCAATGTCAGCAGCCAACAAATACCCAAAGTTCTCAAAGTACAGAGCCAATTGAGTACTTCAAGGTTCCTAAACTGGATTCTGGTACTGGTATTAGTGTGACAGTTACTCAGTTTTAATATATAAACTTTTTTAACAAGAGATAACTAATTCTTGGTAGTGTAATTTATCTCAATAATTTACGCTCAAACATGGATGAAATATTTATCAGAAAAATGGGTTTAAAACCCCGTGCTTCTAGCACGGCTTTAATTAATTTGTATTCTTACAGAAAGTCTGATATAATGTAAGAATGACACAACGCAGTTTTAAGTATCGATTCTATCCAACTTTTGAGCAAGAAACCTTGCTCAAAAGAACGATGGGTTGCGCTCGATTAGTTTACAACCGTGCCCTCGCCGCGAGGACAGAAGCATGGTATGAGAAAAGCGAGCGTGTCGGATATGAAAAAACATCAACCATGCTGACTAACTGGAAAAAGCAAGAAGACTTGCAGTTTCTGAATGATGTCAGTAGTGTGCCATTACAGCAAGGGTTGCGACACCTGCAAACCGCTTTTACTAATTTCTTTGCAGGTCGGGCTAAATACCCAAACTTCAAAAAAAAGCACAACGGCGGGAATGCAGAATTTACCAAGGCAGCTTTTAAGTTTAGAGATGGGCAAGTATTTCTTGCTAAAAGTCCTACAGCGTTAGCTATTCGTTGGAGCCGACAGCTGCCACAAGGCGCAGAACCTTCTACTATTTCGGTGAAACTCTCACCGAATGGCCGCTGGACTGTTTCAATCTTGGTAGACGTTGAGATTCAAAGATTGCCTGAATCTGCTAAACAAGTTGGCATTGACTTGGGTATCAGCAGTTTAGTTGCCTTGAGTACAGGCGAAAAAATTGCTAATCCCAAGGGATTTAAGGCAAAAAAAGCGAAATTGCGTAAAGCGCAAAAATCTTTGAGTCGTAAACAGAAAGGGTCTAACAATCGCCATAAAGCAAGGGTCAAGGTTGCTATTGTCCACGCCCAAATTAGCGATGCACGAAATGATTTTCTTCACAAGTTGACAACTCGATTGGTTCGAGAAAACCAATTGATAGCAGTCGAGGATTTGTCTGTGAAGAATATGGTGAAAAACAGAAAACTCGCTCTCTCAATTAGTGATGCTAGTTGGGGGGAACTCGTGAGACAACTTGAATATAAATGCGACGCGGCAGGTCGTAATTTTGTCAAGATTGACAGATGGTTCCCCAGTTCTAAGCGATGTGGGCATTGTGGTTATGTCGTTGATAAGTTGTCTCTGAATATCAGAGAGTGGGATTGCCCAAAATGCGGTACACATCACGATAGGGATATTAACGCAAGTAAGAATATTTTGGCTGCGGGACTCGCAGTTTCAGTCTGTGGAGCGAACGTAAGACCTGATAGCCTTAAGGTTAAAGGGCAGTTGCGTAAAACCCCTGGGGGAAAGAAACAGAAACCTAATCCGTGAGGCTTAGGAATCCCCGGCATAAATGCCGGGGAGGATGTCAAGCTGGCTGCTTTAACTCAAAGCAGAAAAGCTTTGTCGGAATGTTTGCCAAATCCACCAGTCGGCTGTGTAATTGTAGATGCTCAAGAAATAGTAGCTCAAGGATACACGCGGATACCGGGAAAACACCATGCTGAGGCTGATGCACTTCAACAGATTCAAGGCAAAGCTTTCAACTTCTTGAAAATGTATGTCACTCTTGAACCTTGTTCTTTTCATGGACGCACACCATCATGTGCTTTAGCGATCGCTGAAGATCGTCGAATACATGAAATATATGTATCTATAGTTGATCCAGACCCCCGCAACAATAGACATCTCCAGAAATTAAATATGCGTTACCCATAACCCTTGTAGAGACGTAGCACTGCTACGTCTCTACATTCTTTTTCGGAGATGTCTAATGGTCAAGGATTAGATATTCTCAGAAAAGCAGGAAAAACGGTTAATGTCGGATTATGCGCCAATGAAGTGAATGCTTTTCTTAGCCAATATCTACGAAAGTGATGGCAATACTGTTCGATTAAGGCAAGAGACGCGATGAATCGCCGTCAAGACAAAAGACTGATCATTGTCTTGACCAAGCCCCTTCGGGGCGGGAACAGGGAAGAGGGAACAGGGAACAGTGCAAGAATTAGCCCCGAAGATTTAGGGTACAAGCCCCTAAATTTATTTATGAAAGAAATAAAAACATTTTTTAAGGGGACGCGTAGCGCAAGAAAAAATACGTCCTTGTACAAATCCCCTAATTTTAATTATGGGGATTTCCCTGTTCCCTGTTGCCCGTTCCCTGTTCCCTTTTAAGGCGATTTATCGCGTCTTTGTGTTATCGCATCTTTAGCGATCTAGAATTTTCATCAAAAAACCTTAACCGAACCGTATTGGAAGTGGGAGGCATAACAGTCAACTACCCACTTCAATTAAAATATTGGTGGCAATCGCGGGTGTTCCCGATCTTGCCAAGTATTATCCTTGGTGTTAGTGTTACCACTGTTACTACTTTTAGTCTAGAAAATGTTTCCAGGAGTAATTACATTGATAATACTAAACTTCATGCGGATATCTGCGTGCAGTATGACTCAAGGGCAATTGTGGCAGATACCTGCATCTTGGTCATCCTAAATCCCTAATTACAAGTACTTAACCGGACTCCAAAAGAAAGCTATTCTTTCGCGGAGGAACAAGAAAAGTGCTTGCTTTCATCCTTAGCGATCGCCTCCTACGTACCTAGCTTCAGATGATTGGATTATCTAGCAAAAAAATAGAGATGAAAAATAGGCATTTTATATTTAATTTTTACTCAATGAGAATTACATGGAAGTATCAGCAGACTATTAACACTCCAATAAATAATTGTTTATGATTAAATAAATATGACTTATCTCGATAGTTCCTGTTAGTAATTTATTCCTGGGATCGCAAAATCATTTTTCGGTAAAATTTTTGTTTTTTTTTAGGAACTAAATTGAATAATTAAACTAAAACATAATTGTGTTTGGAAATGTGCAAAAATCTAGAAAAAAGGAGTGTAATTACTTCCAAGGATATACCGATCGTATCTTTAGGCAATTGATTTGTGACTGCTGATGATGTTATTATTAATGGGTGGGTTGATTTTGGGTTTATTATCTCCAACAATTGACTTGTAATGTATCATAGACCAGAATTCATCAGTATTGCCAATTGATTGATTAGCAGTGTGAAATGGCTATGGGTCTGAATATCTAGACTTGATACCAATAAATTGATGAGGTTACAGAGGAGCAAATAACCATGAGCAACTTAACATCTCCACATACCGAAGTTCAAAAAACGAAGAAAAAAAGTTTAGCCGCAGATAAAAAACCTCGAGCTACAGATGATATTGTGCGTAGTTATCTGCAAGAGATCGGGCGTGTAGATTTGTTGACTCGCGAACAAGAGGTTATTTTTGCCCAACACGTGCAGCAGATGATGAATTTACTAGCTGCTAAAGAAGAATTGGCTGTGAAATTAAACCACGAACCCACGCTGCAAGAATGGGCAGATCAGGTGGAGTCAAGCGTTGAGGTGCTAGAGCAACAGCTAAGTCAAGGACACCAAGCCAAGCAGAAAATGATTCAGGCTAATCTCCGGTTAGTGGTAGCTGTGGCGAAAAAATACCAGCACCGCAACCTGGAATTTATGGATTTAATTCAAGAAGGTACTTTGGGTTTAGAGCGAGGTGTGGATAAATTTGATCCTGCTCTTGGTTATAAGTTTTCTACCTACGCTTACTGGTGGATTCGTCAAGGAATCACACGAGCGATCGCTCAACAAGGACGGACAATTCGTTTACCGATCCACGTCTTTGAGAAACTGAATAAAATTAAGCGGGTACAGCGAGAATTATCTCAACAGTTAGGTCGTGTTCCTACTACTGCTGAAATTGCCACCGCGTTATCTTTGACACCTAGTCAAGTTAGAGAGTGTTTATACTTGGCGCGTCAACCCTTCTCCTTAGAAGCGCGAGTTGGTGAACAACAAGATACAGAATTGCAAGACATCCTGGAAGATGATGGCCCTTCTCCCGAAGATTACGCCGTTGAAGAATCTCTCCACCAAGACTTACAAGACTTGTTGGCAAAACTGTCTCCCCAGCAGCGAGAAATATTAACCTTGCGTTTTGGTCTGACTGATGGCTATGAACTTTCTTTAGCACAAATTGGCGATCGCATGGGCATTAGTCGAGAACGAGTGCGTCAAATAGAGCAAAAAGCTCTCAGTCTCCTCAGACGCCAGAAGGAACAAGTACGTAGTTATTTAGCTAGCTAGCTGAAGTTATTTTTTCATAATGTAGGGCATTTGAACTCAGGAAGTCACCATCATGACTGATAAAATTCAGTCATTTTGGGAGAAAATAAATCTAAGTAATCTCTCTCAAATATCTGATATGAGTACATCAAAGACAGTGCAACAATTGCAAGCACAATGGGTGAATTCTGAAAACTTTCGACCTTATGGACAGGTGATTTTTGCAAGTCTTGATGGTAAAACTTACGATGGAGAAGATGCCCAGTTAAGCCTGCAAAACGGAATTCCACGATTTTATATTATGCGGTTGCAGAAGAGAGGGCGAAAGTTTCACAAAATTACTCGCCATGTCGAATGCACTCAATGTCTGGGTTCTTTGGAAGGGAAGGATTGGTTAATGGCAGTTTGTCCTCCTGATAATGATGTGAATGAACCGGCATTAGATGAGATTGCTGCTTTCCGCATTCCGGGGAATTGTTTTATCAAGCTACATGAGGGTACTTGGCACGCTGGGCCCCATTTTGACTATGAAGCTGTGGATTTTTATAATTTGGAACTAGCTGATACAAATGTCGTAGATCATTTCAGTCATGATTTTCTCAAAAGTCATCAATTAGAGTTTGAGATGGTTTAGATAATACAATTTTGGATTTTAGATTTCAGCTTACTACCTGTCCCTTTCCTTATCCCGAACTCAGCAAAAAAAATTGTAGGTTGGGTGGAGCGGAGCGCAACCCAACATATATCAGGATGTTGGCTTTGGCAAAGCCTCCACCCAACCTACAATTTTTACAACATTTTAGCCTTGTCACACTACTACATATACTTATACTTAGATTTTTTCAGGAATCAAATAGGATTCCTATATCAATACGGTTCGATTAAGGCAAGAGACGCGATAAATCGCCTCGGTTAAGGCAAGAGACGCGATAAATCGCCGTCTCTACAATAATCAGTTCTTCGTCTTGACGGCGATTTATCGCGTCTTTGTGATCTAGAATTTTCATCAAAAAACCTTAACCGAACCGTATTGGGACTACTATTTGATTTTTGAAAAGATACGTAGTCGCGTATCAAGGCTAAAATGTTGCAAAAAATTGTAGGTTGGGTGGAGGCTTTGCCAAAGCCAACAGATATCAGGATGTTGGGTTGCGCTCCGCTCCACCCAACCTACGTCTAAGAAAAAAGCAGAAAACATTGATTTATCTCAATTTTCTCAAAAATCTATTGCAACATTTTAGCCTTGTCATGCTACTACATATACTTAGATTTTTTCAGGAATCAAATCGGATTCCTAATTATCACCAATAATCCCCACCGAACTCACGAGTTAAGGGTGGGGAATTGCACTATAACGTTAACCCAAGGCGGATTTTAAATCACTTTCCGCTTGTCCTAACGCATCTGGTAATTTACTTGCATCGCGTCCGCCTGCTTGGGCTAAGTTTGGTCTTCCACCACCGCCGCCGCCGCAAATTTTAGCGATCGCACCGACAAATTTACCGGCTTGCAGTCCTTTTTTGTTCACTTCTGGACTAAAAGCTGCAACTATACTAACTTTCCCTGCTTCCGGAACAGAACCCAGTACCACTGCACCGTTACCGATTTTTTGCAACAAGCGTTCGGCTGCGGTTTTCAATGATTCTGCATCAACATCTTCTAATTGGGCGACAATAATTTTATGGCCGCCTACGGTTTCTGCTGTTTGTAGTAAGCTATCAGATTTAGCGATCGCTAATTGTACCTTTAAGGTTTCTAATTCTTTCTGGCTATTTCTGAGTTCGCTTTGCAGACTTGTGATTCTGTCTGGTAATTCTTCAGGTTTAACTTTAAAGCGATCGCTCAAATCTTTAACTACTTTATCCCGCAGATTGAGATAATCTAATATTGCTGGCCCCGATACGGCTTCAATGCGCCGCACCCCAGAAGCTACGCCAGCTTCAGAAATAATCTTGAACACGCCAATTTCAGCAGTGTTACTCACATGAGTTCCACCGCATAGTTCCATTGAGACGCTAGGGAAGTCAATCACCCGCACTTCCTCGCCGTATTTTTCACCGAACATCGCAACAGCACCCCTAGCTTTCGCCTCTGCTAAAGGTAGTACTTCCACATTCGCAGCAGTGGCTCCAGCAATCCAAGTGTTCACCTGTTCCTCAATTTGTTGGACTTCTTCTACTGTCAACGCACGGGGACAATTGAAGTCAAAGCGCAATCTGTCAAAGGAAACTAGAGAACCTGCTTGAGATATGCCCTCATCAACAATTTTCTTCAAAGCCGCTTGCAATAGGTGCGTTGCGGTATGGTTAGCTTGGGCGCGACGGCGACAAGCGGGATCGATTTGGGCTGTAACATTATCGCCTACGCGCAGTGTACCGCGTTCGATGCGTCCGGAGTGAACAAAGAAATCAGACTCTTTCTTCACATCTTCCACTCGAACAACGATACCATCACCAGAGATATAACCGCGATCGCCGATTTGTCCCCCAGATTCAGCATAAAATGGCGTTTTGTCAAGGACAATTTGTACCTGTGTCCCCGCTTCTGCTTCTTCTTGGGAAACACCTTCTACCAAAATCGCTTCAACTTTTGCCGTTGTCGCAGGTTGGGTATATCCGATAAATTCGGTGGCGTGGATGTGTTCTGCTAGTTTGTCGAGGGAACCTTGTACAGTTAAATCGATGGTTTCATGTGCTGCTTTAGCACGTTCCACCTGCTTTTGCATTTCGATATTGAATCCCGCGTCATCGACTGTCAGATTATTTTCCTCGGCAACTTCTTGAGTCAGTTCAAGGGGAAATCCGTAGGTATCATAGAGGGTAAATGCACTTTCACCGCTAATCTGAGTTTCCCCTCGCTGTTTCACCTCTTGGATGATTTCTTCTAGAAGTTTTTCGCCTCTATCCAGAGTTCTGAGGAAATTCGATTCTTCCCGTTGCAACTCAGCTTTAATTGCTGCTTCCCGTTGGCGCACATTAGGGTAAGCTGATTCTGAAAGAGCGATCGCAGTTTCAGCAACTTGGGTAGTAAATTCGCCAGAAATCCCAATTAATCGCCCATGACGCACCACCCGCCGAATTAATCGCCGCAGCACATAACCTCTTCCCACATTGGAAGCGCGGATTTCATCAGCAATCATGTGGATAACAGCCCGAATATGATCGCCAATTACTTTTAAGGAAGTTTTAGTTTTTTCATCACTGCTGTGGTAATCAACACCAGCAATTTGCCCTGCTGTTTGGATAATTGGGAAAATCAGGTCAGTTTCGTAGTTATTGGGCACTTTTTGGAGAATTTGCGCCATTCGATCCAAACCCATGCCGGTGTCGATATTCTTGTTTTGCAGTGGCGTTAAATTCCCAGAAGCATCCCGGTTATACTGCATGAAGACGAGGTTGTAAAACTCGATGAATCGGGTATCGTCTTCTAAATCGATATTTTCCTCACCGCGTTCTGGGTGGAAGTCGTAATAAATTTCCGAACAAGGGCCGCAAGGGCCAGTGGGGCCAGATACCCAAAAGTTATCATCTTCGCCCAAGCGCTTAATTCTCGCTACCGACACGCCAATTTGATCGCGCCAAATCTCAAAGGCTTCATCATCATCTTCAAAAACACTGACGACGAGATTTTGAGGGGAAAAGCCAAAGACTTGCGTAGAGATTTCCCAACCCCAAGCGATCGCTTGTTCTTTAAAATAATCACCAAAGCTGAAATTGCCCAACATCTCAAAAAACGTGTGATGCCGTTTGGTGCGTCCGACATTTTCAATGTCGTTGGTACGGATACACTTTTGCGAAGTCGTAGCCCGCTTAAATTCTGGTGTGCGCTGCCCCAAGAATATTGGTTTAAATGGTAGCATCCCCGCGATCGTCAGCAGCACGGTTGGGTCTTCTGGCACGAGGGAAGCACTTGGGAGAATTTGGTGTTCCCGTTGGGCAAAGAAGTCGAGAAATATGTTGCGAATTTCGTTACCGCTTAGGTACTGGGGATTTGAAGACATAGGTGTGTTTAACTTCAGACTTAGGCGTAGCGGCACTAAGTAAGTGTATTTTCATAAATAGCTTTATATATTCTTGCATTTTGTTTCATCTTACTGCCAGTGAATTTTGCCAGTCAGTAAGCAAAATACAGTGATTAGGACGCTTTTACACCATAATCTGACTCTGGTGGGATGCACAAATAGATTTCAATGGTTAATATTAATCCTTAAGAAATACTTTAAATTTTTCATACTGAGGTAACAAATGGCACTAAAACTGAAGGTATCAAATATTGCTTGTGAGGGATGTGCAGATACAATTACTGAGTCCATCCATGTTATGGAACCTGATGCCAAGGTGGATGTCGATGTTAACGCTAAAACTGTCACGGTGGAATCCGCAGCTTCCGAGGAGTCAATCAAACAGGTAATTGTTGCTGCTGGTTACACTGTTGAAGGTTATTGATTGAGTTCTAACTTTTAGCATAAGTTTCGATTTTAATATCTCAGGCGACGCTAACAAAATTTTTCTTATAAAAGCCTATTTCCTCAAGAAAAAGGCTGAAGTAGTCTATGGGAAATAATACTTATAATTCAATGAAAAGATTCTGGCTTTGATAATTCAATAAAAAAACTTTATAATTTCTTTATTTTTCTACATATAAAGAATTTTAGCTGCCTGATGTAACGGTTATTATGAACTATTTATTTTGGTATTTTTCTCAGGAAAATAGCACTTGAGAAACTACATAAATAGGTTTTGTACCTCCAAATAATATTCAGTATTTTTACTGTTTTAAAAACAAACTGTAAAGAAGACATTAGTTGTCAGAAGAAGATATTTCAGAAACCGTAATAGTAAAAATACAGCCTGAAAAGGAGATTAAGCTTGGAAAATCACCGTAAAATCGGCGTTCAAAAAATCATATATCAAAAAATATAACTAAGCCTGAAACATTATATTTAGTATTAGGCAACAAGGGCAGTAAGTTACTCAAGTTAATCTATTGAAAATTTAAATAGGATAAAAAATAAACCAATGAAGATTTCTACTCTGGTCTTTGGAAAAAATAATTTTATCGCCACACTTCCAGATCAGATCCGTTATGCAACTGCTTTTAATGTAGAAGTTATAGACAATCTGAATCAGGCAGTGTCGCGAATTAAAATGACGCCTCCTGATATCATACTGGTACAGGCTAGCCTAGATGACAGTATGGAATTGTGTAATTGGTTGAAAGACCAGACAAAACTATCATGGATATACTGTATTCTCTTCGAGGATCGTTCCCAGCAGCTTATTGATCGAAACAAGGGTTGGCATCGGGAATTGGAGATGAGTGCTGCGGCACTAAAACAAGGAGCCGATGCTTATATTTGGCATCTGATTGAAGATAAAACAGACCATAGCTTGGCAGAGTTGACCGCCAATCATGGCCTAATACTTGCTCAATTGACAGTTGGCTTGCGGAAAGCCCAAAAATATCGAGATTTGATTCGGACAAATGATATGCTATCTGCGATCGCCTTAGCCGATTCATTGACAGAATTAAATAATCGTCGTGCTTTAGAATGGGACTTACCCAGACAAATTCAAAGAGCCAGGACTCAAAAAACTTCCCTGAGTTTGATTATTCTGGATGTAGATCATTTTAAGAAAGTTAACGATACTCATGGGCATTTAGTAGGCGATCGCATCTTGCAAATATTATGCCAGCGCTTGCGCCACAATCTGCGCTGTCAAGATACAGCATTCCGCTATGGTGGCGAAGAATTTGTGGTTCTTCTGGCTAACACTAGCGATGACGAAGCACTATTAGTAGCCCGTCGTCTCAATCGCGTAGTCAGCGACGAACCATTTGCACTCAATAATAAACTGACAATTAATATCACCATTAGTCTAGGCACAGCCTCTCTGCAAGCTGAGGATGATGAGCAAGGAGAGAGTCTACTGTATCGTGCCGATCAATGGCTGTTACAGGCTAAAACTTCTGGGCGTAATCGGGTTATTGACTCAAACTACTTATCTCATCATGCCTCACATTTGAAAGCTGTTTCTTCTTAAAAGTGGGCATTGAGAATGAATTGGTTTTTGAAATTAGTCCTAAATATTAGACATCTCCGAAAAAGAATGTAGAGACGTAGCACTGCTACGTCTCTACAAGGGTTCTGGGTAACGCATCTTTAATTTCTGGAGATGTCTATTGCATGAGGCGGACAACTGTTCGACCTTGCAGCCTACCAAGCTATCCGACTCGGTTTTTATATTTGGAGGTCGTCATTAACCTCACTGGATTAGGCCTGGACTATATCTTCTTTCGAGAGGTGTGAGTAAATCATCTCCAATAAAATAATTAAGTACTGGCTCTTGATGATTGCTGCTATCAATAATGGTATTAATTAACCAGAGTGTATCAGGACATTTGATTTTACAATATATCAGTGATTTCAAAATCTCATGGTCAATACTAGGAAAATATTTACGAATATCAGATTGCAGAACATAACGGCTAGAACGAGCAAATTTAGTAAAACGACGTAAAGCGCGATGAGAGCCAAAACCAACACGATTGGCGTAGGAATCGCTGATAAATGTACGTTCAAATATGGGAACAATGACGTTACACAGAGCATGATGTACAACTCTGTCACGATAAGGAGCCGCTGAAATCATTCGCGGTTTTGGTTCAAAAATTTGAAATGTGGTGTAGTTTCCAGGAGAGTATGTTTTTGACTGTAATTCTTCTTGTAGTTGAAATAACTCTTGCTCTAGATTGTAGTTAAACTCTAAAACATTTTCTCGAAAACGTTTACCCCGTTGTGCTTGCTGGGCGGCTGATAGTAAATTTTCAAATACTATAATTTCATTCCAGAGATTTCCATATCGTTTCATTTAAATTAACCCACGCAGGTGGGTTTTGTCTGTATAGCCGCGATTTCTAATCGCCTGGTTTATTAATAATTTCATTGCCAAGTTGCTGGTGGAATATTTGTTAATTGGAAATACCTGGTTTAATTTTTTGCTGTTTTATCCATCCACCCAAATCGATGCCAATATCATTTAAAAGTTTTTGAGCATATTCATAACGCTCTATCTTAATTAAGTTAAATTCTAAAAGCAGGCGAGTTTGATAGCGTAAAATATCTAGCTTACTATTCAATAATTCTAAATGGGCTAATTTTTGTTTAGCATACCGTGCTACGATCAGAACATCTAATCAAATAAACCAAAGGGGTTTGCAAAAAATTTCCCCACATCTGTTGTTTGCTCACGATATTCACCCTTTGGCCCCTGAGCATAATTACCTGGGTATACTTTTCCCTGATAATCCCAGTCTGTCCCCCGATAATTCGCTAAATCCGTTGTAATCGTTTCGCCAAAATAAAACGGCGTAGTCGTTCCCGCCCGGCAAGCATATTCCCATTCTGCTTCACTGGGTAAGCGATAGATTGTCTCAGTCTTTTTAGATAGCCGAGCGCAAAACTCAATTGCATCATCCCAAGAAACCTGTTCAACAGGTCGATTAGCACCTTTAAAATAGGATGGGTCGGGATTTAAATCAATACTAACCTTGGGTAAAGCAGCAACGGCTTTCCATTGACTCTGAGTTACTGGAAATTTCCCCATGAAAAAGGGTTGAATGGTAACTTGGTGCTGTGGACTTTCATCGCTAAGTCTTTCTGGCTCACTCTCTGGCGAACCCATAAGAAATTGACCACCAGGAATTGCAACTATTTCCAGAACTACGCCATTACCCAAACTTTCTGTAAAAAACTCGACGCGTCCCCGACTGCGGTTGATGGGTTGTCCCTGAACATTCACCGTCACTATATCAAACTCAAATTGATTGGCTTGATTTTGTTTAATGGGTTCGGGTAATGGAGTTGGTTTTGGTTGACCAATAATCCGCGCTTCTATTGATGCTACATCTTCATCTCTCAAACCTAAATGTTGCTGATAGTCTCTTAGGTCTTTTAAAGTTGTTTCACTTAGGCTCGACTCACTTTCAATTGTCTCAGCCAGTGTTGCCTCGTACTCTTCTAATTTTCTCTGATATTCTCGATATGGTTGTTGAACTTCAGCTTCAATAGCATCAGCAACATCAGGAGTAAGGTTGAAAGTCAGACGCAATGAATTTAACAGGCGACGGGCTGGAATGGTAAACCTACCAGCGCGATTCAGCCGTTCTACTTCCTTGCGATATTTCAAGCTAGGGTCATCCTTGGGCGACTTTGCCAGAAAAATCCGATAACCATCTTTAAAAGGATAAAATTCTGGTGTCATAGCGGGGGATGCTTCTTGCACTTTGCTTTTCGCATACCGATGCAACTCATCTACCGCAATCAAGCCATCTCCGTCTATATCCGCTGCACCTTTCTCAATTCCTTCTACCAGATAGTGAGTGTAAACTGAAAGTTCCAAGCCATCAGACTCAAAAGCATATTGCGTAGAAGTGGAAGCAGTGAGAATTGCCCTTCCCTCGCCTCCTAAATGCTGTTGCAGGTCAATAGTACCACCATCTTTAACTGTCAAACCCTTGGCAAAAGCACCACTAAAGCAGCAATCTAAAATTACCACCAGTCGCTTAGACTTGCTGTGGTTCATCCAACTATGTACATTTGTGGCTGCTACGGCTGAAGTGGGGATTAATTTTCCCTGATTTTTCCGCGTGATGGAAGTCGAGAAGTAAAAATCACCACTTTCGACTGTCACGCCATGACCAGAAAAATAGAAAAGCACCAAATCATCTTTCTGACAATTGGCATACAACTCATAAATAGCATTTTCCATCTCCTGCCGTTGGGGATTTTTCAGCACCTTAACATCCGCCTCGGCAAAACCACCCATTTCTGGGTTTACCAAAACTCGCTGCATCGCCTCAACATCGTTAACAGCATTTGGTAGTGGTGATAATCCTGGCTCATATTCACTAACCCCTATTAGCAGTGCGACTTTTGCCATCTAGCTGTTTGACTTATTATTCAAAAAATCTTGTGCTTTCTGTAGCGCAAATTCAAACTCTTCTCGACTGCTGGCTTCGATATTGAGTTCTCTGCCATCAGGCGCTTTCACCCCGATTTTAATTGGTTTGTTGCCGAAGCGATCGCTCAAAAATTTAAACAAACTCTTGATATTAGAAGCGTTAACTTGTGCTTTTAACAATCCCCATACAAAGCCGCTGATACTCTTTGTACCCTTGGGTGCGTTTTCCACTGCAACTAAATCTGCATCTTCTACCCCATCCACTTCTCTTAACTGAGGTAATAAATTTTCTACTTCTGTTTGCAATTCCTCATCCTCTAAACCCAGTTCAGCTAGAGAAATCGTCACCTGGACGTTAGATATCGCTGCCATGATGAATCCCTTAAGTTATTTTTTGGGTGTTTTTTAATGATTGTATTGGTTATTTTGGCTAGTTTCGTAAATATTCGGGGAGCGATGCCTACAGCAAAGACTATTGGTGTGAACATAAGCCTAGAAATAGCTTAACTGTTGGCTTCGTCACCCGCCTGGAACTAAAGTTCAAGGCTAATAGCTAAAGTCTACTCAAGTAGACTAAAGATTTTTGGTATATTTAGTTATCTCTTGATGACTTTTGCTATTTGCAAAGAACTTCAGTTACTTGCAAGACATGACTTTCACGTTAAGTTTACACCTATGGGCAAAAACTTCATCCTACGCTAATTTTGCGCCGTAACGTACCTTAGAGAACTAAAATATCTGAAGCTGGGGGTATGGTATTGCGATCGCTATATGCTTTTATATATTCTGATGGTACTGCGATCGCTGCATAAAATCGATAGGGTAACTTTTATACAAGTTGAGTGAAACCCAACGTTAACTTAATATAATGTTGGGTTTCACAGAATTCAACTACCTTAATTAGGCGGTATTTGTTCCGGTGGCGTTTCTGCTGGGGGAGCAAGTACCGCGTCTGGAGCAATTTCTTCTACAGGAATCGGTTGCTTGTCCTCAATTTCAAAATCTGGTTGCGCTGCTTCCACCAATTCAGGAGATGGGGGATGTGGGGGAATCGCTTCCGGTACACTCTCGGTTTTTGCTTCAGTGTCGGTAGTAACTCTCTCCTCTGCTGGTTGTTCTAGTATGACAGTAACTTTTTCGATAATCTCAATAGCAGGTTGCTCTGACAGTACAGAGGTAATATCTTCAGGTTTGGGGGTTTTGGGTGTCTTGTTACTCACAGTTTGTTGCACTTTGTTTTTCGCGCCACTGAAGGTGCTACCCAGACCTTTTTGCAACTGGCCCAGCCGTTCCTGAAGGGACAACTTATTCACCTGTTCTTGAATGCCAGTTTTTACCGTCTCAGCACTGGGTACTTGGGTTTGTTGTGCCTGTGGGGTCAATTGCCGACGTAATGATAGAGTTTGCCAGCCAAACCAGACCAAAAGAGCCACACTAGCCACATGACCCAGCAACAAGCCTCCAGTAATGCGTGGTGCAAACACCCATAAGACTAAAGCGTAGAATAATCCTACGCCACTCCAGATAAAGTCATTCTTGCGATGGATTTCTGGAAAAAAGAAAGCTGCTATGTAAATGGCTAAACTACCAAGACCGACCACCAAAGCTAGGACAAATGCCAGCATTATTTGGTTACTCCTTTGATTAGGGATTGGGGACTGGGGACTGGGGACTGGGGACTGGGGACTGGGGATTGGGGATTGGGGATTAGAAAGAAAAACTAAATTTAGTGAATTATACCAAGTTGTGATAGACAGTATTATTTGCTTGAAAGCTAGTCCAGTAGCGCTTAAATGCTAAACAGTACTAACTTTGGCAACTTGGTATTAAATCTCTTCCCAGTCCCTAGTCCCTAGTCCCCAGTCCCCAATCCCCAGTCCCTTAACTAACAATTTTGCAAGTTAATTGTTGATTTAGATACAATTTAAAATTAATTATCCATGTTAGTTGTGGATTTTTGTCATTTATATCAAGTCTTAAGGTCTTCTTTAGGGGAGAACAGAAAATATCGGACTACCCTTATAGGTAAAGGATCTGCAAGAGTTAGCCAGAAATTTTTTATGACACTACAAAGCTTTGGTGTGATTGGATTAGCCGTTATGGGTGAGAACATCGCTCTCAACGTGGAGCGCAATGGCTTCCCAATTGCAGTTTACAACCGCTCCCGAGAAAAAACGGATGCGTTTATGGCGCAGCGCGCGCCAGGACGGAACGTCAAAGCCGCCTTTACTCTAGAAGAATTCGTTGCCTTATTGGAACGTCCCCGCAAAATTCTAGTAATGGTGCAAGCTGGTAAGCCAGTGGATGCGGTGATTGCTCAACTCAAACCCTTGTTAGAAGAAGGCGATATCATTATCGACGGTGGCAACTCTTGGTTTGAAGATACGGAACGCCGCACTCAGGAATTAGAACCAACTGGGCTTCGGTATCTTGGTATGGGTGTCAGTGGCGGTGAAGAAGGGGCGCTGAATGGCCCATCTCTGATGCCTGGAGGTACAACAAGCTCTTACGAGTTTCTATCACCAATTTTCAACAAAATTGCCGCCCAAGTCGATGATGGCCCTTGTGTTACCTACATTGGCCCTGGTGGTTCTGGCCACTATGTCAAAATGGTACACAACGGCATTGAGTACGGCGATATGCAGCTAATTGCTGAAGCCTACGACTTGCTGAAAAACGTCGCTGGGTTAAATCCTAGTCAGCTACATGACGTGTTTGCTGAATGGAACACCACCGATGAACTCGATTCATTTTTGATTGAGATTACGAAGAATATCTTCCCATATATTGACCCAGAAACAAATCTACCCCTAGTAGATTTGATTGTTGACGCAGCAGGTCAAAAGGGAACTGGACGCTGGACTGTGCAAACTGCATTGGAATTGGGAGTCTCTATTCCCACAATTACAGCAGCAGTTAATGCCCGAATTATCTCTTCGATTAAAGAGGAGCGGGTTGCAGCATCTAAAGTCCTTACAGGCCCCAGTGGCAAGTATGATGGGCAAACTAAGGACTTTATCAACAAAGTACGTGATGCTCTCTATTGCTCAAAAATCTGTTCTTATGCTCAAGGGATGGCGTTGCTATCCACAGCTTCCAAAACATATAACTGGAATTTGAATCTGGGCGAAATGGCGCGGATTTGGAAAGGTGGTTGTATTATTCGCGCTCGCTTTTTGAATAAGATTAAGAAGGCTTTTAGCGAAAATCCAGCATTACCTAACCTATTGTTAGCTCCTGAATTTAAGCAGACAATTCTTGACAGACAGACAGCTTGGCGGGAAGTGATTGCAACCGCTGCAACACTGGGAATTCCAGTACCCGCATTTAGCGCATCCTTGGATTATTTTGACAGCTATCGCCGCGATCGCTTGCCTCAAAACTTGACTCAAGCACAACGCGACTACTTCGGCGCACACACTTACCAGCGTCTTGATAAGCCTGGAACTTTCCATACTGAATGGGTGCCCATTGCTGAAGCCCAGAAGTAAACTTCCACACGTCTAAATTCTCAATTGATTGGAAAAATTTAGACTGTTTCAGAATAAATATTACAGGTGACTCTGAAACTCAGAGTCACTTTTTTTTGGTATTGAGCCGATACCTTGAACTTTAGTTCAAGGCAGGGAGAGGTTTATCGAACTCGCGTTAAATTAATGGAATAATGAGCGAGTTTGTAACCAAATTCAAATGGCGAATGGAGTTATACCCCATTCGCCAAAAACTATTATTCAGCCATTCTCTAGATATCAAGTAGACACAAGCTAAATGTTTGCTTGCTGACGTTGATATAATGACCAATACAAACCCTTTTGTTGCAACAACTGTGAGTGAGTACCACGTTCAGCAATTACACCTTGCTCCAATACCAAAATCAAATCAGCACGTTTGAGGGGGGCAAAACGGTGAGCAATCAGGAATACGGTACGATTAGCGGAAATTTTTTGCAGGTTTTGCAGTACTTGTTGTTCAGTTTCACTATCCAAAGCGCTGGTAGCTTCATCTAAAACTAAAATCGGCGCTTGGGAAAGAAATAGTCTTGCTAGGGCAATACGTTGTCTCTGTCCACCAGATAAAGCGGTACCGCGTTCACCAACGTTGGTTTCGTAACCGTAGGGTAATTGACTGATGAAGTCGTGTGCTACTGCTAGTCTTGCCGCTTCTACTACTTGTTCTGCGGTAATGTCGGGAGTACCAAGAGTGATATTTTCCAAGATGGAACCGTTGAATAAAAAGTCTTCTTGGAGAACTACACTAACTTGTTGCCGCAGTGAGGCTAAGTCGGCACTTTTTATATCAAAACCATCAATGAGGATACGTCCTGATTCAATTTGATAGAGGCGTTGCAATAGCTTAGATAGGGTACTTTTTCCAGAACCACTGCGTCCGACAATGCCGACAAATTGCCCTGGTTCGGCATTGAAGGATATTCCCCGCAGAATTGCTTCAAAGTTTGGCCGGTAGCGGAAAAATACTTGCTCGAAGGTGACTTGTCCTTTCAGAGGTGGTAAAACTAGACCAGTACCCAGTTCTGCTTCTGGGGAGACGTTGAGAATATCACCAATGCGATCTACAGAAAGTAGCACTTGTTGGAGGTTTTGCCACAACTGTACTAAACGCAAAAGTGGGCCTGTAACTCTGCCAGACAGCATTTGAAATGCAACTAGCTGTCCGATTGTGAGCTTTTGTTCGATGACTAACTTGGCACCAAACCAGAGAATCAGCATGGTGGACAAATTGGTGAGAAAGTCACCAATGTTGCTGCTGATATTGGAGGTGGTGGAGGCTTTAAAACCTGTGCGAATGAAGCGAGCAAATAAGCCTTCCCAGCGATCGCGGGCTACTGGTTCGGCTGCATGGGCTTTAACGGAGTGAATTCCAGTGATTGTCTCTACTAGAAACGATTGACTATCAGCAGAACGGTTAAAAGTTTCGTTGAGCCAGTTACGCAGAATGGGGGTTGAAATGATCGTTAATGTGGCAAATAGCGGCAGTACTGCTAAGGCGACAAAGGTGAGTGGGACGTTATAGTAAAACATCAATACCAGATACACCACAGTAAAGATGCTATCTAGAATTACTGTTAATGCTGTACCTGTGAGAAACTGACGAATTTGTTCGAGTTCCTGGACTCGTGCTACTGTGTCTCCGACGCGCCGCGACTCAAAATAAGCTAACGGCAGACGCATCAGATGGCGAAATAGCTGTGCTGATAAACTTAAATCCAGCCGACGAGCTGTATGGGTAAAGATGAATAGGCGCAGAATACCCAGTATGGACTCAAATACGGCTACGCACAAAAGTGCGATCGCCATGACATCAAGAGTCGGCAAACTCCCCTGCACCATCACTTTATCAATGACGACTTGCGTGATTAGCGGTGTTGTTAACCCCAAAAGCTGCAAGGTAAAAGATGCCAACAATACTTCTACGAGTAATCCCTTATACTTCCAAACTGCTGGGGTGAACCAATTAAGGTTAAATTTTTCTTGCCGAGATACGAGTTCTACCTGCCATAATTGTCCATCCCAAGAGGCTTCAACTATAGACTGTGGCAAGCTTTCACAAGTTCTTTCGGGATTTAGAGGATTAGCGATAATTAAGCGATCGCCCTTAACTCCATAAGCCACCACCCAGGATGGACTCTGAGGTGAGTCAGAATTCCACAGCAGTAAAGCTGGAAATGACAACTGTCGCAACTCACCCCAATTCACTTGTAACCGCCGCAACACTAACCCTAACTTTTCTGCTGCTTCCACAACCTGTTTTGGGCGTTGTCCTCTGAGTTGGCGCTGCACCCATTCCAGTTGCACAGAATTTTCTAACTGTTGTGCCACCATTGTTAAACAAGCAGCAGCAGTATTCCAACTGGCAACAAAGGGATAATTTGCAACGATCAGATTGGCGGCTGGGAGTCCTTTTTGGGGTTGGAGGCTGTGGGGACTGGAAGTTCCGTCTGAGGTTGATATTACTGAAGGGGTGGAAGAGAAGGAAAATGTCTCCCTTTCTCCTTCTGTCTGTACTGGTAATGCTTGCCAAAACTCTTGAATTTGTGGGTGAGAAAATTCTGCCCAAAGTGCAGTATCCCAACAAATTACTATCACTTCTTTACTAGCAGCTACAGCTTTAAAATCCGCAGATAGCTTTTGGAAGTCGCCAAACCAATCCCCTGCATCTAGGGCGGCTATTGGTTTGCCAATGCCCTCCTCTCGCAGGCGGACTTTCCCGGCTACAATTAAGAATTGATAACCACCGACATCGTTTGACCAGATTTTTTCTCCAAGACGATACTGGCGGGCTTGGGATTCATTTTCTAATTGGGATTGTTGTTCGGGAGTCAGCCAGCATAGCGGTGGCTGATTCCAAGGCAAAGAAGCTAGAACTTTTAATCGTAAAGATTCATTATCCAGAATTTTTAACTCACTTGTAACTTGACTGTCAGTTTTTGAATTTTCTCTGCTAGCCATTTTTCAAATAACTCATTTTGTAGTACTTGCTTTAGTTGAGTATCTTCTAAAGACGCTGGCAGAAATTGTTCTACTCGAAACAAACCATAAGGTCCTTCTCCTTGGGGAGAGTCTTTGCCAACGATTTCTATTGGGCCTACCAATTGTCCTGGACTAGCGACATCAATAGCTGCGCGTAATATATCCGGCATACTGCCTCGGCTGACGATTCCCATCATGCCGTTTACAATTCGGTCATCTGAAAGTGAATACTCTTTGGCTAGTTGCTCAAAACTACCTCCTTCTTCAATTTGGGTATGGAGTTCGTCTGCCAATTCTCGATTATTGACAACAATCCGAGAAAGTACTACCCGATCCAAAAAAATTTTGCGCTCAATGAAATATTCTTGGATTTTTGTTTCCGTTACTACAGCTTTTAGCCTTTCTAACTTGTAACCAAAAGTAACCGATGTGTGAAATGTAGCGTAATCTGTGTTGTTGATCTTTAACCATTCTTGAAAACTTTCGGGATCAGTCAGTTGATTTTTCAGCCTAAAGTCAATAATTGACTGTTCAGTTATTGCTGTGCCAATTTCAATATCGTCTCGTGTTCTGATTTCTTCCTCAATTACGTATTGGCGGAGAATATCCCCAATGAACTGTCCCAACTTTCCAGAGGCTTGCAGGTACTTTACTGCTTCCTCAACAGAAATTATTTGGTCATTAATTGTCAAAAATGAT
Organism: Nostoc sp.; assembly: GCF_036917155.1. Lineage (GTDB taxonomy): Bacteria > Cyanobacteriota > Cyanobacteriia > Cyanobacteriales > Nostocaceae > Nostoc. The sequence continues at coordinate 36,872 of NZ_JBALDZ010000107.1, read as the reverse complement.
AAAGATTCCATGAACTAATTATGTGAAAATGGTTAAACACTTATAGGACTTTTAATTTAAATCATATAGAAATCATCTGGTTGTTGATGGATAAATATGATAAAGATTCCATGAACTAATTACATCTAAATGGTCAAAAAATTATATAACTAGTGAATAATATAATTTCTCTTGATCTCTTTTACAGCCTGGCGAGGACAAAACAGGATTGAACTAGGGACTGGGGATTGGGGATTGGGGATTGGGGAAGAAGTAAGGGAGCAGGGAGCAGGGAGCAGGGAGCAGGGAGCAGGGAGCAGGGAGCAAGGGAGCAGGGAGCAGGGAGCAGGGAGCAAGGGAGCAGGGAGCAAGGGAGAAGAATTTTCCCCTCTGCCCCCTGCACCCCGCCCCTCTGCCTCTTTTCAATGCCCAATGCCCCTCAAGAGTGCTGAGTGGGGAATCTCGCTTCTTTACTCAGGGCTGGGTAATGGCTCAACGCCCCACTATCGCTAATGAGACTCGGAACTGTTTTATCCAATGCCCAATACCCAATGCCCAACTAGTTATTTTCACCGATTTACTTAATGAAACTTATCCATGTCCAGGCAAGTAGCACAGATGCGATCGCACCGATTAATGTATTAAAAATATTTACCACTTCATTAGTCAGCCAGGTATACTTAGATTGCAGTGTTGCACCAATTACACTTTCTAAGTTGGTAGCAATAAATGCTGCTAGTACACACCAAGCGACTCCTAATAGATCAATTAAACCAACTCCCCAACCGATAAATGCGATCGCAATAGAAGCCACAATCCCAGCTAAAGTTCCCTCCAAACTTACCGCTCCTTCTGTACCCCGTGGCACTGGTTGGAGTGTGGTAATGAGAAAGGTACTTTTACCATAAGCTTTACCAACTTCACTAGCAGTAGTATCAGCCAGCTTGGTACTGAAACTTGCTACATAGGCTAACAATAATAGGGATTGGGGATTGGGTACTAGGGATTGGGGACTAGCTACAAAGAATCCCGAATTTATTATCCCTACTCCCAAAGCACACAGCGCCCCAGTTAAAGCCGAACCCCAAACATTTTCTGGGCCTCTTGCCCCAGAACGTTTTTCGGCAATTCCTTCTGCCTCTTTCTGCGCCATACCGATGCGGGTAACGCCAGAACCAACCAGAAAATAGAACATTACTACTGCATATCCTTGCCAGCCTAGAGTTACCCAAATTAAGATAGCCAGGAACCAGGCATGAAATAATCCAGCAGGGGTAAGTAGTTTTTTCGGAGAAATCCAAGCTAAACCCAGTAAAATTGTGTTTAATACTACTGCTACCAACCAGGGATTTACAGAATCAATTAAGGGTGACATCAGCAATTAATCATGAGTAATTTTTCTGAATATCAACAGAATAGCGAATTTATGATACTTAGTGCTTAATTTCTGAAACCTTTCCAGCTAAAGTAATATGTTTGTATTATTATCTTTATCATTTTAATCACGCATATTTCAAGGGTAGAGCGACTGACCCAGTTCTATTTTTTGCGGCTTCAGAAAACAAGAACCTCGATGTTGTGAAATCGATACGGAAAAAGCCTCAACCCCTTGATTTATCTCCCTTTCCTATCCCTTGACAAATCTTGCTTTTCCTTAACTTGTCACTAATCTCCTTAGCCTTTAAAAATGATGTCGTAAAGTGACAGCAGAATCTCCACCACAATCAGAATCACCACATACCACTCTACTCGTTGACTACTGCTATGCTGCATGAACTCCAGTACTGTTTGTGCTGTTTGGGTAATTAGCTCTAGTTTGCGTTCCAAGGCATTGTGACGCTCACGGATTTCGTATTCATCCTCCAAACGCAGATATAAGTTTTCTAGCTGTGGGGACTCCCAGAGCAACTCAGGCTTATCGATGATCTCTACTCGACCCACAATCTTATGTTGAACTAACAGCGTAGTCCCAAGTTGACGCAGTAATTCCCGACTCTGGCGTCTTCCCCTGTTTTCACGCTGGAGACTAGCTGCAAACGGTTCAATTTGATCAAATACAGCCGCTAGGCTAGTTTCATAATGAGACAGCACAACACTCTTGGCGAGAATATCTGCCACTATCTGCAAGCGTTCTACACTAAATTCATGCAGCGAAATTTTTCCTTCCTTAACTCGCTCACTTTCCGCAACGTTGAGGTCAACTTCCACCTCTTCTGTTTCCGGGTCAGCAAAAGAGTCACTAACTTGAGAGGATAGTTTGGTCAAGAAGACCGCCTTTTCCAGAGGCTCAAGATTAAACAGGACAACTGCACCATAGTCTAGCAGTACCGCACAGCCGTGTTCACCGACTGAAACCATTACTGGCATAGTCGCCAAGCAAACGTAATTCTCCAACGTCTTTAAGTTAATATACTCACCAAGAAATAGGGCCTGCGCTCTAAATCTATTTCTGTCATTAAAAAGGAGTTTTTGCATTGTCGCCCTATGCTATATTCTGCCTGCTGATCTGTGGGGGTAGCAATCGCAACCAAAGCCTGTTATGGGAGATTACTACAATCTCAGCTTACCAATAAACCTATCCAGCAATATCAGTACACAGAGCCATTCGATTTACTGCTGAATAAAATTATTCGGCTATCAATGTATGCTTGCTGTTGATGTTATGTTATCAGAAAAGCGATCGCAAAAGATGAAGTCAGCCAAGAGAAAACAGCATGACCAACGCACAGCGACTAGACCATGTAGAAGATGAACTCGAAACTGTTAAGCGATTGCTAGTGTCTACTGCTAGCTATGCCGAATCAGCAAACAGGCGGCTTGATGAGTTGACAATCAAACAAGACCGTACCCAATCTCATCTTGACCAAATAGGGGTGCGTGTTGACCAATTGACCATCAAACAAGACCATACCCAATCTCAGCTTGATGAGTTGACAATCAAACAAGACCGTACCCAATCTCATCTTGACCAAATAGGGGTGCGTGTTGACCAATTGACCATCAAACAAGACCATACCCAATCTCAGCTTGACCAGATAGGTTCAAAGGTTGACCAACTTTCTGATCAGGTTGATAATTTTATTATTCACACGCAACGGCTATTTACAAAAGCAGGTGGTGAGATAGAGGAAACAAAGGCGCGAACTGAGCGATTAGAAGCACTCATGCTAAAGCTTGACCGAAGCTTTGAGGAACAAAAATCTCAGTTTCAGGAATTTCAACTCACCACGGGTGCTGCCTTAGAGCGAATTGACCGAATTTTGGACTATCTACTGAGACAGCAAGGTGGTAATCCAAATTTACCATCTTAGTTGCGATCACTATTAGAGAGCGAACAGCATTGGCTTTCACAAACTTTGCAAAAATATCATTTGACTACTTGTTAGTTAGTAGTCTATTCAATTAATAACCGCTATGTTATATGCTTAAATAAATCACGTTAACTCTATAAAAATAGATATTTCAAATAACTTTGATAACGAAACTAGAAGAACTTGCAATAAATAAATACGCTTTGGCACTACATACTACTACACCAGAATTAGGTTTGGCAATTAGTGATTTTGCTCGTGACACTCGCTCGCAAGTTTGGAATTTGGGGCGTGATTTATCCAGCTTAGTGCATCAATATTTAATTGAATTTATCAAACCACAAGCTTGGGCAGATTTGTCCTTTATCGCAGTTGCAAAAGGCCCTGGCGGTTTTACTGGAACTCGCATTGGTGTTGTCACTGCTCGGACTTTAGGGCAACAGTTAGATATTCCTGTATTTGCGATTTCAACTTTGGCTGCGGTAGCTTGGTCAGAAGCAGGCAAAAGTCAAAATCTAAAAACTTTTGCTGTGGAAATGCCAGCCCAACGAGGTCAAATTTTTGCTGCTATTTATGAGTTTGAGCCAGATACTTCTAAACTAAGAGTGTGTTTTTCAGATAGAGTGTTAACACCAGAAGCATGGCGGGAAACTTTAGCGAATTGGAACACTAATTATCAGTTGATTCAAGCTCAATCGGGGTTAGCAGCGACGGTGACAAGTATTTTAGAATTAGCTAATCTCGATTGGCAAGAGGGCAAATTTCCTAATTGGTCAGAGGCTTTACCATATTATGGGCAGCATCCAGTAGAAGTTTAACTAGTATTCTCCAAAGTCAAGTAATATCATGTCCGCTTGATTACTTACTAAACCCCAAGAACCTCAACCCGCCAAAGCTACGCTTTGTCTCCCCTCCCCAAGGCATCGGCTATCCATTAGTCACATCTTTCTTAACATTTCTGTAAGGCAGACTCAGAGGGAGTGACAGCAGTAAACAATGGCAGCGGAGTTGACAAAAACAACAGAGAATGCGATTGAAAGACTTGGGTAGAGGTGGAGAAGGAGGCGATCGTTAATTCATAGATTCAAAGTCAACAAGAAGCCAATTGATTCCATCCATGATTATTGGAAATTTTTCTTCAGCTATGTTTAGCTCGTGAAAACATTTATCTCTATATCTTTCTTTTTCAGTAAAATTAGTGATGGCTTTAACTAATGGCTTTTTTACTTCGTAGCTTTCTTCAGCTTTAGCGATTGCACGTGCGGGTATTTCGTTATTTACACGCAATATTGCTAAGTCAATCAAATCTCTAGATTGTGTACTTGAATCGTTCCATCGGTCAGCATTAGCCATTAGTTTTGATGTAAATCTATCGCTGATACTCAGACAAGGTATTTTTGTCCATTCCGGATAAACAGGAGGGTCTAAAGTAAAAATCCCATTGGCTACAATTTCTACTTTAATAGTTGTTTTATTGACTAAAATAGGGAAACGAATACCATATTGATTGATTGTAGTGTCACCCAATTCGATATCTGTTGTACTTTGAAATAATGCTACAATTCCTTCGTCGTAAATCAGATTTCTTAAATACCTGTAATTTTCAGTTCCATGAGGGAAGAGAAAATCAATATCTTTACTAAGCCTGTATTCATCATACTCTAACGCCAAGAGTGTACCACCGCCAAAGTATGCAGAAGCTTTTTTAAAAACTTCTGGATTGAAAGCATTAAGGATTTTAAGTATATTCTTGTGATGAGCGAGATGAAACATTTCAAAATCTGGTAATATCCAAGAGTTATATTTTTTTGCTAAATAATGAACAAAATCCTTTTCTTCTTGTTTTAAATTGTTGAACGTAGTTTGATGATGCCAATTGCGTTGATACAATTGAACAATTTCTTTCTCACTCATTTGATATACATTTTTTAGCTGCCAACCAATAGACTCTAGAAATGGTAGCTTTTGTGGATTGAGCATAAAATTAATTTTTAAATTTTATCTTGTAGTTAATTGTCTTAAAATATTGTCAAACCTTTCGACTATTGTTTTAGTGGTTACTAAGTTTTCTTCAGAACTTGGCACTGATATCAAAGTTCTCTCTCTAGCTTTTTAGGACTTGTGTGTACATCGTAGCCTTTCTTGGAGGGGTGGGGTTTTATGCGATCGCCTGCCTCACCACAGTGCATAAATCCCAAATTAAAATAGCCACAGCCAAACTGGGAGAGTAACCAGCAATCCTATAGCCCCAGCCGCTAGGGCTGTAACTGCCAAATCGCGGTCGAGATTGAATGTTTCAGCAATTACCAGTGTGGCGAAAGCTGGAGGCATGGCCATTTGTAGCACGATGATCTTTGCGATCGGCCCAGTTAATCCAAACAGTGGTAAAAAACTGCCCAATATCAAGGGAACTAGCAGCATTTTGATTCCCAAGCTCATCCCTGCTTGCGGTAGGCTACGCCAAGATTTGAGCAGCGCCAGTCGCATTCCAATTAACATCAGAGATAAGGCTACACTACTCCAAGCAAATTTCTCTAACCAGAATTCCGCGACTGTAGGAATTGTCACCTGTCGAAACAGCAAGCCAAATCCAAAACCCCAAAGAGCAGGATTAATTAAGATAGCCCTAGCAGTCTGCCAATGATTCTGGACACCACCGCCAAAACGCGCTGCTAGTAATACACCGAAGGCATAAGTTCCGGGGAATGAACCTAACAAATCGTAAAATAACGCCCAAGCAAAGTATTCCTTGCCTACCATTGCTAAGGTAATGGGAAAACCAAGATAACCTGTGTTACCCAACATTGCGGCTAATATCAAGCTAGCCTGAGTTGGTGGTTTGGGGATAGTATTTTTAAAATAGGCTTGTCCTTTAATTCCTAACCAAGCTAAAAAGGCTCCGAGTAAAATGGCTAGGTAAGCGAGCGCAGGTGCAATCCAAATTTGCCCTGACAAGTTAGATTGACGCAAAAACGATACTATGCTTATGGGTACTCCCACCCAAAATAGGAACTGTCCCAAACGTGTAGGAACTGTCACAGGTAGTTTGCGTCCCAGAATAAAACCTACCAGGACTAATCCCCCTAGCTTGACGTATAGTTCTAAAAGGTTTGTCAAAATTGCGCCTAAAAACCACAGATGTAAAATGCTACCTGTTACGTCTACTTTTGTCCAGTGCAAAATCTGTTATGGCTATCCCACAAAAACAGGAGTTTACCCTTGAATAAGGCAGGGTTTTCTGGAAAACCGCAAAACTCATCGAATGACCTTGGTGATGATATTCCAGTGGCTGTACGCGATACCCCTGATGCAACACCAAAAATTTGGTTGCAACCCCGAATTGTGCTGATTGGGGGAGTAATGGGATTTGTCTTGCTGGCTTTACTTAGCGGTTTTTTGTTTTTCGTCACTGCACCCAAAAAAACCGCCAATTCTCAACCCTTACCAGCTACTCCTGCTTCTGCAACTCCAACTCCAATAGCATCTAATAATTCCAGCGATACTGTGTTAGGGCATTTTCCATACCCAGAAGCGCCTGAGTCAGAATTAGTAACCATCTCCGCAAATAGGGGCATTAGAATGCGAAAAGCTGCTGCCCAAAAATTTGAGGAGATGGTAGCAACAGCGCAGAGGGCAGGCGTAATTTTAGTACCAATTTCTGGCTTTCGCTCAGTCAAAGATCAGGAGCAGTTGTTTTTTGGTGTCGGTGCCCAACGAAATCAAACGCCAGCAGAACGAGCTGCCCTCAGCGCTCCTCCTGGTCATAGCGAACATCACACAGGTTATGCTGTGGATATTGGAGACGGAGCAGTGCCAGCAACTAATCTCCAAGCTAACTTTGACCATACCAAGGCTTATCAGTGGATGCAAGCAAATGCAGCACGTTTCAGCTTTGAAATGTCTTTTCCCAAAGATAATATTCAAGGTGTGAGTTATGAGCCTTGGCACTGGCGTTTTGTAGGCGATCGCAATAGTTTAGAAATGTTCTACAAAGCCAGAAATTTGAAACCCGCTAAGATACCTCAATAAAAGTTTATCTAGGGATTACTATTTTTGATAAAGGAGTTGCTTGACGATAGGTTCTGAATACTATAGTATTCAGAAATGATATACAAAATTATTGACTTATTTGCTGGTGCTGGTGGCTTGACAAAAGGATTTCACATGGCGGGTTTTGAATCTCTATGTGCAATCGATGTAAATGCAAAAGCCTTGGCGACCTACAAGCACAATTACCCAAAAACTAAAATCATTCATCAGGACATACGTCAGGTTAGTCCTGATGACTTACGATTAGCGTTGGGCTTGCGGCGAGAAGCACCAATACTGCTGATTGGCGGCCCACCATGTCAGGGATTTTCTAGAAACATTCCTGCCGGTTATCGCTACCTCAATGATTCTCGTAACCTGCTATATAGAACGTTTTTGAAATTCGTAGAGGAGTTTAGACCCCTTTATGTAGTAATGGAAAACGTGCCTGAAATCTTGAAAGCTTACAATGGCGTAATTAGCGAAGAAATAACAGAAAAACTTGAATCATTGGGCTATAAAGTTGTCTCTTCATCATTAAATGCTGCACATTATGGAATACCACAAACGAGAACCAGAGCTTTTTTTCTAGCTAGTCTAGATCGCTCCCTTCATTTTCCTGAACCAACACATTTTGGTGATATTAGAAGTGACTATAGAACTACAAAATCTTGTAATCAGCTTAATTTGTTAGAGGCAAATATTTCTCCATTTGTCACAGTCAGAGATGCGATTGGAGACTTACCACCACTAGATGCAGGACAAGACTATGATGCTGAAGTTTATCCTTCTGCTCCACAAACTACATATCAAGGGATGATGCGTCAAGAGGATTGAGTGGAAACTCGCAGTAAATATACTCATAGCCTTTGATAGTTTTCAGTAATATGCCTTCATAACTATTTACAATGCTTTGTGCTGCCTGACTCAAAATAATTTTTTCGTTCCAATGTTGGATAATGGCTGATCCAAGCTCATTAGGCAAAGATTGCTCAGTCAGACCAGGAAAACCCAGTTGGACAGCCTTCTTGATGACATCTGCTCTCTGAATTACAAAGAAAAATGGATTTGCAATGTTGAGGCTATTTAGTTGCAGGGATTTGAGCGACCAACCAGTTTTAGTCACCAAGTCAACAGCATCATAGAGAAGCTTGCTACGTCCCAAGGCGGGATCTGATAAAGGAATATGCTTAACATAATGAAAAATTGCTTCCCACGTATAATCTTCTATCGAGCCGATGACTGGAGATGCAATGGTAGCAATAATGGCTTGGGTTAATCTTTCAATCTCGTTGTCCGTCAACACTCAGGGATTCCTCTACAGCTTGTAAAAACTCACTCATTGTTATATCTAAAGCATTGGTAATATGGCTAAGAACTCTAACAGATGGACTTTTTAGCCCTCGCTCAAGCTGGCTGATATAAGTCCTGTGCAGACCTGTCACTTCTGCAAGATACTCTTGTGACCAACCTTTTTTTGTGCGATGACGCTGTAGTTCTAGTCCTAAAATTTGGTCTAGTTTACTGGGTTGCATAAAGAAAAAGCGTAGAATTTTGAATACAAAAGTTCTACAGACTAAAGTATTCAAAATAGCATGATGAGCGACATAACAGCGACATAACAAAGATGGTGGCGGAAGTTTGCCACCGTGTACTAGTCTCCAGTGCCATGTCCTGAACTCTGAGTTTTCGCCTCTGCTCCTTCAGACTGAGTTTTTTGATACTTACCTGGATATTTATGTTGAAAATAAGCTTCCAGCACTTGTAAAACCATCGGGCCACAAATAGTTCCGCCATGCTCGCCAGTATTTTCACCAAAGGCCACAACCACAATTTCTGGCTTATTACTGGGGGCATAAGCACCAAACCAAGTATGATTTGGGCGACCAACACCGGCTTCAGCAGTGCCACTCTTTCCAGATGCCGGGGCAATTGTGGGCACGTTCAAACTTTTACCAGTACCTTCACTTACCACCCTCCGCAGTCCGTCGCGGAGAACTTTGATAGTTTCCGATTTCATATTTAAGGATTCTCGCCAGCTTTTTGCTTCTTCATTATCTTTGAGCAAATGTGGCTTAACTCGATATCCACCATTAGCAGGAACAGAAAACATAATCGCCGATTGCAGGGGTGTCACTTGCAAAGCGCCTTGACCAATTGACATATTAATGGTGTCGCCTACAGTCCAAGGTGTCTTCAAAACCTTCTGCTTCCATATTTCATCTGGAACCAAACCTTTTGATTCTTCGTTGGGAAATTCAATGCCAGTTTTTTGACCAAATCCGTATTTGCGACTCCATTCGATTAAAGTTGGGCCACCGACTTTTCTACCAACTTGATAGAAGAAAGTATCACTACTCATCGCGATCGCTCTGGGAAATCCCAATGGCCCGAATCCGGCGTGGTTCCACTCACCAAATGTCACCCCACCAACGGTCAAAGAACCAAAGGTCTGTAATATTGAGTCTGGAGAAAATTCACCTGATTCCAATCCAGCTGTCGTAGTCACAATTTTGAACGTACTGGCGGGAGGAAAGGCACTCAGGGCACGATTTACCAAAGGATGATCTTTTCCTTGCAGGCTTTCCCAATCTTTCTGGGAGAGTTTTTGTTTGGAGAAGATATTCGGGTCAAAGGTGGGGTAAGATACCATTGCTAAAACTGCACCATTCTTCGGATCAATGGCGACGATCGCACCTCGTTGATTTCCTAAAGCTTTTTCTGCTGCCTTTTGCACATCTAAATCTATGGTTAGATGCAAATCGTTACCAGCTTTTGCCTGTTTCTCCCCAATAACCCGGATTGGTCTACCAGCACCATCTACTTCCACCTGCTGACCGCCCCATTCCCCCCGTAGAGCTTTCTCATAAGCCTTTTCCACGCCCATCTGACCGATTACATCTCCCAGTCGGTAGCCTTGCTCCTTTTTGTCTTTTAATTGGTCAGCGGTCAACTCTCGCGTATAACCTAGTACGTGTGCCAATTCCTTGCCATGTGGATAATAGCGCACTGAGTCTGTATTGATTTCCACTTCCGGGAGTTCATTCTTATACTCCTTTAATGCCGTGATTTCTGCTTCATTTAGATCGCGGGCAACTCGGATGAGTGAAGAAGAATTAGCACCTGCTTGTTCTAATTTCTTTTCCATCTCATCTTGCGGAATGTTGAGAATTTGCGCTAAACGCGGGCCGACTACAGACCAGGAAGGCTTAGTATGCGCCATCGGCCACAAATATACTGAGCTAGGATAGCGAGTACTGGCTAAAAGTTTGCCATTCCGGTCAAAAATATTACCCCGTTCTGGTTGTTTGAGAATCATCCGAATTCGGTTTGCTTCGGCTCGTTCCCGGAGTTTTGGCCCTTCAACAATTTGCAAATATGCCAAACGCGCCCCAATCCCAGCAGTCATTAATAGGGTAAATAGGATTAAAAATATTGATTGAAAACCACGTCCAACTGTACGGGTATCTTTTTTACTGCCAAGTGATGGAAACATAAGCAATTCAAAATTTAAAATGAATAAATGCAGTTCCTAGCTAGCCTTTTCGCAATTGCTAATATGCAAGTTTAATGCTTATTAGCTTAATCAAAGAATGCCTAAGTACCAGAGCAAGTATATACATTTACCGTAATTCCACGCCCAGCACTGAGTATGAAAGAATCGGGCGAGTATATTCTTAAACAATTGTTTTTGGCGGATACAATGAACCAAAGTGTCAAATTTAGTCTGCCCAATAGACTAGATAAATTGACAAAATAACGTAAGATCATGGCATTCTACTGAAGATTATGGCTCAAATTGTCATGCAGAATCAGAGGGGGATAACAAGTTTTCAGCCACTTGATGTTGAACTGCGTAACGTCTTCAAGTTTTTTAACCAAGAACCAGCAGTAAATGGAATCGACTTGGATGTTAGACAAGGAGAATTTTTTAGTATTTTAGGCCCCTCCGGTTGTGGTAAAACAACAACACTACGCTTAATTGCTGGGTTTGAAATCGCTGACGCTGGTAAGGTGCTGATTCAGGGTCAGTCTATGACTAATGTGCCGCCTTACCGCCGACCCGTCAATACTGTATTTCAAAGTTACGCTTTATTTAACCACCTGAATGTCTGGAATAACATCGCCTTTGGACTGCGGTTAAAAAAAATACCCAAATCGAAAATTGAATCTAGAGTCCAAGAAGCTTTAAAACTCGTGAAAATGGAAAGTTTGCGATCGCGCTTTCCTAATCAACTTTCTGGTGGTCAACAGCAGCGAGTTGCTTTAGCCAGGGCTTTAGTTAATCGTCCCACCGTCGTATTGTTAGATGAACCTTTAGGAGCGTTAGATTTAAAGCTACGTAAAGAAATGCAGGTTGAGTTATCAAATTTACACAAAGACTTGGGATTGACCTTTGTGATGGTGACACACGACCAAGAAGAAGCATTATCTTTGAGCGATCGCATTGCCGTGATGAATCAAGGCAAAATTGAGCAAGTTGGCACTCCCAGCCAAATTTACGAACGTCCTCAGACATCTTTTGTTGCTGATTTTATTGGCGATACTAATTTATTCAGTGGTGAAATTGTCGCGGTAGACTCCTCTAATGTGCAAATTTCGACGAAAACAGGACTCTCAATTATCATTAGCCGCGCTGAAGATACACCAACTGAATTATCACAAGCTGTAGTAGTAAGTGTACGTCCAGAAAAAATACAGCTTTCGTTTTATCCACCAAACTTGCCAGCTAACTGCTTTGAAGGAAGGCTGATCAACGTTATGTATTTGGGCACACACGTTAATTATGTTGTGGAATTAACAAATGGCATTAGCATTCATGTGTTGCAGCCGAATACTTTTGGCGTTTTACCAGACCGCGATACGCCTATTTATACCTGGTGGGCAGAAACTGATTGTTTAGCAATTAGTCAATAGTCAAACAATTTGGGATTTTAGATTTTAGCTAAGATTTATTCCACATAGATTGCTTTTAGGGGAGCGAGTATAAATTTGAGGACAATTCTGAGATACGCTGCGCGTAGCTTGCTTCCGCGTAGGGGTACAGACCTTTTTGAAGTAATAATCGTTTATCTTGAAATCAGAATAACTCAATTTTCTCCGGCAGAATCCAATGAGCGTTGTAATTCCTGATGACATCCTCCAATCAACCAAGATGACTGAGGATGAATTAAAGCTCGAAATCGCCATCATGTTGTACAAACAGGAAAAAATTAGTAGTGGCAAAGCCCGTGCTTGGACTGGATTGACAGTGATTGAGTTTCAACACGAATTGGCAAAACGGGGACTTTGCATCAACTATGATGTTGAAGATTTGCAAGCAGATGTTAAAACCTTGCAATCAATGCGGTTGCTGTGATTGTTGTTAGTGATACTTCCCCAATCACAAATCTTGTAGTCATTGATCAGCTAGACCTGTTGCAGAAACTCTATGGAAGCATCGTTATTCCTCTAGGGGCTTGTATTTATATTAGCGTCCCAACATTTTATCTCGCAGATGTTTAATGCGATCGCACCGTTTAGTAGCTTCAACAGGATTGCATGTAGACTCTTATTTGCTACGCATCTGTTACTTCGGTTTCAAACTGTACTTGTCTGTACAAATGAGCATCTTCAATAATTATGCTGCATAGTTATAGACAGGAACTTCAGTGAAGCGATCCGGCTGTTGTCCACTAAGGACAATTTGCTGTAAATGCTCTACAGTTGATGGAGAAAAAAATTGTTCTCCTGTTTCTTCATTCACGTGAGCAGGTACGTTCTCAATCATGAAGACCTGTCCATTTAGCTCTAAGGTGTAAGTTACCTTTTTTTCAACTAGCGTTTCTTGCTCATGAGTCATCGCCACGGTTTCTCCTTTGTGTAAAGTCTTGATCCCATTTCTGTGGGTCGGGTTGATACAGAGTAATAATTCTGACTAATGGACGAGAGGGATAGCTACATTGAACGTGAATGGGTCTTCGAGCTTGGGTCAAACCACTAATCAGACAGCTTGGTCCGTACTTATCATTTGGATAGTCTTCAATAACCTGTCCATTGGCAATTATCTCTCTGATTTCTTGAACCTGAACTTGTCGCAAGATGGATTGATCAACGGCGTGCTTGGAAAACTCAAATTGTTCATCAGCAACTTTCTGACGGATTTCTTCAATAAGTGAGGTCATATAACTATTTTTTCACATCCGTCTGGCTCAGGTATAGATGTTATTTATCCTCCATGTAGACTCTTATTTGCTACGCATCTGTTAGTTCGGTTTCAAACTGTACTTGTCTGTACACATGGGCGATCGCAATTTCCACATCTACAGATTCTAGCCGCAATATATCGCCCAAATTATACTCTGACAGCACCCATTTTCCCTGTTCGTTGCGTCGAAACACTTCTACAATCGGTTGAGCTACTTGTACTAAGACATATTCTTGCAGGGTTGGAGATTGGCGATATTTGGCAAATTTTTTCCCCCTATCGGCTGCTTCTGTTGAAGGTGATAGCACTTCGATAATTAAGCAGGGAAATTGTACCAATTGTGGATCAGTATCTCGTTCATCGCAAGTTACCACCACATCTGGATAAAAATATTTTTGCCCCGGTTCTATCTGCACCTTCACATCTACAATGTACACTTCACAGGTGCGATCGGCTAGGGCATCATCTAAGAGCTTAAAGAAATTTCCAGAAACCCGATTATGGTTGCGTGTAGCACCACTCATCATCACAACTTCGCCATCCCAATACTCGTAGCGTTCCTCTTGGGTAGGTTCCCAAACCAGATATTCTTCTGCACTCATCAAAATGTTGTCGGGTAAAGCAACCATTGGCGCGATCTCTTAATGATTTACTTTATTTAGGATAGCGAAAAATGGGTGTTCTCTTTTGGTATGACTATTCCCACATCCTCTGAACAGAATAAGCATCGAATTTTTTATCCCTGCTAATAATAATTAAGGAGTGATTGATAGCCTGTGCAATCAACATCCGGTCAAATGGATCGCCATGATGTAGGGGGAGATTCCTAACTTGAACTGTATCGGCAAAAGATATCGGAAGTATGAGTATATCTGAAGCGTCGATCGCAGAACCTATCGTTTCATACGTCCGTTGAAGCGATAATTTGCCAAGGTTCAACTTGATGGCAATTTCCCAAAGACTAGCAATACTGAGATAAACTATATCTGCGGTATTGATCATCATCCTCAGATTATCTAGAAGATTGGAGTCATTTTCAGTTAGCCAGATAAAGGCATGAGTATCTAAAAGGAAACCACTCATTCCATATATTCCTTAAAAACTTCGAGAGGTTCATCAAAGTCATCAGGCAAAGGTAAAACAAAAGTTCCTTTTAAGATGCCAGATCGACGCTTTTGTTGTAGTAAACTTTCCTGATAAATAGCCTTTGAATAATTCTCAACTAAATATTTGGCATAATGCAAGAGTTCTTGTTTAAGTGACTCTGGCATTTGATCTAGTGTTTGTAAAATTTCTGCATCAATAGCCATAATTTCTCCTGAGAGGTTCTCCTACTTGTAATTTTATGGGAATTTCTGAAAGGAATTTTATTTTTCGGTGGCTTCGGTTTCAAACTGCACTTGTAAGTACAAATCGGCGAGGTCTACGATGGGCTATTCGGCGTCGCACACTGTGCCAGAATCGCGATTATAGCCGATTATACTTTTTATAATTGGTATGTGCTTTTCAGATATATAGCAAATTAGGCGATTGCCTCGAAAAGAAAAAAACCTAAGCCATCTAACGCCCAAGATGAGCGGTAGTAGCTAACCTTTGCTTCACTACCAAGATATCTCAAATGTCCGCTTCATAGACTTGTTAGTTTACTGGGTAACACCAAATTATTGATCATCAATCCAATCGCTACACAGTTCACAAAACGAATCAGCTTCATTATCTGAAGTCGTTTCGTTTGTCATTTCTATCTCTTTGCTAACTCAAATCACTGGCTAATTTCAGTTTAGCAATTTGCTCAAATCACCTTATTCCGCGATCACTAAAAACGCAGCTAACCCAAAAGACCAAGAATCCAACAGATAACCTTAATACAGCGCCCCAAATTAGAAATGAAGCCAGTTAACTATATAATTACGAATTATTTAAACTTTTCGCAATAATGCCCGAATAGCGATCGCACAATCAGGAAAAGCTAAAGGTGAAATTGTCACATCCTCTGCAAGTATGCTCTCGCTGTGGTATCCGTCTGGACTAGGGAGACGATACATATACAACTTGCGTCCATTGACATCTAAAATCCAGTACTCAATAATACCTGACTTCGCATAAGCGATCGCTTTTACTTCTCGATCGTATTTGAGACTGGAATCAGCTATTTCAATCAGTAAAAACACTTCGGAAGCATTGGGATGGTGATCGTCATAATCTAATGGATTCAGCTTCACCACTGAAATATCTGGTTCTGGTTCCGAATAATCGTCAAGTTGCACTGGTGACTGAATTCTTAATAAAACTTTGTCACCCAAGCGTTGACGTAATAACCTTTCTGTGCGGGTAATTGCTGATTCGTGAGCAGTTCCTTTTGCTGACATTCTGATGATTTGTCCCGCGATTAATTCTAAGTGTTCTTCAGGATGAAAAATCCCCATTTCCGCCATTTGGTGATATTCTTGAACACTAATTAGGCGAATATTGGTAAGCATAAGATTCAGGTTAACTTCCTAACATTTTATCCCGCAGATGCTTAATGTGATGTGCAAGCGGTTTGTTATGTCGCCGCGATCGCCGCAATATGCAACAATAGCAAGTAAAACAGTAAATGGCATCTTATTCATTATCGCTTCTTGGTGATATTCTTGAACACTAATTAGGCGAATATTGGTCAGCATAAGATTCACGTTAAATTACCCAATTTATTCAGATGATATTTTTCTTTTTCCCCTGCTCCCTGCTCCCCTGCCTACACAATGATTGATTATTATTGGAAGTCCCTTAGTCGTTCAAGTTGGGCTTCAATGGCTGCCAAAAGTTCATGTTGCTGCCAATCTTGGCTAAGATGGGCGGCTATGCAAGCTGCTCCAGCACCTATACCTTCTTTCACAAAGCCCTGCTCATAAGCTCTCAATTGGGGATAACGAGAATCAGCAAAGCTTAGATTAGTTGCTAATAAGGGTGGGGTTCTTCCACTCTCAGTTAAGCTGCCTTTTCCTAAGTTGAGGGCTAAGTCAACTGTAGCGCCAGTCGGGTCTTCTGCTACCCAGCGGGTTGTGCCTACAACTACTGCTTCTGGTTGCCATGATAAGGCGTAAGCTTGAGCGATCGCACTCATCAGCGCATAAACCGCTAACATTTGCGTCCCTCCAGCCAGCATTACACCACAACTACGACTAGCTGCGATCGCCATCCCAGCTACTACCACTTGCATGGGATCGCCCACGGCGGCTACGAGTTTTAAGGGGTTAACTGGGGGAGATGAGGAGGATGAGGGGGATGAGGGAGAACTTACTTCTCCATCTCCCCCATCTCCCTCATCTCCCCCATCTCCCCCATCTCCCCCCATCTCCCCCAGCCCACTTTGCACTAGTGCCCACTTTTGTGCATGGTTACAAACAGGGTGGCTACTGTTAACTTTTCCGGCAGCATCTACACCCAAACCAGTTAAGATTGCTAGGGCAGTTGTAGTGCCTCCAACGACGCACTCACCAATAATCAGATATCCCTGTTGGATATTAGTAGCAAGGCGTTCTCCCCAAAGTAGCCCTTGTTCAAATAAGTGGTGTACAGTTGTGATTTCCATAGCAGCACCTCCACTTAAACACTTAGCAGGAGTGCCACCTAAATCAATTACTGGTGCGGCAGGAGGCTGGGGTAAACCAGCATTAAATAAATGAACTGGTATTTTTAGTGACTCAAAGACGGCGCGAGAAATCAGCACAGGTGAAGCCCCAGCCGCTAATGGTGGTAGGGGGTATTGGGCTTTATGTTCTGGCCCGTAATACAAAAACTCGGCATCAGCACAAGCGGTATATTTCCGATCCTCTGGAGTGCGACCGGCTGCTGAAATCCCTGGAATTAAACCAGTTTCAGTAAATCCTAAAACACAGGCAAATACTGGTAGACAACCACGATACCGTTGTAGCCATTCTTCACCCTGTTCTTTTTGGGTATAAATACGAATCATTTGGAAAGTTAGCAGTTAGCAGTTAGCAATTAGCAATTAGCAATTAGCAATTAGCAATTAGCAATTAGCAATTAGCAATTAGCAATTAGCAATTAGAAGTTTAATTTATAACTCTTAACTCACAACTCCTCACTATCCTTCATAATCCATGAGGACTTGTACCCAGTGGGGTGGGCGGGGAATGGGGTTGCCCAGGCGGTCAAAAAGCAACCATGATGCTAGATGTACCACAAAAAGGTAGATAAAGTTGTTGAGTAGAATTAAAGCGATCGCTCCTACTTGAATCAAAAACACACTGGGACTCGCCAACAAACTCAGCTTCAAACATACCCACTCAATGAACTCTGTCACTTGGGTAATCACATAAATCCACAGATCTTCACCTGACAAAACAGACAGCAACCATAGCCGAAAAAAAACTCCCAAAGTACCCAATAGCGTACCCAAGGTGATAGAAACAATCCAGGGAACACGACGACGATACCATGTCGCTCCTAAAAGCACGCCCATGAACCCGTAGGGCATGACAAACAGCAAACTGCGGGCTGGTCCCATCAGTACTGTCAGCAATAATCCACAGGTGAGTGCTGCCATCCATGCCGCACGTTTGCCCCAACGTAGATAAACTAAAGCGATCGGCACCGGAAAAAATATCCGCAAAACTGGCCCCAAGGGAAAGTAAAAATTAATAAACCAAATTAAGCTAGCGGTACTGGCTAAAAATGCTGTTTCTACCATCCTTAAGGGTGCATCAGCCTTGAGTTGAGGAGGCATTAACTGCTGTTCTTTATCTAACCAATGATTCTGAGGAGTTGGAGATTCAGGGGATGGATCTTCCTCTGGCTCATTTGGGAGAGAATCTAAAATACTCATATCTGACAAGTTCTTAAACTGGGGATTGGGGACTAGTACCGCAAGGCGTAAATAAACCACCCATTTAAAATAGCCAGAAAGCTTACAAAATAAGCATTCTTTCTTTTTACTTTTGCCTTTTTACTTTTGCCTTCTTGTACTAGTTACTGGGAAGATTTGGTTGAGATTTATACCCCAACCAAATCTTAAAAGAATTTCTTTTGCAGTACCCAGTACCCATTTCTCGCCAACTTTTCTTAGCTGTTCGCATAGCATCTCGTAGAGAAGTTGGAGAAGGAAAGGGCGTTACCTGCTAAACGATCATTCTTTCTAAGGCTGACAAATCGGGAATACAAATAGTATCTTGATCCCGTTTAATCAAGCCTTTTTTTTCTAGCCTTGTCAAGACTCGTGTCACCGTTTCCCGCGCCAGTCCGCTCAAACTACTCAATTCCCGATGAGGTAAATTGGGGATTTCGGTTCCTGTTTGCCCTTTTTTTCCTTGTCCTTCTGCCAAAAATAACAACGTATCTGCTACTCTTGACTGGCTATCAGATTCCCGCAACCGCAATCGGCGATTTACTTGTCGCAAACGTCGGGCCATTAGTTGCGCCAATCGAACTCCTGCTAAGGGTTCTATCTGAAGTAACTTGACAAAATCCTGAGCAGGCATACTGCCTATTACCGTTGGCGCTAAGGTAATCACATCTGTAGAGCGAGGCACTTCATCTAGGGCCGCCATTTCACCAAATAATTCTCCTTTGCCAAGAATATTCAGCGTTACCTCTTTCCCCTCCAGATTGTAGGTGCGAATTTTTACCCATCCGTCCATAATAAAATACACAGAACCGCCCCAGTCATTTTCCAGGAGAATTACCTGATTGGCTGGGTGAGTGCGGGTGACAAGATGGATGAGGGCTGATTCCACAGCAGTTTCTGGCAACCCTTGAAAAAAGGGAGCGGAGGTGATCATCCAGGGATTAGCCTGTGCTTGCAAGCTATATCGGTCTTCCATTACAACATCTTTATTCAAGCTGCTATGTACACACAACAAACAAGAGCGCCATTTTTAGCCTCAGCTATCATTGCACAGTTCCCTTTCAAAGAGAAAACTAAACTATGCTACACAAGAAAGCGACAAGAACGTTTTTCTAAATAATCTTTACCTATAAGTTTAAACGGAGTAAAAGTTTTGCAAAAAGTAGTTTATAGCCGGCGGTTGTATTGCTTAGGGGCTAGCTGCACTGCAAACTTGATTGGTTAAGAATATAGGCAAACAACATCAATGATACTAAAGGGAGTAAATTATTGCTCAGGTATTTTAGCGATTTTCAAAAATAGGCAACTAATGACCTCTAAAACGAAGCTTCTCGAACAAAGGCTGACTGAAGATTGCCATGGCTCCCAGTAATCCATAACATAATGACAGTCACAAGTCCAAGCAGCGGCTTTTGCTACTCAAAACTTCTCCGATGGGAGACGCTGTGCGAATAGTGATTGTAAAGTACTTGTTATATTAGTTGGCACAGTTTTCTACATAAGGTAATAAAAGTGACTTCCAGTACAGATGAAATTCAAAAGCTGATCGCAGACATTGACAATTTACTTGCCAGCAGTGGCAAGCGCCTGTCTAGATTTTTGTCTGGTCAGGGGCAAGAGCCTAAAGAAGTTTTAGAACGAATTCGCGACTTTTTGGTGAGGTTACAAGAAAAGGAAGCATTAGAGAACGGCATCCCAAATCAGTCTTCCGAAGAATCGCGTTCGCCCTTGGCGATGGCTCCGCCATCGCCTTTGTTAACAAAATTTATTGATCATGACAATCACCTATATCCACTACCGCAGCTCCAACCGAGTCAGGAACAGAGTACTGTTGACGCCGGACAATTAAAAAATGAATTTTCGAGATTGATTCAGCCGTTGCGATCGGAATTAGAATTGCTCTTGCAAGAGCGAGCCAACCTGATACAAGAAATTCGCCAGCTAGAACAAAAGCGTTTGCAAAACTACTCCCTAGCGCAGCAGTTGACTAACCAAGAGCAAATGATTACCGAATTTTTACAGGTACTCATGAGTCGCCTTGTGCCAACCTTAACAGCACTGGTCGGAAAGACGGGGGAAAATTCTGCCAGTTCTTCAGGAGAAATTAATCACGCAACCTCTGCAACTCAACCTTTTTTAGAATCACCAGACAGTGTGGAGCGGTTAACCCAACTGGCCAGGGATTTGGATCAGCGCCTATTATCACTAGATGGGACGGTGAATGTAGTCTTTGAGGCACTACAGCGCAACATTAATACTTATTACGAATCTCTGTCGCAAGCACTGGCAAGAATGCATAGCAAGGGGATGCAAGGCGAACAGATGATGGCCAGCTTTCTCAATAATTTGACCCAGCATTTGCAGCAAGAATCCCCTAGTTCCCAGCCATCTTTCTTGGGGATAGAATCTGAGACACTACCATCATTGCCTGAGCCAACCGCGATCGCTGCTGAAGTTGCGCCCCACCCCTTGGAATTGATACAACCAGAAACTTCATCTCCACTCATTATTAATTCTGAGCAACAGGAGACTACCCTCACGGAAGATTTAGATGCAGCGCTGTTGCAGCTTGGTTTAGACTCGTCTGAATCTTCTGAAACCCCGACCGAATTACCGCAAGATATTTCTGCGTTAATTGGTGATGAAGTAGACCAACTTTACGCCAGTTTGTTTGGCGCTGGTGATGTTAATAATCCCAGCCTCGATGTTGCCACAAATGACTTATCTGCTTCCACAGACTCCCCATCTGTAACTCCAACTGTGGATTCTGCCGTTGTATTACCAGATACGGGTTTTTCAACCCAAGAAACTTTAGGAGAAACCACAGATTCATCAGAGCCACAGGAAGAACTATTTTTTGAAGAGGATACCGATCTAGACTCACCTCTCAGCTTTTCTACCCCACAAACAGACAGTTTACCCACGCAAATCGACACTCAGCCAGCTAGTGTTGATACAATTAATACCCTAACTGACCTATTGCCTGATACAAGTAGTGAGCAGCGATCGCTGGAAGTATTATCCTTCATGGAGGATGTCACAACTACAGCACCAGTTACTCCAGAAGTCGCAGAAATTACGTTGGCATATCCTTACGGGGAAGAAAACTACGCACAACCTCCCGTTCGTGCAGCGTCTCCGACAGGAGAAGAAAAGCCTACTGTACCCCTACAGGAAAGCGAAGCGACTGGTAAAGAAGATATCGCTACATCGGAAGTATTAATTAACGACGATCAGCCAGAACCGACTTCAGATAACTACATTGCTGCTTCACCCCAAGAAAACTTGCTTTCTATTGAGTCAAACCAGGCTCCAGCCGTACCTGATATTTCCCTAGATGAAGAACAGTTGCAGCAATTAGATCGGGATTTGGCTAATTTTGATCAGCAGCTAAATTCTGAGTCACAACCAGCCACCAATTTGGATATTTTCTCGGAAATACTTGATACAACTCAAGACACAATTCCCACAACTTCCTCTGAAAATCTCCAAATAGCAGAAAACACCTCAACTGCTGCTTTCTCCAGTTTGGCAGTTCCCCAGATAGAAACTGACAAAAAAAAGGAAGTCGTAACTCCTGTTCAAGAAAGTTCTTCACCAACAATTTCCAACTCCATAAATAATCCAGAGGTTGCGCCTAATGTTATAGAACCAGTCTGGTATTTAGGAATTGATTTAGGTACAACAGGAATTTCTGCCGCCTTATTAAATCGCTCGACTTTTGTTGTACATCCTATCTACTGGTCAGCAGAAAACCCATCGGGAACAAGTTCGTTCCAGCAATCCTTTCGTTTGCCAACAGAGGTTTATCTGCCTACAGCTTCTATACCCCACGGTGAAAATGAAAGTATCGAAACACATGAGCAGACGGCACCGGCGGCTGTTGCTCAAGATAAAGTGCCCGATCGCTCCCCCACCACTCCTGCAACACCGAGATCAACATCAGATTCGACGATCAATAATCTCTACTCGGCGCAGTTGAAGCCCTATTTACAAGTAGCTATTCCCTACAAGAGTGAAAGACAGAAATGGGAACCTGTTTTGCAATTAAATGAATTTTCGGCAGGCCCTTTGATTTGGATTGTGCGATCGCTCTCTAAGCTACTATTAACCCTCAAATCTGAAAAAACAAGTACCACTCCTAGTTTAATGGCTGCCGCTGTTGGGATCAGCGAACAAAACTTTCCCCAGATTATCAATAATATTGCGGGTGTAATTTGCACCTGTCCATCTAGCTGGTCGGAACAATACCGCTTTAACGTGCGGGAAGCTTTACTCACCAGCAAACTCATTCAACATCCGCAGCAAGTCTTTTTTGTCGAAGAAGCGATCGCTAGTCTACTCCCAGAACTCGATGCCGCTAACGGTGAGCAAGTAAAATTAACCGATGGTCAAGACGATCGTCCAGCAAAAACTAGCGAACAGCCGATTATTGGCAACACTCTGGTGATTAACATTGGGACAACTGCCACAGAAATGTTGCTGGTGAATGTACCAGAAAGCTTGGTGCAATTGACATACAATGATTTCATGCTCCACAGTTTTGCTTATGCTGGTAAAGGAATTGAACAAGATATTATTTGCCAGCTGCTATTGCCACCGAAATCTCGACAATCACGCTCAGAAACACCAAGCGAGCGCAAAACTACTACTAGTAATCCTTGGCAATGGCAACCGTCAATTCCCGGTTTAGATCAAATGCGTTGGCAGACTTTAGGGTTAGAAGAATTAGAACTACCCAGAGTCGGAGAACCAGATATCACCGCTCGAATTCGCCTCCAGCAACGTCTAGAAAGTTCTCTACTGGGACAGGCTGTATTAGATGCAGCACTAGCACTAAAGCTGATTTTGCAACACCAAGACTCTTTTACCCTAGAATTAGCCGATCAGCAGTGGATTTTGCAGCGACGAGACTTAGAAAGCCAGGTATTTATCCCCTTTGTGCGCCGCCTAAATCGAGAACTCAACAAGTTATTGGTAGCTCGTGGCATCCCCACAGAAGCGATTAATCAAGCTATTCTAACTGGCGGAGTGGCTTGTGTCGCAACTGTGAACCGCTGGTTACGCCAAAAACTCCCCAGCGCTAAGATTATTCAAGATTCATATCTCGGTGAAAATGGCGCTCCTAATTGCAGTCGAGTTGCTTATGGTTTGGCGATGCTGCCTCTGCATCCCCAAATTTTAGATATACCCAGGCAACAATACACTGATTATTTCTTATTTACAGAATTGCTGCGGCTGCTACCAGATCGGCCCTTGTCTTTTGGTGAAGTTATTCAGTTATTTGAGGGTCGTGGGATTAATACTCGCATTTGTCAGCAACGGCTGCTGGCTTTTTTGGAAGGTGAATTGCCTTCGGGTTTAATACCTTCAGTCACAGATTCAACTTGGCTCACCCAGAGTTCGCAAGAAAATCCTGACTATGAAGCGATCGCCACTGCATCACTTTTTGAAAAACAAGGGAGTCTTACTTATCGTCCAAATTCCCAAAAACTGTTATCTTTGCGTCGCTATCTAAATGCGATCAAGGCTAGTAATCAGCAATCATTGGAGGAACCATATACAGTGAATTTCGCTTTAGAGGTTGCTCATTGAGACTGGTACATGACGTTAGAAATAAGAATACTACCCAAAATTCCAAATGCTCATAACGTCGGCATTTGGAATTTAGGAAAGTACTAGTAGTACTTCAGCACAGTAATTTTTTGGATGTGTACGATAGTAGTATTTTTATTTAGGTAATAGAGAAAAATACTGTAGATTCACAATCTATGACTTTAATTGAAAGATTCTGTAAAATTTGAGTTTTCGGTTTTTCTATTGGTTAAATTCTGTGTATAGTAACACTCAGTAGTAGGGACAAAAGCACTAAAAATCGCCTAACAATCATGTCTATGTCTAGACTACTAATGAAAAGATTCCTATTATGAAATAAGTTAGCCCCTGTGAATAATCTTTATCTTTATTCAGTTAATTGTTCGCAACAGCCTTCACACCCGTCAACTTTGAGCGTAAGAAAACGATTAATTGACATTGTTGGAGCCATTGTGGGGCTGATAATCACATTTATGGTAGCAATTCCTGTGGCGATTGTTACCTTTATTCATGGGCCAAGTCCAATATTTTATTCCCAAATTCGTTGTGGTTTGAACGGAAAAACTTTCCGCATCTGGAAATTCCGCTCCATGATTGTCGATGCTGATAAACTCAAGCATTTGGTTAAAAATCAAGCTAAAGGTCACATCTTTAAGTCTGTTGACGATCCTCGTATTACTCCTGTAGGTAAATTTTTACGGCGTACTAGCTTAGATGAATTTCCTCAATTTTGGAATGTTTTGTTAGGGGATATGAGTTTAGTTGGTACTCGTCCACCGACTCCTGATGAAGTTAGTCATTACGAGCTACACCACTGGGATAGATTACGAGTCAAACCAGGTATTACCGGAGAATGGCAAGCTAATGGACGTTCGAGCATTACAGACTTTGAAACCATTGTCAAAATGGATATAGATTATCAACGCAAGTGGTCTGTAACTTATGACCTGAGTCTGATTATTAAAACTATCTGGGTGGTATTTAAAAAGACTGGTGCTTATTGAATTGGGAATTGGGAATTGGGGAATGGGGCATTGGGCATTGGGCGAATGGCACTAAGTTAAGCTGAAGGGTATGCAGCGTAAGGATTGCAGAGGAGCAGGGGGGCAGGGGCGCAGAGGGGAAAACTCTTCTACCTTGCTCCCTTGCTCCCTGCTCCCTGCTCCCTGCTCCCTGCTCCCTGCTCCCTGCCCCCTGCCTCCTTTAACCCTTGACGCCACTACCTGTTTGTGTGGGTACAATGTAACGTTGTAAAAACAGAAATAGTAATAATACTGGGGCGATCGCAATCACTGAACCAGCAGCTACTAACCGCCAATCAAGGGAAAATGTACCTGCTAGTTTTGCGACTCCCAAGGGAAGAGTGTATAAATTTTCGTCTTGGATGACAATTAAAGGCCACAAAAAGTCACTCCAAGCACCAATGAATACAAAAATAGCTAAAGTTACCAGCGCTGGGCGAACTGCCGGTAACATAATATGCCACCACAATCCTAACTCTGAGCTGCCATCCATGCGGGCGGCTTCTTCTATTTCTTTGGGGACACTCATGAAAGCTTGGCGCAACAGAAAAATGCCAAAGGCAGAAGCTAAACTGGGAAAAATCATCCCCAAATAACTATTTGTCAAACCCAACTGGACTGTCAAAATATAGAGGGGAATCATCACGATTTGGAAGGGAATCATAATCGTGGAGACGATCGCTACAAAAATCCAGTCTCGCCCCACAAATGACAATCTTGCCAACGGATAGGCAGCTAAGGCGCAAAACAGCAGATTTAAGCCTACAGTCAGCACTGACACCAATGTACTGTTATAGAGGTATTGTCCAAAAGGTAGAGAGTTCCACACACTAGAGAAGTTATTTAGTGTCGGTTGACTGGGTAGCAACTGTGGCGGCGACTGAAAAATATTTTCCGTCGGCGATTTCAAGGATGTACTAATTAGCCACAGTAAAGGAAAGAGCATCACCAGTGCGATCGCTCCCAACACTGCATATATTAGTAGAATCTGCGATCGTGATTTTTTCCAGTTCAGCATTTGATTACGAATTTTCCATTGTAATTATACAATTTGGTTAAAGCAATTCTATATCGTTCGTTATAAACAAGATCGCCAAGTTTTTTGAGATATTTTAAGCTTTCATACCCTACGTGTATTTCAACAATCAAATAGGAGTCCTATAGCTTTACTTAAGAATTTGGTTAATTTTATCGTAACCTATCATCAAAAATCTGGTTAAAGCAATTGCCGACTTCTTTAATAAATCAGAATCTAAATCCATATAGATAGATGTAGAGACATAAAATCTTACGTCTCTACAAGAGTTTTGGTTGCAAAACTTATAAATTTTATACATCAAATCAGCAACACCAAAAATCGGATCTAATCAAGTAAGCTTATAGCCTATCATCCTACAGTTTGAAGCCAATTCACAGTAGTTAATCTTCAACCGCTACATAAGGTTGTGGTTCCCGCAAGCGCTTGGCAATTTGTTCTCGTCGATACTTTGCAAGTTCGCTGTAAAGCCTCTTGCGAGAAAGATTCACACTTCCAACAGGTTCATGCTCTAGCAGTGTATGCCAAGGTGAAAATAGCAAACCCTCATCTAAGCGTTTGCGTTCTTCAAAGTCAAATTTCTGACTAGTAATGCGGACAGTTGCAACTTTTATAAATGGTGAATCTGCTTCTTGCCATTCTTTAATATGGTCTTCAATCGGCGTTTTCTCATCATCTACATAAAACTGAATGAAGAAGTCAAAAAATGCTTCTCGTCCTTCTTCAGTCAAATATTTGACCAGCGTTTCTC
Source organism: Nostoc sp. (assembly GCF_036917155.1). Lineage (GTDB taxonomy): Bacteria > Cyanobacteriota > Cyanobacteriia > Cyanobacteriales > Nostocaceae > Nostoc. The sequence continues at coordinate 10,113 of NZ_JBALDZ010000107.1, read as the reverse complement.
GGAGATAATTTTCCGATTCTGGAAGTGTTTCTGGTGTTTGTTCAGGCTGTTGAGATTTGACAGATAATTTGACAATGCGACTACCAAATTTAAACGGAGCCATGCTCCAATATTGAATCAAAAGCGGATTTCCTACCTTTTGGCTACCAATTTTTTGCAAGATCGCAAATGCGTAACCAAGTTCTTTCAGCCGTTCTGGGGTAAGTTGTCCACTACCTGCTTTGGAGAGATCCGCGTAATCACGAACATCTTTGGCCAAAAAAGTCGGATAATTGTTGAGTATAAAATCTTGGGTTTTTTCTTCATCATCCAGTACTTTCTGCCCGTCCACATTCATCACCTTGATGGCGATACCGCGAACATCAGGTTGGCTATCAGAGTGGAATTTACCACGTTTTTCAGGCGAACCACCACTAGAGAAACGAATCCATGTAGGATAGGTTTGGGGCGTTTTAAATAAACCTACTCTCAGGTCTTCAGGAAGATTCGGTTCAATAATAAACTCTCCCGAAAGGAGTCCATGACTTTTGCTATGAATTTGGCGGAGGTCTGGGCCGGTTTTTTGTTGAGCTTGGAGACTACCTGCGATAATCTCGTCAATTATTGCTTCCTGCTCAGTGTTAGATGATGTTGGGTTAGTCATAAAACATTTGATAATGTGTCTTCATTATCCTGAATCCTTCAGCCTTTCCGAGTCAATCCGGTTTCCGTAGAAACAGCCTGTAGTGGTTTATCCCAAGGTTCAATAGGTATTTGGGATAAGTAGGCAAACTCAAAGACAATTCCGATAGTCGGCTTTGTCTGCCACTGCGGTAAACTGAGCAAGCGATCGTAATATCCGCCGCCATAACCGAGGCGATAACCTTGATAGTCGCAAGCTACACTAGGGATGAGAATTAAATCTACTTCGGCAGCATCTAAAATTGGAGCGTCGGGGTGAGGTTCAATAATGCCATAAGCGCCGCTTCGGACAGAATCATCAGGTGTCCAAATATGCCAACACAGAGATTTATCAACGCAGCGAGGAAATCCCCAGCGATATTTGGTGTTTGCAAATAGGGGACTGAGGTCAGGTTCTTGGCGAAAGCTAAAATAAGCGAGGATTGTTTTTGCTTGGGTAAACAAAGTAGAGTTTTGTAAATGAGAGCATAAGCGATCGCTTTTTTCTCTCCATTCTCCAACGGACATTGATTGACGTGTTTTGAGTAGAGTGCGGCGTAGTTCTGCTTTATTTAATTGATGATTAACTTTGTCCATGAAAATTTATAGCGTCAAATAAAAAAGCCAAATCTACAGCATTCCAAAAAGCAAGAGTTGCAAAAGGATTTAGTGATTATGATTTACAATCTTTTGCCAACAAAACAGCTATTGCAAGTATTTGGATTAAGTCTCACCTTGATGCTAATACCATTCAGAAAATAGCCACTAGAGCTTTTAAGGCTTTAGAAAGAATGGCTTTCGGCAAGGCTAAAAAAGTCAGATTCAAACAAAAAGGTCAGTTTGCCTCTATGGAACGTAAGCAAGCGGCTCAACGTAAATCATCTCATGGCAGGCTAGTTAATCAAACCCTGAAACTCGGTAAACATATCAAAACCGAGAAGGTGGCGGTCATTGCGTGGCAGAAAAATTGGGGTAAGTCTATTAGCTTTAAGTCCCCCTCAAGTTTTCAATCAGAACTAGTACGCAAAGCTGAAAATGCTGGTGGAACAGTTCTAAGTGGACTCGTGGAATCAAGAATCCCCGGACTTTCCGAACAAATAAGCAAAGCGAAATTTGTTCAGTCCGGGAAGTGTCAAGCAGCGTGTTGACGATACCACTCAATGGTATTTTTTAGCCCCTCTTCAAAACTCACCTGAGCCGTGAAATTAAAGGCAAGATTCGCCCGTTCAGTATCTAAACAGCGACGGGGTTGACCATTAGGCTTGTCAGTTTGCCAAACAATTTCCCCCTTAAACTCCATCAATTCGGCGATTAGAGTTACTAAATCAAGGATGGAGATTTCATAACCAGTTCCCAAGTTAACTGGTTCCGATTCGTTATACAATTTAGTCCCCAAAACAATCCCCCTCGCTGCATCTTCTGAATACAGAAACTCACGGGTAGGACTGCCATCACCCCAAACTGGAAGTTGCTTTTCTGCTTTAATTTGGGCTTCGTGAACTTTGCGAACTAATGCGGGAATCACATGGGAACTTCCAGGGTCAAAGTTATCTTCTGGGCCATATAAATTTACTGGCAGTAAGTAAATCCCATTAAAACCGTACTGCTGACGGTAAGATTGCAATTGGACTAAAAGCGCTTTTTTCGCAATACCATAAGGGGCATTAGTTTCCTCTGGGTAGCCATTCCAAAGATCATCTTCTTTGAATGGCACTGGAGTGAATTTAGGATAAGCGCAGATTGTACCAACACAAACAAATTTTTCGACTCCAGCTTGATAGGCAGCGTGAATTAGCTGGGTTCCCATGATCAAGTTATCGTAGAACAGCTCTGCGGGTTTTTCGCGGTTTAAACCGATACCACCGACATGAGCTGCTAGGTGAATAATGATGTCTTGCTGGTCAACTGCACGTTGGCTGTTTTCCCATACACGCAGATCAGAATCACGCGATCGCGGTATCGTAATCTTCTCACGATCAGCCCCAGCTTTACACAGTTGATCTATCACCTGACGACCTAGAAACCCCGACCCACCGGTGACGAGAATGCGTTTATTTTTTAGTTCTAAGGCGGTCATATTTTTATCCTCTGTGGTGTAAATCAGAAGTGTAAAGCGCCCAGTTGTTGACGAATAGTCGCAATATCATTTGGAAATTGCGAACCATTACCATTAGGTGAAGTATGACCCAATGCTTGTAAGTCTGCTTCTACCATTAAGGAAACTAGTTCTTCAAAGGTTACTGATGGTGCCCAGCCTAACTTCTGCCGTGCTTTGGTAGAATCGCCAATCAACAGTTCCACCTCAGATGGACGGAGGTAACGCTCATCAAACTCTACATAATCTTGCCAATTGAGATTCACATAACTAAAGGCCAGTTCCAAAAACTCCCGCACTGAATGGGTTTCACCAGTCGCAATTACATAATCGTCTGGCTGGTCTTTCTGCACCATCAACCACATTGCTTTGACGTAATCCTTTGCATAGCCCCAATCTCGCTTGGCATCTAGATTACCCATATAAATCTTTTTCTGCTTACCAGCAACGATACCAGCCACGGCTCTAGTAATTTTACGGGTTACAAAGGTTTCACCCCGCCGTGGTGACTCGTGGTTAAAAAGTATGCCGTTACAAGCAAATAAATTATAAGACTCACGATAGTTTACAGTTTGCCAGTGGGCGTAAACTTTCGCACAGGCATAGGGACTGCGGGGATAAAAGGGCGTTGTCTCAGTTTGAGGTACTGCTTGTACTAAACCATACATTTCTGAAGAACCCGCCTGGTAAAATCGTACCTGAATACCAGTACGATGTTGGTAGTCTCGAATTGCTTCCAACAGACGCAGCGTTCCCATTCCTACAGCATCCACCGTGTATTCTGGTGAATCAAAGCTGACTCTAACATGGGATTGAGCGCCGAGGTTGTAAATCTCTACTGGCTTTACTTCTTCTAAAATACGCCGCAACGTCGTACCATCTGTCAAGTCTCCGTAGTGAAGAAACAACCGCACTCCATCTTTGTGAGGGTCTTCGTAAATGTGATCGATGCGGTCTGTGTTGAAGGTAGAAGTCCGGCGAATGATGCCATGAACCTCATAACCTTGTTCCAGCAAAAACTCACTCAGATATGAACCATCTTGACCAGTAATACCAGTAATTAACGCTCGCTTCTGTTGCGTCATGTTCAATTATACCTTATTGTATTTGATTAAAAAATTACAGGCAATCTGATACAACCTAGCAACTAATTGCTCAATTGCCTAATGGGAAACCTACGAGTTCTGATTGCTATGAAAATTTTTACGTAAATAAATATACTTAATAAAAGTAATCTAACACGTAAGTCCAACCTTAGATAGATCAAGATTGTTTAATTATGTATATTTTTTCTCCTACCAAATAAATTAAGATTCTTTTCGTACACTTTGTTATTTTTGTCAAAACTTCACATATTTCTGATTTTGTGAAGACTGAATCAAATAGGTATTTGAAATTAGACTTTTGGCAAAAATCTGAATTAGGGCAAAAGGAGCCACTGATAAACACTCAGAGAATTCTGAGTTAAGTAGAAGGACAGAAAATATAGATAATTATATAAAGAAAGATGAACAATTTTTTAGTTTTAGGGAAATAATTGCTGTTTAGGGGCATTAACTGCCCCACAGAATCGACCCTAAGTAGCTACTCAGTATGCCCCGTTATTTTTGGGCAAAATGACCACATCAATAGTTTTCAAGATGATCCATAAATCAAGCCAGAAATTCCGAAATTTGACATAATGCAGGTCTATTTGGACTCGCCGAGGGTAGGGAATGTCATTACGCCCAGATACCTGCCACAAACCAGTAATTCCTGGACGGATTGTTAAAATCTCATCAATGTGACAACCGTATTTTGGCAGTTCTTCTGCTACCAAGGGTCGAGGGCCGACTACACTCATGTCCCCTTTTAAAACATTCCAGAACTGGGGAAATTCGTCTAAGCTAGTAATTCGCAAAAATTGACCAATTTTGGTTATCCGGGGGTCTTGTTTCAGCTTAAAACTGCTTTCAAATTCTTGTCGCAATTCGGGCGATGTTTCCATCATTTGCATGAGGATTTCGTCTGCATTGCTTACCATAGTTCGGAATTTAATACAATTAAACGCTTTGTAATTTTTTCCTACCCGTTCCTGGACATAAAATATTGGGCCTTCTGAACTGAAGGCAATCAGCAAAGCCAAAATTAAGTAGACGGGGAAGAACAAAATTAATACCGACAGCGAAAACACTATATCGAACAGTCGTTTGGCAAACTCTCCGTTTAAACCCTGAAAAGGTAAACCTTTGGGTTTAACTTTTGGCGTCTTTGTTTTTTGACCGCGTTTTAAGAAAGTACGCGTAGACGCTTTAGTGTCTTGCCGTACGCCCCGCTTGCCGGAGAGGAGTGAGCTCTGGGCAGTCATCATACTCCTTAATAATCCACACCACACATAGTCCCAATATTAAAGCCAAAATGAGGTTCTTCTGGGGGAAATTGCCAAAAGCCTAAAAAAATAAGAGGTTAACCAAGACCATCATTGCGAAAACGGTCTTTTTTCGTTGCATTTGTTTACAAAGTCTAGATAACGCTCGGCAAAGATTTGCGGTGAAAACTGCGCGGCGTGCGATCGCATATACTCGGAACTGAACGAACCCTGATAAACTTCAAACTTTTCTACTGCCTCCACTAAAGCCGCTTCTGTTTGCGTTCTGAAAAATATACCTGTCACTTTATCCACACCAGAGTGGATATCTCGCACTGTTTCTAGAGCGCCTCCTGCACCGTAGGCAATCACTGGCGTGCCACAGGCTTGTGCTTCCACTAGGGCAATCCCAAAATCTTCACAAGCTGCATATACAAAAGCTTTAGCCCTAGACATATATTTTTTTACCACATTATCGGGTTGCCATCCCAGTATTTGGATGTTGGAGTTTGCCATCTCACGAATCTTGTTCATTTCATCTCCTGTACCAATGACTACTAATGGTCGTTTTAGTTGATTAAAAGCCTTGACAATCAACGATATTTGCTTGTAACTTACCAACCGGGAAACTGTCAGGTAAAAGTCCTCTTTCTCAGATAAAAATGGAAATTCCGCAATATTCACTGGTGGGTAAATGACTGTTGCTTCTCGCCGATAGCAACGCCAAATCCGCCGAGATGTATGCTGCGAGTTGGCAATGAAGTAATCAACGCGATTGGCACTCAATACATCCCACTGGCGCAAACGATGTAATAAATATCGCGTCACCCACCCAGGTAAGCCACTACCTAGTTTGCTGTGGTGCAGATAATCAAAAGTCAAGTCCCAGGCATAGCGCATAGGGCTGTGACAGTAGCAAATATGCATCTGTTCGGGAGTGGTCAGGATTCCTTTGGCAACAGCGTGAGATGAAGACAGAATTACATCATAATGCCGCAAATCAAGTTGTTCAATTGCCAAAGGCCACAAAGGCAAGTATTTTTGTATACCGTTACGGGCATAGGGAAAGTTCTGGAGAAACGTCTTGCCAATTTGACGCTTGTATAAATAACTTTCTCTATTGCTGGATTCAAAATCGATGAGAGCATACAAATCAGCATCAATGTGATTCAAAATTTCTCGTACAACGAGTTCTGAACCACCGGTGGCTTTGGGTGTCAGCCACTCATGAACTAGAGCATATTTCAAGGGCACAGCTAAACAATTCAAAATTCAAAATTCAAAATTCAAGATAGTTTTCTTAGACTCCGACTGAAAAGTTTCCTCTTGTGATTAATGAATGGGAAGCGCCCCAGATTAGCACATAAGACGGTATCTTTCCCTGAGAGGTTCCAGATGGATGCTGCAACCTGATAATCTCAGATTGGGAATGGGGTATTGGGCATTGGGCATGGGTTATTCTCCTTGTTGTTTCCCTAGTCCTCAATCCCCAGTCCCTACTCTACTCCCCAATCTCTTGATGAAAACTGATATATAAAGGGTGAATTTATGCGAATTCTGATTATCGGTGGTACTCGGTTCATTGGTGTCTATTTAACTCAACTACTAGTGGAACAAGGACACGAGGTGGTGCTGTTCAATCGTGGGAATCGTCCAGCACCTTCTTTACAAAGAGTAGGACAAATTATAGGCGATCGCACAGATGCTACTCAATTAAAAGCAAAGTTATCACAAGAAAACTTTGATGTCATTTTTGACAATAACGCGCGGGAACTTACTGATACTCAACCACTAGCAGAGATTTTTCAAGACCGAGTGCAACATTTTGTGTATATGAGTTCTGCGGGGGTTTATCTCAAATCTGACCAATTGCCCCACATAGAAGGCGATCCAGTAGATCCCAAAAGTCGGCATAAGGGCAAGCATGAAACAGAAGCCTACCTGACTCAATTAGGATTGCCCTTTACTTCGATTCGCCCTACTTATATTTACGGCCCTCGTAATTATAATGAGTTGGAAGGCTGGTTTTTTGACAGAATTGTGCGCGATCGCCCCATTCCCATCCCCGGAAATGGCCTGCATATCACCCAGCTAGGTCATGTAAAAGACTTGGCACTAGCAATGACTCAGGTTTTGGGTAATAAACAAGCCATAGGACAGATTTATAATATCTCTGGCGATCGCTTTGTCACTTTTGATGGTTTAGCCCGTGCTAGTGCTGTAGCAGCTGGTAAATCACCTGATGCTGTAAAAATCGTCCATTACGACCCGAAAAAATTTGATTTCGGCAAGCGCAAAGCTTTTCCCATGCGGGTGCAGCATTTCTTTGCTTCGGTGAATAAAGCGCAAACAGAATTAAACTGGCATCCTGAATATGATTTGATTTCTGGGTTACAAGACTCTCTAGAAAATGATTATTTGGCTAATGCAAAAGATCAAGCCGATGTTGATTTCTCTGTAGATGAGGAGATTTTACAAGCGTTGTGAATGAAGAGTGCTGAGTACATAGTGCTGTACATGGATAGCGGGGCGTTTAGCCCGTGCTGAGTTGAAAGACCGCGCCACTTGCGGGCGGGGTATCAACCTTCTCCTGACCAAAAGATTCCACCCACAAGGGGCGGGGCTTTTACCATAGTGCAAAAGTACTGAGTATTCAATCTTCTTTACTCAGCACTCAGTGCTGAGTATGGTAAAGATGTTTAGGGGTACATCGCTGTGCAGTAGCCAGGGCGAATAGAATTGCCTGCGGCACACTGCGTGTAGCTTGCTTCTGTGCAGGAGTACGCGGCTACACTGGCATTGTCCGCCTCCGCAGACTAAAGTCAAATTAAGGGTTTGAAACCCAGGATCGGTAGCTTTTGTTTGTGTAGACGCGGTTTCTAACCGCCCGTTTCGCTTAAGTTGACTGATGCGATCGCGTTTTCATATACAACACGGCGGAAATAAACCACCCATTTAAAATAGCCAGAAAGCTTACCAAGCCCCTTCGGGGCGGGAACAGGGAACTCTTAACAGGGAACAGAAAAAAAATTAGCCCCGAATACAGGGTTTAAAGCCCCTAAATTTATTTATGAAAAGAGATAAAAATATTTGAAACGAGATGGCGTCAGCCACGATGTTTCAATGTGTCCTTGTACAAATCCCCTGATTTTAATTATGGGGATTTCCCTGTTGCCTGTTGCCCGTTCCCTGTTCCCTTTTAAAAAATAAGCATTCTTTCTTTTTACTTTTGCCTTTTTACTTTTGCCTTCTTGTACTAGTAGGTACAGTTACCTTTGCATGCTTGTTAACGTAGTCTACAAATAATTGCTTCAATCGGGGACTAATGCCAGCGTGTTCAAAGAATCCAAAGCCCAAATTTCTAGCTTTTGCTAAGGTTTGTTCTGGTGTTAATCCTTCCTGGATAGCAATACTCAACAGCGCAATTCCAGTCGAGCGCATCCCGGCAGCACAATGCACAACAGCTGGTTTAGGGATTTGCTCTAGTGTCATGAGGATTTTGGTAATCACTTCTTCATTTAAATTTTTTAGATCCACCTTGAGTGGAACATTTTGATAATACAGCCCTAATGCTTCTGCTATTTTTTGCTCATCCTTAGAAAATCCTAGTTCATCAGGCGATCGCAAATTTAGAACGGATTTGAAACCTTCTTGGATAGCTTGCTCAAGCTGTTTCGGTATGACTTGTCCTGTGGTTGTCAAGTTTTCGTTAATCTGTATGGCGTTGATCACATTCACTCCTTTTGACTTTCTAATGTCTTCCAGCTTGATAAATACTCTAAGGGAGCAAGCTTTGAGAAGATATTCAAACAAACACCGCAAAATTAGCCAAATATCACAAGATATTGCTTTATTACTTCAAAATTAGTCTTTTGAAGCTGATTATTTTATTGCTTCATCCATAATATACGGTTTGCCGATAGATTTACTGGTGATTAAAGCTTATTATACTTTATGCCGATACAATTACCGTAGGTTATATTTCAGGAGTTATACTATTGGGCAAGTTGGGGAAGCAATTGGATCAAGATTTTTGTGGACAGGGGTATAAATCATCACTGCCATAGAACAGGTTCCTTCTTTAATCTATTGAAATAATATTGTTCCCAAATGTGACACAGTTAGATTTCACTGAACTCTATGAAGTCTTTGCTAAATTGCCAAAGGTGCAATTATATCTACTGGCGGAAACACTCGAACCAAATACCAATTTACAAAATGATTGGGACTTTGAAGTGTTGATTAACTTTTTCTCTGTGGAACGCTACGCATAGTCTAAAATCCAAAATGGTATAATCTGAATGCCAGTTCTCAACCTATGAGCTATAACGAAATATCTCTTCGACCTGCCCAGGAAACAGATGCCTGGGTGCTGAGTGCAATTCATATTGCTGCTATCAAGGCTCTACCTGCAACTTTTTACACCCAAAAAGAACTTTTAGCTTGGCGTCATTACCGCAACAAAGCTGATGGTTCAAATATCTTGAAAAGTATGAAAGCGGAAACTTTCTGGGTTGCGATCGAGGGAGATGCTGTTATAGGTTTTGCTAGTTTCATTCTTGATGAACTAATCGGGCTGTACGTCCATCCTAAATATCAAAGAAAAGGGATTGGGCGTATTTTAGTTCAACATTTTTGCGACGAAGCAACTGAGCAAGGTATAGATAAGGTAATTACAAATGCTAGCCTTTATGCTGAAGGGTTTTATTTACGACTGGGATTTACTGCCATCCAAAGAGCGCCTCATTATTTAAGAAGTGGGATAGTTGTTCCAGTTACTAAAATGAGTAAAACATTAGCTACCGCACCGAAATCAATTTGAGAGGGTAAAGATTTTCAATAACTTTAAAAATGCTGGTATCAAGATTATTTTTCCCAAGTTATAACCGCTTTTTTTACCAAGCCACTTCGGGGCGAGAACAGGGAACTCTTAACAGGGAACAGAAAAAAAATTAGCCCCGAATACAGGGTTTAAAGCCCCTAAATTTATTTATGAAAAGAGATAAAAATA
>NZ_JBALDZ010000106.1:0-7542 GCF_036917155.1 Nostoc sp. | reverse complement strand
ACTCCTAACTCCTAACTCCTAACTCCTAACTCCTAACTCCTAACTCCTAACTCCTAACTCCTAACTCCTAACTCCTAACTCCTAACTCCTAACTCAGCACTCTTATAGAGGTAGTGTCACTGTAAATAGGGTTCCCTTTTTTACTTCACTGTCAACATCAATTGTTCCTTGTAGCTTTTGAGTAACTAAGTTATAGACTATATGCAGACCTAAACCACTGCCTCCTTGATGCCTAGTAGTGGTGAAGAAAGGCTCAAAAATTTTGTTTAAGTTTTCTTGCGGAATGCCGCAACCATCATCGCTATATTGAATCACAACGCGATCGCTTTCTTGCTTCACCTCAATCCGCAACTGTCCTGATTCGTGAAGTTGATAGGCATGATTCAGGGAGTTCATCACTAAGTTGGTGACAATTTGCGCCAAAGCCCCAGGATAGCTGTCGATTGTAACAGTTTCATCTCCTGTCACTGTCAGGGTATGGGAAGCTTGTTTGAGTTTGGGAGTTAAGCTAGTGACAATTTCTTCCAAATACTGCTTGACTAAAAATGTCCGTTGTTCCAAACTAGTCTGATCCACAGCTACTTGCTTGAAGCTTTGCACCAGTTCTCCGGCACGATTGAGGTTGCTCAGAAGCAGTTCAGTACTTTCCTTCGCAATTTCCAAATAGTTGTTTAAAACTGAGCGCTTTAATTGACCTTGCTCAACAGTCGTAATTAGCGATCGCGTTTCATCAGCTAATGTAGAAGCAACGGTGATACTAGTGCCCACAGGTGTATTGATTTCATGAGCGACTCCAGCCACAAGACCACCTAATGCCGCCATTTTCTCAGATTCTACCAGTTGCTTTTGGGTTGCTTTGAGGTCTTCTACAACTTGAGACAATTCTTGAGTTCGTTCGGCTACCTTTTCTTCTAGGGTGTTGTAGAGAGTAGCATTTTCGATGGAGATGGCGGCTTGAGAAGAAAGCAAATTTAGAACTTCCATTCGTTCTGGTGTAAAGGCTCCAGTTGTGAGATTATTTTCTAAATAAACAATCCCAATCAATTTGCCTTGATTGAGGAGAGGAAAACACAAAATAGACTTAGGTTGCTGTTGATGAATGTAAGCATCACGAGTGAAATTGCCTTCATTAACCGCGTCATGTAATACCACACTATCTTTAGTCCGGGCAACGTAATCGATAATCGCATTAGATAGTATTGGTTGACTGAAGCTTTTGATAGAGATAGCTTCAGTAACTTTAACTGTATCTGAGTTAATTGTTCCTGATGCTCTAATTTGCCATTCTGCATCTTGGTTGAGCAGTAAATAACCCTTTTCTGCCCCAGCATTTTCAATGACGATTGTCATCAGTTTAGTTAATAAGTAACCGTTCACAGGATCTGAAACGCTACAGTCAAAAATAGGTTACTGAGATGGTAGATTAAAATGCATGGATGAAAACTGCCTCGCTTACGGAATTGAAATTTCGGATTCAGATTGGGAAAAAACTCCAGCCAATGTCAAACGATTGGTGGAAAAAATGGGGCAGCACATCAAAGAATCAGAAAAAAAGCTGGCAGAACAAGAGGCTAAACAGCAAGAACTTTTAGAAAAGATTAATCGCACATCAAAAAACTCGTCATCGCCTCCATCCATGAACCCACTCGATGCCGAAAAACGCCCTGAAAAAAAGAAAAGTGGAAAAAAGCGAGGGGGACAGGCGGGACACAAGGGTCATAGTCGCTTGCTGTATGAGTTATCCGAGTGTGAAAGCGTTTTAAACCACCACCCAGAGACTTGTAGATGTTGCGGAGAAATATTATTGGGAGAAGATGCCAACCCTTACCGCCACCAGATTGTAGAAATTCCTCCTATCAAGCCAATAATCGTGGAACATCGTCTACACCAATTAATGTGCCAAGAATGCGGTACTTTAACCCGTGCAACATTACCCGTAGATGTGTATCCAAGTGGTTATGGTGTGAGAGTAGTGGCTCTTGTGAGCGTGTTGAGCGGACTATACCGCCACAGTACTCGGATGGTACAAAGTGCAATGCAGGATATCTTTGGAATTACAATGTCCTTGGGTACTGTCAACAAACTGAGATTTGAAGCCTCTTTGGCAGTAGAAAGTGCAGTTGAAGAAGCGAAAATATATGTCCAAAACTCGCGTGTAGTTGGGGCGGATGAAACAAGCTTTGCTCAGGGAAACGTTGATGGACACAATTCAAAAAAGAGTCAAGCTTGGCTGTGGGTTGCAGTTACACCCTTGGTAACATTTTTTCAGATTGCACTTTCCCGTTGTTCGGATGCAGCCCGTAATCTACTGGGCGAAGACTTTGGCGGTATTTTAAATTCAGACCGATATGCAGCATACAATTGGGTGGCTTTAGAGCAGCGTCAATTGTGTTGGGCACACTTGAAACGAGAATTCATCAAAATATCTGAGCGGACTGGAGTTTCAAAGGATATCGGAAATGCTCTGGTAAAAGAACAAGAAAAATTATTTGAACTGTGGCATCGAGTCAGAGACGGAACTTTGAAGCGTTGCGAGTTTCAACTTTTAGTCAAACAAATTCGCAATACTATTAATTCCTCTCTACAAGAAGCTGCAAATTATGAGATTGGTTCCAAAGAAAAAACACCACTTGCCAAAACTGTCCGTACCTGTCGCCAACTTTTAAAAGTTGAGCCTGCTTTATGGTTATTTGTGAGAGTTGAGGGTGTGGAACCTACAAATAATGCTGCTGAAAGGGCTATACGTCCTGCTGTGATCTGGCGACGTACTAGCTTTGGTTCTCAAACCCAGGCGGGTAGTATTTTTGTCGCTCGGATGTTAACTGTTGTCACCACTCTCAGATCCCAGCGCCGAAATGTTCTTGATTTTATAACAGCAGCAACTTTTGCTGCACGCATAGGTAAACCTACTCCTTCTTTACTTCCAGAAGTTCCTACTTCTAAGCAAGTAATAAATGCTGCTTAATTCCCCTAAGCCATACCCGTTTATTTACTTTTATTCAATAGAGTCAACTCTCTTAGACTAATTCCCCTAGTTTCTTCACTCATTGACATCTATTGGCTTTTAGTCTGCGATCGCCCCGTGATCGATTACGTTAATAAAGTATCGAGCTTAATTTCTCGTCCCAGAACGTGGGAGGCTTTGAGAACACTGTTTAAATCTAAGGAAGTTGATAGGGTGGTACTCGTGGAGGTGATTTTAGAGGTTGGAAATTGAGAGTTTATTTGATCTTGGGTGAAAAATTGGGGATAGCGTTTTTCTAAATCTTCTACTTTAGCTTTAGCACCCCAACGAGTGTAGGCATAGTGGGCATTAAATAGGTAATCTTGAGCAATTTTTTCTTTACCCCATTGCAGATAAAATCTGGCAGCGAGTTCATAGCTGAGGGCTTGTTCGTTGAGATATTCATGTTCTGTTGCTTTGGCAATCGCGCGATCGTACATCTCTATGGCTTCAGCTTTTTGCCCTAAAACTCGATACCGTTCCGCTTCCACTAAATAAAATTTGTGTAAGAAATTTGTCGGCGCGTGGTGTACCCATTTCTGCATTTGAGCTTGATTGGCTGTGACTTTTGCTAATAAGCTTGCTTGTGGGGCATCAGTATATAAAGCTAAGGCTGTCAGAGAATCATAAAAATTGAAAAGTACTACGGTTATCTGTCCTAATAATGCATTTAGACACTTTTCTAACTCTTGGGCATTAGCTGCGGCTTGCGGGAAATCTTGGAAGAGATAGCACAGAAAAAGCTTTGAGTAATATAGATGTGCCAAACCAGTTGTATCATTAGCTTGCTGATGCCAGAGCAGCATTTGTTCTTCTTGATAGACTTCCCCACTTAAACAACAGGAGTTTTCAGATACCGTTACCAGATTTAAGCTTAACTGCCAATAAATAGCTAGATACGAAAGAGCTACTTTGTTTTGGACTTGACTCATAGCATGATGGTAGTCAGTAATTTGCCGTTCAAATTCTCCCAAGTCTTGGCCAGTCGCCCAGGAATGCAGGCTATCAAAGACTGCACAAAGACCTGAAAATTCTATATCTCCTTGCTCTCTACCAATTTGATAGCCTTCCTTTAAGGATTTGATGGTTTTCTGGAGTGGTTCTTGCCAATGGTAGACGGTAGTATAAATTACAGCGATGATGTAACATTTGAGATGTTTAGCATCGTAGCGTTCTAATAAGGTCAAAGTAAGTTTACCAAATTGATAGCCCAAGGGAATCTCATCCAAGGCTCCACAAAGAATTAAGCTATACATTCCATAGCCAACCGTTGATAATTCGGTGTTGCCGTATTCTAGAGATAGATTCACCATCTTTAAAACAATGAATGGGAGTATCTCATGCCCTCCTCGGTAGGAGGGTCCGATGATCCTGGAAAGAATTTGCATCGCTGCTAATTGTTGGGCTGACTGCATTTGGGGTAGGTTGATTAAGTCTTCAACTTCTCTTTTTGCCAGACGATCTGCTGTTTGCTGTAGTGCTTTGCTCAGTTCTAAGTGACTCAGAGTAGAGGGAAAGTTAATTCCCAAGGCTTGGAGAACTTCTAAACCGGTGGCGATCGCTGCTGGTAATTTGTTCTGCACTGCAAAGGCTTGGATTTTCAGATCGTAAACTCTCGTCTTGTCTAACAAAACTTGAGCATTTTGCATTGCCTCCTCTACCCATATATTCATCTGTGTGAAGTCACCGTAGACAAATGCTGCTTCTGCTGCTGACTTAAATAATGTCAAACTCAGGTCATAGTTTGTTTGCCAAGAATCTGCTGCTAGTAATTTAATGCCGAATGAAAAATATCCCAAAGCTGCTTCATAAGCAGTTGCTAATTTAGCTTTACGTCCCGCCAATAAATTCAAATTGGCTAATTCATTTCGTTCATTTTGAGCGTCAATCAACTCTGCACCAATATTTAATTGATTAACAATTTCAAAAATTTTATCTTCTCGAACTAATGCTGAGGTATTGCTCAACATCAGTCGCCCAATTGTTAAATGATTTGCTTGTTTTTGCCCTTCAGAAATTAGAAAATAAGCTGCTTGCTGGACGCGATCGTGCTGGAATTTACAATTAATATCAGCAGCTTTTTTCTCCTCTCTCAATAGTCTCAGATAATATTGATTATTTGAGACAACAATTAAGCCTTCTTTGAATGCTGGTAATAAATCATCTAAAACTTGCTTGGCTGATTGCTGAGAAATCAATACCAATGTAGATAAATCAAAGTTATTGCCAATACAAGCAGCCAACTGTAATATTTTTTGGGTGTTTGCTGCTAAGTTGACAATTTTACTCGTCATTAATTCCACAACATTATCAGTAATGTCTTTGGTTTCAATTTCTTCTAAATCCCAATGCCATCTTTTTTTTATATAGTCAAAGCTGAGTAAATTCTCTGTATAAAGTGATTTCAAAAACTCAGCGGTAAAGAAAGCATTACCTTGAGTTTTTTCACAAACCAAATTAGTTAATGCTTGAGTTAGGATAGTTGAAACTGACAATGTTTCGGCAATTAAAGCATTCACATCTTTGGGAGTGAGGTTTTTGAGATTAATCTCAGATACGATTCCTCCATCATTTTTAATTTCGTCTAAACTCATCGCCAAAGGGTGAGTTGTATCGACTTCATTATCTCGATAAGCTCCAATGATGAGTAGATTTTGAATATCGCGATCGCTTAAAATAATCTTCAGCAGTTTTAGCGAAGCACTATCAGCCCATTGCAAGTCATCAACGAACAAAACGAGGGGATGTTCAGCCTGACAAATCGCCTTGATAAAGTTTTGAAAGACCAGATTGAAGCGGTTTTGGGCTTCTTGTCCGCCTACTTGAGTTACAGGAGGTTGTTCGCCAATCACCAATTTCAAATTGGGAATGACATCAATTAAAACCTGTCCGTTATTGCCAACAGCAGCTAATATTTTTTCTTGCCATTGTCTCAAAATGGATTCACTTTCAGTCAATAATTGATTACACAAGTCATTGAATGCTTGAGAAATGGCGTAGTAAGGAATATTACGTTGATACTGGTCATATTTACCAGTGATAAAATTGCCACGTTTGGCTGTAATGGGTTTATGAACCTCATTTACTAAAGCTGATTTGCCGACTCCAGAATAGCCTGCAATTAACATCAGTTCATTTGTACCATTGGTGATGCGATCGAAAGCCGTCAATAGCGTCTCTAATTCTGGTTCTCGTCCATAGAGTTTTTGCGGAATTATAAAGCGATCGGAGACATCCTGACTAGCCAACGGAAAGACATCAATTTTCCCATTACTTTGTAGTTGATGCAAGCATTGTTCTAAATCTGCCTGAATTCCAGAAGCAGACTGATAACGGTCTTCGGCATTCTTCGCCATCAGTTTCATCACAATCTCACATAGCATTTGGGGAATCTCTTTTCTGTCCCCTATCCCCTGTCCCCTATCCCCTAAAAGTGGTGGTTGTTTCGCAATATGGCAATGAATCAACGCTAGAGGATCATCCCCTAAAAATGGCACTTCTCCTGTTAGTAATTTATAGAAAGTTACTCCTAAAGAATAGAAATCGCTGCGATAATCAATCGCTCGATTCATTCGCCCTGTTTGCTCAGGAGAAATGTAGGTAATAGTGCCTTCTAGAATATTGGGATTTTTAAATGATTGGGTTTCTCGTGACAGAACAGTGGAAATCCCAAAATCGATGATTTTGATCTGTCTTGTGTTGGGATTTAAGACAATATTTGAGGGGTTAATATCTTTGTGGATCATCTTAGCAGCATGGATTTGTTTGATGCTTTCGACAATAGAAATACCCATTTTAAGAAACTGTTCTAACTCGATTTTTCCAGCTAACTGCAATTGAGCTAAAGAAGTACCACCGAAGTCTTCTAATACTAAAACTGGTCGTTGTTGATGAATTTCCAAAGCGTAAACTTGAACAACTCCAGCGAGATGGAGATTGTGGATAATGTCATATTCGCGCTGGTAACAAGCAATGCGTTCTGGCGAGGGATAAACATCTCGTAGGGTTTTGAGAATTACAGGTTGATTATCGCCTTCCCGATAGCCTCGATATATCAGAGAATTGCTGCTTTCGTAGATTTGTTCAATAATTTGATAGCCGGAAAGCGTGAGCATAATTTGGGTACTCCTCAAAAGTGGGTTAATGCTGTCCCAGTCACTTTGTTAGAGTTAGTGTACCCATTAGCTTGGTGAGTCTTAAGCAAGTGCGCTGCTGATTTTGGAGATTTTTTTTACAAAGTTAATAGAATAATCCACTAGTTTCCGTGCCTGCTTGGGGAAGTGGTTATGTAAAGTAGAAGTAACGACAGCAAGGCTTTTCAGCCCATCTTGCAGGAAAGTCAACACCAAATCAAAACTATAAGTCAACCATGCCAAAGCTTTTAGTCATTATTTTAGATAAATATTCATGTTTATTGACTTGTTTAACTATATTTTTAGCATACTATAGGACTCCTATTTGATTTTTGAAAAAGAGTACGAGATAATACGGTTGAGTGTAAAAGTGTAAAAGCAGACTATGATAAACCAGCATCTACA
>NZ_JBALDZ010000105.1:0-31900 GCF_036917155.1 Nostoc sp. | reverse complement strand
ACCTTCTATACCAAAAACATTTTGCTGAACGAGGGTATCCGCGCTTGGATGGCTCCTCAAGATCAACCCCACGAACAATTTGTATTCCCTGAGGAGGTATTACCACGTGGTAACGCTCTCTAATAGACCAAATATCTTAGGCGGCGCTGGACGCGACCAAGAATCCACTGGATTTGCTTGGTGGTCTGGTAACGCACGTTTAATTAACTTATCTGGTAAACTGCTGGGTGCCCACGTTGCCCACGCTGGTTTGATTGTATTTTGGGCTGGAGCGATGACTTTGTTTGAAGTCGCTCACTTCATTCCTGAAAAGCCCATGTATGAGCAGGGCTTGATCTTGTTACCTCACCTCGCCACTCAGGGCTGGGGTGTTGGTGCTGGTGGTGAAGTCATCGATACCTTCCCCTACTTTGTTGTCGGCGTACTCCACCTGATTTCCTCAGCCGTCCTTGGCTTTGGCGGTATCTATCATGCCGTTCGTGGCCCAGAAACCTTAGAAGAATATTCTTCTTTCTTTGGTTACGACTGGAAAGACAAGAACAAGATGACGAACATCATCGGGTTCCACCTGATTATTTTGGGATTCGGTGCATTGCTATTAGTGCTAAAAGCAATGTTCTTTGGTGGATTGTATGACACCTGGGCACCAGGCGGTGGTGATGTTCGGATTATTACCAATCCGACATTGAACCCAGCAGTTATCTTCGGTTATGTAATCAAGTCTCCCTTTGGTGGCGAAGGCTGGATTGTTAGCGTTGATAACTTGGAAGATGTCGTCGGTGGTCACATCTGGATTGCCTTTATCTTAATTTCTGGTGGTATCTGGCACATCTTCACCAAGCCTTTTGCTTGGTCACGTCGTGCATCCATCTGGTCTGGTGAGGCTTACCTTTCCTACAGCTTGGGCGCTCTTTCACTGATGGGCTTCATCGCCTCCATCTTTGTTTGGTTTAACAACACCGTTTATCCAAGCGAATTCTTTGGCCCTACCGGCCCAGAAGCTTCTCAAGCTCAGGCTTTGACCTTCTTGATTCGTGACCAACGCTTGGGTGCTAACGTCGGTTCTGCCCAAGGCCCCACTGGTCTAGGTAAATACCTGATGCGCTCTCCAACTGGTGAAATCATCTTCGGTGGTGAAACCATGCGCTTCTGGGATTTCCGCGGCCCTTGGTTAGAGCCTCTACGTGGCCCCAATGGTCTTGACTTGGAAAAAATCAAGAATGATATTCAGCCTTGGCAAGCTCGTCGCGCTGCTGAATACATGACCCACGCTCCTCTGGGTTCTTTGAACTCCGTGGGTGGTGTGGCTACCGAGATTAACTCCTTCAACTACGTATCTCCTCGCGCTTGGTTGGCAACTTCTCACTTCGTACTAGGATTCTTCTTCCTAGTTGGTCACTTATGGCACGCTGGTCGCGCACGGGCTGCGGCTGGTGGTTTTGAGAAAGGAATTAACCGTGATACTGAGCCAGTGATGTTCATGAACGATCTAGACTAGTTCTAAGGTTTATTTCATCACTGACAACTAAATAATTTAAAGGCTCTTGCATAAAAGCAAGGGCTTTTTTTATAGGAGAATCCCCAGTAATCAAATGGGGATTATCTTTTTACTTTTCACTTTTTAAGCTCGATGACTCGCTAACAAAATTAAAGACATTTCAGACGTTTGATCGCAACAATCAGATAGAAAGTAGTTTTTCAATACACTTAATCTAGTGTTATGGCGTTTTCTAAGCAGCTGATGTATACCCAAATATTTTTACCAAAGGTTAGTAGCGTTGAAAACGGGAATTTCTATATATCAAGTTTAGTACGTAGCGATCGCCCCATGATTTACTAGAAATGGCAGAAGAGGCATCAATGCAATTACAACAGACACAACTTTTAGAGAAAACCCTCTGGGAAGCAGTTCTCAATCGAGATCCCAGTTTTGTCGGTCAGCTTTTCTATGGTGTTCGCTCTACAGGCATTTATTGTCGGCCTATTTGCCCTAGTCGCCGACCAAATCGCAATCAAGTTTGTTTCTTCCAATCAGCACAAGAGGCTGAAATTGCAGGTTTTCGACCTTGTAAGCGCTGTCAACCACAATCTGAAACAGTTCCAAGCACAGCCAAAGTCTTAGCAGTATGTCGATATATTGAAGCACAAGGCGATCGCATCCCAACCCTTTCGGAACTATGTTCTCAAGTGGGAATGAGTTCTAGTTACTTACAAAGGAGATTCAAGCAAATAATTGGTGTATCGCCTTTTCAATATGCAGATGCGCTGCGTAGCCAACGATTGAAACAGCGTCTTCAGTCAGGGGAAGAAATTGCTCACGCCGTTTACGACACAGGGTATGGTTCAAGTAGTCAACTCTATGAGAAAGCACCTAAACAACTGGGAATGACACCAAAGACTTACCAACAAGCTGGAAAGACAATCAGTATTGTCTATGCGATCGCTCCATGTCCACTAGGATATTTGCTTGTGGCAACAACAGAAAAGGGTATCTGCGCCGTTAAACTAGGTGATGAAGCAGACAAGCTTGAACACATCTTAAATCAGGAATTTCATCAAGCGCACATCATCCGTGATGACCACACACACAAGGAATGGATACAAGCAATCCTCAACTTTATTGCAGGAGGTAAGGTACATCTCGATTTACCACTTGATGTCCGTGGTACGGCATTTCAGAAACAGGTTTGGCAAGCATTACAAAAAATTCCTTATGGTGAAACGCGTACATATACTGATATTGCCTGTGATATTGCCAAACCCCAAGCAGTCCGTGCGGTGGGAAATGCTTGTGGAGCTAATCCGATAGCGCTGATTGTACCGTGTCACCGTGTACTGCGGAGTGATGGCAGTCTTGGTGGTTATCACTGGGGAATTGAACGCAAACAAAAACTGCTCACACAAGAATCAACCCCAAAGGGGATTAACAATTCAAAATTCAAAATGACGCTCTCTACGAGACGCTGCGCGAACGTAGACTCGCTCTAAGCGTACTCCTACGGAGAAGCAAGCTACGCGTAGCGTGTCGCAGACAAGCCATGCCGTTCGCGTTAGCGTCTCTGAAAGAGAAGGCTTTACGCTGCGCTAACAAAATTCAAAATTAAAGACATTTCAGACGTTCGCGTAGCGTCTCGTAGAGAAGAGAAGTGCCAAGCGATAGTTAAGAGCGTTGTGGCCACTGACGCTCCTCCGTCGCTAACGGGGGATTTAAACCCCGACTGAAATGGGTGCTACATGTAGATTGCAGGTTCTTAAACCCTTTAACTTACGATTAAAAAATAAATCAATTAACTTGCTCTGTATCCTAATTCTTTTTAGGTTGAAATTTCTGAAAGATGACATTGGAAGAAACAGCCGCACAACAAACACCTGAACTAGAATCATTGACTGAAGAAAGTCTGACTCGTGGTCTAATGGTGCTTGCCAATCTTGACAGCGATTTGGCTTGGATTTTAGAGACACTGGGGCCTCCACCAATATGGTCAAGAGAACCGGGTTTTGCAACGCTTCTGTGCATAATTCTGGAACAGCAAGTTTCCTTAGCAGCAGCAAAGGCTGTATTTACTCGACTCTGTGGGGTTGTTGTAACTCTGACGCCAGAAAACTTTCTGACATTGGATGATGCTCAATTAAAAGGGATTGGATTTAGTCGGCAAAAGATTCTATACTGTCGTGGATTGGCGAATGCGATCGCAACTGGTCAGCTTGACCTAACCAAGCTGGAAGGAATGGATGAAACTACTATCAGAACTGAGTTAAAGCGCCTCAAAGGGATAGGAGACTGGACAGTTGATATTTATTTGCTAATGGCGCTGCAACGTCCTAATGTCTTTCCCAAAGGCGATTTAGCGATCGCGATCGCTTTACAGCGACTCAAAAAATTGGCGACACGTCCAACACCAGCACAACTAGAAGCAATAACACAGCACTGGCGTCCGTGGCGAGCAGTTGCGGCAAGACTTCTATGGCACTATTACCTGAGTAATACTAATTCTGCGTGAACTTGCACCTTTGAACCTTTTTCCCATTCATCCGGTCTAATGAATAGACATCTGGTGAAAATGAATGTAGAGACGTAGCAGTGCTACGTCTCTACAAGGACTCTGGATAACGCATATTTAATTTCTGGAGATGTCTAATACAAGCAACGAAACGGATAGAGGAGAACGCCTCAGGTGTTAGTTGTACCAGCCAAGGTTTCAAAAGCAAATCAATTGATTGGTGAATTAGAAAGCGAATCTGACAGTTATCTAGTACAGCAGTGCCTGAGGGGTGATACCCAAAGCTATGGTCAGCTTTACCGTCGCCATCAGCAAAGAGTCAGGTCAATCCTCTATAAACTCTGTACTCCTGCCAGCCTCGACGATGTGGTGCAGGAAGTGTTTCTGCAAGCCTGGAAAGGATTGCCCAAGTTTCGCCAAACAGCAAAATTCTCTACCTGGCTGTACCGAATCGCTTGGAACGTAGCTTATGACCAGCGACAGGCAGATGTTCAAAGGCGAACTCAATTACAGATTCTCAGTGAAAAAACTCCTACCCAACAGGAAGCCCCAGAGTTAATGAATCTGCATTATCAAGACCTTGTGCAACGGGGACTAGCAAACCTAAGCTTTGACCATCGCACGATATTGGTTTTGCATGATTTGGAAGAAGTACCTCAAAAAGAGGTAGCACAAATTCTGGACATTCCCCTGGGAACAGTCAAGTCACGCCTATTCCATGCTCGTGCTGCTATGCGTCAATTTCTCCAAAACCAAGGGGTGCAGCTATGACCGAAAACGACTCATGATACAGAGCAACTAAATTGATTTATGGAGATCATTAATTTTGAATTTTGAATTCGGAGCGAAGCGACGTGACTCAGTTACCCAATGATGATCCTGACCTAATTAATTTTCTCTGCCAACATTGTCCAGAAGTTCCGCTAGCCTCGCCTGATTTAGAACAACAAATTTTACAACAGGTGAAAGCTTGGCCTCAAGCACCCTTACGCCACTATTCAAGACCGAGGCTAGTTCTACCTGCTCTTGCAGCGGGATTAGTCGCTGCGATCGTTGGCTACCGTGCCTTCATCCCGGCTCAACCGAGTCGGGCTGAACTTGCCACATTGCAAAATTTTATTGAAAGCAATTGGCAAGGTACAGTCAGTAACGAACATCTGGAAAGTGATGTATGGCATTTTACAGACTTAGATACTGAATAGGAGATCGCTTTGATGTTAATCCGTCGTGTTTCCATTTTGGCAGTGGCGATGATTGGCTTTGGTAGTACTATTGCTCTGGCCAAGCCAACTTTAATTTCACACCAAGTCATTGCCCAAACCCCTACAGGTGTAACTCGTCCAAATCTTGCTAAATCAGGGGGATGGCTCAAGGATTTGAATTTGACATCCCAGCAATTGCAACAGATTAAGCAAATTCGTAATCAATCTAAACAGCAAATAGCCCAAAAATCACAGGAAATCCGTCAAGGGGAACAGGAATTAGATGATCTGATCGCAGGGACAGCTACTAAAGAGCAAGTGCGGGGTAAATATAACCAAATTAAGCTTGTAAAGCAGCAGCTTAGTGATACCCAGTTTGAAAATACCCTTGCGATTCGGGAAATCTTGAACCCAGAGCAACGGCAGAAATTTGCCGAACGTATGTATAAGAAAAATCCTCCCGCACAGCACAATTAACTCTATGACTGTAAAGCCTAAGTATTGGGTGTTGTTGCTGTTGATCTTACTGGGGTCAATTCCTCCTAGTAATGCAGCCTCCACACCTGTTGACCCAAAAGTATTACATATAATTAATCGCCTCAGCTTTGGCCCTCGTCCGGGAGATGTGCAAAGAGTGGAGTCTCTGGGTGTAGAGCGATACATTCAGGAGCAACTCTCACCCGAATCGATTCCCGAACCGCAAAGTCTCACCAGCCAACTAAAGCAGCTAAATACTCTCTACTTGAATCCGGTGGAACTTTCAGAACACGGCACAACTAATCTCCCAGGGCAAAAACCCACCCCATTAGAAAGAAAAGCTGCCAACAAGTGGGCTAAACAGGTGCTAGATGAGGCAGTGCAGGGGCGATTATTAGAAGCAACTAGCAGTCCCCGACAACTCCAGGAAGTGATGGTGGACTTTTGGTATAACCATTTTAATGTGGATGCTGCTAAAGGACGCGATCGCCTCTGGGTGGGAGCTTATGAACAAGAGGCGATTCGACCTTACGCTTTGGGTCGCTTTCGTGACCTGTTAGGGGCAACAGCTCATCATCCAGCTATGCAGTATTATCTAGACAACTTCCAAAATCGGGCTGACAACCACCCTGATGCTCAAGGTAATATCCGCGGCTTGAATGAGAACTATGCCCGCGAACTGATGGAATTACACACTCTCGGCGTAGATGGAGGTTATACTCAGCAAGATGTAATTGCTCTGGCGCGGATTTTAAGTGGTTGGGGTTTCATTCGTCCTGATCAGCAGACAGATAATACTTTCGGATTTGACTTCAATCCAAAGCGTCATGATTTTAGCGACAAAGTTTTCCTGGGACACACAATTAAAAGCGGTGGTGAAGCCGAAGGGGAGGAAGCTTTAGATATTTTAGCTCGGAGTCCGGCAACTGCACGTCATATCAGCTATCAAATAGCTCAATATTTTGTCAGCGATCTTCCCCCAACGACTCTGGTAAACAATCTTACACACCGTTATCTGGCCACTGATGGCAATATTCGTGAGGTTCTCAACACCCTATTCCACAGTCGAGAATTCTGGGATGCCAAAAACTTTAATGCCAAGTTTAAAACACCCTATCAATATGCGATCTCTGCGGTGCGAGCCACAGGTGTGGAAGTAGAGAACACAAGACCAATCTCTAATCTGCTGCAACAGTTGGGAATGCCTCTATACGGTTGCCAAACTCCAGATGGTTACAAAAACACAGCAGATGTGTGGTTAAACCCTGATGCAATGAACCGCCGCCTCAGTTTTGCTGCGGCGATCGCTAATGGCAATTTACCCTTATCAACCATCCCTACAAATATAGAACAGAGGGAGCAAATCGGCACAGGGCAAAGACCTTTACACAAGTCTCCCAGTATTCCTGTAGATGCTTGGCAACTAACCAATACATTGGGCAATTCTTTGTCAATGAAAACGCAGAATGCGATCGCCTCTAGTTCCCCTCAAATCCATAGTGCTTTAATTTTGGGCAGTCCAGAATTTATGCATCGTTAGTTAGAGTTTTTGCCAGTTTTGCCAAAAATTAATTGGGTGCGGCTCTTTTTTTGGCTAAGGTATTGGTCTTTAGAACTAGGTTGTTGACTAGCAGTTCTAGCTGAGACATAGAAGCGAATTTGAAACAGCCATAACTTAGTAATTTTAATTATGAAAAGACGTAACTTCCTAATCCAAGGTGGAATTTTTTCAGCTTCCGCAATCACAGCCCTAAGCAGCAATGCTTGGATAGCTAGATCCACTACCCCAAACAGTGACCAGAAGCGCTTAATTGTAATTTTCCTCCGGGGAGCAGTAGACGGTTTAAACGTCGTGGTTCCTTACTCAGAAACAGCTTACTATCAAGCCCGACCACAAATTGCTATTCCCCAACCAGGGAAGGAAGGGGGAGTAATAGATTTAGATGGACGCTTTGGCTTGCATCCAGCATTAGATTCTTTGATGCCTTTTTGGCAGCAGAAGAGTTTGGCATTTATTCATGCTTGTGGTTCTCCCGATCCAACTCGTTCTCACTTTGATGCCCAAGAATACATGGAAAACGCTACCCCTGGTGATAAACATACTCAGGATGGTTGGATGAATCGTTTACTAGGGGTGATTTCTCAAAAAACACCCATTCAAGCGGTAAGTGTCGGAGAAACAACACCCTGGATTTTTTCTGGACGGATGCCTGTAGCTAACATAGCATCAGGAAGAAATGCTAACAGACCTCTGCCAATAGATCGTCCTCAATTAGCAGCAGCATTTGACCAACTTTATGGCGGTAATGATGCCTTAAGTCAGACCTATCACCAAGGACGGATGGCGCGTCAGGCCATCATGAATGACCTAGATAGTGAAATGAAAATGGCGAATAATGGTGCGCCTTCACCTGATGGCTTCGCCAGCGATGCCCAACGATTGGCACAACTAATACTCAAAGACCCCAGAATTGAGTTAGGGTTTATGGCTTTGGGAGGTTGGGATACCCATGTCAATCAAGGTAGCACTCAAGGACAGTTAGCTCGCAACCTCAAAAAATTGGGTTCGGGTTTGTCTGCTTTGGTCGGAGGGTTGGGGAGCGTTTACCAGAATACGACAATTGTCGTGATGTCGGAGTTTGGTCGTACAGTCAAGCAAAATGATAATGGTGGTACCGACCACGGTCACGGGAATGTTATGTGGGTTTTGGGTGGTAATATTCGCGGTGGTAAAGTTTACGGTGAATGGCCTGGTCTATCTACAACCCAACTTTACCAAGGTAGGGACTTGGCTATCACTACTGATTTTCGGAATGTGATCTCTGCTGTGTTGTCAGATCATCTGCATCTCAATGAAGCAAAATTGAATCACGTCTTACCAAATTACGTTTCTACTGAGAAAGTAGCGTTAATTATCAAGTAAATTTATTTCATAATCGTTGAGAAAATTTACAGGCATCAGTTTCATTAATTCGATCCTGATTACTGTCTCTTAATAAATATTGTGCAACTAAATCGCGGACTCGCTTGCCGCTGGCACTATCACCCACTCGTACAGAATTCAGTATGAATTCTGACTCCTGAGTTCTGAATTCTTCTTATAAAAAATTAGGCGATTTCTCAAAGGGTCTGGATTGACATAGAATGTATCTTCCCCAAGCAGACTTTTCAATAACATATCTTCCAGTTGCCACGCATTCTCAAAGCAATTGAGGATGACTTGAGAATTGCAACTAGATAGTTTTGGAGGTTTAGCAGATTGTAAACTATTCATAATGTCACTGAAATAATGTTTTTAAGATGGGTTTGGAGTATATTTTATATATACTCAAAACCTTCAATTATTTACACCGCTCTACTTACTGCTTTTGAAATAAATAAACATCATCTTGTTGATAAATCAATTTAAATGCTTGGTTGTTTTTGAGTTGATTGGACAATTCTGGATTGAAGTCAAGTTGATTTTCGCGATTTTTAGTTCGGACATCAAGTAATAGATATTCAATGTTTTCACGAATTAGATAATCAGGTTTAGCGTTTGTATTAATTAGATTAATAATTTGGCGTTGGCTCAAATGAGGAGCAATTCTTGATGTTGTTAAAACGCTTCCTGGGGTTTTAACCAAACTTATGTCGGTTCGTAGATAAGATGAAATTTGAACAACGGAGTTACAGGAGTTCCAGGCGACGGAATTCGCACATAAAGTGAAATCGATTGTGGGGCAAGGGTTTGAGAAAGCTAGCGAATTGGCACATAAAGTGAAATTTTGCATCTACTCACAGAAATTCACTATATTTTGTTAAATACTGATTATAATTTATACTTAAAATCCCGAATTTTCCATAGTCAAGCTGCTTGGCTACCTATGACACGAGGCGATCGCCTGGGCGTGGGGCGTAAGCCTATCGCACTTCAAAAGTACGCTTTTAAAAGCATTCGGGCTGTCGTTAAATCAAAGTCGGAAAATTTCAATTTATGTGCAAATTGAATATTTGGCTCAAACCCAGACTCCACAATGAATTTCACTTTATGCGCGAATATCGGTACCTGGAACCCTTATAAATTCGTTGTCAGAATTTCATCTTATCTGCGAACCCACACTTACTGCTGTATGCAGAGAGTGAAGATTTGACAGACTTGATAGATAACGTGTTATAAAACAGATTTATTTTTCACACTATTTAATTTTATTGGCAGATATGATGTAATTATTCACTCCCCCCCGGCAAAATGGTCGAAACCCTTGATTTATCGTTGAGAAGTAGGGGGGAGTGTGAAAGGTTACGATATGATTAGGATAATTGAAACAATTTTGACGGTGAATAAATTCACCTGCCCCTTACCCCCATACATGAATGATGTTGTTGGTCAATTCATGATGGGTTAAACCCCTCACCCTTAAAGCCTTAGTTTAGCGTTGCTTTCCCGCCCTGCAATAAATTGCGGGCTAAGAGCTACTGTGCGTTGAAACGCACTCTTATTAAAGAACTTGCCAATGGATTGGGGCTAATGGGTTAAACCCCCTATCAATTCGCCAACAACATCATGAATGTAGGGGTTTCCACGGGGTGAGTAATCTGATGAATATTTCTTCTTTTACTGTGCTGAGAGTGATGAAAGAGCTTTAATTAGAGAAGCATACGGCGATGCCTTCACAGTAGGCATCGCGGATTTTAGATTTAATCTAATCTAAAATCCCAAATCGAGTTACCGATTCACCGCCGCAGCTTCTCTTGCTGCTGCTGCTTGATCTGGGTGGATACCCAAGCGGGTAAGATTAATCCGACCTTTGTTATCAATTTCGCGCACTTTGATAATCACTTCATCGCCCACCGCTACTTCATCTTCAACTTTGCCAACGCGGTAGTCGGCTAGTTGAGAAATATGGATCATGCCTTCTTTTCCAGGCAAAAATTCCACAAATGCACCTATCGGTATAATCCGAGTAATGCGTCCTGCGTAGACATCTCCTTCGTGCAACTTGCGGGTCATGCCTTGGATGATATTTCTGGCTCTCTTGGCCTTATTCTCATCCACAGCGGAAATTGTCACGGTGCCATCATCTTCGATGTCAATTTTTGCACCAGTTTCCTCTGTGATCCCCTTAATAGTCTTGCCTCCAGGCCCAATTACCAAACCAATCATGTCTGAATCAATCTTGATTGTTAACAGACGTGGGGCATAGGGTGAGGTTTCAGTACGTGGCGTGTCAATGCAGGCGAGCATTTTCTCTAGAATGTGCAACCGGGCTGCTTTGGCTTGGTGGACGGCTTGGGCTATAACCTCTAAAGACAAACCGGAGATTTTCATATCCATTTGCAAGGCGGTAATCCCGGTATCCGTCCCAGCAACTTTGAAGTCCATGTCGCCCAAAAAGTCTTCAATGCCTTGGATGTCGGTCAGTATCCGCACTTCGTCCCCATCCTTAATCAGACCCATTGCCGCGCCACTGACGGGTTTGAGAATTGGTACACCAGCATCCATCAGGGCGAGGGTGGAACCGCAGACTGAACCCATTGAGGTGGAACCGTTAGAGGAAAGTACTTCCGATACGATGCGAATGACGTAGGGAAATTGTTCTTTTGACGGTAGCACAGGTAGGAGCGCTCGTTCTGCCAACGCCCCGTGACCAATTTCGCGTCTTCCTGGGGCCCGCATTGGCTTGGTTTCCCCAACTGAGAAGGGCGGGAAGTTGTAATGATGCAGATAACGCTTGTGTTGATCTAACTGCATGTCATCGTTGAGGTTTTGGGCATCCCCGGGTGTACCCAGAGTACAAGCGGATAATACCTGAGTTAGTTCCCGGTTAAATAAACCGCTACCGTGGACTCGCTTTGGTAAGACATCAACTAAACAAGAAACAGGACGCACTTGATCGAGTTTACGACCATCAACGCGGACGTTATCTTCGATGATTTGCCGCCGCATGAAGTATTTGGTAATATCTTTAAAAGTGTTACCAAGTGCCTTCTTATTTGCAGTTGCGGCAACTCGAATTGGGTCTTCTTCTGACAGTTCAGTAATCGTCGCGGCAATTTCATCCTTGACGACATCTAAAGCTGCATCGCGTTCGGGTTTGGTCAAACTAAATTGAGACAGGATTTTCTTAATCTGACCGTTGGCGCGATCGCGGATATAATTTTCCAGCGTTTGGTCTACTTGTGGTGGTGCTTCTTGCACTATTACCAGCCCCAACTCTGCAATTAAATCTTGCTGCGCTTTGATTAAGTCCCGCACTGCTTCGTAGCCAAAATCAATCGCCTCGATAATATCTCGTTCTGGTAACTGATTGGCTCCTGCCTCCACCATAATTACGCCGTATGGTGAACCTGCTACTACCAGATCCAAGTCTCCGGCTTCAATTTCTGCATAAGTGGGGTTAATAATAAAATCATCTCCCACTAAACCAACCCGCACTGCTGCCATTGGGCCATTAAAGGGGATTTGAGCAATCAGGGTAGCGATGGAAGCACCTGTAACTGCCAGCACATCGGGTGGCACTAACTCGTCCATCGACAGCGTTAAGGCAATAATTTGCAGATCATCCCGTAGCCATGAGGGGAACAAGGGACGCATGGGACGGTCTATAAGACGGCTGGTGAGAATTGTTTTTTCTGGTGGGCGACCTTCCCGCCGCATGATCCCTCCAGGAATCCGACCAGCGGCGTATAGCCTTTCTTCATAATCTACGGTAAGGGGAAGAAAATCTATGCCTTCTCTGGCTTGCGATCGCGTAGCCGTCACTAAAACGGATGTGTCCCCTGATTCTATTAAAACCGACCCACCAGCCTGGGGAGCTAATAGGCCTACTTTCAGTCGAATATCCCTTCCATCGAAGGATATTGACTTATCAACTTCTGCCATTCAGTTTTTTTTCCTTCTCTTTCGCTATTCTCTTTCTGTGGCAATCCTAACATTTATGCCATATAGCTGACTTCTAGTACATACAAAGATAGACAAGTCGTTCAACCCAAAGTGTGATAAAGGATTAGCGCCTCTACCACCTGCCCATTCTCTAGCTTTGCCGCACCCGGAATTTGCCCAATAATCTTAAATCCTAACGACTGCCAAAGTGTAATTGAAGGTATATTAGTCTCAAAGACCAAATTAAACATTACTGCTTCATAGTCCAGGTTTGCTGCTATTGAAAGCATAGCCTCTCCCATGAACCGCCCAATACCCTGACCACGTAACCCAGGTTGTACAATAAAACCAGCGTTGCAAATATGGCTACACCGACCGGGAAAATTTGGCTTTAAATAAAACGCCCCTAATATTTCTTTTGGCTTATGTGTAGGATCTACAACAGATGTCCTGACAACAAAGGCATCCTTACTTAACCAGTAAGCTGAAAATTCTGTAGGAGATAGAGGTTGCTTTTGGGGATAGGTTTTACCTTCAGAAATTACAACATTGAGCAATGCTCTTACAACCTCCTGTTCTTGAGGATGCATATAATCTAGTTCCACTAATATGCCATTTTTTAAGACTTTAATTAGGGGGAAATTCATGATTAACAATGTTTATGTGGAATAATTACTTAAATATTATTTATTGTATGGGAAACTTGGTCAATAAATCTTCTTGAGAAGATGCAAAAAGTAGAATAGTTGCGATTTTCATTCTTGAGTTTTGGGAAAATCTGAGTAGTTAGCAAAT
Source organism: Nostoc sp. (assembly GCF_036917155.1). Taxonomy (GTDB): domain Bacteria; phylum Cyanobacteriota; class Cyanobacteriia; order Cyanobacteriales; family Nostocaceae; genus Nostoc. Next base: position 18,560 of record NZ_JBALDZ010000105.1, on the reverse strand, counting down.
GGCGATTTTACACTGTAATTGGTTACTAAAAAATCAAAATGGTTGTTTATTTATTTGGGGGGAAACTTGGCGATCGCCACGAGTGAATTTTGAGTCTAATGGATCTGGAGACATAGCACTACATCCATTGGCAATGACATCGGTTGAGTTGAGTGAGTGGCTGCATTCCCAGAATATGGCAATTACCAACTTCATCCAGAAACCCCAAGTTGCGAACGCAACTACTGGGCGAACACGCAAAGCCGCTAGTACCACTGAGATCAATTTACCAACGCACTCTCAAATCATTGCCCTACCAACTTATATCCCAGAAGCTAACAGCGAAGGAACAGCAGCGATTTTCCCTGTACATTCTGCCAGCTTAGGGGAAAATACAGATTCCCCGCAATATTTACAACCGTGGCGAATTGAAGGTTTTTGTCTCAACCCTAGCGAAGCAGTAAAATTTCTCGCTGCTGTTCCCTTAAGTGCTGCTAAAGGGGAAGATGCCTTTTTAGGTGGAGATTTACGCTTTTGGTCGCAGGTTGCCCGTTGGAGTTTAGATTTAATCTCGCGGTGTAAGTTTTTACCAACAATTGGCCGACAATTAGATGGTGCATTTGCTGCCAAATGGCAAGTACTCGTAGATAGTGCAATAGATGGAACCCGCCTAGAAAAATTTTCTGCGAATATGCCGTTGGTTTGTCGCACTTATCAAGAGGGATTGGGGACTGGGGACTGGGGATTGGGGACTGGAGAAGAGTTTTCCCAATCCCCAATCCCGAATCCCCAATCCCTATCTTATGTAAACTTCCCCACCGAACCTCAAGAATTACTTTTAGGATTTCTTAACAGTACAATAGATGCCCAAGTGCGAGAAATGGTGGGTTCCCAACCTGCATCTTTACCAAGTGGGGTGCGACAGTGGTTGCAAGCGTTAACTAGTGCATCTCATACAGTTAATGCAGATGCCATTGAAGTGGAACGATTGGAAGCGGCATTGAAGGCTTGGACTATGCCGCTACAATACCAATTAACTCTTAAAACTCTATTTCGTACCTGTTTTCAACTGCGTTCTCCTGAATCTGGTGAAACAGATTGGACATTGGCATATTTTCTGCAAGCGGCTGACGATCCTGAATTTTTAGTGGATGCGGCGACTATTTGGAACAATCCAGTTGAACGATTGGTTTATGAAAATCGGACAATTGACCAACCACAAGAAACATTTTTGCGAGGTTTGGGGGTAGCTTCCCGATTATATCCAGCAATTGCACCCAGTTTTGAAAGCGAATATCCCCAATCTTCTCGTCTTACCCCCATTCAAGCTTATGAGTTTATCAAAGCTGTAGCTTGGAGGTTGGAAGATAGTGGTTTGGGAGTTATTTTGCCTCCCAGTTTAGCAAACCGGGAAGGATGGGCGAATCGTTTGGGTTTAAAAATTACTGCCGAAACCCCAAAGGGAAAGCAAGGACGTTTAGGGTTGCAGAGTCTACTAAATTTCCAATGGCAATTAGCAATTGGCGGACAAACTATTTCCAAAGCCGAGTTTGATAAACTTGTGGCTTTAAATAGTCCGCTAGTGGAAATTAATGGCGAGTGGGTAGAATTGCGGCCCCAAGACATTAAAACAGCCCAAACTTTTTTTACCACTCGCAAAGACCAAATGGCGCTTTCCCTGGAAGATGCTTTGCGTCTGAGTACAGGAGATACTCAGGCAATTGAAAAATTACCAGTGGTTAGTTTTGATGCATCTGGCGCATTGCAAGAGTTGATTGGGGCGTTAAATAATAATCAAGCGATCGCACCTTTACCCACACCAGCAGGCTTTAAAGGGCACTTGCGACCCTATCAAGAACGAGGCGCTGCTTGGCTATCCTTCCTGGAACGTTGGGGCTTAGGTGCGTGTCTCGCCGACGATATGGGACTCGGTAAATGCGTAGCCAATGATACTCTAGTAAATGTAAATGGACTGTTACGCACAGCCGAGACAATCTGGAAAACTCACGCTGGAGAAATAGAGTTTGACGGCGAAGGATTTTGGACTAACCCCACAGAGGAATTACTAGTTAATTCTATAGATGAAACAACAGGCAAAATTGTCCAAGCTAATGTTAGACGGTTGTATCGGCAGCAAGTTAGCGAAAAATTACGAAAAATTACCCTAGAAGACGGTAATAGTATCACTATTACTCATCGTCACAAGCTGCTGACAAGTAAAGGTTGGACAAATAACTTACAGGTGGGTGATTACGTTTGTGTACCAGGTAAAACCCTTTGGAATGGAAAACCACAAGACCATGATTTAGTCAAGTTTGGAGAAGCCCAAGAACAATATCAGCTACGAAAACCTTCTAAATGGACAACTCAAACTTTATCAGCCTACGGCAACCTAGATATAGAAAAGTTGAGATTAACAAGACAGTCTTTGCAATGTCTTCTCGATCAAGAGGTATTTTATTGTCGGATTGAGGCTATTGAGGATGTGGAGTATGAAGGGTGGGTATACGATTTTGAAGTTAGCAAACATCACAATTTCGTTGCTAACAATATTATTTGCCATAATACAGTCCAATTCATTGCTTTCTTGCTACATCTTAAAGAACAGGATGCACTAGAAAATCCAACACTGCTAGTTTGCCCAACTTCGGTTTTAGGCAACTGGGAAAGGGAAGTCAATAAATTTGCACCCAGCCTGAAAATTTTGCAATATCACGGTGACAAACGCCCAAAAGGAAAAGCGTTTTTAGAAGCCGTGAAAAAGCATGATTTAATCGTTACCAGCTATTCACTTCTCCATCGAGATATCAAGTCATTGCAAAGTGTATCTTGGCAGATAATAGTTTTAGATGAAGCCCAGAATGTGAAAAATCCAGAAGCCAAACAGTCAAAAGCAGTGCGGCAATTAGAAGCTACATTTCGTATTGCATTAACGGGGACACCTGTAGAAAATAGACTGCAAGAATTATGGTCTATTTTAGATTTTCTCAATCCAGGATATTTAGGCAATAAGCAATTTTTCCAGAGGCGGTTTGCCATGCCAATTGAAAAGTATGGGGATACTGCTTCTTTAGGTCAATTACGTTCATTAGTGCAACCATTTATACTGCGGCGATTGAAAAGCGATCGCGACATTATTCAAGATTTACCAGATAAGCAAGAAATGACCGTATTTTGCGGTCTAACTGGTGAACAAGCTGCACTTTATCAACAAATTGTCGAACAATCTTTAGTAGAGATAGAATCTGCTGAAGGATTGCAACGTCGAGGGATGATTTTAGCTTTACTAATCAAACTCAAACAAATCTGCAATCACCCAGCCCAATATTTGAAACAGGCGACATTAGAACAACATAATTCAGCCAAACTTCTGCGGCTAGAAGAAATGTTAGAAGAAGTTTTAGCAGAAGGCGATAGAGCTTTAATCTTCACACAATTTGCTGAGTGGGGTAAATTACTTAAACCCTATTTAGAAAAACAGCTTGGGCGAGAAATATTCTTTTTATATGGCAGTACCAGTAAAAAACAACGGGAGGAAATGATCGACCGTTTCCAACATGATCCTCAAGGGCCACCAATTATGATTCTTTCTCTAAAAGCGGGTGGTGTAGGATTGAATTTAACACGAGCAAATCATGTATTCCACTTTGATAGATGGTGGAATCCAGCCGTGGAAAATCAAGCCACAGATAGAGTATTTCGGATTGGTCAAACCCGGAATGTGCAAGTACATAAATTTGTTTGCACTGGCACTTTAGAAGAAAAAATTCATGACATGATTGAAAGTAAGAAACAATTGGCTGAACAAGTTGTAGGTGCTGGTGAAGAATGGTTAACTGAAATGGATACAGACCAACTCCGCAACTTACTACTACTCGATCGCAGTGCAGTAATTGACGATGATACAGAATAAGTTCGTAGTCAGGACTTTAGTCCTTGATTTGAGCGCTTTACCCGGATTTCTCACCACATCTCTCAAAACCTTGTGCAGAGGGGCAGAGGGGATTGAACTTGGCACATTGAACTCTCCCCTGCTCCCCTGCTCCCTTGCACCTCTGCATTTCAAGCTTGTGAGAAATGCGGGTTTAGCGCTCACTACGAACCTCATAAAATTAATGAGACAGACTACTAAGTTTTTAAATTGATTATGACTAATTACACATTACAAGCAAGTCGAGAATGGTGGTCACAACAATGGCTAGATTTGCTAGATTCCTATCGTTTTAAAAAGCGCTTAGAACGTGCGAGAAATTATGCTCGTCAAGGAAATGTTTTAAGCATCGAATTTAAAGGTGCGAAAGTATTAGCTAGGGTGCAGGGTAGTGAAGTCGAACCTTATAAGGTTTCCCTCTCCCTTGAACCTTTTAGCGATGAACAGTGGGGTTATGTAATTGAAACCATGTCCCAAAGGGCAATTTTTGCTGCCAAGCTACTAGCAGGAGAAATGCCACAAAATATAGAAGAAGTCTTCACAGCTAATGGTCTTTCGATATTTCCTTTTACCCTGGCTGATGTCCAGAGTAAATGCTCTTGTCCTGATAAAGCAAATCCCTGTAAACATATTGGTGCGATATACTATCAGTTAGGCGATCGCTTCAGTGAAGACCCCTTTGTACTATTTCAATTGCGCGGACGTACCAAAGAGCAAATTATCAGCGATTTGCGTAAATTGCGTAGTACCAAGATTGAACTAAATACTACAGAAACGCCCGATATTCAACAGTCAATTCCTAATACTAAATACTCGGTAGAAATTGATTCTTTTTGGCAATATAATGAGCCACTAGAGTCATCTTTGGTAGTGATTGCGCCGTCCACAACTGAGACGGTATTAGATGTATTAGGAGCAATACCCCTTGCAAAAGAAGAGGAAAATACAGTAAATTCAACTTCGAGTGATGTGGTAATGAAGTATTTAAATACAGTTTACAGAGATGTGAGCCAAAAGGCTTTTTTAACAGCGATGAATGTGGGAGGAAGTTGATATTAATCTGAGGTGGCAATGAAATCATCTCAAACATAGACTCTATAAGCTTCATAGCTTCAAAGCTTAAAACGATATCTAGTTTTACAAGGCAATCTAAGACAGGAAACGGTTTCAGGCGCTAAATTATCAAATTTAAATGCGCGACAGCTTAGGATTGCTATAGTGACTCCAAGAATTCACGTACAAATGTACTTTTTTCATCTTTAAGCAAATTTTTGGCTTGTGCAAGTATTTCTTCAGCAATAGGAACTTCACCTAAAGCAAAATTAATGCTTCTAAAGCAGCATATCTCACTTCGTCTGCTGGATGCTGTAGAAGCACACTGATTATGGAAGCTGCATCCTGAGAATAGGCTTCATTGTCTAAAAGAGGACTCAGAAGCCTTGCCACAGCTAGAAGTTGGAAAACACTTAAAGGCAGTTTCCCGCATTATCCCACAAAGCCATGCGATCGCTTCTCGCTCTCCCAAATCAAGCAAATAAGCGGACATAAAGCACTTAAAAAGCTTACTGTGATTCGAAACGAGCAAATGCACCAATTAATGAATAATTACGAACTCGCCTAGCTATTTTGTAAGTCTAGCAATTCAGTGTTAAGGATTAAGGTTATAGATTATTGCTACAATCACTTACTGCGGGTATCTCGTGATAGCACTCTAGCAGTTTCCTTTGGATAATCGCAATCACCTAAGAGTAAGATATGGGTTGAACGATATCATAGAGAAGCTACACTATATTTCTCTAAAGTAACGTTAATTCTTAACAATGAAAAATAATTAGTTAATCTACAATAACGGTTAAAAAGTGGGTGACGAGGGATAAGAAAGCGCAACCAATAGATTAAGAGTCACCGTCTCATTACAATCGCAATGCAAAAACCCAGCAAACTAGCTGCTGGTTAATTCAAAATTAGAAATTACAAGTTCATCATTCTGGTGGCACGGGGCGATCGCTTTTATTTATCGCCAAGTCGAAAGCTCTTTGGTGATGCTCGGCGTTGATCCATGCGTGGTAGAGGTTACTGTGAACTGACAGGCTGTGCCCCATCTGCTGCGCTGCAAGGGTTATATCAATTCCATACTCTAGAGTGCGAATAGCCCAAGCATGGCGAAGATCGTAAACCTTGAACGGTAAGCCATCGTTTCGCCTAAATCTTTGAGTCACGGTTCTGCCAATCACAGAATTATTTCGGTTTAAATTGATGTCGGGGATTTTGACATTTGGCAACCCAAATGAGTCAAACCACTCTGGATGAAAAGGCCAGATTTTTCTGTAGCCAGTCTTTCCTGCAAGGACAGTAATAATTTTATTACCTGCTCGTAGTTGCTCTAAATCTAAGAAAAATACCTCATGATTTCTTAATCCGTAAGTGGCAAGCATTCCAAATATCCACTGCCACTTTGCATCAGTAAAACTAGAATGGCATTCAAGAATTAATTTATCCGTTGGTAGGCTACGGATCTGCCTACTTCTATAGCCATAGTTTCCTGAATAAGAACTAGGGTTGAAGTCAATGTCAGCAAATTTAGCCAACAATCGCAGTGTCAGACAAAATCGTTTCCGGGTTCTAGTGTCTGGCGTGGTTGTTAAAATGGCTTGCTTCAGTACTTCAGTATTAAGTGCTTCGTGTTCAGGCAGAGTTTTAAAAACTGCCTGATATTCAATCTTCCATGTACTTTCTGTCTTGAAATTACGTTGCCTTCTCTCGAAGTAATCTTTCTCGAATTCTTGAATTAATTCTCCAATAGTTTTCACTTTATTATTATTATTTTGCAATTCTGATTTTAAGTAATCATTCCAATCGAAGGCTTTAGTATCTAGCCTAAGCCTGAGAAGCTTGCCTTCCTTCTCAGCAAGCTTCACGCCGTCGAAGTTGGCGACAGTAATATTTATTTTTTGTTGATGCCAACTGTTTTTTGCTGATTGTGGCTTCGGAGGAAGCGTTGCACGCAGATAAAGTCTGCTGCCAATCTGCTCAATATTTATCCCGTAATTACGGAGTCTTCCGTTAGCTTCCTTAATTCGGTGTTCAATATTTTTCATGAGAAAGTACTTTCATTTCCATTAAAAATTCATCCCAAAATGAAGCAGGTTTTTACCTATTTCTCCTTGGGATAAAATCATTTAGTTCAAGTCAAAACTTTATGTAATGATGGCTAGCGCCCATCTTTGTGAAACAATCCGGCTACATCCTCCCAGTTCCCTTACAGGTGGTGCATTTTGTCGGTTGACTATCGTTGACGTAGGCATAAATTAATCCTGTGCCCCAGCAATCGGGGCAACTTACAGGTTCGTCATAATCTAGATCATCAGCATCCGCAGCCCAGACGTGACCGCAGTCTAAACAGTCCCAGTAACCATAATTTTCTTGGTATTGCACTCGCGTAGAATCACAATTAATGCAATTGGGTGTTTTTGAATCGCTCATTCCCGTTCCCTCAAATAGCTGTCCAGTTCGCCGCTTATCACTTGGTCGATGCTGACAACAACTATTTCCTTTTGAGATTCCCGCTGGAGTGATGCAGTGATGCCACGCCGACTAAGAGCCGCTTGCACCTCTAAGCTGGCTAGGGCGAGTTGTGCATCAGCGTAATCTTGGGCGATGACAGGAAACACAATCTCTTGAATTTCAGCCGATGCACTCCTGATAACTTGCAACATAGCTTTTTTGGCTTGTTCCACTGGCGATTCAGGAAAATAAAATTCAACCCTAACCCCTTTCTGAATAAGCATTCGCTGAACATCCGCCGCTCTTAATGCTTGCTGAAATACAGCTAAATTGGGTTCATCTGCAACCGGAATTCGAGCCACCAAACCCGCTTGAGTCGCTCAAATCGCCTCCTTGATAATTTCTTTCCCTCGGTCAATAGCTGCCATGTTAAATAATCTGATATTTTTGAATTGCCGAAGTTCGAGTATTGGGAAAAAGCGATCGCGTAAAGGAGTAACGCGATCGCTTAACTTGACTATGGTTTCGGCTTCTCGATAATTATTGAGCCTTTACCATTCGGATAGGCTATGCTAACAGCGCTGCACGGGGAGTTTTCAAGAATTCTCACCTCTCTAGGAAAGTGAGCTTCTAGCTCATCCTTGCTCATTTCAAAGCTTTCAATTGCGTTCATCATCTTATCGGCGTTAGGTAAGACGACTTTGAAATTACCACTCATTTTTCTGACCCTCATCTAGAATTTGCTGTAATCGGCGCTTGCCCTCTTCCCAACGGCGTCCGCCCATTTTCAAAATTTGCTCAATCACGTAAGTTTCCCCTTTGACTTCCAACAGTCCGATTACTGCCAAATAGAAGGCTTTATTGTCGGAAGTGGAAGCGGAAGTTTCGCCAGTTCGATCCGCGCTCGGCTCCTTATATAAGTGTTTCAGGCTAGTGGTTAACTCCTCCCTAACTTCCGGCGGGTAAGTCGGTGCAGCGCCATAAATTTCATAGAGCGCTTGCTCTTGTTGCTGAGTATGTAGCCCAATTTCTACTTGTTCCAGTTCTTGATTCATGGCTGACAGCGCTGCACGTCGGGCATCTTGCGCTATGAGTTGCCGCGATTCCCCGACTAGTTGCACTGATGCAACAAGTGCCAAGCTATAGCTGATTCCCTTGCCAATTTGGGGCAGGGGAGAAAGTGCAGCTAGCCAAAAAGCCGTAGCACTAGCCAGCAAACAGTTGGTTTTTAGCCACCTATCAGCCATGTGACAATTCCTCCCAGAACAATCGAAACTGCGATCGCAATCAGCAAGGCATAATAATCTGGTTCAGACAGCTTGAGAAACTGCCTCACCGCGTCATCTGTCAGCAGAGCAAGGCATAGCGCAGCGCACGACATTATGTAAATAACCCACATCACCCGAAACAAAGCAGGATGCAGCGCCCCTAGCCAAGCCACAAAGCTAGAGGCGATACACCCCAGGAGAAACCAAGCCCCCAGGTGTACCGCCTTTGCCATTAGTATTTTTCCTTGATTTTGGCTTTCAGTTCGTCAATGCGTTGCTGTGCCCTGTTTTCAGCGCGGTCTAGTCCAAAGCCTAGCTTTGCATATTCAGGTCGCAAGGTGTGCAAATGCCTTGCAGTCGTTGCATCAGAACGTTTTTTAGTCAGTTCGCTGTCAGCAACTTCTTTGATGTACTTGCGATGCTCACGGTGTACCTGTGCATCAGACTGTTCAAGAGTCTTGAGGGATTTGTAAGCTCGTTTAGCTTGACGCGCCTCAAGTTTTTTCTGGGCTGCAACCTGTTTGAGTGCATCAGCCTCAGCTTTGTTAAAGTACCGAGGTGTATGATTGACTGGTGCTGTCCTCACAGTCTCCCAACTTCCCGCGTTCACTGGGTTAATCACGGTTGGATCTGTTGGAGCCAGCACCCGACTTTTATCAATTCCGTGCCCTCCAGTGGAGAGGGACGATTCATTGCTCTTGTTGCTGGACTTGCTAGCGCTGGTAATTCGTGCAAGGATTCCCATTGTTTACTCCTATCTACAAACTTGGTTTTTGACCTTCTCAAGCTGTTGGCTTTGAGCTTTCATCTCGCGCAGTTGCACTTGATCCGCGCTCTGGTAAGTGGAGATTGCACCCATGCTTAAGCCGGCAACCAGTGCAGCTGCAATCATGACTAAAAATGCAGCTAGGTTATTTCCTGCTGGTGTTGATTCTGGTACACCTGGGTAAAATTCCCCGGTGAATGGTACAACCTTACTAGTAGTCTGTTGTTTAGTCTGTTTCATCTCCTCCCTCTAGCAACATCGGCTGATAAGTGGGTAAGAGTAGATGCTCTGTCCCAGCGTTGATGGCGGCGTTGATTGATGTTTGCACTGTTTGGCGTTGCTGGGGCGTGGGATTGTCCCGCATCTGTTTAATGCGCTGCAATGTTCGACCGGGCAGCAATCGCCAATATTCGTTGGCTAGTCGCTGTGAATCTTCCTCTAACAGAGACTCAAGCAAATCGGGTGCGTCGGATTCTGCATCAAAACTTGCATCGTCATCCGTTGCAGTTTTCGATGCACGTCGGCTGTGCAACAGTTCAATTCCCGCTTCAGTCCAGAGTTTAACGCCGTGTTCATCGCTGACAACGTGAACTTCAAATTGGAACACTTCGGGATATCGGCGTAACCAACTGCGGATTGTGCTTTCTGGGATGCCAGTCAGTTTGGCGGCTTCAGGGGTGGTGTATAGGTTCTGCATTCTGCCCCCATCTCACTTGGGAAATAATCGCCTCCATAACTCCTGCCTGATCGGAAAGTGAAAGCTGATCCGTCATCTCTCTTGCGATCGCGTAAATTTCACCTCTGACATCTCCCTCAAGCTGACATCCCAGGTTTGATGCCAGGATCACTAATATAGAGAGCTTTTCTCGCTTGGACATTTTTTCAAAGCAACTGCCATACTTCTTCTGCACTTCGTCCAAGAGTGAATCATCGCCTGGCGGGTGGTTCGTGTAGTAGCCTAATGGCTTTGACATTGGTACAATCTCCTTACTATGTAATAAATTCAGTTTGTACTTGGCGATCGCTCAAGGGATATGGGCTATCGCCTTTTTGCTTTTTGGAACCGCTAACCCCGCGATCGCTACGACTTACGGGTGAATGCAGTTGCCAGAAGCTTTACCCTTCGTCGCCTTCTTCTAATTCGTCGGTGATGACGATAGTCACCCTGCCATCTCCAGGATTAACTCCGACGATAAAAAATTCCTGATCATCGTCGAGGTCTTCCATTGCAATCTCCGCATCTGCCGGGAACCCTTGCAGCGTTTCAATCAATTCTCTAACTGTCATTGGCTGTTTCATGTTGGTTATCTCCTGGGTAAGTTATCGGCTGTAAGTTTCCCCTAGCAGGTCTTTGGTATTTGCTCAGTGCTGGCAGGCTGCTATCTCTGCCTGGTTTGGGGGTGAAAGTCAGGTACGGAATTGGCAAGAATTACTCGCATAGCGATATTTCAAGACTTATCTCTGATTAGCCTTGCATCCATCTACTGTTAATTCCCTTGCTTTTACTTAGGCATTCGCTTCAGCAGGAGCAGCCAAGCTCTGAGGTAGTGCATCAAACGATACCCCGATACTCTGGCAGAAAAGTTGCCATTGGTTTCTAGTCATTGAAGGTTCCATCCCTTCGTTCTCCCATCGTCTGAGAGTGGAGACGGCGATGCCAAGGTACACAGCGAGCTGTTCCTGTGACAAACCTGCATTTTCTCTAAGCGCTTTTAACACTGATTTAGGTGCGAGTTGTTGCCTTTTCTGTTCTACAGTCATAATATCATAAGAGGCGCTTAAATCAAGCGGTCTTGAGAACCTGTTGATAAAGCGCCAATTCCTATAAACAACATGAGCGGTCAACATCACCGCTCATTCTCTAGAATCCCACAACAAATCAGAGACGGCGAGAGTAAGTACCTCAACGACTCCAATTAGTAAAACGAATAAAAAATGTTATGACCGGACAAATAAAGAAAACTAGCAAAAATGCGGGGATTCTCCGATGCTTTTAGCTGGAGAATCCCCGGACTAAGCGGCGTATCTGTGACTATTCGGGGTTGAGTTGCGATCGCAGATCATCTAGATCATCTAAAAGTGACTGTGGCTTCTCTTCTTTCGGAGCGGACTCTGGTAAAAAAGCCTCTGGGTTGTCGGGGATGAACTCTAAGCGAAAACGAAATCGCCCCTTCTGCCAACCTCCGCCTCTAACCAGTAAAAACTCACACTTACAACCCTCTTCTGAAAACCATAGAACATGCGGAGAATGAGGACTCAGCTTGTTAACCCAGGAAAAAATAGCTTGTTTCAGGTCTTTGAACTTAAGCATCGGAGGTATGTCAAAAGCTTGTGAAGAAAAATTAGATACAGCATCTTCATCGCCCAAGTTAAATCTGTCTTCATCACTGAAGTCGAATCTATATTTCTCATCGCTGGTTTTATTACTCCCATCACCATCAATTAAACTCCGTCGTCTCACTCTGTTACTCATTTCGACTTTCACTTTCGGTACAGAACATGGCGGATCGAGTTGGTAGCTTGATCCGCCTTTCCTAAGTTTTCCCAATGCCCAATCCCCAATGACTAATGCAGAACTATCTCAATCAGCCCGCCCCTTGGTGGAGTACATCAAAATCCAGATACCAGCAATTGACGAGAAGCACGCTGAAATATTGGCTGGCCAGTTAATATTTCGACTGCCTTACTTATTTGCAGAAAGACCAGAGCTTTTTAGTAGAGCGCTATCGATGTCTGGTAGCCACTGGTCAAATGCTGCGATCGCAAAGCCAAACTCATGAAAATAACTCTAAAAACAACAACAGGGGATTTTGTTCATAGTTCAGAAATTCTTCCCTTAAATGGATATCCCGAAGTGATTGTCTGGGGTCAGAGAGTTTTCACCATATCCGCTCCTGGTGAATATAGAGAAGCTTTCTGTTACGTCCTGCCATCAGCGATCGCTCATCATCCTTACCCAGAATTGGAGGGGTAAAAATGAGTGACGAAATTATCGAAGTAACTATCTACAAGCCCAAGCGAATACCTAACGTTTATCGCCCGCCCCTCGGCTTACCTCTGAACTGGAAAGACGAAACATCAGGAGAATTGCCCCGTACAGTTTTTAAATACTTCGGTTCCCAGCAACTCACCTCCGACGAAATCAGCCTAATCGCCGAATATTGCCAGCATTACATCAACGCCCCTTGCTGGGATGCCACAGGAGGATTCCAGGATGAGCTAGCAGTGCTGAGGCAATCAGCCAATTCCATTTCTACCGTTGGAGATATTAATCAGTGGATTAATGGCTGTTTTGAAATTGCGATCGACCCTTTTTAATGACAGAAAATAGACACTCAAAAAAAAAGAGTGATTACCTAAAATCACCCCTAAAAACAAATTAAAAACATGATAAATACTTTCGCGTCTCCAACACTTCCACCTAGCAATGTTGATGTTGAAATAGCGCTTCTAGGAGCCATCTTACTAGATCCACAAGTAATTTGCAATCTCGCTGACACCTTGCCAGCAGAAGCATTTTATGTAGGGTCTCACAAGAAGATTTACCAGGCTGCCGTTAGCTTGTATAAACAGCAACAAAGAGTTGACTTACTAACAGTTACTAACTGGCTAGTCGATAGAGACCTGCTCAAAGAAATAGGTGGACGCAACAAATTAGCAATGCTTGTTGGTAGCTGTGTCTCGTCTATAAATGCGGATCACTACGCCGAATTACTCACAGAAAAACACATCAGAAGACAACTAGCAACTTTAAGCACAGAGTTAGATCAGGAATCCCATGATACAGAGAAACCTCTTGCATGGATTCTAGAGAACATTGAGCAGAAAATTCTAAAAGTTACCCAACTGAGGAACGCCAAAGGCAGTGGATATTGGCAGAAAATTGATGACATAGCCTTCGAGCGCCTGTGCAAAGAATTAGAAGACATCGAAGAAATTGAAAATGCAGCCCAGCGAGATTGGCTGATGAGAAAGCTCGCCAAGAAATGGAAGTTTAGTAGCAAAAAGGAATTATTAGATTTCCATGCGAAGTGGCTTGACAGTCAATCAAAAACCCAACTTTATACAGCCAAAGAATACTTTGCTAAATACGGTAACAGAGATCAAGATTGGGTAGTTCCTGGCTTAGTTCCCACAGAATCGGTAGTCGTAGCTTATGGCGATGGCGGTGTTGGTAAGACCCGATTTGCTTTCACCCTTGCTAAATATGCCTGTTCTGGCGGTCGCTTCACCTACGACGGAGCAGAAATTGACCCGATGAAAGTATTGTTAATCGAAACAGACCAAGGAGCCAGAAATACCAGCAAGCTTCTAGAGATGCAAGATTTTTTTGAGGACGAGCTAACCTCGGACAGGCTTTCCATCTGTGAGGAATGGACAGTTGGCGAATTTGGGAAACTCAAACAGATGCTCAAGCAGAATCAGCCCAAATTGGTCATTATCGACTCGCTAATGTCAGTTTCAACCAGTTCAATTTACAGCGAGAACGATACCGAATACGCCCGTCCCATCGTCAGACTGCGGCATTTAGCACAGGAATTCAACTGTACATTTCTCCTTATTCACCACTGCAACGCCAACGGTGAAATTCGCGGCACCAGGGCAATTAAATTCTCCTGCGATGAACTATGGAAGCTAACCCGCCAACGTAACGAGATTGAAGAATTCAATGCACTGACCATTGAAAAAAGTCGAAGCCGAGGGCCGGGTGCATACAAATTCATGTACGACGATGAAACCTGGGGCTGGAAGTTCACCGGACGCTTAGAAGACAGCGCAATATCTCAGGGCACAGACAGCCAAAGCACAAACATTATGTCTCGCTGCATCAAATACTTAAAGCAGCATCGAGGTATTCCCTATGAAGCTCAAGAAATTGCTGAGGAACTTAATCTCAATCGAGATACTGTACGGCGAGATTTAAAAAGAGCCGTCAATGAAGGGCTAGTAAACTCCGGTAGAGGAAAGATAAATAAGCGTGCCTTAGTTTACTACATTGGTTCTAGGCGTGACCAAAACCTAACTGATCAACTGATCAATCTAACTGATCAAGCATTGATCACTTCTTTCCCTTTACACACAAAGGATTCCGGGCTAACTGATCAACTGATCAATGAAAATTTAAAATTTTCAATTGTGAAGACCGAAAAAAATGTTGATCAGTTTGATCAGTTGATCAGTTGGGGCTGTGATGCTGATAGAGAAACAAACCCAACTGATCAACCCGAACTGATCAGTTGCGAGCAGTTGATCAGTTGTCAGCCAAAAATCGACCCAATCGTTGATCAGTTGTCACATTCCTTAACAATTGAGGTTAACCATTCCTTAACCCAAGACCCTCCTAAAACTGTGTCAAAACAGACACATGACCAATCGGCGATTACCTTGCCATTGATTCAGGAAAAATGTAGATATTGGAGCCAGATTCACCAGCGAGAAGTAGAGGCATTTAACATCAATAATCAGTTGCTAGAGGTTAGCTGCAAGATTCCTGGGCGAGGGACGCAGAGTTTGCCATTTACTGATTTGCGTTCTTGCGAACAGTCTCCCAGACATACCTTCAGCATCGGCGACAAGGTAGTAATCCTAGAGGGAAAAAACAAGGAAACCTTTGCGATCATTACCACCATTAGAGCCGATGGGATCTGGCTAAAATGCGACGATCGCAAAAAATCCCTAGCAAGACCTTACTTCCCGCACCAACTGGTCAAAGCCTGACATTATAATCCGGCGAGGTGCGATCGACAAGTATCGCCTCGCAGATAGTAAATTATCACTACAAGTTACCACTACAGATTTAGAATTTAATCCGTCAGGAGCGTGGCAGTGTACACGGCAATCGCAGCGTGTGGCATGAAAAAACGATCGCCTTGTGAGTGAGCGATCGCAAAAATAAATCATGGTGTTTAACGGTGAAATCTAAGTTTATTCTTCGCTGGTATCATCATCATCGCTCTCGTAGTCAGCAAGGATAATAGTTACGCCCTCAGAGCCAGCTTGAAAGCCAACGATGAGATATGCAATGTCATCACTATCTTTGAGGCGAACTGGTGCGTCTTGTGGAAGGTTTTGTAATTCTTGAATCAACTCTCCGACCGTGGTTTCTTTGATTGCAGTAGGCATATTGTTCTCCAATTTAAGTTTAAAAATGCGATCCACCAATAGGATTAAGTGCGATCGCGTTTTTGTAAATAAATTACCGATATGAGCTTATCCTCTGCAAGCATTATTTGTCACATGCTGGGATAAATCTCGTCTGTTCTCATGCCTGCTCTCCAAATCGGTAATAAGGGCATGGACAGTCCCTACGAGATTACCAAAGCAATTCGCTTTTGGCATAGCAATGTATAACTAAATGCTGGGAATTATAAAATTGTACTTACATTTTCACTAAGAAATGAAAAATTTCATCAGGCTATCCGTTCTTGCTGGATTAGCACTATTACAGTCCTGCACATCTTTATGCACTCCTCCAGTGAATTCAAGTTCGATTACAAGTACAAGTTTAGATTCAGTTCCAAGCTCAAACTCAGTCACAAAATCTTCTGGTGGCTCAGACAAATACGAGATTCAATGGATTGGAAATCAGGGTAGCAAAATTTACGGAAGTTATAGCATTTTGAGTATGACAGACCTGAAGTCACCTACAAGAGTAGAAAGTGTTAAAGCAGTGCTTCCCTATAAGGTAAACTTTTCTGCTCCCAAAAAATCCATAGTTTCAGCAGGCGCATTAACGTTTGAAAAAGCGACGGTAGATGTAAAAATTTATAGAAATGGCTCTGAGTGTGGAAGAGTGGGCGCTGTTGGGAGTGGGGCTGGAGTAAACAAAGTTTGTGATTTGTGAATAGTCCAAGCCCCACAAGTTGAGCAATCTAGTTATAGCCTACACATTAATCAGTAGTTAGGAGTTGGGGAATCGGCTGTTGCAAATTCCCCAGTCCCCAATAAAAAAGCGTAGGCGAAGCCCGTCGTAGACATCGCCTTGTGAGCGAGTGAGCGATCGCGGTTGTTGCATATAAAAGATTGTCATTCTATCGCTTTGAGTGTATCAACAGGCAGGGGGGATTGTCACAGGAGTTATAGAGTAGCGATCGCGCTTTTGACTTCATCAAGCTCAACATCGATGTAAGGGTCAAGCCCTTTGTTATCGCGGTGTCCGGTGATTTTGCGAATCACATCTTTGTCAACAGAATTTTTCCGCAATCGGTTTACCAAGCTCCGGCGGGTACTGTGAGTTGAGATTCCCTTGGTACTCATTCCCGCCTTTTCGGTAGCCCGTTGGAGAATGTCATAGGCATTCCGCCAAGTAATTGGCTTTGTGCCGCAGCGTGAGGGGAAAAGCCAGCCGGAGTTGTCAGGCTCAAATCCTTTGAGAGATTCTTTCAAACTTTCATGAACTGGAATCTCCACAGTTTCAGATGTGCCATCCGGTCTGTGTTTTCTCACCATTGCCGGAAAAATCAGTATGTCCTTGGGTTTGCCATTGCGATCGTAAACATCTTCAGTTTTCAACTGAACCAGTGCCCCCCAGCGTTCGCCTGTGTACCAGGCCAAGTCCATTAGTAATTTATACTTATCGGTTCTGACCTGTCTTTTGATTTTGACAAACTCACCATCTGAGATGACCGAGGCTTTTCCCTTTCTGTTATTCTTTGGCATAGATAGAAAAAATAAACTTCTTGTATTCCGCTTTTACCTGGATCAGAGGTAAAAGTGGAATTTCCTAAATATTCACTATTAGTAAATATTGGCTCAATCCTATTCCCAGCAAAGGATACGTGTCGTCAGGATATATACCACTTCTACATAAAACTGGAACATTTACAGATAAGGCACTTGCTCATAAAACTGATTTATCACTCTTCAAAACTTTCAGTTTTATGTCTCAACCATTAATTACTGATTTATTTGGTTTAACTGCGACATTTTCCGGTTCACCAAAAGTCTTACAAATTCCTCTTACTTCCTTGCCCTCTCTTACAGGAGCAAATCCAACTCCCTTGGAATTGTACGCAGCAATTATTTCTTATGCTCACAATTGGATTTCTGCAAACACTGACCAATCAGTATTGGCTGATAGTACTTTAACTATTTCCTCGCCAATTACTAAAAATGGTGTTGCAAAAACTCAATTTCAGTATGCTGAACGATTCTATGGCGCTTACACCGCTCCCACTTTTGACCCGAACGCAGTTTAAATTATCAGTTGAAACCAAATGGTTAGATGTAGTTGTCTTCCCTCTTCTGTTCCTACCCCAAGTTATGGATGTGGTGTTTACCAGATTAGCGGTATTGGGGTTAATTCCGGCACGAGAAAAACCTTTACGGTTAGTGTAGCTTGCCTTTCCAAGTGGCAATCAGGAGGAGGTAAATTCGATGCATTTGACTGGTGTGATTTGAGTAACGGCTACAACTATTTTTACAATCTTGCTGGAGAAGATTGTAAATTGGGGACTGGCACAATTAATCAAACTGGGCCTTGTCCCGTTTCACAGAAATTTGATTGCATCAACGGAAACTGCCTTGATGCGGACAAGTACACAACACCTGGAATTTATCAATCTCTTTCTGATTGCCAAGCAGTTTGTGCCAATGGTGGAGCGTGTGCTAGCGGGAAGCAATGCGTAGATCCGACAACATTCTGTCCACCAGGACAAGTATGTATAGACCAGGGTGAATTTGCATCAATTGAAGCTCTGATTTCTCAAATTGGCAGCGAGGTTTGTTAGATGTCTGGCTCAGGACAATCGCTCATTTCCTCGTTATCAAATGTTAGCAATTGTGCCGGACACCAATGCGATTGCTGTCAGCAATTGCAAAGTCAGATAGCTGATTTAAGAAATTTAATTAATAATTTAAATAATGGTAATTTTCAAAGTCAAATTGATGCACTAAAACATCAGGTTGAAGACGCACAAAGAGCTGCATCACGCGCATCAACAACCGCCGAAAATGCTGAAACTGCGGCTACAGCAGCCAGTATTCAAGCTCAAAGTGCAGAGACTCAATCAAGTGATGCACAAAGAGCTGCATCACGCGCATCAACAACCGCCGAAAATGCTGAAACTGCGGCTACAGCAGCCAGTATTCAAGCTCAAAGTGCAGAGACTCA
>NZ_JBALDZ010000104.1:0-11119 GCF_036917155.1 Nostoc sp. | reverse complement strand
TATTTTATTTATCATTCCATCAATTTTTACAATTATCTATGTCATTTTGGAATCTCTCTTAGTTTTTATTAGTAAATAAGATGCGTTTGCCCTGCTAGCATTACCTAGTTGCTTGGCATGATTGCTCATCAGTTGGTTGATGCCTCCCGTTTGTATGAGATTGAACTCGTTGTAGGCAGATCGCTTCGCCTCTGCATCAGCCTCCCCTGCCAGCTTGGCGCGGATAATCTCTGTCACACTCTCAATGGCAAACGCAGTCATCGACGATCCCATTGAGTAGAAAGCATCGAAGATACAAGCAGCATCGCCAATCACGTACCAGTTGTCTGGAGAGAACATCATTTTACTGGTGTGTGCCAGCCTTGGCCAGTAGTGGAAGTCGATGTTCTCACCGCTGGTCACCAGCTGGTAGAGAATGTTATGGTTCGCCTTCAAGAAAGCGTAGAATTTTTCCTGGGTGTTGATGCTCTCAGCCGGAATCACGTCATGATGTTGGATGATCCCAATTGATAACTCCATTGATTGGGTGTCAGTCGGAATCATCCACAGCCAGTGACCATGCCCAAACCAGTGATTCGTGGCATAGTAATGACTGCATGAAGCACTAGTTGGGTCATAGCCATCGTGGAAGATGGTGCGGTCTACATTTTTTACACGCACCCATGCTGAGCCAGTGTTGATCCCGCAGAGATTATCCGGCCCAAACAAGACATTATCTGTCTTGCGACCAATAATAAACTTACGACCTGCGGCATCAACCACGTGTTTAGCCTTAAGTTCCACAGACTCGCTACCGACCTTGACCTTGACGGTTTTGAAGGCATCTCCTGGAGTCAGATCCACGTCAACCACGCGACCGTTGTAAAAGACAGCACCCATTTCCTTGTTCATCTTCAGCAAATCCCGCTCGAATTTGGCGCGGTTTAGCTGAGTAGAGGTCATAGGAGGCTGTCGGTTAGTCCAGATGTGATAGTAGTCGTCGATAGTCCCGGTTTTTGCTGGGTCTCTAGGCCAATGGAAGTTCAGTCCGAACTTGGGTGGGTGGTTTTCGATTATATATTCATAGAGACCTAACTCCTTACAAATGAAGAGAGCGGCAATTTCGACTGTTGACTCACCGAGTTTCAGGTCTTTTTCTGTGCGCTCTTCAGGACGTGGGTCGATCAAGGCGACCTTGATATTTGGAATGTTGAGCAGCAGGTGTCGAGCTTGACAGTTGCCAGCAAGACCTGCACCCATAATCACGACATCGTACTCTTGTATCGGGATGCTGTACATTTGTAACTCCTTACTAACTTGCTTAAGTTTTTGCTAGAAAACATAGTTTTACTAAATACATGTGAGTTTCGTCAGTAGTACAAGTCAATGCAACAAAGTCTTGTTGATTGCAGATATACTTAGTGAAGCTTCACACTAGTGCTCTGTCGCAAAAGTCTTAATAGGTGAATCAGTTTTAAATTTCTCGGCGTTGCTGAATCATGGGATGATTTCGCCCAATTTAGAACGAATTGTCAATGGTTTCACCTGCCAATTCATCCCGCATTTATGCAACGCAAATTTCTCTTGTTTACTTCTAATACGAATTGAGTGTTAAAACATTTGTAATTTCGTCAACGATGCCAAAACCACGGTTTTTAACAATTCTTGAAACGCTTATAGTATAATAGGCTTTTCAATTCATATCTCAGATTACGCTCATAATCTTATAGGTTATAATCTTATGAGTCAATATATTCATATCATTTTTTTGCTTTATCCATTTAGTAGCAGTTTCGTCTAACAATAAACGCACTTAAGTAAAGATTTGGTTAACTAATAGTAATTTCATTAATTTCTTAACATAAATTTATTCAAGATGAAATTCCTTTAAATATAGGACTTATACCAAATTATTGTGAAGCTGTATGAAACTGTGGAAGGCTGGAATGCTTACCAATCAAGGTTTTTAGCCTTTTCGTTCTATGCAACTTCATACCAAATTGGTATTAGAGCTAATTTGTAAACTCAAGTTAAGTATCAATTATGTTCATATCCCCTCCGATATTTTGATGCAGTGCAAAGCAAGCAGTATGAAGCCATACCACTTTGAAAAGCTTTTAGCTTGGCTAAAGGGGAAAGGTAAAAGGAAGAAATCTCTTATTCCCCCTTATCCTTTCCCCTTGCTCTTATCTCCCGCCTCCGGTGTGCGGTCGAAACGTGAGATTAAAACGCGAGCTAACGACTTTGTTGGTTTTCGGAACCTGATGCAGATGAGTAGACTGACAACCAGGGTGCATCAC
The DNA here is from genome assembly GCF_036917155.1 of Nostoc sp. Classification (GTDB taxonomy): domain Bacteria; phylum Cyanobacteriota; class Cyanobacteriia; order Cyanobacteriales; family Nostocaceae; genus Nostoc. The sequence continues at coordinate 8,840 of NZ_JBALDZ010000104.1, read as the reverse complement.
GAGCAAGCTCCCGTGTTCCAGCCAGAAATCTGTTGCATGGTACTTTTCTCCAATTAAAGAACGTAAGTGCTGTTACTGTACGTTCGCTCATTTTTGAAGAGTGAGAGGAATTAATGCCTTGAGGGGAAAGGAATAAGGCGATTCAGCTACAGCAGGCTCTTAAGGAGAGCGAACTACCGCACGTAAGGGAAAGAATTTTAATTATTCTGCTCCAAAACGATGGCAGAACACAACAAGAAATTTCTAGATTTCTAGGTTGTTCCCCTAGAACTGTTGCATATTGGTGTATGCATGGAGATCCAGATAACCTAGAAAGTTTACATAATAAACGAGAGTATGAGCATAACCGAAAAGCCACGCCTGAATATATTGAACTGTTATTAAAAACAGTTGATAGAGAACCATCAGATTTGGGTTATGAATTTGGTCGATGGACAGCAGAAAGATTAGCAACATATTTAACAGAACAAACAGGAATTGATTTAAGTAGTTCTCAAGTTAGGAGGATATTAAAGCGAAAAAAGTATAGTTACATTTGGGCTAAGTATGATTTAGAAGATAAACAAGATCCTCTAATTAGAGCAGAATTTCAAGAGAAACTTGCCCAATATTTGACAATAGCAAGAGAGCAACCAGAGCGGATGCAGGTATGGTTTTGGGATGAGAGCGGTTTCAGTTTACGTGTGATTCGCCGGAAAAATTGGGGTAAGCGAGGAAAACGCAAAAATCTTACAGGGCAACGTCGGCGTGGTCGGGTCAATGTTATGGGAGGAATCCGAGAAGGAGATCGCAAACGGGTATGTTTTTTTATTAAAAAAGGTGAGGGAGATATCTTTTATGAGCAGTTGCAGCAACTAAATAAATTAATTAATTAAACAAGAGTGGATAAGCTCTGGATTCAGCAGCGAGGATTTTCAGAAGCTTGGCCCCAAGATTATTTTAATTTTAGATAATGCTAGTTTCCATAAACGTAAGGACATTCTTGGCTTTTATCGCCCAGGAACTCCCTAACTTCGTATTAGAGTTTTTGCCTGCATATAGTCCTGATTACAACATCATCGAATTAGTCTGGTATTCATGTAAGGAATACATTGCTCATCGTCTATTTCAATCAGTAGATGAGTTAAATTCTTTACTCGATAGGCTATTGAACCAGGGTGAGCTAGTCATTAAGTGGCATCGAAATATAAAAAACAAGGGCAATAGTGCCTATGTTGCAATTTAAATGCCGATTAGCTTAATAGTGGAATGGCTAAAAAAGATGGAGATAGCCTTGTGGATAGACCAAAAACTGAGTCCACCACACGGAAACCATGAAGGAATGAGCTATGGTCAATTGAGTGTATTGTTATTAACATACATAATCACCCAGTCAGACCATCGGTTGTCGGCGGTGGAACCCTGGGTACAAGCACACCGAAAAATTTTAGAGCTAACTACGGGGTGGTCGATAGGAAAAAAAGATGCCACTGACGACCGATTGGGAAGGGTAGTCGAAGAATTAGGCTTACAATCAGAGGCTAGGCAAGAAATAGAAGTAAAATTAGGACGACATCTGATTCGTGCCTACGAATTACCGACAGAAGTGGCACGATCTGATACAACTAGTTTTAATGTGAATCATCAACAGGGCGAATCACCAGAAGAAAGCCTACTGCGTTATGGCTATTCCAAGGACAAGCGTCCAGACCTGCTGCAATACCGTCAATTATTGGCAACCCTCGACCCGATGGGAATGCCATTGGTCAGCGCCACCCTGTCAGGAAATGGAGCCGATGACCCATTATATTTACCAACATGGCAACAATTAGTAAAAGTAATTGGACACAAAAAATTTTTTAAAAGAGGCTCTTTGCCAGCATTGCCTATTTACTTCCAAAACGAAGACCGAATCACTGGCTTGATGTTCGTGTTGAACATAGCTTTGCGCCTATTTACTTTGATGGAGTTTGTGGTACGGCAGGCTCTCCAGCAAACTCAACAATCTCTGGCTGGTCTTTATGATGGCAATCCAAAGCGAAAAACTAATCGCCCATCTGCGGAGCGAATGCTTCAGGCTTTTTGTCACCTTACTCTCTATTACCTCCCCGATTCTACCATTTTCATCACCCCTCTGTCCGAGCTTCAAAAACAAATTCTCTCCCTCATGAAAATGCCTGAGTCCCTTTATCAGCTTTCTGCGGAGTCCTGCAAGACATAATTACGTCTTACCCCCTATAAAATCAGCACTTCCTCGACTTGAAGACACCCAATTGAATGGGACATTTCAACATCAGCCCCAACTGTGTATTACAACCCATATTCCGCAGATACTAAAGCAAATTTAGGAATTAAAAATTTAGAGAAAGAAAAGCCTGAAAATATTGCCTAGCAAAGATTTCAGGCTTTTCTTTGTTAAAATAACAAGCATCAAATAGAGAAGGGAAAAGCCATGAAAGAGTTAAAAGAAGCCATGCAAATCCTAGATATAGACCATTTAGGAATAGTAGCAGGAATAATAGACGAGATGGAATTAGTTGAAGAAGTGAATAAAATAGTGGGAATAAAAATAAAAGAAACCCTAACACCAGGACAAGTAATAAAAGCGATGATATTGAATGGATTAGGCTTTTTAAGCGCCCCATTATATCTATTTGGGGAATTTTTTGTAGGAAAAGCAACAGAATATTTAATAGGAGAAGGAGTATTACCAGAGCATTTAAATGACGACAAACTAGGAACGATTTCTCCTGACTCTAATACTTCCGGTAGACGTGCGTCACCAATTAACATCTTTGACAAAGAATCTTTAGCTTTTGGAACCGACCAGCGCTTTGGTAATTCTAAATCAATGCCATTTACAACAATACCAAATTCTGCTAATGCCGCAACGCAATGCTGTCCTAAATTTCCTAGTCCACACACCAAAAATCTGTCTAATATTTCAGTAGAATTATTAACACTCATATAGAAATATTTTCTTTCGCTTTCAAAGTGTTATTATCTTCTTTATTAGAAAAACGAAGTAGTTTAAACCAAATAACCAAAAAGGTTTGCTCCATTTATTTTTTGCTTAACCGCTTCTGAAAATCTAGGTAAATCTGATTTAACTGTACTGTATTGTAGACTAAATATTCCAATACTTCCACAAGAGCTTCTCTGTGTTACTTGCAGAGTAAATTTGGAGAGTTTTTGTTGAAGTTGCGGCAATTCTAAACTTTGACTAAATTTGTCAAGAGAGAATTTGTACTTGTAGTGTCACAGTGATAATTGGCCAATCAGCAACTAAAGATTTGATTTATCTAAATGTTCCTCTACAGAACGGTATAGATTAATGATGTGACTGTCAGCCAAACTGTAATAGACATTCGCACTGACTGAGTGTTTCCCCTAGATGAAATGCTCCCGGCAAACGTCAAGAAGTCTATTTTTTACTAACTGAAGCAATATGTAACGCCAGTTTGGCTCGGAAATTCTCGAAAAAATTGCGTTAGATACTGCTCCGATTAAGGCTGACCAAGAAAGTCTCCTTTACCAAGTTCGACATCGCAGTGTCTGAGAATGTCATACGCTGTTGTGACATGGAAATAAAGGTTTGGTAAAACAAAATATAGGAGAAATGGCATTCCTTGAAAAGAGAGAGTATTGTCACGCATCTGTAGGGTAATTTCTCTTTCTTCTGAACCGTCAATTTGCTCAGGTTTAAAAGTATTTAAATGAGAGATAGTTTTTTGAATGCGATCAATAAGTTGACCAAATGTAGTTTCATTGTCCTCGAATTTAGGTGGTTCTATTCCTGCTAACCGTGCGGCACCTCTATTTACTGTGTCAGAGGCAATTTGCACTTGTTTTGATAATGGAAACAAGGTTTGCAACTCGGATGAATTATCGGTTTGGGAGTCAATTGTGGAAAAAGCTATCCAATTTTCTCCAAGATTTACTTGTTGACTATTTATAAGGAATGTACAGTGGACATTGTTCATAAACTGGGCAATGTCTAGAGTCGGTAGGAAAATCTTGTAGAATTCGCCCTCTGAGCGTACAGTTGTCCACCACGATCATTGTTTGGCGACCCTGCATATAGGGCGCTAGTACAAAAGGCAAGGAAGTAATTACTGCCGTTTTTCCGGTTCCGACACCCATTACTAATAATGAAGCTCTTTCACCTGTTTGTGTCTGAGGGCATCATCAAGTGCAGCGAGAATTGCATGAGAAGTGATCATCATCGAAGCAATCTTGATTCGGTTTTTTGCTGAACCAATCAAACTAGAAATGATGTAGTCAATAGTCTGACCCTCCCCTGGCGAGAAAGCGAAATCAACTTCAGTTGAAGCAATATAAACTTTACCAGTATCCCCAACACCTGTGGTCTTGATATTGCCACTCACCCACAATTCCTGAAAGTCAGTTTCATAGTATGAGCAAAGCTGCGGGGAAGAAATTTGCAATATATTGTTATCTTGGTAAGTCCAAGCATCGTCTGTAAAGTTAGCTGAACCAGTCCACAAAGTTGCTTCACTGGTATTCACATCTCGAATGACATATTTATTATGCATCAGCTTTGAGCCAGCAATGCTCTTTATTTCAACTTGAGTTCCCTCAAATACACTTTCTAGGAATGCTTTGGTTCCTTTCGGTGCTGGATCGCTACCACTAGCGATAAAGGCATCAACTGTTTTAGTTTCAGGTTTTCCATGATCAAAAGCAATTCGGACTTTGACACCTGCTTGGGCTTTGTTCTTAAGTGCTGTAATTACGGGTTCTGCAAGGGTTGATTCCGTTAAACGAAAATCATAGATTGCAATGTGCAGATTTGACTTTGCTCCATCAATAAACTCAGCTAATTGTTCTGCAATCGAAAGTGGTTGCCCTTTCTTTCCACCATGATTTACATCTATTAAGAAAGTCGGATTAATTGCTGAACTCACTTTTTTCGACATAAGTCAGTCCTGTTTGAGTTATTTGCTTTTACTGTACTCCAGATTGATGAAGTAGTTTGAGAAATAAGTGAATTAAAGATATTAAATAAATCTGAAGTTTATCTAAAAACCGGAGAGATTAATATTTGTTTATCAGGAATTTAAGCTAAGTTTAAGCAGAGGAGTATAGCGGGTTAATTTATTTGGTTATACCGCTCGCTACAAGGATATTTACAGGCTGAATGCCTTTATTCAAACATCTCTACCAATAGGAGAATTCAAAGCGATATCAAAAAGTGTTGCTCTCCTTTTTTGTGGGTGGAGTAGTGGGAAGATTGTTAGGATGCAAAGATTGTCAACATCTTTCACTAAATATTTAGCCGCAATTAGTAGATTTGTAAATTTGTATCTTATGTATACTTCTGAAAGGCTTGCTTCATGATTGACTGAAAAGTGCCTAATAAAACTTGACAACTCTGAAAAGTAGCGTTTTATGAGCAAATTTACCAAAGCAACAGGATTCCTGAATCATCATCGTTTCAAGCATTCCTTGGGCGCACCACTAATTCGAGTAGTTGGGAACATTGAAAAATTGTTTCCGGCTCCAGAAAATCATCATGGTGCGAATCATCAGCATTTAATTTTAAGCAATATTCAGGTAGAGCATACTGAGGGATTTCCAGAAGGACTGGAAGTGAGCAATGAAATTTTTGTGGCTATTCGCTTCGGAGATAATGAAGGGTTAGTAGATCCAGTACCATTTATCGCAGGAGAACTAGCACGGTTACAGGGTGAATACATAGACGCATCTATGGCCTATGCGACTGAAGATAATCCCGGGTTGTCTGTACTGCATTTTACTCATCATCCAGTGGGATTCGTAGAATTCCCCATTCGTAGTCAAGATTCACATGGGCCAATTTACACCTAAATAAGTTGCGGTTGCCTCTAGTAGTCTGCCAAGGGAATTTTGCGTGGTGGCAAGCAGAGGGGCAGAGGTGCGGAGGGGCAGGGGGGAAAGAACTTGTACAAATCTCTCCTCTGCTCCTCTGCCGACCTCCACCCAGCAATTTTGGGTTGGCGAACTACTAGGAAGTAAGTTTAAGAGAGGCAACTGCAATAGAGGATTAATCTTTTGTAATTAAAGGCTGATAATCTCTATGAAATCATCTCATCTTCTATTATTAATAAGTTTATGCTTGAGCTTATTATTGTTGGTCACACCTTTACGAGCAGAGGAGGAACAAGGCAAACTCAAAGGCTCTGATGTCATGAGCAATAACACCAACCAACAGATGTTGGGAGCGGGTAATACTGAAGCAATTAGACTTGCTGAAAAATCCCCCTTAGTGCAGTCAGCGAAAAATTTTTTGGTAAACCAGACACAAGAAATAAAAGATGTCAAACTGAGAAAAGCCACACTTGATGCCATTGACAATCCCACAACCTGTATCATGCATAGATCCGGCTTAACTGATGGGAAAAAGCAGGAGATTGTAGAGCAATTGCTCAAAGTCGGCTTGGTAGATGCTGCTGATACGACCTTTCCAGGTGGACTAATAGTTGGAATTTTCCCACCAGTTATTAATGATAATACTGCCTGTCCTCAACTTCCCCAATCTTTTTTCTCTGCACCTGGAAGTGGAAATAACAGTCACCATGCTTATCCCGGAGGACTAACAATACATGAAGCGTTTAATAATATTAGTAATTTGAGCTTTGCGAGTAACTATCGGCTAATATATGGTCAAACAAACAGTAATGGTTTACCAATTGTCAATCCAGATAGTGAAAGCAAAGTAGATTCAAGCATTTATATCAGTAACGACCTATTAATTGCAGCACCAATCTGGCATGACTGGGCTAAGTCAATAGTCTTTCAGTGGAATGCTTCAGGCACTGAGTTTCAGGAGTTGAACTTCGGTGGCAATGGTAAAACAGACAATTATGGTGCGTCGGGCGATTCTAGAACTGGTGGTCATCACATCATCAGTTTGGCAGAGACGATGAAGCGAAAGTTATCCCCAGAGTTTGTGATTACTCAAGCTTGCGCTCACTCATCTCCCACTCTCGGTAACGAGTATAAGGTAGTTAACTGGTTACGTGCAGCTGCAATTATTGCTGGAATTGACCCCGTAGCCCAAGGTTACTTATTCATGGATAAGCAACACAAAATGCGTTTGCCGATAGTCCGTAAGCTTGGCAGCTTCGCCCTCACTACAAATTCTTCACTTACTAACTTTCTGGCTGAGTATGCCTTGCATAACCTGTCAGATGCCGATTTTGTTTTATCAATTCCGGCTGTTACCACTGTTCAAGAGCAATTGAAAGCGATCGCTCCCCAGTTTGGCTATAATCCTACAGATACAACATATATTAAAAAATTTCGTAACCCTGTGCTAAGTTACTTATCTGCGGAACGATTGCTAATTATTTATGGTAATCGTGGGCTTGATGGTGTAATTGCAGAAATCCGAAAGCTTAATCAGAAAAAGATTATCTAGCAGGAACGATGTATCTTTCAAATCTGCACTACAAAAATCAGTCCCTTGAATATCTGGATTTTACAGTTAGCAGCAGCAAGAGTGAAAAGCGCGTAATTTACAGCCGTAGGCATCGCTGAGTACTATTTGAGGGGATTAAAAAGATATCTCTCTATAGAGGGTTGCGCTCAATCAAATTGAAAAAAGTCTTGATCTAGAATTACGTTTAATCAGCTTTTTTCTCTTCAGTGCTAACTGCTGAAGCCGCTCAATTTCAGTTAGTACATCTTCGGGCTTGGTTTCCATTTCTAAGTCTGCAAGTTCACTGTCTTCATCATTATCAATGCCCATTTTGTCTTGAATCGCATCAAGCATTTGTAATACTCGTGTGACTTCATGCTCTGTCAGTAGTGCAATTTGTAAATTTAAGTTTGTTCGATACTCACTTTCTTCACTCAGACGGTTTTGACTAATTAACACAAATGTTGACAGAAAAATTGCTTCCAGAGATACTACCATTGTCAATAGTCCGTAGGGGAATGGATCGAACGGATGCACGCCGATTCTTCCCGTGTTCAAAACAATCCAAGCTCCAAACCAGACTATATGTACGTAAACAAAAACTATATGTCCTGAAAAAGAGGTAATCATATCCGCAATTCGGTCTTGTAGATTTCGTTTATTAGCAGCCTGAAGTCGAAGGCGAATCAGAGTCCGAATGTTACGCTGTATGATTTTAGACAGTGCTGGATTATTGTCTTCATAATATTCAAATTCCTCCTCATTCATGCCACCAAGCTTCATAATTTCGATGTCCTGTAATTAATAGTGCCTTTCAAAAATTAGATTAACTGGCCTACTTTGCTTGCTTAAACTCAAAGTCTTGAAGTCGGATTGAATTATAAACTCAAATCTTGAACTTACTGTGCTAAAGCTGTTGCATTCTTGTGCCAAGACATTCCCGTTACAAATCAAAATCAAGGCTGAATGTTTCTCCATCAGAATCTTCTTCTTCCTCCTCTGCAAATGGAGTTGCAGTCCAAGATGTGACTTTGTTATCTTCAGTATTAATCGGGGTGAAAGCTACTTGTTGCGTGGGAAATGCACCTTTTCTGAAAGCAAAATAACAATCAATGATAAAGTAAAGCGTCTCTAGGTAACTCTTGCCTAGTTGCTGTGATTCGGCAAATATCCGCTCTCGGTAGCTATCTTTGATCCCATCTTCCGCACTTCAAAACGTATTACAAATAAGACAAAAATAGTTACTAAGAATGTTCATATAATTCAGTATTAATACCGACAATTATTGGCTGGACGATGCTTATAGCGATCGCTATATTTGGTTATCTTAGGATGTTACAAAATGAAGCACAGAACGTGGGATGATAAGTATTTTTGCTGCTAAAGAAATAAGGATGATCAAAAAAAGTGAGAGAATTAGGAATCAAACTTTGATAAA
>NZ_JBALDZ010000103.1:0-33452 GCF_036917155.1 Nostoc sp. | reverse complement strand
GTTAGGAGTTAGGAGTTAGGAGTTAGGAGTTAGGAGTTAGGAGTTAGGAGTTAGGAGTTAGGAGTTAGGAGTTAGGAGTTAGGAGTTAGGAGTTTTAAATTAAAAACCTCTTCAACTCATAACTAATAACTTCTAACTCATAACTGTGTCCAAGCTGGGTGAGAGAGTAAAGAAGCAAAAACTCGTACCCCCCGGAGTTGATTAGAGAGGGGTAAGTGACCTCTAGGGGCACTCAAATCCCAGGTAAACTCGTTAGGGTATCGCGTCCAGTTATTACCTGCTTTCCAGCCAATTTTCGGCCAGAAATTTTCCCAATTTTTACCTAAACTTAACCAGATTTCTCGTTGCACTGAAAAGCCAAATTTACCTTCCGAGTGGACTAACCAGAGGTTATTAATGGTTTGCAAGTCAACAGCCGAGGTATTTTCTACCTCAGTAAAATACAACCATTTTCGTTGTACAGCCGTTGGCCCTGATAGTTCACACATTTTTTCGATGGTGACGCGATCGGCTGCTTGAAAGTCTTGAGCAGCAAGTAGCTGTTGCAAAGAATTGTAGTTAATCCCACACTCTGATTTTAGAGGTACAATTCCCTCAGGAAAAGAGGAGCGCAGAAATTCTTTGACTTGAGGTGCATCAGAGTTATAGAGGACTTGGTAAGCTTTGCCATCAATCCAAGTCGCTGGGTTTTCACGTCGTTTCAGTAAAAATTCCATCAACACGTCTAATCCCTCATTACCCAACTCAGCTAACTGTGGGATTATCTGTTGTTGGACTTTTTCAGACCCAGCGATTAACGGTCGTCGGAGGGAGTCGATGTCATTTGCCGGGTCTGATAAAATCATTGGGTCTGTCATGCCATTCTCGTTTTAGCGGTCAGTGAAAGAGCGGTAAGCTATTGCGCTTCTCTAAAGTGAAGCACTGATAGCGAAAAGTAGTTTACTATTTTTGATCGTACAAAATTGCGATCGCTTCACTGAAATCCCACACTTAATCCCCAAATAATGTACAAGGGGAATAGGGGGAAAATCTGGGGACTGGGGACTAGGGACTGGGGACTAGGGACTAGGGACTGGGTACTACGACTGAGGGGACATGGAAGACAAGGGTGAATTATTGAAAAAATCACTTCGTTGTCTCTTCCCAATCCCCAGTACCCAATTCCCAGTAACCAATACCCAATCCTTAGTACCCAATATACAAGCCTGCCACATAAGGTTTTTTTAACTAGCAGCGTATCGATTAGGAGTGTGTGAACGATGTACGAAAAGATTACCCCCCCCGCAGCCGGAGCAAAAATTACCTTCAAAAATGGTGAACCAATCGTACCAGACAATCCAATTATCCCCTTTATTCGAGGCGACGGCACAGGTATAGACATCTGGCCTGCTACCCAAAAAGTTCTCGATGCTGCTGTAGCTAAAGCATATAAGGGTCAGCGTCAAATTAGCTGGTTTAAGGTTTACGCTGGAGACGAAGCTTGTGATTTATACGGTACTTACCAGTATTTACCTCAAGACACTCTCACGGCAATTGAAGAATATGGTGTAGCTATTAAAGGGCCTTTGACTACTCCCATTGGGGGAGGAATTCGTTCTTTAAATGTGGCACTGCGACAAATTTTTGACTTGTATGCCTGCGTGCGTCCTTGTCGTTACTATGCAGGTACGCCCTCACCGCACAAAAATCCCGAAAAGCTGGATGTAATTGTTTATCGGGAAAATACAGAAGATATTTATTTAGGCATTGAGTGGCGACAAGGTAGCGAAATCGGCGATCGCTTAATTAAGATTCTTAACGAAGAACTAATCCCCGCCACCCCAGAACACGGGAAAAAACGCATTCCTCTTGATTCTGGCATTGGCATCAAACCCATTAGCAAAACTGGTTCCCAGCGTCTAGTCAGACGTGCTATCAAACACGCCTTGCTATTGCCCAAAAACAAGCAACAAGTGACTTTGGTGCATAAGGGCAACATCATGAAGTACACCGAAGGCGCTTTCCGCGATTGGGGTTATGAACTAGCAACCAGTGAATTTCGCCAAGAAACTGTTACAGAACAAGAATCTTGGATTTTGAGTAACAAGGAAAAAAATCCGAATATTTCCTTGGAAGAAAACGCCCGCCAGATTGAGCCTGGGTTTGATAATCTTACCGAAGACAAGAAAGCGCAAGTTGTCAAGGAAGTCGAAACTGTTCTTAACACAATTTGGGCAACTCACGGCGATGGCAAATGGAAAGAGAAAGTTTTGGTGAATGACCGGATTGCTGACAGTATTTTTCAACAAATCCAAACCAGACCGGATGAGTATTCGATTTTGGCGACGATGAACTTGAACGGCGATTACTTGTCTGATGCTGCTGCTGCTATTGTTGGGGGATTGGGAATGGGCCCAGGGGCAAATATTGGCGATTCTAGTGCCATATTTGAGGCTACCCACGGTACGGCCCCCAAACACGCCGGCTTAGATCGGATTAATCCGGGTTCAGTGATTTTGTCTGGTGTGATGATGCTGGAATTTTTGGGTTGGCAAGAAGCCGCAGACCTAATTAAGAAAGGTTTAAGCGATGCGATCGCAAATAGTCAAGTCACCTACGATTTAGCTCGGTTGCTAGAACCGCCAGTTGAACCCTTAAAATGTTCTGAGTTTGCCGAGGCAATTATTCAGCATTTTGAATGAACTATCTCTAGCTGGCTTGTCTGCGACACGCTGCACGAACTCATAAGCTAGAGGTTTCTACATCGTCTAGCTCGTATTAACGTAGCAGTTTTGACATTTTTGGGGGAAGGTTCAAGAGCCACCCCTTAGAGGGTGTTTGAAAAGTCTAAATTATTACTAGCCCTGGCGATTAGAAATCGCACGCCAGTTGCTCATGGGGGAAACCCCCATGAGCAACTGGCGTCTCCCCTTGGGAGAAGACCGCACTGGCTTGGCTATACAGACAAAACCCACCGACCTGGGTTAAAAACCCTTGATTTTTCACGCTTTCCACGGAGGTAGACTTGGTTTGTGTAGTAGCGAATTATATTCGCCGAAAACTTTTCAAACATCCTCTTATGGGTGCCTCCCCCTTCTTGATGCTTTCTTTATTACTGGATGCGGACATGGAAACGATGAAGTTGCGATCGCATATTGGGGCAGATGGTATACTGCAAATCCATACACCCACTGATTTAAAAGATACTAAGGTTTAGCAGCTTATGACGCAGCTTATTTAGAATTAGCATTGCGCTTGGGATTGCCATTGGCAACAATTGATACTCGGCTAGCGGAAGCGGCTACAAGGTGTCGAGTGGATTTGGTCGTTGCCGATGAAGAAACGTCTTCGTAAGGGTTCTTGTAGCCACAGTTTTGCATCACAAAGATAAAATCATAATTTCTGCGTCTTTAGACCGGAAAGTGTCAATTACACTACTTGCTTTAGCTGTGTTTTCGCTAATTTATCAGGCTGGATCGCTCCATTTTCTGTAATGATGGCTGTAATCAACTCAGCCGGAGTCACATCAAAAGCTGGATTGTAAAAATCTACACCCGCAGGTGTGAGAATAGTATCACCAACTTGATAGATTTCTGTTGGTTCGCGTTCTTCAATGGGAATTTTGCTGCCATCGGCTAATTCAAAATCAACGGTGGAAAGGGGTGCAGCGACAAAGAAAGGGATATTATGGGCTTTAGCGGCGATCGCTACACTATATGTACCAATTTTATTAGCAGTGTCGCCATTAGCCGCAATGCGATCGGCACCCACAACTACAGCATGAATCAAACCCTGTTTCATGCAATGGGCTGCCATATTATCAGTAATTAATGTCACTGGAATACCTTCTTGCACACATTCCCAAGTGGTGAGTTTTGCGCCTTGTAAGCGGGGACGGGTTTCGTCGGCAAATAAACGTTCTAAACGTCCTTCCCTCCAAGCAGAACGCACAACACCCAAAGCTGTGCCATAACCAGCAGTAGCTAATGCCCCAGCGTTGCAGTGAGTAAGCAACGTCAGCTTTTTTGGGGTAAGAGGTAAAACTGCTAAACCATGATCGCCGATCGCTTGACAAGTTTGCAAGTCTTCAGTATTAATTGCTTGGGCTGTCTGCAAAAGAGTTTGCTTGATTTCTTCTACTGTTCCCAGGGTTTCGTAGGCAGTTTTCATCATCCGGCTAATTGCCCAAAATAAATTTACTGCTGTTGGACGAGTAGAACGCAATAACTGGGCTACTTGATCTAAGTGTTGCAAAAATTCGGTGCGATCGCTAGTCTCAATTTCCCTTGCACCAAGATACATTCCATACCCCGCAGCCACACCGATTGCCGGCGCACCTCGGACAATCATCGTTTTAATCGCCCGCGCCATATCTTCGCTGCGGTGGATTTCCACAAATGTATATTCGTTTGGTAAGCGCGTTTGGTCAATTAATGACACTGAGTTGTTGTGCCAAATGACCGGATAAACCTGGTTTGTAGAAGGTGTCATAAAAAGAGGCAATAACCTTTTTAAATTTATTAAACAAATTGGTGTAAAATTTATGCGTTAGCGTAGCTTACCGTATCGCTTTAATAGAGGAAGGCGTAGGCTCAGCCCAACCTAGGCATCGCTAACAAGTCTCTAAGTTTCTTGATTGCCTCGCCTTAAATAGCGGACTTCTTCTAACAAAATATTAAATCTCTGATCATTTTCTTCTTGTCGTTGCTTCATTAATTCCATATCTCGCTGACTTTGAGCAGCCACTTGTAACAAAGCTTGAACAGTTACCCTGAGGCCATCAACACTATCACGCACCTCAGTAACACTTTCCCGTAGATTTTCTCGCAGTTCAGTAACGCTTTCCCGTACCTCAGTAACACTTTCCCGCAGTTCAGTAATGCTTTCCCGCTCCTCAGTAACGCTTTCCCGCAGTTCAGTAACGCTTTCCCGCAGTTCAGTAATGCTTTCCCGCAGTTCAGTAACGCTTGAAGCCAATCCATCCAGCATTCCATCCGTCCATCTCTCAACCGTCATTTGATTTTTCCAAATTTAATCGAGTTTATTTTTATTCTAATGTCGGGTAAGGTTCGAGAGTCACCTCTCTCTCCTCCCCTAAGAACCGGACATGAGACTTTCGCACTCATCCGGCTCAAGCCTTACTTAAAACGAGATTTAACTTGGGTTTTATGTGCCTGCTTGTGGCACGCATTGTGCAGATGCTGGAGGTTGTCTACGTCGTCTAAACCACCTAGAGCCACAGGTACTATGTGATGGGTATTAATTTCGTCTTCGATTTCCTCTGTGTTGAATAATGGTTCGTCACATACTGGGCATTTCCAGTTTTGATTTTCTACTATTTCGTAAAGCTTAGAGCCTTTCTCGAAACGAGATTTACCATATTTTTGGTGGCGTTTTTCCCAATACTCTTTTAATGAGGAATCATCAGGACTTGCGTCACCTTTCACTTTTATATGGCGCTCAATGGTCGTGTTCGCTATTTGGTATAGGATCATTTGTGAGAGGTTAAGGTCAGATACAATTTGTCAATAAGCAATAGTACTTAAAATATTGCTGAAATCGGGGTTAGAAACAGAATTTTTGATTGGGCGATGCCTAGGTTGGGCTTTGCCTACGCGTCATCTTGATACGCATCATTTATTCTTAACCCATAATTTCAGTACAACAGTTAACTTCATACCTCGGCTCTTTCCAAATTTTAAGCATAATTTCTAATTGACAAAAGTAAGATTATCTTAACCTCTCACCGATGGTCATCACCAGTTCCACCAGTGAGAATATCATTACCATTACCTCCCTAAAGGGTGTCATTTACTGCTAACCCTTGCAGTTGGTCATTTCCGTCACCGCCAATCAGAGTATTATTTAGTGTATTACCAGTGAGGCGATCGCTACCTGTGCCACCCGTTGCATTTTCGATCGTGTTGTTGGCGGAGAGAATTGTCGTCGCCAGTATAGTTCATAAAACAAAACTTTAATATAGAAACACTACAAGTAGAATATATAGTATTTCAATAGACATCTGGTGAAAATGAATGTAGAGACGTAGCAGTGCTACGTCTCTACAAGGATTCTGGATAACGCATATTTAATTTCTGGAGATGTCTAATAAATACTTAATAATATTTTGGTAAAGGTGTACACCTCTACTCCCCTACAGTGAATTCATGTGTTGGATAGATTTTTGAAAAGTTTTCATAAAAAATCGCCCACACCTGAGTTAGAAGTATGGACGATTTATTACTACAAAGAATTAGCTAAACAACAGTAGATAGTTGCCGTTTAAAGAAAGCTTCCAAGACTCTCTCTGCTATTTGATGACTAGTTAAACCTAGTTCTGTTTTAGATTCATTCGGTTCAGCATGATCTACTAACACATCTGGTACACCAAATCGCTTGACAGGAACCAGAATATCTGCATCTAGTAAAGCTTCAGCGATCGCACTACCAAACCCACCCATCACACAACCTTCTTCTAAGGTGACGACGCGGCCGATTTTTTTAGCTAAAGGTAAAATCAACTCGGTATCCAAAGGCTTAACGAAACGGGCATTAATTACAGTTGCTTCAATGCCATGTTCACCGAGAATTTCAGCGGCTTGCATTCCTGGATAGACCATTGTACCATAAGCAACGATTAACACGTCATCGCCTGTACGCAGAATTTCGCCTTTGCCAATTTCCAAAGGTTCCCAGCCTTCTTCCATCAGGGGAACACCATAGCCATTGCCACGGGGATAACGCATAGCGATGGGGCCACTGGTATGGTTAACACCAGTTACTATCATGCTTTGCAGTTCTGCTTCGTCTTTGGGTGCCATGATTGCTATGTTGGGAATGCAACGCAGATAGGCAATGTCATACATACCTTGGTGGGTGGGGCCATCAGCACCGACAATTCCTGCCCGATCCAAGCAGAAAAATACTGGCAGGTTTTGGATGCAGACATCGTGAATTATTTGGTCGTAGGCGCGTTGCAGGAAGGTAGAATAAATAACAGCTACAGGGCGCATCCCTTCAGTTGCAAGTCCTGCTGCTAGAGTAATCGCGTGTTGTTCCGCAATGCCGACATCAATATATTGATTGGGTAGTTTTGCCTGAAGTTTATCTAAGCCTGTCCCCGTTGCCATCGCCGCAGTAATGCCGACGATTTTCGGGTTTTGTTCGGCAAGTTTCACCAGAGTGTGAGAAAAGACTTTGGCATAAGCTGGGGGTTTGGGTTTATTAGAAGGAATGGCTTTGCCAGTTGCTACGTTGAAGGGGCTTTGGGCGTGGTAGCCAACTTGATCTAGTTCGGCAATTTCATAGCCTTTGCCTTTGACTGTTGCGACGTGTACCAAAACTGGGCCTGGTATCTGATGTGCCTGTTGGAAGGTGGTAATCAATTCTTCGAGATTATGCCCATCCACTGGCCCAATGTAGGTAAAGCCGAGTTCTTCAAAAACTGCACCTACCTTGGGAACAGCCAAACGTTTCATACCTTCTTTGATGCGTCCGAGTTCGGGAGACAGGGATTCACCCACGAAGGGAATTTGCTTAAACTGTTCTTCAAGATTATCTTTAATAAATTGCACCGGTTGGCTGAGGCGCATTTTGTTGAGATAGCGGGGAATCGCGCCGACGTTGCGAGATATGGACATGTCGTTGTCGTTGAGAACAACCAACAGGTTAGTTTTCGGCATGTGTCCGGCATGGTTGATGGCTTCTAAAGCCATACCGCCAGTTAGCGCCCCATCGCCAATCACGGCAACGGCTTTAAATTTTTCCCCTTTCAAGTCTCGCGCTAAAGCCATGCCCAATGCTGCGGAAATACTTGTAGAAGCGTGTCCAGCGCCAAAGTGGTCAAACTTGTTTTCACCGCGTTTGAGATAACCTGCAACTCCGTCCTTCTGTCTGAGGGTGTGGAAGCGATCGTAACGTCCGGTAAGCAGTTTGTGGGGATAAGCCTGGTGTCCTACATCCCAAATCACTTTATCCCGATCTAAATCTAGTGTCTGATAAAGTCCTAGTGTCAATTCGACAACACCCAACCCTGGCCCCAAGTGTCCACCATTAACTGCTACTGTTTGGAGATGCTTATCTCGAATCTGACGGGCAATCTGTTGTAGTTGGCGAACAGATAAACCGTGCAACTGATTAGGATGGGTGATTTCGCTCAGATGCATATTATAAGGTTTTCCTCTCTAAACTTCGAGTTTCGGTATTTTGATTTTCCCACGGTCGGGTTATCCACAGAATCAAACTCTTACATTGTTACTAAGTTGTAGTGGAAAGTATAACTTCGTAATTGATAATGGTGAAAAATTTGTTAACCATTAACAATTCGTCAAATTAGGTTGCAATCAGTTAAAGTTATAACACATTTGTCAATAAGTAATGCTACTTAAAATTTGTTTGTAACCCGTATAGAAAAACAAGTTTTTTAGAAGTAATTTGCGGAAGTTCCCTACGAGGATTACTCAATTTCACCTTTTTAAGTTAGTAAAAAAGAAAGTTAAATATTTTATTTCTAACTATATATCTAGCATATTTGCTGGTAAATATTTCACTATTGTTGCTTCTGTTCTGCGGTGACAGGAGCTAATTTTATTAGCGATCGCTAGTTTAGCTAGGCGCAATTTCTATGTAAAATTACGTAATCTTATTGGTATAATTCAGTATTTTCTATGTCAGTCCCGGTAATCTCAATAGGGTTCGGTTAAGGTTTGACGCGATAAATCATCACAAAGACGCGATAAATCGCCGTCTCTACAATAAATCATTTATCGCGTCTCTTGGTGTAACCGAACAGTATTGCTAGTAACCTAATATTTTTCTGAATCATTCGTGAAAAACAAGATCCCCGACAACTTTTACGAAGTCGGGGATCTACGGGTTGCAATTCTCAGAAATCCAATAGGATTGCTATATCTATTCTTTATTTACCAAAAGCATCTTTAATGTTATCGACAGTGCGTTCAACAGCATTTTTTGTTTTATCTACTGCTTCTTTAGTCCGAGATGCATCTTCATTTGCTCTTCTTTGAATTGTCGCTGCATCTTGCTTGGCTTTGCGTTCAGCAAAACTACCATTATCTGTTGCTTGGTCAATTTTATTGGCATTGCTCTTGGCAGCTTGCTTAACTTTATCTGCCGCATCATCAATGAAATTTTTGGTTCGTCCAGCATCTCTACTAGCTTTTTCTTCAGCGCGATCGCCTGCGTCTGAGGATGCAATCAAGGTTGCAGCAGGATCAGCCATTGCTGAGGTGTTTGAGAAAAATGCACCTTGCCAAACAAAAGCGATCGCTAATATACCAAGCAATGCTGTAGCCATCCAGCGTTTTACTGTGGAAAGCTGTTTTGTAACATAATTCAGTTTCATACAAGACAATCTCATGTGATTTAGTATACTAAATCTACTTTATTTAGCTTATTAGCCATATCGATCCCTAGATAGAAGTTCTGGCGTCAATAGTTATGAAACGAATTCACTATTTTGATAGATTGAATTTTGAGTAAAGATTATTTCTTGGTAATCAAGGGTCGAATTAAACAGGTTACAAATTTTGGATATGAGCGATCGCCCTTGAGAGAAAAGTTAGCGATCGCAATTACTAAACTGGACTGGCTCTCTAGTGTTGTATCATGGTGTAAACTTTTTCCCCAAACAACGCTCAATACTGTTGGGTTAAGGCAAGAGACGCGATAAATCGCCGTCTCTACAATAATCAGCGATTTATCCCGTCTTTGCGATCTATGATTTTTATCAAAAAACTTTAACTGAACCGTATTGAGACAACACTCAGAAAGCATCAAGCTGACATCAATTGCTGGATGCGCTGTGGTTCCTCTCCCAGCCAATCTGGATTTTGGGCAGTACTGTCAAATATTGATGAGGTTTTGAATGGCTCAAACTCGCCGCGTGATGCTGCTTCTGCAGTTTTTGCTAAGATTGATCGCACTTGCTCGTCATTCATTGGCTGGAATGTCCGCACTGCTTCAAAGGCTTGCTCTAGAATTTCCATACTGTCAATTCCGGTAATCACAACCGATGTTGGCAGATTCAAAGCATAGTGTAAACACTCAATTGGCGTTACTGTATTTGACCGTAAAAGAATACCGTTTGCCAAGCTTTTCATCCCCAAAACGCCGATGTTTTGTTTCACAAGTTCTGGTACAACCAACTTTGCAAAGCTTCGGTAGTGGGCATCCATCACATTTAGCGGCATCTGCACTGTATCAAATTTAAACCCGTGAGCAGCTGCAACTTCTAGCGAATGCAGATGAATATGGGGATCTTTGTGCCCAGTGAAGCCGATGTATCGGAGTTTTCCAGCTTTTCGCGCCTCAATGAAGGCAGCATTTGCCCCTTCTGGGTCAAAAATTCGATGGGGATCTTCGTATCGAATCATTTCGTGATGCTGAACAAGATCGATGTAATCAACTTGCAAGCGTTTCAGTGATTCGTCTAGCTGTTTTGCAGCTTCTTTTTTAGAACGACCATCGATTTTCGTCATCAGAAACACTTTATCTCGATAGCGATCGCGCAGCGCTTTTCCCATACGAATTTCGCTGACTCCACCGTTATAATCCCAACTGTTATCCATAAAGGTGATGCCGCGATCAATAGCTGTTCTCACAATGCGGATAGCCAATTGCTCATCAACGTGCTTCAAGGCGATGTGCCAACCACCCAATCCGATGGCGGAAACTTTCTCTCCTGTACTACCGAGTACTCGATATTGCATTTCTGAATTTGACGTAGTTCCTGACATGTGTTCTCCAAGTCTTTCAGCTATTACTCAAGTACATATAGCCACCTGCCAATTCAAACACAAGGCAAAGTTGACAATATCTTGCTGTAGATACACTTTTCAACGCGATCGGCAAAAGAATCAAGAAGCCAAAATACCGATGGCAATTTAGGATATGTGAGGTAAAGAATTGAGGGCACAGCCATCAAAACGAAAGACTGATTATTGTAGAGACGGCGATTCATCGCGTCTCTTGCCTGAATCGAACAGTATTAAGGGCACAGCATTGCTCATAGGTGTCAACTTAAGACCTGGCGAATAGAATTCGCGGCTACACTGGCATTGTCCGCCTCTGCGGACTAAAGTCAAATTAAGGGTTTGAAACCCACGGAGGTGGGTTTTGTTTGTATAGACGCGAATTCTATTCGCCCATTTGTACGTTAAATTGACACCAATGAGCATTGCTGTGCCCCAACAACATACTTAGTTCAAATAAATGAAAACTGTTGTAAAACATCAACAATTATTTACCGCTATAGAAAAAGGCAATTTCCTTGTCTTTTAGGGGTGCAAAATCAGCATCTACAAGTAATTGGTCGAGTTCTGCTTGGGGAATGTGCTTTGCGCCAATTCGCACAATGCGCGATCGCATCGTATTAGATACACCACTGCGCTGTCTATTGCCTTCTAGCGCCATCACTTTACCATAAAGTTCTAACTTAGCAGGCGGAATGGGAGAACCATCAAAATCAATTCCCTGTGCGATCGCTTCATCAATCGCATCAGCCCCAGTAGTAGTTTGATTCCCTGAGTTAGTTTCGGTAGGCATGGTGATTTTCTCTTCTTAGCTATGGGTAGATTTTACCAGCCTTGCTGACACCAAAGCCGCCAAAGGTTAACTAATCACGAGCTTGTCGCGTCACCACACCACCAACAAACGCCCCTAAAATAGTGCCTGTCCAAAGTCCTGTTGTGCTACCTTGCCACATTGCCCCTGGCGTCATCCAAGCATTGCACATCTCCTTTAAACCCCAAGGTTGGTTTTGGCACTTTTGGCTATGCAGCATCATGGTGATTTGCCCGCTGGTGTAAGCGCCAAAAAAACCTGATGACAAAGCCAAAAAAGTGCAAATTAAAATTCTATTTTTAGTCATTAGCCATTAGCCATTAACCATCAGCCATCAGCCATCAGCCATTAACCATCAGCCATTAGCCATCAGCCATTAGCCATTAGCCATTTCTCCCTCATTCTCATGCCCAATTCCCAATCAACCCGTATTTCTCATCCCAGCTGCAATGCCATTAATAGTTAACAATGCTCCTCGCAGTAACTCGCCTTTGCTATAACGAGAATGAATTACTCCAGAAGTAGCAGTCGTATTTAGGGACTGCCGTAGACGCTTGAGTAGTGAAACTTGGATAAATCCCAAGGGGACAATTGTGCCATTGCGTAACTGTACAGATCGCTGCAACACAGGATCGCCATCTAACAGTCGATTGTGATCGGTGATTTTTAACACCAAATCCCTTGTCAGATAAAACTCGCTGGCAATTTGGTCAAAAACCTTGGCAAAACGAAGTTTATCTTCTGGCTTGGACAATTCCTGAACGTAGTGATGTGCCATTTGCATATCTACCTTTGCCAAAGTCATCTCAGCTTTAGAAATCACCATCTTGAAGAAGGGCCACTTAACGTAAAAATAGCGCAGCAATTTCAAGTGTTCTTCTGGTTCTTCGTTCAAGAATTCTTGTAAAGCTGTGCCAACGCCATACCAGGAAGGAAGTAAAATACGGGTTTGTGTCCAGCTAAATACCCAAGGAATCGCTCGCAGACTACTTAAATCTTTCTTACCAGATGGACGACGTGCGGGACGGGAACTAATTTGCAACTGGCTAATTTCTTCAATGGGAGTTACTTCGTGGAAGAAGTCAACAAAATCAGGCTGTTCATAGATTAGGGCACGATAATGTTGACGCGATCGCGCTGCTAATTCTTCCATAATCTCATTCCAGGGTTCAATATCATCAAACCCTGTCCGCAGCAGGCTAGCTTGAATCACCGCAGTGGTGATGGTTTCCATGTGGTATAATGCCAAATCCAGCAAGGAGTATTTGGAAGCCAAAACTTCTCCTTGTTCGGTAATCTTGATTCGCCCATTGATACTATGGCCTGGTTGAGCCAAAATCGCTTCGTAAGCAGGGCCGCCACCCCGTCCCACAGAACCACCGCGTCCGTGAAAAATCCGCAAATTTATATCGTAGTTTTCTGCTATTTGTTGCAGTGATTTTTGAGCTTTATGAATTTCCCAGTTGCTACTTAAAAAACCAGAGTCTTTGTTGCTGTCAGAATACCCCAGCATTACTTCTTGTAAGTTTGTGGGGAGGGGGGAAGAGGCAGGGGCAGGGGAGCAGGGGAGCAGGGGAGCAGGGGAGGCAGGGGGGGCAGGGGGGGCAGGGGAGGATGAGTTTTCATCCACAATACTCTCTGTTTTTGTATGTTCGTAGCCGCCGGCTAATAAAGCGCGATACAAGGGGAGTTCAAACAGTTTCCGCATGACGCTTCGGGAGCGTTGTAAGTCTTCTACTGTCTCAAATAGGGGGACTACTTGAATGGTTCCGACAGCTATGGCGGGGTCAAAAAGTCTGGCTTCTTTGGCTAACAGCAGTACTTCCAGCACGTCGCTCACGTCGCGGCACATGCTGATAATGTAAGTTTGGCAGATATTTAGACCAAATTCTTGTTGGAGCGATCGCACGACGCGAAAGGTTTCAATGACATCGTTGGTTTTTTCAGAAAATGGCAATTCTGCCGGAATTAATGGCCGACGGGTTTGCAGTTCTCCTGTAAGCCAAGCGACTCTTTGCTCCTCCGAGAGGTCGTTGTAAGGTTGGGGTAATAGTTGTAGATATTCCAGTATCTCATTGAGCGCATCGGCATGACGGGATGATTCTTGACGGATATCTAGCTGTGTCAAGTTAAAGCCAAAAATTTCTACCTGACAGATGAGATTTTCTAATTCTCGACAACTTAAACCTGTTTCTGTTAAGTTGCGCTGAATCATCCGCAGTTCTGCTAAAAAATCGGCTCCTGAACGATACAGGGGACTATCTTGATTGGTTGGCGTTTCCCGATTGTACAAAGCTAGATTGCGATCGCGAGTATTTTCCAGTCGCTTCAGCACATAAGCCAGTTTCAGCCGATAAGGTTCTTGTCGATAACGTAGGGCCAGTGCGTCATAAACTTCACTCAACTGGGACTGATCCGCTTCTAGAGATTCCAGTAAGTCTGGTAAGACATCACTCCAGTGCATCGACACGCTCAACAGCTCAATCAGATTTTTCACTGACTGAATATATCTTCCTAGCACCATTTTGCGCTGATAGCAAGCTGTCTGCCAGGTAATTTCGGGTGTAACTGATGGGTTCCCATCTCTATCTGAGCCTACCCAGGAGCCGAAAGAGCAAAAGTTTTTACTCGGTGGTTCTAGCCAAGGAAAGGTATTGGATAGGGTATGTTTGAAACGTTTATAAAGTTGGGGAATGCCATCAAATAAAACTTCTTGGAAGTAGTGTAGGGCATAATCTACTTCATCTAGCACTGTGGGTTTAAACTGATGAAGTTCGTCTGTGCGCCACCAGAGGCGAATTTCTTCGAGCAATTGTTCGCGGACATCTGCTGCTTCCCAAGGATATGCTCCTGGTGTAGTCCCAGAATGGTTTTCTAAGGCATCCAACTTTTGCAAAAGTTGTACCACTTGTCGCTGCTTATCCCGGATGGTATGACGAACAATTTCCGTCGGGTGCGCGGTGAAAACTAAGCGGACATCCAGATGTGTAATTAGACGTTGAATTTGCTGGGGTGGTACATTCAGTTTGAATAAATAGGGAAATAAGGCAGCAAAAGTACCTTTGGGTTGGATTTGCGCCTTTTCGAGATAATTCTTTCTGAGGAAGTCTGCTGCTATTCCCTTACTAACAGGCGCGTCATCTTCTCTTTGATTAGAGGAATAGTTGACATTGGCTGGTCTTTTCGGCTCAATTTCCTCGGTTTCTGCCTCATAGCGACTCAATTGCTGCCGTTGTTCGTATTCCTGCTCTATGATGTTAATCAACTGAAAATATAGAGCGAAAGCACGAGCGGCGCGAATTGCTTCGTTGATATTTAGTTGTTCAATTAATTTGACGGCTGAGGATGCTTGGTCATTTGTTGCTTGTCCTTCTGGTGAACATAAATCGCGCAACTGCCGCAACAAATCTACCATATTTTGACCACATTCTTGCCGGAGAACTGACTCCCACAATTCTTCCACTACCTGGAGACGATGGCGCAAAAATAATTCCGACACCGGGTATATATCCGCAGTTTGAGACGAAGAGTATAAAAGGGAACCCATATTCTCTATTCTTGTAAAGCTAATTAGTGTTTACGGTTCTAGGTTTTGCACTTAATGCTCACTGGGTTGTTCCTGAGCAAATAATTATTTGGTGTATATCTTCTCATCTTGATTGATTTCGTGTTCATCTGGGAAATCTAGGTTGGGTAGGCGATCGCCTCGAAATAATTCTTCACTGGCTTCCCCTATGGCTTCTAGCGCTCTTACTGTAGTTTTGCTGGTAATCAGTAGCAGTAATATAGACGCTGTACCAATTTGTAAAAGGAACGACGGGGGAATGGCAAATAAATCCAGATTGGATGCGGGTTTAGGTGAAGATTGTTGGTTGACAGGAGGCATTGCTAATTATTAGTTATGGGAAGAGTAAGAAGGAGTTAGGAGTTATGAGTTAGGAGTTAGGAGTCAGGAGTTAGTAATTAGGAGTTAAGATGACTCCAACGCTAAGGGCAGGGAGTTTAATGAGATAAGCTTATTGTTTGTTTCGCCCATCTGGGGTATTAGGGCAGTGGGATGCAAATCCGGCTTTCAAGGACAAGTCATCAGCCAGTCATATAGAATTATTCTGACTCCTAACTTTTAACTCCAAACTCCAAACTCCAAACTCCTAACTTCTAACTTCTGATTTTTGACTCCCTATTAGTAAAATAAACGCAAAACTCAACATTAGTCAGACTTGCAACCCGTACAAGACTATCTTGTCCGATTTTGTGAGCTACGAAGGTAACAAAATTGTTAAAAAAAAACGTCAGAGTGTGATAAACCTATGGTTCTAGTTTACAAGTGCAGGCACTATCCCCCAACAATCGCTGACTGTAAAGTTAACTGAGCATGAAAACAGTATTACCAGATCGCCAGCAGTCCTTAGCGCAATGGGTAAGCCAGGCAACAGGGATCAACACTTTCGGGGTGAAAGTCCGGTTGCGGGGAAATGACCTTCATATTCTTTGTGAAGGTACGGAATGTCCTCAGCGTTGGCGTACTTTGTCTGACTTGCTGCAAGCACTACAGCAAACAAATTTAGATATCCTCACAAACAGCGAACAAACCTCAATATATCAAGTATTTGTCTATGGCCGCAGAAAAGGGGAACAGCGCCCTTCATGGTGCCATCGGGTTCACTTGAATCAAATAGATAAGCATTTGGATGAGGTGCAGCAAGCGCTACTAGCAGACTCAGAAAAATCCAAACAATCGGGCGGGGCGCTAATTGTCTCTAACGAAAGTTTGGCACGCCAAGGCAACCCAGAGGCGATCGCTCGATATCTCAGCGAAACTCTGAGTACGTTAGGTGTATCAGTACTGGCAAAGATTAAGCCATATAAACCCAAGAATTCTCAGCCAGAAGAAAACCGCCTGTGGATATTTTGCCAGTCGAGCTATAGCCCTGATGCATCATTGCTTGCTGAACCAATAGCACAAAAGCTGCGTTATCTCAAGCTTTCCGGCTACCAAGATGCTGTAATTGTTTCTCAGGTGAGCGGCGAAACTGCCCCTGATTGGCTGTTGCGGATAGATTTGACCCCACCAGAGGTAATGCTGAAAGAGTGGGCGCGTTGGGGGGATGTCCAAGCGATCGCTCGATTATTAACTGAGGTACTATCAAGGTTAAAAGTTGGTGTCCAAGTTTCTTTAAAAGAATCAACGCTACATATCTTTTGTATCCCAGCTTTTGATCTCTTAGGAACTGCCCCTATCCCAGACAAGGCAGTGTGTTTAGAGGCAATTTTACCGCAACTAGAAGCGATCGCACCTCAAGGCATTCTCGCCACCACCGTCTACGGACAAAAAGCAGGCGACATGCAGCCGACTTGGATTGATTGGCTGACTTTACCCGCAGCAAACAATCCCATCTTTGCCACATCACCGCTCGATTTAGCCAATACTGGCGATGAACCTGCGATCGTATTTTTACTGGAGCGTTTACTCAATCCTGATCTGGATTGGCGACTATTGACAGGTGGAATTCGCGTACTGCTACTGAACAAAAATGATTTATTACACATCATGTGTGATGCACCTGTTTGTCCAGTACGGCAACAAGTAGCAAGTAAAATTACGCAGTTTATCCGCCAGT
Organism: Nostoc sp.; assembly: GCF_036917155.1. Lineage (GTDB taxonomy): Bacteria > Cyanobacteriota > Cyanobacteriia > Cyanobacteriales > Nostocaceae > Nostoc. The sequence continues at coordinate 16,269 of NZ_JBALDZ010000103.1, read as the reverse complement.
TAAAAATTCCCGGTATTATGGGAGTACGTGTCTACGGTCGCCGGGCTGGGAATAAAGAACCTTTTTGGCATTATGGCGTCGATCTTGAACATCGCCAACGTTTAGTACCAGAAGCAACCCCAGAATTTGCTGCTACTTCCAAATACGTTAACGATTTAGTAACCTCTGAGACTAGTGAGCCAATTTTGCGCCCCGAATTAACCACAGAAGAAGTTCAAAGTTTTGTAACTGAAGTAGCGCGAGATTGGCTGACAACTGCGAGTGCAACAGCGAAAAAATTCCTGTTGAACAGCCAGCTATTTATCGAAAGCAACCAATCAGCAGAACATAACAATGATGTTCAAGGAATTAAGATTGCTCTAGTTTGGGGAACACTCGGATTATTGCTCACCCTCCAAACTGATTGGGTACTGGGTCAAATTATTGCACGTACTATACCAAGTTCGTCAAAAGTTGCTAGCGTCTCCCTCCCATCATCTTCTGAACGCCAAGCATCTTTGACATCTGGGAAAAATCAGAGTCAGAAAACAACATTTTTTACCAGCACTTCCAAAACGAAATCTCCTGCAAATCAGAGTTCTGTATTTAACGCTTCGGAATTTACCCAAAGTGATGATACTCCGAAAAATAATTTGGCTGCTGCACCACTGAAGGAAAAAGCTACCGCAACAGCTATTCTTTTAGCAGCGCGATCGCAGCTGCCAAGTTTCAACGTCAGACAGTTAGATGAGCAACTAGCACTGTATAAACAGCGTTTAGCTAGAACTGGTACTCCGCCAGACGTGTTGGTTATTGGCTCCTCCCGCGCCCTCAGAGGAGTAGATCCCGCAGCACTTTCTAAAGCTTTAGCGACTCAGGGCTATCCAAATATTGACGTATTTAACTTTGGGATCAACGGTGCTACTGCACAAGTTGTAGACTTTGTGATTCGCCATGTACTGGAACCATCAGAGCTACCAAAAATAATTATCTGGGCAGATGGTGCCCGTGCTTTCAACGGCGGACGCGAGGATATTACCTTTAAATCGCTTGCTGCATCAGCTGGTTATAAACAAGCATTCCAAAAAACAGCAACCACTGCAAATAGCAATGATTTGCCAGAGAATACAGTAAATTCAGGAGAAAAAAAGACAAACGAAGAAAAACCGGAGATCAGTACTTATGAAGCTGTCAATCAGTCCTTAAATCAGGCTCTAGCGTCTGTTTCTGCTAGTTATAAAAACCGTGACCAAATAAAAGGTTTACTGCAAAAACAATTCCTCGTATTTGGTCATAATCAGACAGTTACATTAGAAAAACAGATCACAGACGGTACTTCAGATGAGAGTATTTCTCAGCAAGCCGTTGACTTTGATGGCTTTCTACCCTTGTCTATTCGCTTTAATCCTGCGAGATACTATCAAAAACATTCTAGAGTCCCCGGAAATTATGACAACGACTATAAATCTTTCCAGGTAGAAGGACAGCAAGATACCGCTTTCCAAGAAGTGCTTCAGTTTACCCAGGCTCAGAAAATTTCCTTAGTGTTTGTCAACATGCCTCTGACGGCAGATTATTTAGATCCAGTGCGTAGACAATATGAGCAACAATTTCAACAATATATGTTGCGTTTGGCTACTAATCCCAACTTTATTTATCGTGATTTGAGCCAACAGTGGCCAAAAGCAAATGACTACTTTTCTGACCCCAGTCACCTCAACCGCTTTGGCGCATACGAAGTCTCGAAAAAGTTGGCTAACGATTCGATGATTCCTTGGCCAGTGAAGTAGGGGACTGGGGACTGGGGACTGGGGACTGGGGACTGGGGACTGGGGACTGGGGACTGGGGACTGGGCAGAATAATCTACAATACCTAATGACCAATGCCCAATGACAAATGACCAATGACAAATGACTAATGACCAATGACTAAAAAATGAACTTTATATCAATTTTCTATGGGCTATTCTTGCTGAGTGTATTAGGAATTTACTGGTCTTTAGCACAACAGAAATTGCGATTATGGACGCTGCTAATTGCCAGTTTAATTTTCTATGCGTCTTTGCACATCCAATACATACCGTTACTCTTAGCTTTGACCTTTATTAATTTCCGTGTGGGACTGGAAATTGGTAAAAATACATCACCAGGAAAACATTCTCTTGACTGGCAAATCTCTAACGAAGAGTGGCAATTTGCTCAAGCTGATTGGAATCGTCGCCGTCTAAAAGTTTTGTGGCTGGGTATAACTCTAAATGTTTTACTGTTATTAGCTTTTAAGTATTTTACCCCCTTATTCAAGTTTGTTTTTAATATACAAACAAACTCACTAGATAGCTCTTTTAAATTGATTGCACCCTTGGGAATTTCATTTTTCACCTTTGAATGCATTGCCTATTTAATAGATGTCTATCGCGGTGCCCCTGCTACTGATAATTTTCTCAAATTTGCTACATACAAATTATTCTTCGCCAAACTGATTTCAGGCCCGATTACGCGCTACCACAACTTAGCAAATCAATTCAATACACTAGATTTACCCAGTTCTGATAGAGTAGCTGAGGCGCTGTGGTTGATTGCTAGAGGCGCAGTCAAAAAGGGAATTTTTGCAGACCACTTGGGAATTTTTGTCGATTTATGTTTTGGTAATTTGCAACGGGCGGGTAGTACCGATCTTTGGTTAGCTACATTTGCATACGGCTTGCAATTATACCTAGATTTTAACGGTTACGTAGATATCGCCCGTGGGAGTGCTTTGCTTTTCGGTTTGGTTCTACCTGAGAATTTTGACTTTCCCTATTTCAGCACCAATATCTCAGAATTTTGGCGGCGCTGGCATATCACTCTAGGAGATTGGCTGCGTAACTATGTCTACTTTCCTTTGGGTGGTTCCCGTCAAGGTTTAGTCCGTACCTGCTGGAATTTATTTCTTGTGATGCTAATTGCTGGTATCTGGCACGGTGCTGCTTTGGGTTATGTCGTTTGGGGCATATTCCACGGATTAGCCTTGGTGGTTCATCGACTTACAGATTCTATAAGCGATCGCGTTGAAAATCTAGAACAATTCTGGCAAAATCCTCTGGGTATCTTTGTCGCTTGGTTATTAACCCAACTAATGGTTTTTACCTCTTGGATTTGGTTCCGTCTACCTAATCTCCAAGACTCTTCTTTAGTGATTCGGCATCTTTGGGGTTATCCAGCTGACGCCCAGTTTGCCCAAAAGGTCTATGTGGAAGCCTTAAATATGAGCCAATCCCAACTCACTTGGGTACTTCTAGCTTTAGCTGCCCTGATGGCTGTAGTCTATGCCTTCAACCGAATGCTGAAGTTAGAGTTTAACTGGCCAATTAAGCTTTTATTCGTTCCCATCTGTTTCTACGCTGTTTGGTTATTAGCCCCTGAAGGCAGTTTGCCCTACATCTACTTTGATTTTTAAATTGATATACTCACCTGCCTGAAGGCGAGGTGATTCTTGACGCTTCGTTGACAGGTGCTACCGGAGTAGTCTTATCCCATCTCTGCGCCCGTTTAGAGTCGTGGCAATGCCCTATCCCGACTTTGTTTATATTTTTTGCAGCGTTCTCGTCCCGGTCGTGTTCAGTCCCAGGCGTTTCTAGTCGTCGCTACGGACAAGCAGGTTATAAAAAACCCCACGAAGAAGCCTTATGGAGTCCTAGCTATTTTGCTATTTCTGTAGGAGAAGCGACGCTAGAAGTTCTTAAGCAATACATTAGAAATCAAGAAAAGCGGCTCCTTTAGGACGGGGCTTGAATCCCATTTTTTCGGTCAACTTGAATTCGCACTTCCAAGCTAGATACTTGCTCTAACCTTTGTGCAGGCTTAAGATTGATCATTTCCTTTGATTTGTATCTGTCTGCTTAGAGATTGTAGTAGTAGTAACCTCCAATTCATCGTACTTCTTGACTTTGTAGATGAAAGTCGAGAGTAACCAACTTAATACAAAGATACCAATGATCAAGTAGCCAATTGTGCCGAAATTATCACTTAGTTCACTAATAAAATCCCAAAACCAACCTTTCAGTTGTAACTGATCGCCAATGATGCTGAGAGCTTCAATCCCTCCGATGATTACAGCGACCAGTACAGAAACAAAGGTAATCGTCATATTGTAGTAGAGCTTGCGGATTGGTTTGACGTAAGCCCAGCCATAGGCACCAAGCATTAAAATGCCGTCAGTAGTGTCAACTAGGGACATACCTGCTGTAAACAAAGCTGGGAACAATAAGATCGACCAAATCGGCAGACCTTTAGCCGCCTGACTTGCAGAGATCCCAAGCAGTCCTACCTCAGTCGCGGTGTCGAAGCCTAAACCGAAAAGAAACCCCAAAGGGTACATTTTCCAGCTACTATCTATCAGCCGAAACAAGGGACGGAAGAAGCGACCTAATAGCCCACGTTGGTTCAAAAATTCATCTAAAGACTGCTCATCGTAAATTCCTCCCCGCTTTACGCTTTGGAAGGTTTTATAGACATCCCAGAGAACCACCATATTAATCGCTGCAATTGCCAGTAGGAAAAGTGCAGAAACAGTAGTGCCAATTAACCCACCAACCTTTTGAAAACTAGGAAAGTCCTTTTGGATGGTTGAGGCGGTCAATGCGATCGCAACAGAGGCTAAAACTACAATGGTGGAATGACCCAGTGAGAAAAAGAACCCAACAGCAACAGGTCGTTTGTTCTCCTGCATCAATTTACGGGTAACATTGTCAATCGCCGCAATATGATCGGCATCCACAGCATGACGCAGCCCAAAACTATAAGCTAATACGGCAGTGCCAAGCAGAAGGGGGTAACTGTGGAATGCAATGAGGGCAACTACCCAAACCAAAATATTCACACTAATCAAGAATGCATAAATGTTGATAACTTTACGTCTAACGTTTCTGGAGCTATCGTTGAAAACACGCGAAAAACCTGATAACATGCATTTCCTCTTTTTGTTTGGTGAAAATGAATCGCACTGTATTAGCAGAGAAAAACCGAGCCTAATTACTTCCTTGAGACTCGTAAAGATTATTTAAGAGATGTAACTTTTTACTAAAACCTATTGGGATAAAAACTGCAATCCTCTAAGGGGGCATTTCAAGATTTAATTAAGACTTAAAATTTTTCCCACAGTCTAATTGTAAAGAAGTGTAAAGATAAGTAACTAGTACAGCATGGTGGAAATCTACTTACCATCTCAATTAGCCAGACAATTGATTAAGCCCCTTATTAAAGGCAGGCAAACTTCCGCCACAGAGTCGTAGGCGATCGCATCATTGAAAGTGATAGCTAGTTAGGTGTTGAAATGCCTTACGAAGCGTCAATACATTACTTATTTTAATAGTAGAAAAACTTTACAGTTCGACTAGCTTGTTAAAGAATTCTGTTACAGAATATTAAGTCACAGATTGCATCCAAGTAAAATCATGTAGACTATATTTCAACAGGCGAGAATAAACCCGCTTGTTCCATATTTAACAACCCATAGCACTTATAAAACAATGACCACAACCTTACAACGGCGCTCTGGCGCTAGCGTATGGGATCGCTTCTGCGAGTGGATCACCAGCACCGAAAACCGTATATACATCGGTTGGTTCGGCGTGTTGATGATTCCTACCCTGCTAGCTGCAACCACCTGCTTCGTAATTGCCTTCATCGCTGCTCCTCCTGTGGACATCGATGGTATCCGTGAACCAGTTGCAGGTTCTTTGATCTACGGAAACAACATCATTTCTGGTGCAGTTGTTCCTTCTTCAAACGCTATCGGCTTGCACTTCTACCCAATCTGGGAAGCAGCTTCCTTAGATGAGTGGTTGTACAACGGCGGTCCTTACCAGTTGGTAGTTTTCCACTTCTTGATCGGTTGCGCTACCTACCTTGGTCGTCAGTGGGAACTTTCTTACCGCTTAGGTATGCGTCCTTGGATCTGCGTAGCTTACAGCGCACCTCTGGCTTCCGCTACCGCAGTATTCTTGATCTACCCCATCGGTCAAGGTTCTTTCTCTGATGGTATGCCTTTGGGTATCTCTGGAACCTTCAACTTCATGATTGTGTTCCAAGCAGAACATAACATCTTGATGCATCCCTTCCACATGTTAGGTGTGGCTGGCGTATTCGGTGGTTCATTGTTCTCTGCAATGCACGGTTCTCTAGTAACTTCTTCCTTGGTGCGTGAAACCACCGAAACCGAATCACTAAACTACGGTTACAAGTTCGGTCAAGAAGAAGAAACCTACAACATCGTTGCGGCACACGGCTACTTCGGTCGTTTGATCTTCCAATACGCTTCCTTCAACAATAGCCGTCAATTGCACTTCTTCCTCGCAGCTTGGCCTGTCGTCGGTATCTGGTTCACCGCTTTGGGTATCAGCACGATGGCATTCAACCTGAACGGTTTCAACTTCAACCAATCAATCATTGACTCCCAAGGTCGTGTCATCAGCACTTGGGCAGACGTAATCAACCGCGCTAACTTGGGTATGGAAGTAATGCACGAGCGTAACGCTCATAACTTCCCCCTAGACTTAGCTGCTGGTGAGGTCACTCCTGTAGCAATGACTGCTCCTGCTATCAACGGTTAATACTGAAGTTTAGCTAAATAAAAAGCGCCCTCCAGAAATGGGGGCGCTTTTTAATTGAAGAAGAATTCAGCATCAAAACAGATTAGTTTCTCTATGTGTCGCTCTGCGTCAACAAAATAACTTTTAAAATAAAATATCCAGACAATATCAAAACAAGTTATAACTATAAAAAATGAGATAACTTTATCACTCTTGCAAGAAGAACCAATAACGCCACCAAAAGAAATAATTTTTAATCCCTCTTATACCCAGCAGAACGGAGCCGCATATTTAAAGGAAGTAGGTTTCTTTCTTGCTCAAGAATTTTACCACTATAATCCGTCTCGACTGCCAACCCCTGCTGAGTGGGTGACAATCAGACGGATTCGTGTGAAAGATTCTGTAAATACAGTTTGGTGGTTGTCTAAAACACCAAATCCTAAAGCAGATAATAGAAAAGTTTTAAAGCCTTATAGCCAAAGTATGAAACAGTTACTCAAAAATGGCTATAAAGCAAAAATACGTCCTAGTGGACATGATATTTCTGATAAATTTCAAAAGGATAACCAGGGTGCAATTCCACCAAATTTACTAGAAATTGCTAATACTGAATCTAATAGTGCCTATTTACGACGCTGCAAAACAGCAGAAATTAGACCCCATCCAGCACGTTTTCCTCAAGGGTTCGCTGAGTTTTTCATCAAATTCTTAACTGATGAAGATGATATAGTCTTAGATCCATTTGCAGGTTCTAATACAACTGGCTTTGTTTCTGAGACTCTACAACGCCGCTGGATATCTTTTGAAATTAATGAAAATTACGTAATGGGAAGTCGTTATCGATTTGGCCAATGACAAAATTAAGTGAAGAGTCAAGAGTCAGAAGTTAAAATTTATAATTCATAACTCGTAACTCATAACTACTTACTTAAATTTCTCCATTTACCTGCATTTGATGAACTTGATCTGCTAACTCTTGGCGACCTTGATCATCTAGTTTGTCAATAGCTAACATCCCCATAAGAATAACTTCTTTCAGGGTCAAACGTGTAGAATGTGCCTGTTTTTGCACAATCTCTTTAATAATGGGACTAACACCAATCGCTGTACTAGCTCTAGCCACGGAAAAAAAGGGAAACACTAATGATTCAGCCTAAATCTTAGCACTTCCAATGAGGTTATTCCCTAGAGTTAAAACTTAATTTAAATGTGTTTCAACTCATACTTCAATGAGTAAACATAAATTTCAAATGAAGTATATAGGAATCCGATTTGATTACTGAATTTATTTGTGTGGTGCGCGTTGGCGTTAGCGTCTCTGAAAGAGAAGCCTCTCGTAGAGAAGCGCAGCGCAAGCGCGATAGGGAGGGAACAAGGAACAGAGAGGAAGGGAATAGACGTGTACTGAGTTTTTTCAAAAATCAAATATGAGTCTTATAGTAAGTTCTCAAATTCTCAGTATGATAAACTTAATACTTGCTTATTGACGACACACCATCGTATGATATCAATATTATCGATGGTTACACTTACACCTATTACTCTTTGATAAGTCATGCATTTGCACTGCTCAATTTCACATAACAAAGTGAAAAGTGTAGATGTGAAACTGTTTTTCGTCAGGCATCGCTTCTAGGTCTAGCAAACTCTCATGCGATCGCCACAATTGCTAAAATCTAGAAATCTGAAATCTTATGGTAATTTAATCAAAAGCAAAAACCTCTCTCCTGAGATGCTCACAAATCACTCACTAATCGCCGAGTTTGCCAACACTTAATTTGTGACAACTGAGTGTAAAAAGTGTAGAACAACTAAATCAGTGCTTTCAGTAGAAACATTCTCACAAATAATACTTCTATACTACTGATAAAACCCTACTTTAAAGAGATCGTAAATTGTCAAATATAATCTCGTGAATACGCTTTACAGAAATATACAGTGTAAATAAGAATAGTAGATTGACCGAAGTAAAATTTTCCTGAATACAGACAACTAATGCTGTGATATGGAAAAGCAGTGCGTAGAGGAGAGATAAAGCGATGAGGGACCCTTATCTGTTGGCAGCAGGCTTGTTAACAGGATTAGCAATACCAGCATCGGCTCTTCCACATCTGTCCATTGTCCTGCCAGAAAATTCTAGATTCCTGTGGGATTTAAAACAGGGTTCGCAGGCAATAGTCAGTACAAAAATTATCAAGAATGTTGATCTCTCCTTACCAGAACTGAGCGGCCAAGCGTTCCAACCCTTAAAAAGTTCGCAGCTATCAGTAGGTGAGAAAAACATCCCTAGCGTACCAGAATTCGGCAGTCCGGGATTACCAACCCCAACAGAGTCATCACTTAACCCCAGCACCCAAGCAGCTACCCTCTTATTGACATCTGGGAATCAACTTTACTACCAAAGATTGGCGGCTCTGAAAACAGGTCAGATTTATACACGCGTAGATAGTGATAATTTGCAATCATTGTGGGAGTCGATCAAGAAACGTCAACTAACTTATGACGACTGGAAAAGTTTACTAGCTTTAGAAGCGAGAGCGATCGCTCAAGGTCAAGGCCCAAATCATCTAAGTATCTTAGTTGGTGATTCTTTGACTATGTGGTTTCCTAAACAAAAACTACCTGCTGGTAAATTGTGGCTAAATCAAGGCATATCTGGCGATACTTCTAGTGGCGTTTTAAAAAGATTGGGGGCATTTTCGGCAACCCGACCAGATGTGATTTACATCATGACTGGAATTAACGACTTACTAAAAGGCACTAGTGATGAAGCTATTTTGCGTAATTATCGCCGGATTATCCACCGATTACGGCAGGAACACCCACATACTGAAATCATTGTCCAATCAATTTTGCCAACTCGCCGAGCAAAACTTTCTAATAACCGCATTCGTCACATCAACATCCAACTAACCGTGATTGCCAAACAAGAAGGTGCTAATTATCTAAATATTTATAGCTGGTTTACAGATATGGAAGGCAATTTGCGCCCAGAGTTGACCACAGATGGGTTGCACTTGTCTCAAGAGGGATATGACGTGTGGCGAACAGCACTACAGCAGATAGAATACAAGCTGACTCAGCGTGAGAATTGAGCGATCGCTTTGCCGACATTTGGAGCTATGTCTACGACGGGCTGCGCCTACGCAACCAAAATCTTATTTAACGCCCAAGGCTTCCCGATTTAAAACCTGATTCAACTTACCGCTACGATAACCTTCTAAATCTAAGGTTACATAAATAAATCCAAAATCTTGAAATGCTGAAACTAATGTTTGTAAATCGTTAGTCAACACAAACTCTTTAATTTGTTCTGGTGGTAATTCAATACGTGCTGTATCCCCTTCTGATCGCACGCGCAAATTCTGCCAACCTAGCTTTCGGAGATAAATTTCTCCTCTACCGACTCGTTGCAACTTAGCCACAGTAATCTCTTCACCGTAAGGAAAGCGGGAACTGAGACAAGGTTGAGCAGGTTTATCCCACCAAGGTAAACCGAGTTGTTGCGAAAGTTGGCGAACTTCTATTTTAGTGACACCCACTTCTGCTAAAGGCGATCGCGCCCCTCTTTCCTTAGCCGCCTGAATTCCTGGGCGATAATCATGCAAATCATCGGCATTTACCCCATCTACGACGTAGGGATAACCCAACTCTAAAGCTAAAGGTTTGAGAGTGTCGTGCAACTCACTTTTGCAAAAATAACAGCGATTAACAGGGTTAGAAGTGTAGTTGGGATTTTCCATCTCGTGAGTCTGGACGATTTTATGAGAAATCCCAATCGTTGCAGCTTGAATTGTCGCGTCTTCCAACTCTTCTGGTAATAGCGAAGGAGAAACAGCCGTGACAGCCAAAGCGCGATCGCCCAAGACATCATAAGCAATTTTGGCAACCAAAGTGCTATCAACGCCCCCAGAGTAGGCAATCAACGCCTGCTCAATTTCTCTAAATAAGGCTCTTAATTGCTCAAATTTTTCTGTCAGCATCATTTCCCAATCCTGCCAAAACCCTATAGCACCCAACAATTTCTATTGTAGTCATTAGTTATGGGGCATTGGGCATTGGGTATTCGATAATTTTTCTTCCCCTGCTCCCCCTGCTCCCTCATCTCCCTCATCTCCCTTCCCCATCAAGCGAAGTTGGTGCTTTACTGTACTTGGCTACCAGACTGGCTAAAAGTGGTAAATCAATCGGTTTAGAAATATAGTCATTTACTCCAGTGGCTAGACAAGTTTCGCGATCGCCTTTCATCGCCATTGCTGTTTGAACAATTACCGGAATCGTCCGATATTGCGGATGTTCTCGCAGTTGTTGTACCAAGTTAAGACCATTTCCATCTGCTAGATAAACATCCATTAAAATCACTGCTGGCTCTAACACACTTAGAGTTTCCCACATCTCACCAGCATTCTGAACCCAAGTCACTTGATATCCCAATTTACGTAGGTAAATTTGCATCAAATCAGCATTTGGTAAATCATTTTCTACCAATAAAATCTCTACAGAAGAACTAGGTGTGAAATGCAGAGGAAATGAAGAAAATTTTGCTCCCTCATCCCCCTCATCCCCCTCATCCCCCCCCACTTCTTGCTTAAAGGGAAGTACCAAGGTAAAACGGGAGCCGCGATTTACTTCAGATTCCACTTTCACAGAACCACCGTGAATTTGGGCAAGTTTCTGAGTCACTGCTAAACCCAAACCAGTACCTTCAACACCACCTGCTACAGCCTTGGCAATTTGGAAATAGGGTTCAAACAGTTGAACTTGGTCTTCTTGGGAAATACCACTGCCAGTATCCCAAACTGTAAAATGCACAAATACACCTTTAGGAGCAACCCGTAAGCCAACACTTCCTTCACTGGTAAACTTTAGAGCGTTGAAGATTAAATTCAACAGCATTTGCTTGAGTCGTAAGGGGTCAGCTACTAAGGTTGTAATATCGGGTTCAAGTTCTAAGCACAGTTTCAAACCCTTATTAGCGGCTTTCTCTTTCACTAGTGCCAAAACATTGCTACACAGCAGTGGCACATCTATTATTTCCCACTGTACTTCTAGCTGATTTGCTTCAATTTTAGAGAGATCCAAAATATCATTAATCAGAGCTAGCAAGTGCTTGCCGCTAGACTGAATGATATTTAAGTACTCTTGCTGGCGTTCTCTAGTTGGTTCGTACCCTGGTGCTAAAAGCAGGTGGGTAAACCCAATAATAGAACTAAGCGGTGTGCGAATTTCGTGGCTGGTATTTGCCAAAAACTGATTTTTGAGTTGATTAGTACGCTCCAATTCTTGATTAGAGTTGCTTAACTGTTGATACCGTTGCGACCAAGATAGGATATGTCTAAGCTGTACCAACGCTGTAGTACAGTATTTGGCAGACCTTGCCATCAATTGCGATCTGAGTTGAGCTTGTGATTTGATCAGCGATTGACGATCGGAGCTTAGGGACGCTGTGGCGATAATCAGCCAGCCCATGACGTTACCAGAGTCATCAGCTAACCGCCAAGCGCTCTGTGGTTGTTGATGCTCAAGCTGTTGCAAATCTTCAAGTTTTATGACTTCTTGCAATTTCAACAGCAGCTTTTTTTCTGCTGTCAGCACTTCTACAAATAAAGGTTGTGAGTTTGGGGATGGAGAATGAGAAACATAGCAAACTGTGGCAACGGTTTCTTGTGGTTGAAACAAGGCAATGCCTACGGCACAATCTGTAAGTGCCAAATTACTGCTGTGAACAGCACTGTTAATTTCGTTAACCACAGCTTGGAAAATTTCTGCTTGTGCGGCTCCTGCCTGTGGGACAGTGTTACAAGCAGAAAGTAGGCAATCATTAAGACGACTTTGCAACTGGTTTAAGCTGCTCTCCAGCCACAACTGTGCGCGAAGTTGCTCAATTGTTGTCAAAAGTTTTGGCGTTGCATCTATCAGTGAGTTCTGGTCTGGTAAGCTTGAGTACTGCTGCATGGTCAACTAGACCGCTGAACAAATTTAGCTTTGCATAAAAATCCGAATAGGATTTTATGCATATTAGCCGAGAATTCTTTTTTATTTATAAACCATAACTTATGTTGTTATAAACCATAGCTTATGATGCCGAATTTAGCAGCTAGACAAAAAAATTATTTTATGAACCATTAACCTAAAATTTTTTAAAAGCAACTTGAGACTTATGGATACACAATTCGCCCAACTAATGGTTAATGGGATTGCGGTGGGGAGCATTATTGCGCTAGCCGCAGTCGGACTGACTCTTACTTATGGAATTTTACGACTATCAAATTTTGCTCATGGTGACTTTCTCACTTTAGGAGCCTATCTCACCTGGCTGATAAACACCATTGGAGTCAATATTTGGCTGTCGATGATTTTGGCAGCAGCGGGAACAGTTGCAGCAATGCTGTTATCGGAAAAGTTACTGTGGTCAAGGATGCGCGCTATCCGTGCTACTTCCACGACGCTGATTATTATTTCTATCGGACTTGCCTTATTTCTTCGCAATGGGATTATTTTGATTTGGGGTGGCAAGAACCAAAATTATGATTTACCTGTTACGCCGGCTTTAGATATTTTGGGTTTAAAGGTGCCGCAAAATCAATTATTGGTATTGGGGTTAGCGGTGCTAGCAATCTTGGCGCTACATTACCTGCTGCAAAATACCAAAATTGGTAAGGCGATGCGAGCAGTTGCCGACGATCTGGACTTAGCTAGGGTTTCAGGTATTAATGTTGACCGAGTAATTTTCTGGACTTGGGTAATTGCTGGCACTCTTACGTCATTGGGTGGAAGTATGTATGGGTTAATTACAGCCGTGCGTCCAAACATGGGATGGTTCCTAATATTACCATTATTTGCCTCAGTAATACTTGGTGGCATTGGCAACCCTTACGGTGCGATCGCAGCAGCTTTGATCATTGGCATCGTCCAGGAAATCAGTACACCTTGGCTGGGTTCACAGTACAAACAAGGTGTAGCCCTGTTGATCATGATTTTGGTGCTGCTCATTCGTCCCAAAGGTTTATTCAAAGGAACCATTTGAGCAGCACCATTCCACTTCTAATTACTCAATAATGTGGAAATAGTAGGCTGCTACCAGTAAATTGATCGCTAACAAGAACAGCGCCCAGCCTGTGCGAAAGGCGTAGGGAGGTTTAGCTCCACTGTCGGCAACTGGGGAAATCTTAGTTTTAGCAGTCATAATTCAATTCTCCTAATGTCAGGACTTTTTAAGAAATACCAAACTGGCGTACCAAATACTCAAATTCTTTAAGAATATTTGTGTGAAGTTGGGAATTGGGGATTGGGGACTGGGGACTGGGGACTGGGGACTGGGTATGGGGCTTTGGTTATTTCTTCCCCTGCCTCCCCTAACTCCCCTGCTCCCTCATCCCCCCACTCCCTAATCCCTCCTCTCCAGCATGATAGGAACTGCGAACCAGAGGCCCAGAACGAACATGGTTGAATCCCATTTCCCATGCTAATCTGCCAAGCTGATCGAATTCCTCTGGAGTCCAATATTTTTGCACTGGCAAATGTTCTAGGGAAGGACGCATATACTGACCGATAGTCAAGCGATCGCACCCTACAGCATTGAGATCAGCCATTGCTTCAACGACTTCATCAAGTGTTTCTCCGTGTCCCAGCATCAAACCTGATTTGGTGGGAATGGTCGAATTGATTTCTTTGACCATAGCCAGTACTGAGAGAGAGCGATCATACTTGGCTCCCCGGCGCACTGGCCCTGTTAACCGCCGCACTGTCTCAATATTGTGATTGAAACAAGCTGGTTTGGCTTTCACAATCATCTCTATCCGCTGGCGTTGACCTGATTCCCCAACACCAGCACCACCCCAAAAATCGGGGGTCAGCACTTCAATTTGAGTCTCTGGGTTCAATTGGCGGATAGTCGCGATCGTCTTCACAAAATGCCCTGCACCCTGGTCGGGCAAGTCATCACGGGCTACAGAAGTCAGCACCACATAACGCAATCCCAAAAGCTGCACCGCCTGGGCGACCTTTTCGGGTTCCTCTAAATCAAGAGACATCGGTGCATGACCTTTATCTACTTGACAGAAAGCACAAGAGCGTGTACAGGTAGGCCCCATTAGCAAAAAAGTTGCAGTTTTTTGGGCGTAGCACTCTCCGCGGTTAGGGCAGCGTCCTTCTTCACAAATCGTGTGAATTTGGCGCTGCTTAATAATACGTTGTACGGTAGAGATTTCACTGGCTTTGCCAATCGGACGACGTAACCAGCTAGGCATTACCGTAATTTCAGACTTTAGTTCGGCTTGTTGTGACGAAATCATAGACATCCAAGCAAGATGCGGATATAGATGTAGTGGTCTATCGGTTAAATATCACCATGACACAAATTCAAAAGAGCGCGAGCAAAAGTTTTGCAAAACACCTCTGACAATGTCATTTATACCGAAATATACTATCCCCCAATTGCTAGAAATTTTGTATATAGTGGGAGGATTCTCAAGGGCAATCGGCAAAGCCGCTATTTACACTTATAGTTTCTGTTAGAGCAAACAGTCGTGGCAAGCAACAAGATTTTAGTTATCGATGACACTACAGTTGTCAGGGTAAAAGTACGAGAAATGTTGCCTCCGGGCAATTTTGAGGTACTGGAAGCAAAAGATGGTGTGGAAGGACTAAATTTCATCCTTCAGGAAAAACTCAGCCTGATTATGCTGGATTTCCTGTTGCCTAAAATGAGTGGCTGGGAGGTTTTTCAGAAAGTTCAAGCCGATCCGGAGTTAAGGAAAATTCCTTTGGTGATCATGTCTGGTCGCAAGGAAGAAGTGACTGAAAAAATCACAGAACCCTTTGAATACTTTGAATTTCTGGGCAAACCTTTTGATCAAAAGCAACTAATTAGCGCAATTAAGTTAGCTATGACCAAGGCGAAACAGCCGCGCCCAGAACTAGTCGCAGTGGGAGGAGCAGCGGCCGTTAAAAATGGCACAGTTGCAACACTAGAGGTTGCAACTGCTACAGTCGCAGCCCCTAGCGTCGCCAATGTTGCAGTAGCAACTCCTAGCGTCGCCAATACTGCGATGCCTACGGCGGCAAGCAACGCAACCCCTAGTGCTGGAGGAGTCTCCGACGCAGAAATTAATGCGTTGAACGAGAAAATTGTCAAAATGCAGGCAGAAATTGATGGGTTGAAAAAACAGCTAACTCAGGTTGTGACTTTTATTAAACAAAAAATCAAGTAGTATTTGCGCTCGTTATTATCGCAGCCAAAAATACACCGTCTCTAATAACAGGTGTCCGATTCAAAGCGGGTAAAAATAGTTAGTTCAAAAATACTTATGTTGATGTTGATAAGTCATAATTATCTAGTGAGATACAGTTTAACCTCACCCCGATAAAGCTATGCTTTATCTCCCCTTTGCTCACAGAGAGGGATTGGGGTGAGATTTTTATATGTATTTAACTCAATACAGTTCAGATCAGCCCAAAACACTTGTAGAGACGGCGATTTATCGCGTCTCGAAAACCCGAAATTGTTGCCAGTAGCCCTTAACCCAAGCGTATTGGTATTTAACTAGATAAGGAAACGCTTTTAAGATTCAGATATTTAGTAAAAAATCACATTTTCTAATATAAATTAAACAAAAAATCCTATTCAGGACTTACGCAACTGGCACAGTGGGATCGCATTTGTATAGTACATAAATACTATTAGAAGTGGCATACCCAAAGGAAATTGATGAAATTAGTA
>NZ_JBALDZ010000102.1:0-28341 GCF_036917155.1 Nostoc sp. | reverse complement strand
GTCAAAAATACTCTTAGACGAGCGCCCATACTTTAACTTACCTCGGTAGATGCATTCTCCGTGTTTATTTATCTTTACATAGTTTGGTTTTTTTTGCCTACCTACTTAAATTACAATACCATAGACTACCAATTGCGGGATAACTCACGATGAAAAAATCTTATGTTGCTAGTGCATTTTTGACATTCAAAGATTCTCAAGTCTTGGCATTAGTTGACTTTAAACAGAATAAAACACTGACTATAGACAACAAATATTGGTTGACTATCCTAGAAATTTTTATCCATGAACAATCATTGGAGGAAGCTTACCAGAAATTCGAGGAAACCAATTCTACAAACATTTCAGAGAAACAACTGAGGCAGTGTACAAAAGCTCGCAGTGATTCTGATGATTTAGTAGTTATGTTAGCCAATAAATCATTGAAAGTTCTTAAAAAAGGATTAATGAGTCTACTTAATCCAGAGTATACTATCGATTTAACGGCTATTAGTAAAGAAAATTTTCAGGTAATTACTTGCCTATTTAACCCGGAAAATTTTTCTGCACATGAACCTGAAATTAACAGTTTTGAAACTTTTAGACAATCATCAGAATATCTAGAGACACTAGGTTTGCTCTCGCCAGCGATAAATACTATAGATTGGGGGGATTTAAGACGAAGATTTCCCTTATGTAATTTGTTCGGGTTTACCAGGGGTATTCCTATTGATCGATATTATTTGGATAAATTTATTAGTGAGATTCGACCCCAAGTTGCAGGAACTGTATTGGAAGTAGGCGGAGTCTTACAAAATCGAGAATTTTATCAGTTTTCTAAGGCAACTGAATATCATACCCTCGATATAGCAGCAAATCCTGGCGTTACGCAGGTTGGAGATGTACATGATCGAGCGATGTTTAAACCAGACTCTCTAGATACAGTAGTAATCTTTAATGTTTTAGAACATTGTCATAATCCTTGGGTGGTTGTTGAAAATATTTACATTTGGCTGAAAGTGGGAGGCAAGTGTTTTTGTATGGTACCTAGCGCGCAAAGATTACATGACTTTCCAGGGGATTATTGGCGACCACTTCCAGATGGTATGCAACAGTTATTTCAAAATTTCTGCTACCAAAAGTTATATGTTTACGGGAATCCTCTGACAGTTGTAGCCAGTTTTATGGGAATTTCAGCAAAAGAGTTATCGACTGACGAACTTGATAATTTTCATCCAGATTATCCGGTGACAACTTGTATAGTTGCAATGAAGTAATCCTTAAAATTTTTTCTGAGATTACCACTAATACCAGAATCCAAGCAAATCTTAACAAATAGGCGGCGCAGCGAAGTGTCTGCCGCTGCCTGCAACAAATTGGTTAGCTTTACGAGTGGATTTGTGGCAGTGGCAGACACCGACTATTTGAGCGAAGCGGTTAACGGGACTTAAACATTTTTGAGGGATAAACAAGCCTCAAACCCATGCAGGGTAAGGGAAATACACCAAATGCTCAAAAATGGCTCAAACCCAGATATATCAATAAACCAAGCAAAGCGATGTCAAAGTCTGTCTGTATATAGGTTTGAGGCTTTTTTCTTGGTGTTTTTTGTCTAAGTCCCATTAAGAGTTGCGTCATCACCTAGAGAGACATCCCTTTAGTCTGTTTTCTTTCTTGTTGCCGCTTTTCTTCTATTAGTAGATGAAATTATTGGAGGAAAAGGTTATGTCCTGATTCCTGAAGTATTAAATCCAACACAGGCACAAGAAGCGCGATCGCTTGTTCTCCAATTAGCCGAGAAAGAGAAAGGGATTTTCTAAGCTAAAACAGGCTTCTCTGTAGCAACAACCTGTTCCACAATATCAATGGCTCGACTCACACCCCCAGCTTTCTGAATCGCCTCTTGTAACCTGACTGCATTCTGTTTATAAGAATCTTCCGTCAACACCTTTTGGATAGCAGTTCGGAGTTTAGGAACATTCACACGACTCAGGGGTATAGCCTCACCAGCACCAGCCCAAGCTACACGTGCTGCTATTCCTGGTTGATCGTTAGCAACGGGAATGGCAACCATTGGTACCCCATTATTCAAGGACTCCAAAGTAGTATTCATACCTGCGTGGGTAATGGTGAGAGTCGCTTTTTGCAGCAATTCCAATTGGGGTGCATAACCAACAACCAAGGGATTTCCAGGCAAACTACCCAAAGCCTCTGGAGTTGCAGAACCACCTAACGAAATCACTAGTTGGGCATCCAAATCATTACAAGCTTCGGCAATAGATTTGAAAACTCCCAATAGGCGATTTTGGACTGTCCCCATTGAAGCGTAAATTAAGGGTTGTCCGGTTAATTTTTCATCAGGAAAATCAGGAACTTCCCGACCAGTTGGACTATGATAAGGGCCAGTGAAATGGAAGCACTGAGGTAAATTTTGCCTGGGAAATTCCAATTGTGCAGGCTGTTGACTAATTTGAGCTAGTGGAGAATAATTTTCGTCGGCAGTAAACTGTGGGGGTAACTTCCACTCTCGGCGATAGTCAGCTATTACCTCTCTAATTGGTTTGCCGATGCGATCCAACAACTTATAACCCACTATGTTACGCAGTTGTGCCCACCAAACTCGGTTATAGCCCCAGTTTGTGATAAACGGGGGAACACTCTCTTCTCGATTAAGTACTACAGCACTGCAAACTGTAATAAAGGGAAGCCCTAAAAATTCTGCAACGCTTCCCCCCTCTGGCGTAACTTGGTCTACTAATAGTGCCTCCACACCCGCTTCTTTAATTGCTGGTGGTGCATCCCTGAGCATAACATCTGCCCCTTCTTTAAGCAGATTGACGGTATATTTCAATGCAGCAAGTCCACTCAGCTTCCCCAACTTAGCCAAGGATTCTGACGTTACCCCAGAAGGAAACTGAGATTCGCCAATCGCCCGAAATTCTAATCCTGCGGCTAGTGTCTGCGGTTGAGCATCGGAAAAAGCGAATAGAGTAACTTGATGACCCCGATTTTGCAGTTCTTTTCCCAAGGGAAGCATAGTGTTGAGATGACCAGTTGATGCTGGGCAAATCAGTCCAAAATGAGTCATAGTTCTTGCTTCTGCTTATTTACAATGATGTATACCAGAAAATAGGTAGAGAGGCAAAGAAAAGAAATTTTTATTGAGTTAGAAGTGCCTACTTGATTTTCAAAAATTTATCTAAAGCCACTACCATACTTGGAGGCCAACGACGGATATTTTTTACCCAGTCGATATCTTTATAGCGGCTATCCAGTCCATAAGCTGCTACCCAGTTACTTTCGGCTTCACCTTGTTCTCCATTTACCCAATATGCAGCTGTGAGGGCGGCACGCACATCAGCAAATTTGGAGTATTTACGGGCGATATTTCGCATCTCCCGGATTGCTTGCTCTTTTTGACCAGTTTCATAAAGAGCAAGGGCGTAGTTAGCACGGGCGAAGGCAAAATTTGGGGCTATCTCATTAGATTTTTTGTAGTCTGCGATCGCATCTGACCATTTTCCTAAACCTGTTTTGGCATTACCGCGATTGTTATACGCCATTGCATCGTTAGGATCGAGTTCTAAGACATGATTATAATCTGCGATCGCATCGTCCCATTTTCCTAATCCTTCCAGCGCCGCCCCTCGATTCAAATAAGGATCGGTAACATTCGGCGCTAGTTCGATGGCTTTGTTATAATCTGCCAGCGCTTCTTGCAATTTGTTCTGACTCACTCGCGAATTTCCCCGGTTACTCCACGCCCCCGCATTTGTCGGAAATTTCTCAATAATCTTTGTCCAGTAAGTTTCAGCCGTCGCAAAATCACCTTGATTCGTCGCTGCAAAAGCTTGATTAGCCCACTCATCGCCTTGCTTTAACTGTTCTTGAGTAATGGGCGCTTGAGATTCTGCCATGACTGGAGTACCCCAGCCAAACACAATTAACACACTGAGAAAAATACTAATCAACTTAATCATCTAGGTTTACCTAATTTGTCATTTGTCATTTGTCATTTGTCATTTGTCATTGAGCAGAGGAATGGTGTTCAAAGACTCATTTACGAGTATCAATGCCCAATGCCCAATGCCCCATGCCCATAATTACAATAATGACAACTGTTCATTAGGCGGCGTGAATCCTAAATGCTTGTATGCAGCCTTTGTCGCCATCCTTCCCCGATGAGTCCGAGTTAAATACCCAATTTGCATGAGGTAAGGTTCATATACCTCTTCAATTGTTTGAGTATCTTCACCCGTCGCTGCTGCCATTGTTTCTAACCCCACTGGCCCACCATTAAATTGTTCAATTATCACACTCAACATCTGGCGATCTGTCCAATCTAAACCGCAAGGATCTACTTGGAATAGTTGCAACGCTTCGGATGCGATGGTTTCATTAATTTCTCCAGACAATTTTACTTCCGCATAATCACGCACCCGTTTTAGTAATCGATTAGCAATCCGTGGTGTTCCGCGTGAACGTCGGGCAATTTCTGTGGCACCATCTTCTGTAATAGGGGTTTTGAGTAACTGAGCGGTTCGCAGTACAATTTTAGTCAGTTCGTCAACTTCGTAAAATCGGAGTTTTTGAATTAAACCGAAGCGATCGCGCAGTGGTGAAGTTAAAGCACCCACACGCGTTGTGGCTCCTACTAGGGTAAACTTTGACAGCGGCAAACTTCTAATGCGAGCGCTAGAACCCTTACCAATGGTAATATCTAAGCGATAATCTTCCATTGCTGGATAGAGAATTTCCTCCGTCATCCGCGAGAGGCGATGAATTTCATCCACAAATAAGATATCCCCTGGCTTCAGGTTCACCAGTAGCCCAACAATATCTCGTGGACGTTCTAGGGCTGGCGCACTAGTAATTTTGTAATTTACCCCCATTTCCGATGCTAAAATCATTGCCATTGTGGTTTTTCCCAATCCTGGCGGCCCATATAACAGTAGGTGATCCAACACCTCACCACGAGATTTGGCTGCTTTGATGGCAATATCTAGCACATCCTTTAAATCTTTTTGCCCAATGTAATCAGCAAATCGGTGTGGTCGAATACCTTCTTCTTGCTGTTCTTGCTCATCAATAGCAGCTTCCGGCTTCAAAATATTTTCTGTGGATGGTGCTTTCACAGACTCTCGACGCTGCTTTGGTTCTCCATTGGGTTCTGGAGGTTGTTTTTTCGAGGAGATTATCGCCATAATTCAGCTATCTATTTTTAAGGGACTAGGGAGTGGGGATTGGGGATGAGGGAGATGGGGGACTGGGGATTGGGGATGAGGGAGATGAGGGAGATGAGGGAGATGAGGGAGATGAGGAAGGAAAATAACCCATGCCCAATGCCCAATGCCCCATGCCCAATGCCCAATGCCCAATGCCCATGAAAATTTTCGTTAGAGAATACCCGCGCCAATTTAAAATTTAAATTCCGGTCAATTACCCAGAAGTACAAAAGTTATTATGTTATCTAAAAGAATCTTACCGTGCTTAGATGTGAAGGCGGGACGGGTTGTAAAAGGAGTTAACTTTGTTAATCTCCAAGATGCAGGCGATCCGGTAGAACTGGCCAAGGTTTACAACGAAGCCGGTGCTGATGAGTTAGTATTTCTGGATATTACAGCTACTCATGAAGATCGAGCTACTATTTTAGATGTGGTCTACCGAACTGCTGAACAGGTCTTTATTCCATTGACTGTGGGTGGTGGCATTCAATCCTTAGAAAATGTTAAAGCTTTGTTACGAGCCGGCGCAGATAAGGTTAGTATTAATTCTGCGGCAGTACGGGAACCAGACTTGATTAATCGGGCCAGCGATCGCTTTGGTAATCAGTGCATAGTTGTTGCTATTGATGCCAGACGCAGAAATAACCCGGAAAATCCAGGTTGGGATGTGTATGTGCGGGGTGGCAGGGAAAATACAGGCTTAGATGCCCTACTTTGGGCACAGGAAGTTGAAAAACGGGGGGCCGGAGAACTGCTAATCACAAGTATGGATGCTGATGGAACCCAAGCCGGGTATGACATCGAGATTACACGGGCAATCGCTGATGCTGTAGAAATTCCAGTCATTGCTTCTGGCGGTGCAGGTAATTGTGAACATATCTACACTGCCCTAACTGAAGGCAAAGCTGAAGCAGCATTACTCGCATCTCTGTTACATTACGGACAATTAAGCGTAGCAGAAATTAAAAGTTACTTGTGCGATCGCAATGTGCCGGTCAGAACATTCTCTTGATCCAACATTTTTCATTTAATGACATCCATCTGAGGTTAGACACACTTCCCAAAAAGGGTGTTAATATTATTTTACAAGTATTAACAAATATTAAGAAATATGTTGCTTCCTATTTTACTTTTTGATGTAGCCCTGGTAGCATGGTCGCTGCACTTAATGGAAAGAGCCTACGAGAGTAAAGAATTTTCTTTAATGTTGGCTGGTACATTAGTTGCTCTGGCTGCTGCTGCCATGTTAGTAGTTTACTTTTTGATGGGGCACTGCATGACCTACTTATTGAGAGTGTCGTAGACAATGCTGAGTGCTAGAGAAGATATTTAAAATTTAGTTTCTACAAAAAGCTTGACAAAGTACTAATAATTAGGACATTATGTATAATGGATTTTAAGGGGTTATAGCGCAGTTGGTAGCGCACCTCAATGGCATTGAGGGGGTCAGCGGTTCGAATCCGCTTAGCTCCATTCTTCACACCCTAATCCTCTAAGTTAATTGAGAGGGTTAGGGAATTTTTTTAGAGGGTTTTATTTGCTGTCTACCTAACCAGTCTCGAAAGTTGGAATGATAAAGACTGTAATGCGTTTTAAGAGCGATTTGTTGTTTCTGTAAGAACTCTAGCCAATTTTCTAGCACTTCCTCAACTTCATACTCATCAGTATCAATGATTTGTGCGATGCCTGCGGCAGTCTGCGCCAACGCCTCCACTGATATTACTTTTTGCTGCTTTATTAAAACATTTAACACATCTGTGCTATGTTTCGTCTCTTGTGCGAGTGGAATCATTTTGTGTAAATGCTGCTGATAATATGCTTCTAAAGCAGGCGGGGGTTGATTGTACTGGAAAGATTTCGGGTAGAAATTTTCTGCGTTAGCGTTCGCGCAGCTTACCGGAGGTATCGCACTTATTATCTGACTGAGATACATAAAATTATTTTCGCTCAAAGTGGTGAGGCGATGTTCAAGGGCAAGCTGCTTTGCATCTACGCAGAATTCTTGCTCATTAATCTGATGATTACTCAGCCAAGATTTAAGATTTGCCCTCTCCCCCAGTATGGGAGGGGAGTAATCTTGTCCCTCCCTTCCTTCGTAGAGAAGGGGAGTTAGGTGATTTTGAATATATACTTGGATATCTTGCCGATTTTCTTCTGGATAATCAGCTAAATCAAGACTTTGCGACGGCGTTTCAATTAATAAACCTGACTTCTCCCGCAAGAAAGGTCTACGAGTCAGGAGAAAATAGACCCTATCAGGGAGATAGCGAGGGAGATAAAACAGATTTGTAGCAGGTGGTTGGCTGTTGCGGTCAATGCAATTCAACCCATCAATGGCAATGATGAGTTGTTGATGAGGTTCTAACTCATCGCTGATTTGCTGGAGAAGGCTAGAGAAAAACCAACTTCCCTCTGTGGCGTTATTAGGGAGGAAGGTGTAATTAAGTGAGTATTGATTAATGAGTTGCGTGCAGATATTTCTGAGAAATTCGTCAGCACGATTTTTACCCTCAAGTTCAGCATTGTAATAAATAACTTGAGGATTGTTTGTCACATATTTGGCGAGGATGGCACTTTTACCGCTACCAGGTGCGCCAATGATGCTGAAGTAACCTTGGTTATGGCGGTGGAGAAAGTTGTTAACAGCCGTGAAGACAAATTCACGACCGACAAAATTTTGGCTTTTTTCTTGAATGATTTGTTGAAACTTTGTTGGATGTCCTCTGGAATTGATTGCAGTGGGTGGTTTGGGTGGTGAATTCATAATTTTGGAGAATCATGAAAAGATAAGACAACAGTAGAGGTAGCTATTGAAGTCTGGTTAGTAGATTTTAACGAGGAAATTGTCAAATTCTATCAACAATCAACAGCCCCAGGATATCAGCTTATACAAAAGTTCACTAGTGTTAAAACCTTCCCTAAAATTTTTGGCAGATAAAATTACTTTCCCCCTTATCCCCCTTTCATCTCCTCAAGACGCAAAAAATGCACCCTTCCTAAAGCATCTCCCGCTACAATTGTCTCGCCGTCTGGTGCAACTGCACAGCAACGAATGGGACTATCGGCAGTGAAACTAACAATGACCTCTGCTGTTGTCAGATTCCAAACTTTGAGGGTTGTGTCACGGGAAGTAGAAATCACCTGTTGCCCATCAGGGGTGACAGTAACGGCATTTATCCAGTGATTATGACCATTGAAGGTGAATAGTTCCTCCCCAGTTGTCAGATTCCAAACTTTGAGAGTTTTGTCAGAAGAAGCAGAAATCAGCTGCTTCTTCTGGGTTACAGTAACAGCATTTATCCAGTGATTATGACCAGTGAGGGTGAATAGTTCTTCCCCGGTTTCCAGACTCCAAACTTTCAGGGTGTTGTCTGAGGAAGCAGAAATCACCTGTTGCCCATCGGGGGTGATAGCTACGGCATTTACCCAGTTAGTATGACCCTTCAGAGTAAATATTTCCTCCCCAGTTGCCAGATTCCAGACTTTCAGAGTGTTGTCAGAGGAAGCAGAAATAACTTGCTGCCCATTGGGAGTGACGACGAGGGCATTTACCCAATTATTATGACCAGTGAGAGTGAATTCTTCTTCCTTAGTTGCCAAATTCCAGACTTTAATGGTTGTGTCACGGGAAGCAGAAATCACCTGCCGTCCATTGGGAGTAACGGCGACAGCATTTACCGGGTTATTATGACCGGCGAGGGTGAATAATTCCTCCCCAGTTGCCAGATTCCAGACTTTGAAGGTGTTATCAGAGGAAGCAGAAATTACCTGCTGCCCATTTGGGGTGACGGTGATGGCATTTACCCAGTTATTATGACCATTCAGGGTAAATTCTTCCATTCCGTTTCCCAAATTCCAGATTTTGAGGGTGTTGTCAGAAGAAGTAGAAATCACCTGTTGCCCATTTGGGGTGACAGCGACGGCATTTACCCAATTACTATGACCATTCAGGGTAAATTCTTCCACTCCGTTTCCCAAATTCCAGACTTTGAGGGTTGTGTCACGAGATGCGGAAATTACCTGCTGCTGATTGGGGGTGATGGCCACGGCATTTACCCAGTTATTATGACCATTCAGGGTAAATTCTTCCATTCCATTTCCCAAATTCCAGACTTTGAGGGTGTTATCAGAGGAAGTGGAAATCACCTGTTGCCCATTTGCGATGACGGCAACGGCATTTACCGAGTCACTATGACCAGTGAAGGTGAATAGTTCTTCCCCAGTTGCCAGATTCCAAACTTTGAGGGTTTTGTCAGAAGAAGCAGAAATCATCTGTTGTCCATTAGGGGTGATGGCAACGGCTTCTACTGAGTCACTATGACCAGTGAAAGTGAATAGTTCTTCCCCAGTTGCCAGATTCCAAACTTTGAGGGTTTTGTCAGAAGAAGCAGAAATCATCTGTTGTCCATTAGGGGTGATGGCAACGGCTTCTACTGAGTCACTATGACCAGTGAAGGTGAATAGTTCTCCCCCAGTCTCCAGATTCCAGACTTTAAGGGTGTTGTCAGAAGATGCGGAAATAACTTGCTGCCCATTGGGAGTGACGGCGACGGCATTAACCCAACTATTATGACCTGTGAGGGTGCGAAGTAAGCGTCCCCCTGGTGGCGTTAAGCTTAGAGTCAAGGGGCACAGCCAAGGAGTAGCTGTGCTTTGCTTTATTTTTGCTAATAATCCCTGAATCTCCTCTGGCATTTTCTGATGTAGTAACCGTCCGTGCAATTGACTCGCTATTTGCCGCTTATCCACTGCTAAAACATGCGCTGATAGTCTTAATGCCCCTTGAATCAATTGGAGACTTTTGACTTTCTCAGAGTTGTATTTCGAGTAATTTAATGTCTGTGTATATTTGCTCAAATCATAATCTTCAATTAGCGGCTGTACCCCAAACTCAGGATGGTTAATCTTTGCCACCAAAAAATCAAAATCAGTGAGGGTTTGGTAATACTTCTCCAAATTTCCCGACTTCACCAAGTTTGGCGCTAAACTGCCCAAGTAA
Source organism: Nostoc sp. (assembly GCF_036917155.1). Taxonomy (GTDB): domain Bacteria; phylum Cyanobacteriota; class Cyanobacteriia; order Cyanobacteriales; family Nostocaceae; genus Nostoc. The sequence continues at coordinate 18,138 of NZ_JBALDZ010000102.1, read as the reverse complement.
GCACGTTGAAAAGCGGGACTTTGTACCGCTAAATTGCTAGCAAATTCTCCCATCTCACGCCATCTTCCTTACAAGGTAGTCTACAATGCGTTGATTAACCTCTTGAAATAGCTTCCGTTTGGAATCCAAAACTCGTTTTGCTTTTAAGAAGTCTAAAAAACTAGCGTGATAGATGCTGTAGCAGTTTTCTCCTTCTAGAACCTGCGGTTTCAAATACTCAACCCACTCATCTAAAACTGATTGCACATTATATTCATCCTGTTCGGCAATATCTGCGATCATCTCGCAGGGAATTGGTGTACCAATTTCCACTAAAATAAACAGGATAAATACCTTTACTTCCTGGGGCTTTTCATCCATCCCCATGCGTACCCAATGGACTTGATAATAGTCATCAAGACCATCGGGTAATTTATTTATACTCAGGTCATTATAGTCACCTTTAGCAATTCCTGGCAAAATATAGCGCAGATACATGAAATTGTTTTCGCTCTTAGTTGCTACCTGCTCAACAAAATCTTGATCAGAAATGTTGCGGTTTTGAATCCATTGTTTAAGTTCATTCTTATAATCTTTATCGGCATTCAAAAACAACCCAATAAACTCTTTGATATCTCCACGACTCAAATTAATATACTGACTTCCCCTTAAATCTAGCTCTTCTACAGGGACATCTGGTGCAGATAGGCGTTTTTTATCTCTGGTATAGGGTCGTCTAGTTAGCAAGAAATAAACATGTTCAGGAAGTGACGGCGGTAAATCTAAAAGATTTCCCCCGGCTTCTTGTTCCACTTCATCAAGAGCATCAACTACAATTACTAGATGATTGCCAGCAGTCAGTTTTTTGCTAACCTGTTCTAGTAAATCTGCTAAATTAGCCTTTTCGGTATTCTGCAACTGATAACGTTTAACTAATTGTTTGCGAATACTTTCAAGAAATAGCTCTGCTCGATTGCGACCATCGGAGCGAATATTAAAATAGCATGGTGATTTATTGTCCCAGACATATTTAGCCGCAATGGTACTTTTACCCATACCTGCATCACCCACTACGGTGAAGTAACCATTACGGTTTTTGTCGCAAAATTGCTTAAAAGCCTCAAAAACAAATTTACGACCGCAAAACGAGCGAATTTTCTCTCTAATTAATGACTTAAATTCCGCTGGATACTCGTCTAAATTCCATTCAGGGAAAGGCTCAAACTCTTTCGATTTACTTCTTTTAGCAACTTTAATAAATATTTCCCCAAACTCTTCTAATTCCGATCGCAGTTCAATTCTCAGCAATCGGATATCAAATTCTGAATCCTTCCCCTGCAAAAAATTTTCTACTTCCTTGTAGAAACCCAAGGGGTTATTTGAAGTATAAGCACTCCAAAAAGCATTTTTAATTTCTCTTTCTCGAAAAAGATTAAGCAGTACTTCCGGCTTATCCACACCATACTCAATTAAGGAGTAAACATAAACACCATCAACATCTTTAGGTGGTTGTACTGGGTCAAACTTGAATTGTTTTAAGGTTCTGACTACAGTTTCATTGCGTTGAGCTTGATTGATAACTAGAAAAGTCGCAGGTTTAGCAATACTCTTAAGTGCATTAACTACTAAGTCAATACTCATCTTCACTAATGGTAGAGATAATTTTTACACCTATAACCTATCCTAACGACAGATGGCAAATATTTACCCCATCCATCGCTATTATATGGCGATCGCTCCCCCTGACTCCTTCCTCATTTGCGCTCTTCTCTATCTCAGAGGCTCAACTGCGGCAATATTAACCTTGCAACTATAGAAACCCTATAGCTTGCACACTAAAGATAGTTATCTATGGTATAGAAATGTATAGAATCTTGTAAAGATATAAAATATAGTTGTTAAATGCACACATTTCTAGCTTCTTCCTCAATGCAGCTGTCTGTACCACCAAATCACTTTCAGCCTATGAAGATTGTCGCGCTGGGGGACAGCTTAATTTATGGATTCGGCGACCCAGAAAAAGGAGGCTGGATCGAGCAACTACGGCGATGGTGGATGTTGCCGGATAGTGCGGGTCATATTCTTTATAATTTAGGGGTAAGAGGCGATCGCACGCAACAAGTGGCACAAAGGCTAGAAGTTGAATTTCGCCACCGCGGTGAACTGCGAAATCGCGTTCCTGATTTAATTATTTTATCAGTAGGGGTGAACGACTCAGCGCGGTTGGCGCGTCCTGATGGCCGAAGTTACACAGATTTTAACATATTTGAAAAGGAAATTGCTTCTCTGCTAGATTTGGCACAGCAACTCTGTCCTGTGTTATTTGTGGGCATGGTGCCAGTGGATGAAACAAAGATGCCATTTTTAGATTGTTTTTACTATAATCATGCCGATCAGTACCGCTACAAAGAAGCAACTCGAATTGCTTGCAATAAACGGCAGATTCCCTATTTAGATATTTTTGAGAAATGGATGGAACGCGGTGAAAATTGGCGGCTCAAACGCTTGAGTGAAGATGGTCTTCATCCCAATACGCTAGGTTATCAAGCTTTATTAGAAGATGTAATCAATTGGGAAGCGATACCTTCAATGGACTTTGCTAATGTAGCTTACCATTCAAAATTTGATTATCATCTGAAACCATCCTAATAATATAGATGTGTTGGTACGAAAAAGATAAGGTTCATTCAAAGCCTCGCCCGCAAGTGGCGCGATAGCTCCCTTGCTCCCTCGCTTTCTTGGTTGAAGCCCCACCCGCAAGTGGCGTGGTTTTTCTCCTCTGCTCCTCTGCTCCTCTGCTCCTCTGCTCCTCTGCTCCTCTGCTCCTCTGCTCCTCTGCTCCTCTGCTCCTCTGCTCCTCTGCTCCTCTGCTTTTTCACTTTTGATTTATGCAAGAGGTCTTATCTATAAAAACTCTAACTCCCCACTCCTATGACACCAACTTTATTTGGTCGTTGGCAAACTCGATTATTATTACTTGCAACTATCGGCGTACTCGTATCTTTGCCTTTTGCAATCGGTTGGATTGGCCCTGGTGCTAACTCGGTTTATTTTTGGATACTTGCTTATGTCGCCATCTTTGGCTTAGGCTGGGATGTGCTTTATAACTATCTGCAAAAATCCCGTTGGGATAGAGATTGGCCCGCAGTTTATCAACTCTTCGCTGGTATATGGGAATTGGTATTTGTGTTTTGTGGAGTTAAACTATTTGGCTTTTTACCAATACCTTTACCGAAGGAAGAACTGTCGCTAGGAACTTTTTTATTCCACTATAGCATTGTGTGGCTAGCGGTTTTTATTACTTCCCAAAGCCTGATGCGAATTATCTTTATCCGTTGGCGTTTTCGGGGTGGAGAATGGTTGTAATACCTCAAACTCTCGACTCATTTTAACGTGAGTCTCCAACGAACGGCATTCGTTATGCCTATTCGTTTATGGGGCAATTTTCGATACAATCACAAACATAATATTTGCCTCTTGACTAATGGCCCCTAATTACTGACCATTAACTAATGACTCAAGTAGATATTCTCATCCTATCAAATGGCCCAGGTGAGGTAACAACCTGGGTACGTCCAGTAGTAAAGGCGTTGCGGCAAGAACTAGGCGATGACCGTTCTATCGTCAGGATTTCTGTGGTATTGTCACCTTGCCCAAATGCGACTGGTAAAGAAAGAGCGATCGCTCTTTCTTACCCAGAAGTAGATAGAGTTCAGGGAGCAGAGCATTTTTGGCAATTTTTGCTTTGGGGCAAAACATTTGATAATTGGAACTGGTGCGATCGCGGTGTAGTCGTTTTTCTCGGCGGCGATCAAGTTTTCCCCGTAGTCATAGGCAAAAAGCTCGGATATCGCACAGTAGTTTACGCCGAATGGGAAGCCCGTTGGTATAAATGGATTGACCGCTTTGGCGTGATGAAACCCCAAGTTGCTGCCAGTGTCCCCCAGAAATATGCTGACAAATTCACCGTTGTAGGTGATTTGATGCTAGAAGCAGCAGGGGAAGGCCTAGATTCAAATTCTTTGCCTATCACTTCATCACTCAAAACTGAATTGATTGGTATACTCCCTGGATCAAAAGCAGCAAAATTAGCTCAAGGAGTGCCATTATTTTTAGGTATTGCCGAATACATCTATGCTCAAAGACCCCAAACCAAGTTTGTGATTCCTGTAGCCCCAACTTTAGATTTACAAACTTTAGCTAGTTTTGCCGATCCCCAAAAGAACTCTATTGCTAAATTTTTTGGCTTTGGCGGTGCTTCCTTAATTGTCCCAGAGGAGGCTAAAGGCAAAGCATTGCTAAAAACAACAACGGGCTTAACTGTGGAACTGTGGCAAGAAAACCCTGCGTATCACTTATTATCCCAGTGCTGTATCTGCATAACTACAGTGGGGGCAAACACTGCCGAACTCGGTGCTTTAGGAGTGCCAATGATTGTTTTGCTGCCAACACAACAACTTGATGCTATGCGTTCTTGGGATGGTTTACCTGGGTTGTTAGCAAATCTGCCAGGAGTAGGTACGCCTTTTGCTAAGGTGATTAATTGGCTATTTCTGAGATTCGTGAAACGCAAAGGTTTATTAGCATGGCCAAATATCTGGGCACAGGAAGAGATAGTGCCAGAACTTGTGGGAAAACTTCAACCGCAAGAAGTTGCACAAATGGCTGTAGACTTATTAACCCATCCAGAAAAATTGGATGATATCCGCGCTAAACTCCGTAATATTCGCGGTGAAAGTGGTGCAGCCCAGAAGATAGCAACTTTGGTGAGGGAAGAGATTGATAAATTTTGAAGATGAAAATTAAGGTAAAATAAAACTGGTTTGTAGCGAGCGATTCATTGCTCAATTCAACCATTTTAAGGACTAATTATGAATGTACCATCTAGCATTATTCAACTCATTGATCATTCTCACTTCTCAATAGATTTATATCGGGCTGGTAGTTTAAATGAAACACAAACTAGAATTGAATTTATCGATCCATTTTTTGCAGCGTTAGGATGGGATATTAGAAATGAACAACAAGCTTCTGATATTTATAAAGATGTTGTTCACGAAGATAGTTTAAAAATTAGTGATGCCAAAAAAGCCAAAGCCCCTGATTATAGTTTTCGTGTTGGTGGAGTTAGAAAGTTTTTTGTCGAAGCTAAAAAACCTGCGGTGAATGTAGGAAAAGATATTAGTGCTGCTTTTCAACTTAGGCGTTATGGATTTCAATCCGAAGATTCTCCATCCCTACGCCCAAGTTCATAAATGCCAGCACCCATACAGGCTAATATACCTGTACTAATTCCCCAACTCTCGCCTAAACTAATTTCCAGACCCCAGTTACATAAAGCACCAATTATCAAAAAAGGCACAATGCTAAACAATGAGGCGTAAAAAGCGTTTTGGGATTCTCTGGCTTTACGAGTTTTTTCAAATTCTGACTGGCTGGTGTAAAGCGATCGCTCGGCAAAGTTAAACCAGCGGTTGAGTTGCTTAATTACCCATTCACTGGTTGTGGAAAAACCTAGATATAGCGCCAATGACCACAAACTCGCTCCGGCGATCGCGATCGTGTCTAACTCAAAGCGGAAAGGCAAAATTTCAGTCAGCATTGCTTGGGGGAGTCCTGCAAAGGGTTAACTTTAGCTGTCAGTAGATGCCAAATAAACCTCTTGTGCAATTTTAAGCATAAAGGTTAACAAGATTTCAACTTAATGCACGAAATTCTGTCCACTATATTTCCCTGTTCCCTGTTCCCTGTTCCCTGTTCCCTATTCCCTATTCCCTGTTTCCTTTCATTGACATACATTGAATTTCTCTCACCGACTTTTTTCAGACTGCTCCAAAATCCATGCAGCCTGAAAAAAGTCGCGCTCACAAAACATAGCATAACGATAGGTTGAATGCACAACAGCATTGTTACTAGTATAATTATCAACTAAAATTTCTAATTGTTTTGCTAGTGGTTGAAAGTCTGCGCTGCTGTAAGTACGAATCCAGTCAGCATATTGATGATTAGGAATACCGTTACCAGCCAATTTTTCTCCTAAAAAGGCATACAAACGCATACAGGGAGCCATTGCCACCGCAGTTAAACCCACATCTCCACCCCAAGCAGTTGCTAACAAAAAGTCCGTATAGCGGCGGGTGGCGGCTTCTGGTTCCACAGAATGCAAATTTACTCCCCAGTGGGAAGCATAGCTACTATGTAGGCGCAGTTCTTCTAAAACTCCACTAGCTAAGTTATGAAATGTAGTGAAACCTAACCAGTCTGGTGCTTTAGCTGCGGCGATACTATAAGCACGGGCAAAAGCTTCTAAGAAAAAAGCATCTTGCCCTACGTAGTAAGCAAATTTCACCTGCTCAAGAGTACCATCACTAATGCCTTGAATGAAAGGATGCTCTAGGCAAGCTTGGGCTAAGTCTTGACTTGCTGCCCATAATTCGTTAGGAATCATGTAAAAATAACTTGAACAATTGACCAAATAGTTAGAGTATCAGAATGTAACGGAATTAAAGCCTTATATGTCTGATAACCAGGTAGTCGAAAGCATTCAAGACAAGTATGATTCGTTATTGCCCTACTTGAACGAGAAAACACGGCGTATTTGGGCAGCAATCGAAGCCCGAAGCCTGGGACGAGGAGGTGTGAGTCAGGTTGCGATCGCAACGGGCCTATCCCGCACTACAATTCATGCGGGGATGCGTTCGCTGTCGGAACAAGATGGGGTGAAAATAGAGGAAGACAGTACTCGAATCCGTACTAATGGTGGTGGACGAAAACTACTAGAAGAACAAGATGCGATGCTGCTATCAGATTTGGAATCACTAATTGAACCAATGACGTTGGGAGACCCAGAGTCTCCTCTAAAGTGGACTTCTAAAAGTGTGGTGAAATTAGCAGGCACTCTAAATCGTGGGGGACATAGAATTAGTGCTAAAAGTGTTTACAACTTACTTGAATCTCTGGGCTACAGTTTACAATCGAATCGCAAAACCCGTGACGGCTCATCTCATCCGGACAGGGATGACCAGTTTTTACATATTGCCAACCAAGTTAAACATTTCCAATCGCACAACGAACCTGTAATTTCAGTTGATACCAAGAAAAAAGAGTTAATCGGAAACTTTAAAAACCCTGGAAATGAAGGGTGCCTTTCTGAACAGCCAGTTGAGGTAAGGATGCATGACTTTGTTGACCCCCAATTAGGTAAGGCAATTCCCTACGGAATTTATGACTTAACCTTGAATAAAGGATGGGTCAATGTTGGCATTGACCACGACACGGCGGAATTTGCAGTTGAGTCTATTCGTCATTGGTGGTACTCAATGGGAAAAGAACTATATCCAAGTAGTGAGCATATAATGATTACGGCAGATTGCGGTGGTAGCAACAGTTATCGCTCCCGACTATGGAAATTAAAACTACAGGAATTTGCAAGTGAGATTGGCAAAAATATTCATGTATGTCATTTTCCTCCCGGCACAAGTAAATGGAACAAAATTGAGCATCGTTTATTTTGCCACATTACGACTAACTGGCGAGGTAGACCTTTAACTAGTTTGCAAGTAGTGATTAATCTCATTCGTAATACTACGACTACACATGGATTAGAAGTTGAAGCTCGGTTAGATGAAAATCTCTATCAGACAGGAATTAAAGTCACAGATCAAGAACTTGATACCATTACCATTGAGCGAAACTCTTTTCATGGTGAGTGGAACTATATTATCAAACCCAAAATTTCTCCCTAATTGTTCAAGTTATTTTTACATGATGCCTTAGATAAATTCATTTGTTATTTGTCATCATAAATTCAAGGGTTTAAGACAATACAGTTCAGTTAAGCATTTTTTTCTTCTCTCTGTTTCCTCTGCGTCTCTGTGGTAGCCTGCGGCAAGCCGCTTTGCGTCTACGTTAAAAAAATTGACCGAGAAGATTGGAGATTGCAGATTGCAGATTGCAGATTGTTTTTGGTACAAGCCCAGCAGGAAAGTGGGCGGAATAAATCTCAAATCGTCAATCTCAAATCCTCAAGCTGCATCCAAGAGTGGGTGTAGTCAATCTCAAATCTACAATCGGCAATCTACAATTGTTTGACTTTGATAAAGAGTTTTAGCCTTAACTGAACCGTATTGTATTATCCCCCTCAAAAAGGCAAAAACTGAAGCAAGATTGAGCCAAGACTTCCAAACAAGTCCATGAAACTAGGGCTACCAGTACTTACCTTGTCATTTACTGGTGTTTGCAGTTCTTTAATAAAAGCTTGGGCTGTTTGCGTTCCAGTACTGTTCTTTTGGGATGTAAACAATTTTTCAGCAACTTGGGCATCTTGGAATGCACCTTGTCTATCTAGTATTTGGTAACGGGCGACACCACGAGCTAAATAAGCACCAGCGTATTCTGGTTTAATAGCGATCGCTTGATCAAAATAACTAATTGCTTGCTGTTCGTTCCCTTTTTGCCCTTCTGCTATACCCCAAGCATAAAATTCTTCTGGTGAAGCCACTTGTAACGGTATCCCAACTGCACCCTGGAAGTTAGCGCCATTCAGGTAAGCACCAGTTAGTTCTGCATTTGCTAAATAAGTATTTCTCAAATCAGCACTCGTCAAATTTGCCCCACTAAATTTAGCTTCGCTCAGGTTAACACCAAATAAACTAGCACCACTCAAGTTTGCACCCCGTAAATCTGCGCCGCTCAAATTTGCACGGCTGAGGTTAGCACCTGTGAGATTAGCACCGCTCAAATTGGCTCCAGATAAGTCAGCCATAACTAAACCTGCACTCGTCAAATCGCAGTTTTGACACTGTTTAGTTGCTAATAACTGTCTAACATGTTCAGAATTTGCCGCCTGTACCGTTGCTGTCAAACTAATGGTGGTTAAAAATGCTGCTGCGCCTAGAATTTGGTTTTTCATAATCGTGTAATATTTCTTACTCCATACCAACATTGACTAAGACGGATTTATACCTCAGCATTATGATATGAGCAATCTCAACAATTTGCCCTCTGTAGTTGTCTATATTACTGATAAATTAGTGATACCTTTCCTGGGGAAGGCTATGCTAAAGGGTTATAGAAAAGTAGTCAAGCTTGAATTGAGCCAATATTAAGACTCATAACCCCGATCAGGATGGTAGATGAGCATCATTCGTCAAGAGAAATTATACACTCCACGATAGGTAAAACTGATGTCACAAAATTAAACTCATTGCAAAATATCACTTCAAAGAAAGCATCTGTAACATCCAAATAATTAGTATTTTTTGAAATCAAGTAAATCAGTATATCTGTATCCAAGCCGACAATTTGCCCTGATAACTAGACTAGCCATTGTCATAACGGATGCTCTCACTCAGGAGTAAAATGATAGATTTGCTTTTGTATACCCTGATTTTAAATAAATATGAGACTATAGAAACATTAGGACAGTTAAAAAACGTGAGTCAGCAAGACAAAATCTTAGACAAAATTCTCTCTGGGACTTCTGATACAGATATCCCTTTCGCTCAGCTGTGGCAACTTCTATATACACTAGGCTTTGAAGAACGGATTCGTGGTGATCATCGTATTTTTGTCAAAGCCGATGTTGAGGAAATATTGAACCTGCAACATAAAAGAGGAAAAGCCAAAAGCTATCAAATTAAACAAGTTCGGGCAGTGATTATCAAGTATAAACTAGGAAGTAAAAATGATGTTTCGGTATGAAATTATTCTCTATTGGAGTGAATTAGATCAAGCCTTTATTGCTGAAGTACCAGAATTATCAGGCTGTGCTGCTGATGGCGATACTTATCAAGAAGCCCTACATAATGTAGAACTAGTTGTGCAGGAATGGATAGAAACGGCTAAGGATTTAGGGCATCCAATTCCTGAAGCTAGACCGCGTTTAATGTACATTTAATTGATATACAAGCTAATTCAAGCTGACTTTTTAGCCTCATCATAAATATTTGATATGCCCTAGATACTAATCAGAAAAATTTTCGCTATAGCGCTTCTCATTTGTACGCAATACATTCTAACCTCTCTCCTAAAAGGAGAGAGGCTTTGAAAACCTACACAGTTTAAGGTTTGTGACACTAACTAAAGCGTATTGAGTTATACCCAATTTGCTGTATACTCACTGTTTTGAAGATGATTGAGTTTTAAAAGTATTGGGCGAATAGAATTCGCTACTACACAAACATAGACGCTTTGCGGCTTCCCGCAGGGTAGTCCACCTCCGTGGACTAAGAAAAATTAAGGGTTTTTAACCTGCGTAGACAGGTTTTCTCTTTGTAGCTGCGACTTCTAGTCATCAGGGCTAGTATGAATTGAGACTTTACAAACATCCTCTAATTGAAAAGTTTAGTTACTGGCAACCCAATACTGCTCGGATAAGCAGGGGAAGCAAAACTCTTCCCCTGCTCAAGAACAGCTTGCCTCAACCAAGAAATTCCTTAACCGAGCAGTATTGACTGGCAACCTTACAAATCACCATAATATGTGATTTGTATTTGTCAGTACTATAGTGAAGAAGTTGTAGTCCAGAACCTTCTAGTTCTTGCAAAAGTTTAGGCATTTCATACTTGTGATGTCGCCAAATAGTAATCTCTTCACCTTCAGAGATTTCAATATTTTTATCTATCCACATCCGACTAAAATTTATAGTGTGATTATGACGGAGTTTAAGATTAGCAACTATACTATCTGTTTTGAGATCATACTTTCTCACTAGTTCACAATCTTCAGATTTAATCCCAATCTTATTTTTAACCCATCCATATATTTCTTCTACATGATACTTGCAGCCGCCTCTAAATATTCCATCCCATGTAGAGTTAGAACCAGTTTCGTTGGTGAACACTAGAAAATCATTTTTTCCCATACTATCTCTAAAATTTTTGAATACCTCATCTCTATTTTGATGATTTCCAATGGTAACTCCTAAGTGTAAAAATATTTTTGCTGCATCGTCAATTTCAAGACTAGTTTGATTTTGAAACAAAGTTTTAGATACACAACTATTTTCTATGTCAATTGTGGAACTAATAAATTTGACTAGTGGAAACCATTTTTTAAAATTATTTCTGGATACCTGAAGTAATTCATCACTAATATCTAAGGCAATATATTTATTAACCTTCCCTAATTTATTGAGTCTGCGGATAAAATTTTTAACAGGATAGGAATTTCCGGCGCCAACGTCTACAATATTGACTCTCTCGCCAGTTTTGATATTGCTATTCAGATATTTAAAATTACTCTTTAACAGGTCAATTTCTACATTCGATCTTCCATACCATTTAGGAATAATATATTTTAGATAAAAATCATCCCAAATTTTTGCACCTCTACCTTTATAAGAATACTTTAGAGGTATTTCTCGTCTAACTTCTAATGCATTAATTATTCCTAAAACTTCTTCTTCAGAAAAAAGAGAGTAGAACTCAGAACTTGGCTTGGCTGTGCGACTGATAGTAGTTGAGATATCCGAGGGAAGTTGGGAATTGCTATGAAAATTTTGAGCCATTATTCTTGTTCTTTGGTTTTCTTCGGTCTGGAAATGGATTAGCCGCAATGCTTGCCAGACAGGTATTCTCCCATACCGCTGTCTCAAAACTCAGAATTTCCACCAAAAATAGAAGGTTAATCTATAATCCCCCATTCGCTACTCTACATAATGGCCAATTGTTTTTTTACAATCAAAGTACGATAATTTTCCAAAGATATAGGGGTGAATACCATTGGTTCAGCAACCAGAACTCCAGGAAACTTCGTCGATAAAGTCAACCCAGCGCGTGCTTAAAAGTTTAAGTACTTACCGATGGACTTCGCTGGGAGCATTGGTCAGCCTGCTGCTGTTGACGATCGCAAATGCTGTCACCCCGCAACTATTTCGGTGGGGAATTGATCAGGGAATCACGCAAAAAAACCTCAAAATTGTGCTATACAGCGCCGCCTGGATGGTAGTAGCGGCGATCGCTCGTGGTGTATTTAACTTTGGACAAAGCTATCTAGCAGAAGCAGTATCTCAAGGTGTCGCTTATGACCTGCGAAACAAAATTTTCAGCAAAATTCAAAATCTCAGTTTCAGCTTTCATGACCAGGCCCAGACTTCCCAACTCCTAACCCGTGTCACCAGCGACATTGAGCAGATCCGTACCTTTGTTGGTACTAGCTTAATTCAGGTTGTCGGTTCAATTGTGACATTAGTAAGTATTTCGGTGCTTTTGTTAGTGATGAACTGGCAACTGGCACTGATTACCCTGACAGTAGTGCCCATCGCCGCATGGTTAATGGCGCGATTCATCAACGGAAATAACAAACTTTTTCGGCAAGTACAAGAGCAACTGAGCAACCTCAATGCTGTATTGCAAGAGAACTTGCTAGGAATCCGGGTAGTAAAAGCCTTTGTGCGGGAGTCAACCGAAAGGTCGCGTTACACAACTCTGAATGATGGCCTAGTCAAGGCGAACATGAAGACCATTAACGCCATCCGTGATACCTTTCCGTTGATCTTTTTGCTGAGTAATGTGGTAACACTGGCAGTCTTTGGCTACGGAGGAGCGCAGGTAATTGGGGGTAGATTTTCCATTGGCGAACTAGTGGCGTTTAACTCCTACCTAGCATTGATTCTCCAACCGATTTTGTTGATTGGATTTGCCGCACCTGCCATCGCTCAAGCCGCTGCTTCCGCCGAACGTGTCTACGAAGTTGTAGATGCAGAAGTAGAAATTCGCGATCGCCCCAGTGCTGTCCCCTTTGACACCTGCGGTGGTAGAATTACCTTTGAAAATGTTTCCTTTCGCTATCCAGGAGCGACAACCGAAACTCTCAAAGAAGTATCCTTTGAAACCAAGCCCAATGAGCTAATCGCCGTTCTTGGCATGACTGGTTCGGGAAAAAGCACAATTATGAACTTGATTCCCCGCTTTTACGATGTCACAAAGGGAGCAGTTCGCATTGACGGACGAGATGTAACAAGTTTCACACTCAAAAGCCTCAGATCGCGTATTGGGATTGTATTTCAGGAAACCACCCTTTTCTCTGGCACAATCCGCGAAAATATTGCTTACGCCAAACCCAACGCAACTTTAGAACAGGTGATTGAAGTTGCAAAAACCGCCCAAATGCACGATTTTATTAGCGGTCTAGCCGATGGCTACGAGACGATTGTCGGGGAACGGGGCGTAGGCTTATCTGGTGGACAAAAACAACGAATTGCGATCGCTCGTACCTTGTTGACCGATTACAGCATTCTGATTTTGGACGATAGCACCTCGGCTGTGGATGCCAAAACTGCTGCCCAGATTCAAGCCGAACTAGATAATTTAATGCACCAAAAAGCTTGTACAACCTTTGTAGTGGCTCAACGTATTAGCACCGTCCAGAATGCCGATCGCATTTTTCTCATGGATAAAGGACGATTGGTAGCACAAGGCACTCACGAAGAATTGATGCAAACTAGCCCACTCTACGGTGTGATTTTGGAATCTCAGGTAAAACCAAAGGAGAAAAAATGATCCGCAATTAGCATCATTAATTTTGCTCACAGCCTTGTAATAAAGACTTTTAATCCAAAATCCAAAATCCAAAATCCAAAATTTTTATGAGAGGCACTCTTCCTGTTGTTGCATCTGAGCAGACGAGTCAGAAACTTTCCACCCTGCGGCGCTTTTTGGAATACGTGCTACTCTATCGCAAAGAAATTCCCATCGCCATCACATTAGTATTAGTTGGTGCCATAACCCAGGCAATTGGGCCATTCTTTCTCGGCTGGTCGATCGATCGTCTGATTGCACAAGGGAATTTGCAAGGACTGCTGCTGTTATTAGGATTATTAGGGCTGAACTATGGACTTGGTGTCTTAGCAATTCGGGGTCAAATTATTCGAGTCGGCTGGATTATGCAGCGATTGCTGGCTCAACTGAGGCAAGATATTTTCATTAAAATCCAAAGTCTACCACTCAGCTTTTTTGACCGCAGCGAAGCGGGCGATTTAATGAGCCGCTTGCTAAATGATGTCAACACCGTGAATCAGGCATTTGGATTGACAGTCGCCCAAATGCTGGGCAACACTTTCAGTTTAGTTGGCATTGTGATTGCAATGCTCTCAATCAATCTGCAACTAGGTTTGTTGAGTAATCTGGTTGTGCCACTGATGATTTTTACCACAAGCTTATTTGCGCGTTGGGCAAGAGCCAGATTTCGCGTCACCCGACAAACTATTGGGGAACTTTCCGCCAAGTTAGAAGAAGATATTGGCAGTGTGCGAGAAGCACAAGCATTTAATCGCGTACAGATGAATATCGAAGAATTCGACATCCTTAACGCCGCCAATCGAGATGCCAACGTTGAGGCTGTGGCAATTACTTCGGCCTTTTTGCCCTCCATCGATTTTCTCAACACACTAGCAACCGCAGGTGTACTAGCTTATGGTGGTTATCTAGCGGTAACGGGAGCTGCAACAGTGGGTGTGGTGACATCCTTTTTACTTTACGTCCAGCAGTTCTTCCGCCCGATTCAAATTCTCAGCCAGTTTTATACTCAAGCTCAATCTGCCTTTGCCGGATTAGAGCGAATCTTTCTATTATTAGATGAACCGTCAGAACTCAAAGATGCAGCCGATGCCACAGAAATGCCGCCTATTCAAGGTGAGGTGACATTCGAGAATGTCAAGTTTGGCTACAACCCAGATCATCTGGTTCTCAAAGGAGTGAATTTGCACGCCTATCCAGGGCAGATGGTTGCGTTAGTAGGGCAAACCGGTTCGGGAAAAAGTACAATTATTAATTTGATTTTGCGCTTCTATGATGTGTCTGGCGGTGCGGTAAAAATTGATGATATTGATGTGCGTAGTGTGACTCAAGCAAGTCTGCGCCGTCAAATTGGCATCGTTCTGCAAGATAATATTTTGTTTACCGGCACCGTCGCCGAAAACATAGCTTTTGGCGCTCTTTATGCTACTCAAGCTGATATCGAAGCAGCTGCACAACTAGCAAATGTACATGAGTTTGTTACCTCACTACCACAGGGTTATACAACTCAATTGGGTGAACGGGGCGCACCTCTGAGTCAAGGACAGCGACAACTCATCAGTATTGCTCGTGCGGTATTAATTAATCCCCGAATTCTGATTCTGGATGAAGCCACCAGCAGCATCGATACCCGCACAGAAGCGCTAGTGCAAAGTGCGATCGCTCGTTTACTTCAAGGTCGTACCAGTTTCGTAATTGCTCATCGTCTCAGTACAGTTACTCAGGCAGATCAGGTTTTAGTAATTCAACAGGGACAAATTGTCGAGCAGGGTACTCACACCGAACTCGTCAATCAGCAGGGTGTCTATGCCAACCTCTATGCTCTGCAACTGGGTGCAGCAGAAACAATGGTTTTTCAAAATCAAAAGTAAAATATTTATTTCAGGTCGGTTTAAATCCCACAATCAAAAAATGTAAGTAATTGGGTAAGCGTAGGCGTAGCCCGTCGTAGACATCGCTATTTTGTGATATAAACCATCCAAGGGTAAAAAAAATACTGTAGAAGAAATAAACCTGAGTTCGCTTGCACTAATTGAGTGAAAACTACCAAATTCAGAAGCACAATGACGAAAGTTACACTCTACATTGCAGCTAGTTTGGATGGCTACATTGCTCGCAGCGATGGCGGAATTGATTGGCTCTCAATCCTTGATACAGAAGGTGAAGACTTCGGTTACACTGCTTTCTACGAATCGATTGATGCGATCGTCTTAGGTAGCAAGACGTATGAAGTAGGGCTTGGTTTTGATCAATGGCCTTATCCAGAAAAAAAATCCTTCGTTTTCACCCAGCGCCATCTCCAATCTGACCGTGAGGACGTTGTGTTTGTTTCTGAACCAGTAAAACAGGCGTTAGCTAATATAGAGGCTCAAGGTTTTAAAAATATCTGGCTAGTTGGTGGCGGAAAATTAATCAATTCGTTTCTTCAGTACAGCTTGATTGACGAATATATTATTTCAACTATTCCAACTATCTTAGGTGGCGGTATACAACTTTTCCCACCGCCTACCCCTGAAGAAAAATTGGAACTGATTAACTCAAAACAATATCCTAGTGGTTTACTCCAGGCACATTACAGGCGAAAAGTCAAAAATTAAAATAATTCGTAATTATTAATGATAATATCTACAAATTAGGCATTACTTAGGGAGTCTTCTCCCTTCGCGTAGCGTCTCGTAGAGAAGGGGAGACGCTAAGAGCGAAGAGCGTCATTACGAATTAGCTAAAGAAGTTTCTGAACAGCGTTGCTAAATTCTTCGTAAGGAGAAACCCCTACTATCGTTTCTGCTAAGATACCATCTTTGAAAATTAAAACTGCTGGAATACTGCGAAGACCGAATTTTTTGAAAATTGGCTTGTTACTGTCAACATCCACCTTAACGACTTTAGCCCGACCTTTGTATTCTTCGGCAAGTTGATTCATTAACGGACTGACTAGGCGACAGGGGCCACACCAAGTAGCAGTAAAATCAACAACAACAATTTTCTCTTCACTTCCATTTAAAACAACATCAAATTCGCTTTCTTCAACGTAAGTAACTATGTCAGTATCAGTAGACATTTTTCAATTCCTTAGTATCAAACTAAAATCTCAGCAAAAAGCTAGCTATATAAACTATACTCCCTTCTGAGTGTCAGATTCACCAGTTACCTACATTGGGAAATCCCCGCAGATGAGTAGCGTATACTTAATAACTTACAATTTTTGTAGGTAGAGTGCGTTATGCGATCGCACCCTACCAACCGAATCTAAAAACCCATGCCTTCAAGGCGTAGAAGCGTCAATAGTCATCCTGCCGATCAAACAGTTCTAACAAACCAATTGTGCCGACAAAAAAAGTATAGGTAGCATATTTTATTGGTATTTTTTGTCTTGAAGGTGCATAAAAAGCTGCTATAATACCTTCGATAAAATGGCTGATCATGGCAAAACGCTCAATCCAAAAAATTGGATTCAGACTGCTTGGTACATTAGTATTAGTGATTACTGCATAAATATTCCACGATTCCAATCCAATTGCGCTTGTTATAAGCACTGTAGATATAATTTTTACAAAGATATAAATCTTTTTCTTGATAAACTCTAAGTCCATACTGTTCACAAAAATAATGTTTATAGCGTTTCCTAGTCATACAAGGTACATCATAGTCCCCTCTACGAAACCAGCCGGGAGGGCATTGGCTGTGGAGTTCTTCTAACTCACCAAGAACAGCTATATTTAAAAAATGACAAAAGTGTGGAATAATACATAGGTGAAAAATCTCACTGCATTCCATACATTGATCATAAAACTAAAGCTATGATTGCTCAATATTACAACTCAACCCATGTTGAAAATAATTTGCTTAAACAAATCAAAATTAAAGAAAATCAGCTAAAAATTGCACAAGAGTCTGATATGATCTATGTAGTAGAAGAATTACAGAGTCAATTATTAAAGCTACAGTCTCAATTATCAGAGCCACAAGATCAAGACGTTGAAGTTCAAGCGTTGATGGGTTTGCTAGACGATTAGAATTGTAAATTTTTGTTGCAAAGTTTCTTGAAAACACAAAACCTCTGTAATCCAGAAGCAGAACATATTGATTCTGATGTTTGGGAGTATAGTTTATCAAAACAGAATTCAGGAGTCAGGAGCCAGAATTCAGCAATGTTTTTTGTGCGACTGGCGGATGAATCAAGGGGTTTAAGACCCCCACTAAATCGAAGATTTAGTGGTCTTCAATCAGTGGCGGGTCTGAATCCCCCACTGATTGATTCTGACTCCTGAATTCTTCTTCAAATGCTATATCTCAAGAATTAACATTACAAAAAGTAGCGATTTCAAGAGTCATAAAAGGATGATGATTCCTACTTAGGAACGTGGATTAAATAAGATGCAAAACTTCATCCTGTCTCTAGCTTCCCTCTCCAATATATCGGAGAGGGATTAAGGGTGAGGTAAACTAGTGACATAAATTGTATGTTATTTAATTCTTATTCCTTAGATAAGACCTTGAGGTTTTTGCTGGAGATTTGGTTTTTTGATTTGCGGTACTGAATCAATCTTTTGGACTTTGGACAAAAATAAATTGTTCGCGTTTATCTTACGCGAACAAACGAATAATTAATTTTGTTTATAGTTATCAGCAGAAAAAAAGC
>NZ_JBALDZ010000101.1:0-13961 GCF_036917155.1 Nostoc sp. | reverse complement strand
TGGCTGATGAGGCTGATTTTCTTCATGCCCTCTAATCTACCATCTCTCTGTACTTATTTTTCCTGGTAGCCTAATTTCCACCGTGAACGGTTACGATAGCACAGTGGTAGCGAGTCCGTGAGCATCTTGATTCTGAATTCTTCTTCAAAAAACTGGCATCTCCTGACGGCAACAGCTACAACGCCAATAAAGCCCTCCCATGCTGATGTGGCGGAGTAAAACAGTTGAACATCCAGGGCAAGTATGCCTGCTGTTCATTAAGTGCTTGATTGTTGTTATGAAAATAGGCTGTTGGGTGCGATCTGGTTTTAGATGCCTTGACCGCAGCATTAAATTGCTTAATAAAGTATTCATTTCAAAACCTGGATTGATTTGATCGCTGTGTAACCTCTAGCCAAAAAGCTTTTACAGCTTGCTCTAATTGGTCTTGTAAGGAACAGCATAACAAACAGATGTTTGAAATCGAGTATTTACAAGCGTTTGATTTATAGTTGAGTTGTATTAATTAAGCAATAAGTTTAGCTTTTCCCTATTCATAGATAATACTGCGATTCACTTCATCTATCTCAGGGTAGATTATTCTTAGATAGACTCAATTACCAAGCAAATTAGCTTTATTTGTGAGTGCGCTACTGGGTGTGGTAGTAGTTTTTGATCATATATATAATCCGATCACATAATATTAATTGGGTCTACATCAATAGTTAAACTCACAGACGAAGGACAAAGCGATCGCACTTCTTCCCAATCTGGCAACTTTGGTAAGGCATCGGGGTCAAATTTAATCAATATCTGCCAGCGATAACGATTAGCTACTCGTAAAATACTTGCTGGTGCTGGGCCTAATATCTCGAATTCTTCTTCTGTACTCAAGGCTGTGGCAATAATTTGCGCCGTATTTTGCACTTGAATGGGGTCGAGACTACTTAAACGCAACAAAATTAACCGCCCATAAGGGGGATAATTAAGCGCTTGGCGTTGTTCTAATTCAGCTTGAGAGAAAGACTGGTAATCGTGCGATCGCACTGCTGCAATTACCTGATGTTCTGTAGTATAAGTCTGCACAATCACTCTACCCGGATCTTCGCCTCTCCCAGCACGCCCAGCGACTTGAGTCAAGGTTTGAAATGCCCGTTCGCTGGCGCGATAATCTGATAAATTTAGCAATCCATCAGCGGCAACTACGCCCACAAGTGTCACCTGTGGTAAATCCAAACCCTTGGTGAGCATTTGCGTACCCACTAATAAATCTGCTTCGCCGTTGGCAAACTGGGTGAGTAGGGTACGATGTGAGCCTTTGTTGCGGGTGGTATCGCTATCAAAACGAATCAAGCGCAACTCTGGAAACTGTCGCCCTAATTCTTGCGTTACCCGTTGAGTACCGCTACCGAAAAATTTTAGGTAAGGGGAACTACAATCAGGGCAAAATTTGGGGTGCGATCGTGCATAGTTACAGTAATGACACCGCAATAATTCCGGCGCTTTTTCTTCGGTGTGGTGATACGCCAGCGACACATCACAGTGCGGACATTCCAACACATATCCACAACTGCGGCAAGATACAAAAGTACTGTGTCCCCGGCGATGGATAAATAAAATCCCTTGTTGTTTTCTTTCTTGCAGCTGTTGCAAAGCTTCTTGCAGGGATCTACTAAATATAGAACGATTTCCCTGCTGCAACTCTTGCCGCATATCGACTATTTCCACCGGCGGTAAAGGGCGGGAGTTGATACGCTCAGGGAGAGAGAGGTAGTGGGAGGGATGAGGGGGATGAGAAGGATATTGCTCCCTCATCTCCCCCATCTCCCCCATCTCCCTCATCCCTCCCACACTTACCCAACTCTCCAAGGAAGGTGTAGCGGAACCCAACACCAAGGGGCAATTTTCTAATTCGGCTCGCCACTGGGCAACGGTGCGGGCGTGGTAGGTGGGTATGGGGGAATCTTGTTTAAAGCTGCTGTCGTGTTCTTCATCTAAAATAATTAAACCCAAGTTGGGTAAAGGGGCGAAAACGGCGCTACGAGTCCCAATGACAACTTGGGGTTCTCCTGTGAGCATTTGCCGCCAAGTATCGTAACGTTCACCATCGGAGAGGGCGCTGTGATAGACGCTGACTTTATTACCAAAACGGGCACGAAAACGATCGGTTAGCTGGGGTGTAAGTCCAATTTCTGGGACTAAAACCAGGGCAGATTTACCTTGGTTGAGGAGAGGTGCGATCGCTTGCAAATATACTTCGGTTTTTCCTGAACCTGTCACCCCATGCAATAAAACTTGAGCAAATCCATCTAGTGTCTGGATTGTCGCTAAGGCGCTGGCTTGAGCAGTAGTTAAAGATTTAGCACCATCACCTACTAATGTTGGGCCTTGTTCTGTTCGCAATACTTCCCGTTCTTCAACAACGATGTAACCCTTTTGTGTCAAAGTTTTGAGAATAGAGGAACTAGCATTGCAAATTTGCAGTAATTCATTTTGCCACAACTCCCCACCATGCCGCCGCAGCACTTCTAAAATCTCTCGTTGACGAGTAGTTAACTCTTGGTCAATTGTACCTGTGAGGGTGACTGCTTTTTGCAACTTTGGTCGAGTCAATCGCGGTGGTTCTAAGTAGCTTTCTACTAAACCAAATCGTAATAACTCCCGAATTCCCCGATAAGCAGATTTGACTTTTTGCTGAAGGTAAACAAAACTGTAGTCCCCCGCCGGTTGCCCTTGCAAAAGTTCCCAAACTTGCCGCGCAGTCGGAGTCAAAAAAGCCAAAGGATCGGCAGATCCCAGCAAATAACGACTTCCCCCTGCCTCTCTCCCTCCAACCAGACGGATACGACGCTGCGATCGCCCTAGCAACCCTGGTGGCAGAGCAACCCGGATTACTTGAATCAGTGGCGTATAGTAATATGCAGCTACTCGGTTGAGTAATTCCCAATAAGCACTTGGGAAAAATCCAACGCTGACTATATCTTCTACTTCCCGGATTTTTTCTGGTGGTAAATCGATATTTGGTTGTGCCAGTAACCGAATTGCGATCGCTCCTAATTGTTGTGCCCCAAATGGCACGCTCAAAATATCCCCTGGTTTGATTTCTAACTGGGCTGGCAATCGATAAGTAAATAGTCCTGTACTTCCTGGACAGTCTACTAATACTTCAACCCACCGATTCAGATTTGCACCTGACTGGTATGATTCACCTGCTTGGGCCACCACTAAAGGAGATAAATTTATTTCATTAATATACATACTTGCTGACTTTATATTTAGATATTTCCCTCACATAGCTGGTTAAAATCAACCTCGCTAACTAAACTCCGATTTTTCTTTTTCTTAAATTTAAATGGTATTTCTCAATACTGTTATTCTTCATAATACTTGATAATTTTCTTCTTATGTAATCTACTAGACAAATTCGTATCAACTATACATGCAATAAATATTTGGTACTCACTATACAAATAAAAGCATGTCGGCTATTGCTGCAACAGTTGCTCTATCTACTAAATATGGAGTAGCCTTTTTCCGCCTATCGGTAGATATTCAACTCTATCTGCTTATGAGATGCTTTTATACAAGGTAAGCTCGTACCAAAATTAAGCTGCCATTCCTGTAATTTGTATCATGTAGGCAACTTTAAATCAAATTGGTAATACATAAATCGAGTAGTAGGTTTTTCTCTTATCTAGTGACATCTAGCACTTAAGATATTAAAAACATTTAGAAAAATATATGAAAGTTTAAGAAAATTGGATGATTAACTGAGATTTTTATATTTGTTAAGGTTGAGAAAGTTTGAGGGGGATTTGACATATTTGATAATTCAGAAAAAAATGAAGAATATATCTGTTGGGAATCCGAGAAGAAAGTTTTGTTGGGTGCTAAGGTAAGTTTCGCTATAGGTTGTATATAACTGTAACCTATATGTGCTAAGTAGATGCCGATTTTTATTTCTGTAGATAAATTAGCATCAGCCTGTATTTCGCTATCTAAAGGGGTGCATCGTCCATTAGGGAAAACTACCAAGCCTCAAAATAGTAGGTGTAACTAAATTCTGTACCAAACAAAGCAACAATCCCTAAAGGAAACTATGAATATTGTTGAATTAGGAAAAATGGAAATACTGGAGAATGCTGCTGATATTGAAGAACCATCACTCGATAGTTTAAATGCAGTAGCAGAAGAAGAATCTCCAATTGTAGTAGAAAATCTGGAATCAGACGAACGCGATGGAGATGAAATGGCGGCGGCTCGTCCTTCGGGATACAACAAAACCGAACATGATGATGCTGTTGGCGCATTTTTTAAAGAAATGGCGCGTTATCCGCTGTTAAAAGCTGATGAAGAAGTAGAGTTAGCGCGGCGAGTCAGATTTCTAGAGGAAGTTAGAGAAATACAAGCGGCTTTAGAGTTAAAACTGGAACGTGAAGCCAGCAAACTAGAAGTAGCTTCCGAGCTAGAAATGACGGAAAAGCAATTAGAAAGTCGCTTGTATCAAGGGAGAGTAGCGAAACGCAAAATGATTCGCTCAAACTTAAGATTGGTAGTATCTATTGCCAAGCGATACCTAAACCGGGGAGTGCCTTTTCTGGATTTAATTCAGGAAGGAGCAATGGGTTTAAATCGTGCTACCGAAAAGTTTGATCCCGATAAAGGATATAAGTTTTCTACTTACGCTTATTGGTGGATTAGACAAGCGATTACCAGAGCTATAGCTAACGATGCACGGACAATTCGGCTACCTATACATATTGTTGAAAAGCTTAACAAGCTGAAAAAAGCCCAACGGGAACTCAAACAAAAACTCTCTCGTAATCCCACTGAAGCTGAAATGGCAGAAGCTTTGGAAATGAGTGTACAACAACTACGCCAGCTACAACAACTACGGCGACAAGCACTTTCTCTCAACCATCGTGTCGGTAAAGAAGAAGACACAGAATTGATGGATTTGCTAGAAGATGAAGACAACTTGTCTCCAGAAGCAAAAATGAATGAAAACATGATGCGTCAGGAGATTTGGGAAGTCTTGGGTGACGTGTTAACTCCACGAGAGAAAGATGTGATTTCTCTGCGCTATGGTTTGACAACCAGCGAACCCTGCACTTTAGAAGAAGTTGGCAATATGTTCAATCTTTCTCGTGAGCGAGTGCGTCAAATTCAAAGCAAAGCCATGCGAAAATTGCGCCGTCCTCACATAGCTAAACGTTTAAAAGGTTGGTTGATTTAATTACATTAATCAAGATAGAGATGCAATACCTAACCTAATTAGGGCTTGCAATTCGTAAAAATCAGGCATTTTGTAGCTTTTTTCGGCTCTTATTTAGTCAATACTCAAAAAAAATTGCCCAGTTACCTATAGACTATGGACTATCAACTATGGACTATAGACTAATGACTTTGGGTAGCAATTTGATTGTGCGTTTTGCCGAACCAGCCGATTACAGCGTGCTGTTTAAATTAATTGAGGGACTTGCAGAGTATGAAAAATTATCTCACGCTGTTACTGGCAATGCTCTAGCACTTCAAGAGCATTTATTTGGTTCACGGAGATATGTAGAGGCAATCTTAGCGGAATCTGCGGGTCAAGCTGTTGGCTTTGCGCTGTTTTTTCATAATTATTCAACATTTCTGACTAAGCCAGGAATTTATCTGGAAGATTTATTTGTTTTACCAGAATATCGCAGGCAAGGTATTGGTAAGGCTCTCCTGACTAAAGTAGCTCAGATAGCTGTAGAACGTGATTGTGGGCGATTAGAGTGGAGTGTCTTGGATTGGAACGAGTCAGCCCAAGCATTTTACCGTAGTATGGGAGCATCTATATTAGATGATTGGCGAATTTGTCGTGTTACAGAAGATGCGCTGATTCAGTTAGGATCGGTTAAATAAAAAATAAAGGATGAAGTATAAAAGATGAAGCAGGAAAATTTTCATCTTGAATATTTCATCCTTAAATTTTGATGATTTTTTTGATAAAATCTCCAAACTTACATAAATACGAATTAAAAGGGAACAGGGAACGGGCAACAGGCAACAGGGAAATCCCCATAATTAAAATCAGGGGATTTGTACAAGGACACATTGAAACATCGTGGCTGACGCCATCTCGTTTCAAATATTTTTATCTCTTTTCATAAATAAATTTAGGGGCTTTAAACCCTGTATTCGGGGCTAATTTTTTTTCTGTTCCCTGTTAAGAGTTCCCTGTTCCCGCCCCGAAGGGGCTTGGTAATTTAAGATTGTCATAATCTAGATGTAGTGTTTCGTCAAGAAACACCTTCTCGTCAGATATTGTTGCTGACTAACAACCCTAAATCTAAAAACTCAAAGATTCAAAAACTAAAAACTTTATTTAATAAAGCGAAGTTTGACAGCCTGTCGTTTGACTATGGCAGCGGCTCAACTGACAATTATGGAGGATATTGCACCGAATAAGCCGTTATTGCAGAGGGAACACGAAATGAAAAAAATGATTACAGTCATGCTGTTAGGCATAGCAATCTTCACCTTTGCCTTCAGTAGTCCAGCATGGGCAGGGGATGCTACTAGTGGAGCTAAAGTATTTAGTGCCAATTGTGCTTCTTGTCATGCGGGAGGAAAGAATCTGGTTCAAGCTGCCAAAAACTTGAAGAAGGAGGCTTTGGAAAAGTATGGTTTGTACTCAGCAGAGGCAATTATTGCCCAGGTTACAAACGGTAAAAATGCTATGCCCGCCTTCGGCAAACGCTTGAAGCCTGAACAAATTGAAAATGTAGCTGCTTATGTGCTTTCACAAGCAGATGAGGGATGGAAGTAGACTAAAATCTAACTTCAAAAATTAACAATTTGCGGGGCTTTTTGTCCCCGCTAATTTTGTTGCTACTGAAATGATCAAATAGGATGCTTAGAGGATGTTTGAAAAGTTTTGGGCGAATATAATTCGCTACTACACTGGCATTGTCCGCCTCTGCTGACTAACGCAAAATCAATGTCTTCAACCCACGGAGGTGGGTTTCGTCTGTGTAGCCGCGAATTATATTCGCCAGGGCTTTTCAAACATCCTCTTATACCAATTTTGGATTAAAGAGTCTTTACAAAAAGACTGTTCCAAAAATATCAAACAATACTACCTATCCTAATTTGGTATTATGAGTGATTTCTGGCGATTATTTTTCAGTATAATTATTGCTTTACCTCTCACTTTTTTGACTTTACCTGCACATTCTTCACCCATTTTGATTACCCAAATTACAGCGGGTGATTTCTTAGAGTTGGGTGTAGATAAGATGCGGCACGGTGATTATCAGGAAGCAATAGAGAATTTCAACCAGGCAATTGCACTTGAGAAAGATTTGGCTGTGGCTTATAGCGATCGCTGTCTTGCTTATCTCCAATTACAAGATTACCATCAAGCGATCGCAGATTGTACTCAAGCCATAAATTTTGCACCGGATAACTTTGAGGCTTATCTGAACCGAGGAGTAGCACACTACAGACAAGGGGATTATCCTGCTGCCATTGTCGATCATAACCGAGCGATCGCACTTAAACCATCCGATTTTCGAGCTTACTACAACCGAGGGCTAGCCCATGCTGGCGATGGAAAAGACTCAGAGGCAATTCTTGACTTTAATTTAGCCTTAACTCAAATTCCTCGAATAACTAGCTTACTGCTTGCAGATATCTATAATGACCGAGGTTTAGCGCATTTTGTCTTGCAAGATACCCAAGCTGCGATGCTCGACTTTAGTTTAGCAATTCGCCTCAATGCTAATGATTATAGAGCGTACTTTAACCGAGCTTGTGCTTGCGGCCGAAACGGAGATGACTTTGGTGCAGTGCGTGATTTTTCCCAAGTTATCAGACTTAACCCCAGTAATGCCCAGGCTTACGTTAATCGGGGGGTAGCTCAGTATCGCTTAGGATATCATTTAGGAGCTATATCTGATTTACAAAAAGCATCTGAGTACTTTGAAAATCAAGGAAAGAGAGTTGCCTACGAAAAAACTCTAGATTTACTGAAGAATCTGCGACAACAAATTTCCTTTGCAACGGAAATTGCTCTTTTATAAGACTTTCAGTACTATAGAGGGTATCCACCAGCTTGAAAAATCTGTTCGGCGGTTAAGCTTAATTCGGGGAAAAGAGGTGAGATAATGCGTTGTTTACCGCCGCAGGCATCGCTACCTCGAAACTGGCTGACTTGGTATTCTCCCTCAATTAAGGTGTAGACCGAGACAGTTGGTTGTTTGGGGTTGCCAATAAACCGCCTACCGCCTAAAGCAGCATAATCTACAATCCAATATTCTGGGATGCCTACAGCCTCATAGTCAGCAGCTTTTTTTAAATAATCATCACGCCAATTGCTACTCACTACCTCAACTATTAAGGGTATTGATTCCGCTTGATTTACAGTAGATTCTTTTTTCCACAGAGGTTCGTTGACCAAGTTGGGGCGATTTAATATCAGCACATCTGGTGAGTAAGCAGATTCATTTTCAGGCGGTTTGACTAATACTGTTTTAGGTATGAAGTAGGGGAGATTTAAACGAATACACTCTCTAGTAATTTCAAAGGCTAAAAATCCAACTACCTCTTCATGGTCGCCTGTAGGTTGCGTCATCTCTACGATTACTCCATCATGCAATTCATAACGTTTTCCTGTGTTGTCAGGGTATTTAGCAACGAATTCATCGAATGTAACTAGTTTGCGTAAGGCTTGAATCATAAATTATTGCCATTCGTCTCAATGCTAATGATTATAGAGCGTACTTTAACTGTGGTGTGCTGGACAAAATGGAGATGACTTTGGTGCGAGGCTTTAAGGCTTATTTCCCTTCACTTTTTGGGGCCTAGCTTTCTTCTAAAACACAATGTTTCTAGCCCTTGAAGATCGCACGTCTGGGAATTTGAGCATCTGGCTAGCAATTAAAGATATCCTTTCTGAATAAACAAGCATATTCATGAGCAATAAATCACTACCAACCACGCAAAAACAAGGTAAAGCGAGGCTGGGAGATCAAATTCGCAATATTGCCGATCGCCTTAAACAAGAGACTGATGTACAGATACAAGCAACTTCTCGGATTTTAGGGGCTGCTGCTCAAATTGCCGAAAATCATGACCGACTTATTAATGAAGTAGTTGATATGGTTGAGTCAGACCTAAATGCAGAGAAAAACGTATATCAAAAGTATACTTATACTATTGATATTCTGAAGCAACAGTTTAAAACATTACGGAATGCAAAGGCTCACTTTAATCTGAAAGTTAGTAGTTGGGAATCACTAGTTAATAAATTAAATGCTACATCTTACCAAACAACCATAATACAGAATAAACCTCAATCAAATCAGGGCTTGGCAGAAACTAATATGATAAATGGTGAATATAATTTTAATAATATTGAAAAATTGACGGTTTTTTTAGAACCTGATGTTGCAGAAATGTTCCCCAATTCGGAAGCAGTAAATGAAGCTCTACGTTTTCTAATTAGAGTTACGAGTAAAAATCGTTGAAGCATTATAACAACCTTATAGAAAAATATCTTTTTCTATAAGATTAAGTCTGTTTTTCTCCTCACACTACTAACTAATAAGGCGTAACACCATCAAAGATCGATCTGTAACTGGTACAGTTTGAGAGCCTGAAACTAATTTTCCCCGATCTAAAAAGCGAGGTTCATTAGTGTCAATTACTATCTCCCATACTTTTTCTTTAAATTCATTAGGCAAAGCAAAGTCAATTAACTCGTAGTGAGCGTTAAAAAACAACAGAAAACTTTCATCAATAATCCGCTCACCACGCTCCCCTGGAGTAGCTATTCCCTGCCCATTCAAAAAAATCTCCATTACTTTAGCATAACTAACTAGCCACTGCTTCTCAGTCATTTCACTGCCATCAGAATTAAACCAAGCAATATCATTAATGCCTAAACCGTGAATGGGGCGACCTTGAAACCACTTACGTCGTCGGAATACTGGATGCTGATTACGAAAATTAATTAGTTCACGTGTAAAGTCTAGTAAATCCGAGTTCGCTTTATGTAAATCCCAATGCCGCCAGGAAATCTCATTGTCTTGGCAGTAGACATTATTATTTCCCTTTTGACTACAGCCAATTTCATCTCCCTCTAATAGCATTGGGACACCTTGAGATAGCATTAGAGTTGCTAAAAAGTTTCGTCGTTGTCGTTCGCGCAAACGCATTACTTCTAGATCGTCGGTTTCGCCTTCTACACCACAATTCCAGGATCTATTATGACTTTCACCATCTCTACTATCTTCCCCGTTTGCTTCGTTATGCTTTTCGTTGTAGCTGACCAAATCATTTAACGTGAAACCATCATGAGCAGTTATGAAATTAATACTTGCATTTGGGTTGCGTCCATTGGTTTGATATAGGTCAGGGCTACCAGTAAAACAGTAAGCAAATTGTCCTAAACTATCATCTACACCACGCCAAAAATCTCGTACTGTATCCCTATATCTACCATTCCACTCAGACCAACGTAGTGGAAAGTTCCCGACTTGATAGCCGCCTTCTCCTAAATCCCAAGGTTCAGCAATTAGCTTTACATCTGCCAAGATTGGGTCTTGATGAATAATATCAAAGAAAGCTGATAGATTATCTACTTCATATAATTCCCGTGCTAGCGCCGATGCCAAATCAAAGCGGAAGCCATCTACATGCATTTCTATTACCCAATAGCGGAGGCTATCCATGATTAACTTCAGAACTTGAGCATGACGCACATTCAGAGAGTTACCGCAGCCTGTAAAATCCATGTAGTAGCGAGGATCATCTTTTACCAAACGGTAATATACAGAATTATCAATACCTCGCAAAGATAGCGTTGGCCCGAAATGATTTCCTTCGCCAGTGTGATTGTAGACTACATCTAAGATTACTTCAATTCCAGCAAAATGTAGTGCTTTGACCATTTGCTTGAATTCAGTGACTTGTTGTCCCCCAGTTCCACTAGCACTGTAACTAGAATAGGGGGCAAAATAGTTGATGGAATCGTAGCCCCAGTAATTCTTTAATCCTTTGTCTTCTAAATGTCCTGGATGAGATAGAAAATGATGTACTGGCATCAACTCAACTGCTGTAATTCCCAATTGCAGTAAGTGTTGAATTGCAGCCGGATGCGCCAACCCAGCATAAGTTCCACGTAATTCTTCTGGAATAGCTGGATGTAGTTTTGTAAAACCTTTGACGTGAGTTTCATAAATAACAGTTGTATGCCAAGGTGTAGCAAGCAGTTGATCGCCTTCCCAATCAAAAGATTGATCGACTACAACACACTTGGGCATTATTTTGGCATCATCTAATTTAGAAAAAACTAAGTCTTTTTTCTCAGCGTCAAAAGAGTAACCAAAGACAGATGGATCGTTACTAAACTCACCGTCAATTGCTTTAGTGTAGGGATCAATCAATAGTTTGTTTGGATTAAATCGATGACCTACTTCCGGTGACCACATCCCATGCACTCTAAACCCATACTTTTGACCTGGGCCAACTCCTGGTAAGTAACCATGCCAAACAAAATTGTTTTTTTCTGTCAGAGGTAAGCGAATTTCCTCGTCATCGTTATCAAATAAACAAAGCTCTACCCCTGTTGCATTTTCCGAAAATAAAGCAAAGTTTGTTCCTTTACCATCCCAAGTTGCACCTAAAGGATATACTTTACCTGGCCATAAAGTTACATACATAAGTAAATCTTGAATAATTTAATTTTTCGGCAAATAAATAATTGACTTCGATTTTTTTGAATAATTAGTTAAAGTTGAAAGTTACTAATAATTCGTTAAAATCACTAACATTAAACTATAACTTATAAGTAATGTCATCTGATCTATCATTAGTAATAGAAATTTCTATTCCTTAAGTTAGAAAAATTAATGCAGAGGGCAACAGGCTGAAGAAAACTGCTGTGTCTGCGACACGCTGCACGATTTGCTTCAGTAAAGCAATCATCGGAAAAGCTTCTTTCCCTCTGCTCCCGTTCGGCTACGCTCACGGCAAGCCTGCCACAACAATAACTGCGGTTTAAATGATAAGTCTTTAGCCGGACACTACATGACTTCTTCAAATGCGATCGCTCTTGAGGCTAACTTGTATGTTACCTACAATAGTGGCGCTCATAGATCCGTCTTCGCTAACCCTACTGACAAGCCCACAGATTTTGCACCGTCTTTTGTGAATTTAGATTTGAGCGGGCGTATACCTCTAACTAGCAATTTAGGACTCGAATTCTTAGGTGTGTCCTTTTCTCTCTGCTTTCTCTGTGACTCTGTGGTTTAAAAGTTATTTATTGAACCACAGAGGCGCAGAGAACACAGAGAAAAGACGAGTTTTTGGTCACTATACAATATCGTGCGTTAGGCTAAAGCCGTAACGCACCCTATTTAAGATTTACTTTTAATCTAACATCTAAAATTGCGATGAGAGCTAGAATTGACAATCAAATACTTTTTATCCACCACGAAGATTTACCAGAGTTTAAGAAAGGTGGTTCGGTGGTGAGAAACTCTTATTTCTGGGCGTTACGTTCAATTGCTGCTCGTGCTTCGCGTTATCGTGATTGGGAATACGAACCGGAGGTTTGGCTAGCACTTTCAAGAATGCTTTTATCTTTTGCTGAATCTGGGTATTTGGGTCTTAGAGAAACCTTACTAGAGTTTCCTATATCTCAAGGGGAAATTCCGAATTTGCTGCGAGATGTATCTACTTTTGAGTAGGGTTAATGCCACGAGTAAGAGTACTGAATAACCATAATATTTTAATCTGGTTATTAGCGATCGCTAAAGGTTAAAATCATTTCCAGTTTGAATGGTTGGTGCAACCTTAGGAGATAGCTTTGTTCAATATCAACTTTTCTTTTTGTATCTGGTTAAAACAGCGTTATACAGTCATTGGAGTTTTATTGCTTGCTATGTCTATTACAGCTTGCAATAACTCTGCTACATCACAACTAGCATCTGCCAATCGCCCAACGCTGGCAAATCTTTCGGACAGGTCTAATCCATCTTCTCCACCCGCCTCTGGCACACAAAATCCTGTAAAGAACCAGTCCCAAGAACAACAAGCAGTCCAACTCATTCATGATTATTACGATGCCATCGCTCGCCAAGACTATAAACAAGCTTACTTGGCTTGGGATGGAGATGGTACTGCCAGTAAGCAATCATTTGAGGAATTTCAGCAGGGTTTTGCTAACACCGTATCCATTGTTGAAGAAGTCGGAAAACCGGGTTCTTTAGAAGGGGCAGCAGGTTCGCTATATATTGAAATTCCCGTTACTGTTACGGATGTTACTAGCAATGGAACTCCACAGCGTTTTCATGGTAGCTATAAGCTGCGACGAGTCAATAACGTTCCTGGCTCAACTCCAAAGCAAGGTAGATGGCATATCTACTCGGCCAATATTTCTCTTGAGCAGTAATTGGTTCTAGAAAAATGAATATTTGATAGATAGCCCTCATCATCACTGACTTTAACAGTTTGTTCAAATACTGTTCCTCCTTCTACTGAACCAATATGGCGAAATTCTGAGGCATCATACCAAAGAAAACATTGATGCTCTCGGATAATGAAATAGCCTTTTCGAGCTACGATACCACTCAAAAAGTTCAAAGTGCAGAAATTTCGGTCAGCGATCCACACATCATCTTCTTGAGAAGATATTTGCAATAGACATCTGGTGAAAATGAATGTAGAGACGTAGCACTGCTACGTCTCTACAAGGACTCTGGATAACGCATATTTAATTTCTGGAGATGTCTAATGGGTGCTACATGTAGATTGCAGGTTCTTAAACCCTTTAATTTACGATAACTGAAGTTGAGATTAGCTGTTACCAGGGGTTAAGAATAAGCTAAAAGCCGTTCCTGACTGGCATGTGGGTTTGCACATAAGATGAAATTTGGACAACGGAGTTACAAGGGTTTGGGGCGACTAGATTCGCGCATAAAGTGAAAACCCTTACCCCACAA
>NZ_JBALDZ010000100.1:0-10393 GCF_036917155.1 Nostoc sp. | reverse complement strand
TTAGGAGTTAGGAGTTAGGAGTTAGGAGTTAGGAGTTAGGAGTTAGGAGTTAGGAGTTAGGAGTTAGGAGTTAGGAGTTAGGAGTTAGGAGTTAAGAGTTAAGAGTTAGGAGTTAGGAGTTAGGAGTTAGGAGTTAGCAGTTAGCAGTTAGCAGTTAGGAGTTAGGAGTTAGGAGTTAGGAGTTAGCAGTTAGCAATTAGCAATTAGCAATTAGCAATTAGCAATTAGCAATTAGCAGTTAGCAATTAGCAATTAGCAATTAGCAATTAGCAATTAGCAATTAATACTTAAGATAATTATCCTTACCTCCCTGATACCCAATAGCCTGATAATAGATTACAAAAGCAACTTTATAATATTTGCAGCAATGGATAACAGTCTAGCCGTTGTTTATCTCTCAATTTTGGTGGTTATACTCACAATTGCAGCCGTGAGTGTGTTTCGCCAGATTTTCAAAACTCGCAAGGTTGAAGGCTCTTTTGCAAGATTGCGAAAGAAGTTAGAGAAAGAAAAAGGTACGACTCAAGAATATTATGAGTTAGGCAGTATTTATTCAGAAAAAAAATTGTACTCTCAAGCGATCGCGCTATTTCAAAAAGCTCTCAAAGCTGCTGAAGAAGAGGAAGAAGAAAATATCGCCCCCATTTACAACGGGCTGGGCTATGTTTATTTTATCCAAGAGCAATATGACTTAGCAATTCGTCAGTACAAAGAAGCTCTCAAATCTAAACCAGACTACGTTACAGGATTGAACAATCTCGGTCACGCCTACGAGAAGAAAAAGTTAACTACTCAGGCGTTGCAAACTTATGAAGAAGCACTAAAGTTTGATCCAAATAACTCTATTGCGAAACGTCGTGCTGAATCTTTACGCCGTTTGGTTTCTGCGTAATTGCTGAAGCGTCAAATAATTTTGGATTTTAGATTTTGGATTTTAGATTGAGCAACGCGAAATTATGGAGGGGCCTCTTGCAACACGCCCCTACAAATAATTTTGGATAATTCATTTGGTTATTTTCTAAATCTGAAGTAATCGACCCTAACGAAATCAGGTACAGAAGTGACTTCCTGCCTACGCCCATCTTTTTCATAACCAAGAACTAAAGCAAACCCTGGATTTTCTTTAGTCCGCGCAGGCGGACGAAAGTTTGTGTAGCCGCGATTTCTAATCGCCAGGTATATTTGCAAGGGTGAAATGCTCTCGAATAGACATCTCCAGAAATTAAATATGCGTTATCCAAAACCCTTGTAGAGACGTAGCAGTGCTACGTCTCTACATTCATTTTCACCAGATGTCTAATATATTGGGTTTCACAATTGAGGACACCGTTAACAAATTAATTTGGCTTTAGCCTCTTAATTTATCGGGTTTCAATCTTAGGCTTGGAAATAGATAACTATAAGTCTTTTGTAAAAAGCTAAAAGATGATTAAGCGGCTAAAGCGTTTTTTGTGGCTATCTATTGCGATCATTTCCGTCATTTCTATCTCAATCGGATTCATGGAAATATTGATGGCTCAACAGCCTTCGATTTTCCATCCTCTCACTTCCCTAACTGAGTCAGAAATTAGTACAGCCGTTTCGGTCATCAAAAAAGAAAAAACTTTGAGCGAAATGGCAGCTTTTCCACTGATTGCTTTACAAGAACCAGATAAAGAAGAAGTTCTAAAATTTACACATGGTAAACCTTTCCAGCGAAAAGCTTTTTTGGTAATTTATGAACGTTCACTAAATAAAACTTATGAGGGTATCGTAGACCTCACAAACAAAACTTTAAGTTCTTGGAAAGAAATACCCTCTGTTCAACCTGCGATCGTTAATTCAGAATATGAACTAGCAACTCAGGTAGTTAAAGCCGATCCGCGATGGCAAAAAGCAATGCAAAAGCGGGGAATTACCGACTTTGAGCAAGTCAAAATTAGTTGGTGGGCACCAGGAATCCAGAGTCAACAGGAAGAAGCAACAGGTAATCGTCTTTGTCGCGGCTTATCTTACTACAAAGGCAAAGCCTGGAACTATTATGGTAGTCCCATTGAAGGAGTCGTAGCAACAGTTAATTTGAACACGGGTAAAATCGCTAGTTTTATTGATAAAGGAAATGTACCTTTCTCTAAAGAAAATTGGAACTATGATATCAAGTCCTTGGGCAAATTACTTTCACCATTGAAAGCATTGAAGATTCTCCAACCTAATGGTCAAAGTTTCCAGATTAAAGACAGTGAAATTAGCTGGCAAGGTTGGAAATTTCGCTATTCAATGCATCCTCGTAATGGATTAATGCTGCACCAAGTAGCGTACAACGATGGGGAAAATATTCGGCCAGTTTTATACCGTGCTAGCCTCTCAGAAATGGTAGTACCTTATGGCGATCCTGAGCCTACTTGGTCATTTAGAAATGCCTTTGATGTTGGAGAATACAACTTAGGTTTACTAGCAAATACGATGGAGTTAGGTAAGGAAATTCCCGAAAATGGCTTGTTGCTAAATGCTGTATTTGCTAATGAGCAGGGAGAACCTTATAAAATCCCAGGGGTGATCGGTATCTACGAGCGCGATAATGGAATGCTCTGGAAACATTATGAGTATAATACTCAGCGTAATGATGTGCGTCGCAGTCGAGAATTAGTCATGACGATGACGGTAGCTGTTGACAACTATGATTACAGCATCAATTGGATCTTTCACCAGGATGGGACTTTGGAAGTCCAAAATGAACTAACGGGTATCGTACTGGCTCAGGGAACGGCTGCCCAAAAGCAATCTGAGGATGATTCCCACGGTAGGTTAATTGCTAAAAATATCTTTGGAGTAAATCACCAGCACTTTTTCAACTATCGCCTAGATTTCGATGTCGATGGTCAAGCTAATTCGGTGATGGAAATGAATGTGAAAGCTTTGCCGATGGATGAGAAAAATCCTTTAGGAAATGCGATCGCACTTTCAGAAACCCCACTAGCCAAAGAAACGTCTGCGGTGCGCGATTTGGATCTGAAAAGCAGTCGGGAATGGATGATTGTTAGTGCAGACAAAAAGAATGCTCTAGGGGCTGCACCTGGATATATGCTAATGCCTGGTGGAAACTCTCTATTTTTCCCTGTGGAAGGCTCAAAAATCCGAGAACGGGCAGAATTTGCGACTCATCACGTCTGGGTAACAAAATATAAACCTAGTGAACTTTATGCTGGGGGCGATTATCCCAACCAAACTCGACCAGGACAGGGTTTGCCCAAATATATTGCAGATGATGAAGCTTTGATGGGTGAAGATATCGTACTGTGGTACACGATGGGCGTAACTCATATTCCGCGATCGGAAGATTGGCCTGTGATGCCTGTTCACCAAGTTGGCTTTAAGCTAGTCCCTAGAGGATTCTTTAGCCGGAATCCAGCGATCAATTTACCTGAGTAAAATATTGTTGGCTCAAGTTTTCTTCCTTCAGGTTTTTTGTCATGTCTAAAGGCGGTAACTTGAATGCTGATAAACTTATATAGGTCAAATACTGACACTTGTTAAAAGTAGGATATCTAATGAGCTTTCCAGAAATTAATATTCCCGGTGATGGCAAGCTGCACGCTCGCTTAATTACTTCCTTGGGTGAAATTGTAGTTCGTTTGGAAGAAGAGCGAACCCCCAACACCGTCAAAAATTTTGTCGGTCTAGCAACCGGAACAATCGACTGGAAAGACCCTAAAACTGGTGAATCTGGTAAGGGAACTCCAGCTTACGATGGGGTTCGCTTTCACCGGGTCATCCCTAATTTTATGATTCAGTGTGGCGATCCTCTGAGTCGTTATCTAGATACAGCTAGCCGATGGGGTACTGGTGGCCCAGGATATCAATTTGAGGATGAGTTTCATCCGGAATTGAGACACACTGGTGCAGGTATCTTGTCGATGGCTAATGCCGGACGCGGTACTAATGGTTCGCAATGGTTCATTACAGAAGCACCAACGCCTCACCTTGACAACAAACACAGTGTTTTTGGTGAAGTTGTCGAAGGTCTAGATATAGTCAGCAAGATTGCTAATGTGCCTACGATTAGAGATCGTCCTAATCAAGAAGTGGTGTTACAAAAAGTAGAAATTTTTCGGCAGTAATTAACACCTCGGTTTGTAGTAAGGATTTTAGTGCTTAGCTCGACTTTATCCATTTTTTGGCAACACTCAAGCTGATGCTGAAACCTTTGTGAGACAGTAGTTTTACTTTTTTCATTTAACCGGGAATCAGTGACATGGAAAAAGTTTTTGCCAAAAAGCTAGGGTTTTTGCTCTATAAGGAGAACCAAATTCTTAATTTTGGATAAAGTCGAGCTTAGAGGATGTTTTAAAAGTATTGGGCGAATAGAATTCGCTACTACACAAAACTTAGTCCACCTCCGTGGACTAAGAAAAATTAAGGGTTTTTAACCTGCGTAGGCAGGTTTTGTCTGTGTAGCCGCGATTTCTAATCGCCAGGGCTAGTATAAATTGAGACTGTACAAACATCGTCTTAGAAAATAAGCACTAAAGTCCTTACTACAAACTTACTTACCCATCAAGATTTTGCAGTCCCATCGCAATCTTACTGTGTTTTTCAATTTGCCCCATCACTTGTTTTGCCCGTTGAATAACTACAGCTGGTAAACCCGCCAATCTTCCCGCTTCAATTCCATAAGATTTATCAGCACCTCCTGGTTGGACTTGGTGCAAAAAGATAATTTGGTCAGGTAATTCTTTCACCGTCACTTGATAGTTAGCCACATTGGGTATGATACTAGCCAGTTCATTTAACTCATGGTAATGCGTGGCAAAAATTGTCCGTGACCGAATATCCACTGCGATATATTCTGCCACCGCCCAAGCGATGGAAAGACCATCAAATGTTGCTGTCCCCCGGCCAATTTCATCTAATAGTACCAGTGACCTAGATGTGGCATGGTTGAGAATATTTGCGGTTTCATTCATCTCCACCATGAAGGTAGATTGACCAGTTGCTAAATCATCTACTGCACCAACACGGGTAAAGATGCGATCGCATATTCCCAATCTAGCAAACCTTGCTGGTACAAAACTACCAATCTGTGCCATTAACTGAATCAATCCCACCTGCCGCAAATAACAACTTTTGCCGCTAGCATTTGGCCCAGTCAGAATAATCAAATCAGGACTGTCATTTGTTCTTTGTCCTTTGTCCTTGGTCATTTGTTCTTGGTCATCTGCTAATGACAGATGACTAATGACTAATGACTCTCTTCCCAATTGCGTCGAATTCGGCACAAAAAATCCCGCAGGCAAAGACTGTTCCACCACTGGATGACGCCCATCAACAATATTTATCTCCCTTCCTGGCAACATTTCGGGACGACAGTAACCTTGATGCACCGCCAACTCAGCTAAACCACACAACACATCTGCCGCCGCCACTGCACGAGACAGATTGCGAATTACTTCCGCCTCTTGTGCTACCTCTTCCCGCAACGCCGTAAAAATCTCATATTCCAACTGATTTAAATCATCCCGCGCCGTCAAAATCCGGGCTTCTCGTTCCTTCAAATCTGGGGTGATGTAACGTTCTTCATTGGTCAGGGTTTGCTTGCGGATATAATTAGCGGGTACTTGGTCAGCTTTGCTGCGGGAAATACTGATATAATAACCAAAAGTTTTGTTAAATCCTACCTTCAGCGTCGAAATTCCTGTCTTAGCTCTCTCATCAACTTCCAAGTTGGCAATCCATTGCTGGTCTGCTTCTACAGTCGCTTTTCTCTCATCCAATAGAGGATTTACACTAGAACGAATTAATCCACCTTCCTTGATTTGGATGGGTGGTGACTCTACAAGATGCGCGTGTAACTTTTGTGCCAATTCTTCCAACACACTGGGGACTTTTTGCAAAGCTTTCAGGAAAGGAGAACGCGTCTCAACTACTAAGTTGGATAATTCCGGTAAACGTGAGAGGGAATCTGCCAAAGCTACTAAATCTCTAGCATTAGCTGTACCAGAACCCGCCCTTCCGGTGAGACGTTCTAAATCATAAATTTGCCTTAACAAATGCCGTAAATCTTGACGCAGGGGCGTATTTTCCATCAATTCTTGGATGGTATCTTGCCGCGCCCGAATGCCTTTAATATCGAGTAGCGGTTGCAACAACCACCGCCGCAAAGCCCGCCCACCCATTGCTGTACTAGTTTTATCTAATGCCCAAAGTAGGGAACCATGAAAAGTGCTATCCCGGACGGTTTGGGTAATTTCTAGGTTACGGCGGGTTTGATTGTCAACAATTAGGTAGTCGGTGACAGTGTAGCTGCGGAGTCTCTGGAGGGTGACAGGGTTTTCTTTTTGAGTATCTTCCAGGTATTCCAGAAGACCGCCAGCCGCACGAACGGCGAGGGGAAGATGATCGCAACCAAGCCCTTCGAGCGATCGCACCTTAAATTTATGCAATAATCTTGGTCTAGCTTCACCTTGAGAAAAGGGAAGTTGCGATCGCAAACTATAGCAAAATGATGGTGACAAACACTGGGGAAGATGTGGCGAAGTCTCTCCCGGACGCAACAAGCTACCCAAATCGGGCGCATTTGTCGGCACCAACACCTCTGAAGGTTGCAAGCGCATTAATTCTTGTGTCAAATGTTCTAAATCACTACCTTGTGTGGTAAGAAATTCACCTGTGGAGATGTCTGCATAAGCTAAACCCCAATGATTTGCGGCAATTACTACTGCTGCTAAGTAATTATTGCGACTGGATTTGAGCATCCCCTCTTCTAGCAAAGTGCCGGGGGTAAGGATGCGCGTTACTTCCCGCCGTACCAATCTCCCAGCAGCTTCAGAAGCATCTTCTACTTGGTCGCAAATTACTACTGCGTAGCCTTTTTCTACCAGCAGCGTCGCGTAGCGTTCCCAAGCATGATGCGGAACACCAGACATCGCCACTCGTCCTTGTTCTCCAGCTTGCTTACTAGTGAGAACTAATTCCAATTCTTGCGCTAGTTTGACAGCATCTTGGAAATAGCATTCAAAGAAATCTCCTACCCGATACAGCAATACCGCGTGAGGATATTTATCCTTTGTTTCGACATAGTGCAGGTACATTTGACTTAGCTTGCTGCGGTCTACCTGTTGATGGTCGGAAATAAAAGTACTCGCGTCGGGTTTGGTAGATGGAGTTTCAGGGTGAGAAGCGGTCATAGATGCTATTGAGTTACGCGCGGAAATTCCACAATATCCGATGATAGCTTGATGTTAGAGGTGAATAGCGATCGCTCAAGATTTTTTTACTCTTGGCTGGGTTGTAGGTTGATACACCCATTATTGCAGTTAGTGTGGTGAACAGGCGATGGCTTCGCCAACACCTTCGGTGAACGCAGTCTGGCGAAGCTTGGCCAATCCTAGCTACATTCAACAACGCTAAAAGGTTCGGGGCGTGTATGGTTTTATGATAATTGCCCTTCTCTGTGTGGCAAGTAGCTGCCTCAAGCCATACTTTCAGAGTCGTTCTAGAAACAATTTATACGCTCCTCTCCATAAAATTCCCTGAGAACATCAATATCAGCAATTTGGCGATTTTTCCGTAATTCTTAATTGCTACTAATTGTCCAGAACACATTTCCAGAAATTAATTATGCGTTGCCATAAATCCTTGATATGCACAATTCATGAATTGTGTATACGTCATTTTCACTAGATGTTTAGTACAGAAAAGCTTTGCAGCATAACTGTTATTTTAAGCAGTAATCAGGGAACTATAAGATTGATTAACTTTGTAATTATTGCAATGCTTGTTCGAGGTATTACCAGAAATGTTAACTCAAGGTTAAGGATTGAAAGTATGTTGGCGATAGAGAGCATGACTAGTATCACAAATGCTAATAATCTGAACTTGCGATTAGAGTCTACTTTACAAGAATTACCACTTTGGTCTGTTTACCTCGACGCAAATAGTCCAGCAAGTAATTTGAATAGACTGTTTAAGCAAGAGCCTTTACTACCAGGAATTATCCTGGTGAAAAACCATGAATATCTGGGGATGATTTCTCGACAAAGATTTTTCGAACACATGAGCCGTCCCTATAGTTTTCCACTATTTTATAAACGACCTGCGATAAATCTGATTAACTTTCTGCAACCAGATGTATGTGTAATTTCTGAGGAGACGCTCATTGTAGAAGCAAATAAGGTAGCTTTGCAGCGAGAGCCTCAATTTGTATATGAGCCGATTTTAATAGAAACTCAGTTAGGCAGCTATAAACTACTCGATTTCCATCAGTTACTTTTAGCTTATTCCCAAATTCATATTTTAACATTAGCTCAACTAGAGCAAGTAGAAGAACAATCTAGAATTGCCAAACGAGGTTTTCGTAACCTGAAGAATAACTATACTCGATTAATTCAGAATGAAAAAATGGCGGCTTTGGGGCAACTTGTTGCTGGGATTGCACACGAAATCAATAACCCTGTTAACTTTATCGCTGGCAACCTGGTCTATGCGCTCAACTACACTCAAGATTTACTGAAATTAATTAGCCTATACCAATACCATTATCCTGCACCAGTATCGGAAATTCAAGCTGCGATCGCAGAACTTGAACTAGAGTTTTTAACTGCTGATTTTCTCAAACTTATTAATTCTATGAAGTTTGGTACTGACCGTATCCAAGAGATAGTTCTTTCTTTACGCAATTTTTCCCGTCTTGATGAATCTGAGAAAAAAATAGTTGATATTCATGAAGGTATTGATAGCACTCTAATAATCTTACAAAGCCGTCTAATCAATCAGCAAACAGGTCAAACAATTCCGATTTCTAAAGAATATGGAAATCTACCTCTTGTGGAATGCTACGCTGGGTTAATAAATCAAGTTTTTATGAATATTATAGCAAATGCGATTGATGCTATTTTCGAGAGTTTTGAATCAGCTGATATAACTCTTAAATCCCCCTTAATTCGTATTCGTACTGAAGTTACAGATAATCAGCAAGTAGTGATTCGCATTGCCGATAATGGTATAGGAATTCCCAAGGATATACAAAAGCGATTATTTGACCCCTTTTTCACCACTAAACCCGTCGGTAAAGGCACTGGATTGGGGTTATCTATCAGCTATCAAATTATTGTAGAAAAACATTGTGGTCAACTGCAATGTATATCTACCGTAAAAGAAGGAACGGAGTTTATTATTACAATTCCTGTCCAACTTAATTCATGACAAGTTAGTTCAAAGAACCTCTATTTTGGGTAAATAGTAATCGCTCAAGGATATGTTACCTTTTTGTTTGACTACTACGACGCGTTGGTGCTGGGGTAGCTGGCTCATAAGCCTTGAGTCCCCCATCGCCCGTAAAAATTTCTACTTGAAATGTGCTACTGGTTTTGGCTTGATTTTTTTGTGCGCCTAAAAATCTGTTTTGAAAATTAGTGCGGGGTAAATTGCAATGCCTCATAAATAGCTTGAGGATTGGCAGCAATAACCTTGAGGTAAGCCTGTGCGGTTTGGTCGGGTTCAGTGCGTCCCTGCTCCCAATCACGCAAAGTGCCAAGCGGAATATGATAACGCGCCGAAAATTCCTCCTGCGTCAATTTCAAGGCGCGCCGCATGGTTTTAACACGGGGAACACGTCTAGCGTTGCGTAATTCAGCTTCTGTCATAGGGCGGGCATCAGGGTCGCTAATAGCCGCAGCGTGAATTTCTTCTTCTGTCATGGGACGCATGGGCTGCTCTGGAAAGGGTCTTTCACTACCGTCAGGCAACACTTCAACCGCCGTCCCATCCTTGTGCATTCTCGCGGTAATAATCGTTTCTTTCATACTTTTCTGCTTTTCTGGCTGATATTAAACGGATACGCTGTCCCCGTTCGGTGTAGGTTACATGAAGTAGTACCCCGTCACACATACCCATCAGGTTGATGCGCTCTTCCCCATAATTTTCACGATCATCAAAACGTTCTACCGCAAAAGGGTCGTCAAACGCTTTGATTGCTTGATGGAAGCTGACACCATGCTTTTGCCAGTTGGTAATTGCCTTGTCATTATCCGTAAGCTACCAACTCGCCATTCTCATCCACAATACTGTAAAAGGTGTTCTGGGGGTGCAGAATATGTTGTAGTAGATTAGCTTCTTGCTCTCAGTAGTTATATAAATCATAGAGTGGCTCGTATCGCCAACTTAAGATAGCGTGTGCATTACTCTCATTGATTAGGTTAAACGTGAACATTACTTATTCTGATGTTTGTACTACCCTAACCCTAACTTTGAGATGCGCTCAGTATAACTCGGCGAGACAATCCCGAATGGAAGAATGACCTAAAATTATCTTTTAAGTTATTACTCCCGGTTCGCCCATTTTTTCAGAAGTTAGATAAAAGTGAGCAAAAGCGTAAAGGCAGAAATCATGTCTCAGTATGAAGAGTTCGATAAAACA
>NZ_JBALDZ010000099.1:0-4660 GCF_036917155.1 Nostoc sp. | reverse complement strand
TTGCTTTTGCGCCATGTGATTTATTCTACGATGCTATGTGCATCTATTTACTTTTTCTTTTTTGCACTACCCCGATTTATTGAGCGGATACAAAACTTTCCCCTTTAACTGAGTAGCGTGGGTTTAAATCCCCCGGTTCAAAAAATAAGCAATTTTTTTGTTTTTCATAAATTAAATTAGGGTGCTGTGAAGAAAGTAGCGAAGGTAAAAATATATATTTTCTTCCTGCCTCCTACTTTTATTTGGTAAACCAACTTAAAATATAAACCTTAGCCGCCAAAGCATTGCGGTACTAAACTGCATCTTATGACATCCGATCAACCCTCTGAGCAACCTGTATCTGAATCTACCGCGAATGAAGTGTTCGACGTAGAGCAACAAGACAATAAAGATGCTTTATTTCCCATCGTTGGCATTGCCGCCTCTGCGGGTGGATTAGAGGCATTTACGCAGTTACTCAAACATTTGCTTACCGATACAG
The DNA here is from genome assembly GCF_036917155.1 of Nostoc sp. GTDB lineage: Bacteria > Cyanobacteriota > Cyanobacteriia > Cyanobacteriales > Nostocaceae > Nostoc. Next base: position 4,179 of record NZ_JBALDZ010000099.1, on the reverse strand, counting down.
GGATGGCATTTGTGCTGATTCAACACTTAGATCCTAACCACAAGAGTCTGTTGAGCGAGATTCTCGGAAGAACAACTACAATGCCCGTCAATGAAGTGCGAGACGGCGTGACTGTGCAACCTAACCAGGTCTACATTATTCCGCCCAACACTAAGATGATGCTGTCTGGTGGGGTGTTGCAACTCACGCCGCGAGAGAAAATTCATGGTAAATATATGCCTGCTGATGCGTTCTTTGCTTCATTGGCAGCAGATCGAGGGCAAAAAGCGATCGCAGTTGTTCTATCTGGGGTGGATGGAGACGGTTCGCTAGGGCTGAAGGCAATCAAGGCAGCTGGAGGCGTGACTTTTGCTCAGTGTGAAGACACAGCAAAATTCGATAGTATGCCCAATACTGCTGTTGCCACTGGGAATGTGGATTTTGTGCTACCGCCGCCAAAAATCGCCGAGGAACTGGTAAACCTCAGTCGCAATCCTTTTATTTCTAAGTCATTGCCACTGATCGCAATTGAAAATTTGCCCGAACAGGGAGATGCCCTGGCAACTATATTTGTGTTATTGCGATCGCAAACTGGCGTTGACTTCAGCCACTACAAGCCCAACACCCTCGATCGCCGAATCCAGCGGCGAATGCTGTTGTATAAACTACAACGCTTGGAGGATTATGCCGAGTATTTGCAAAACAATCCCAGTGAAGTCAAAGCGCTCTATGAAGAAATTCTGATTCACGTCACCCATTTTTTCCGCGATCCCGAAGTATTTGAAGTGTTGAAAGAGCGAGTCTTTCCGACCATCATCCAAAACAAATCAGCAGAGTTGCCGATTCGGATTTGGGTAGCTGGGTGTTCGACGGGTGAAGAAGTGTATTCCATCGCTATCTCCTTGCTGGAGTTGTTGTCAAATAAAGTAACCTCACCGCCGATCCAAATTTTTGCCACAGACATCAGCGAAATAGCGATTGAAAAAGCGAGAACGGGTATTTATGCAGAGAATCAAATGGTGGAAGTCTCACCAGAGAGCCGCCGCCGATTTTTTAATGCCCTTGAGGGCGGTGGATATCAAATTAACAAAGCTGTGCGCGAACTGTGTGTGTTTGCTCGGCAAGACTTGGGCAGCGATCCCCCTTTTTCTAACTTAGATTTAATTAGCTGCCGGAATGTATTGATTTACTTGGACGAAACGTTGCAAAAACGGATATTGCCCATCTTTCATTACAGTCTCAATCCCACTGGCTTCTTGCTGCTAGGGACTTCAGAAAGCACAGGTAAGTATTCGGATTTGTTTACTCTGATTGACAAAAAATATAAAATCTATAGTAAAAAGCTAACTGCAATTCGTCCGACTTTTTCGTTCATTACCAGCAATTATCCGATAATAAAAGTGGACGAACCAAAGCAGGCGTTTGAGAATCCATCGAATGAGTTTGACTTAGAGAAAAAAACTGACCAACTAATCTTGGAGCGCTATGCCCCAGTGGGTGTAGTAATCAACAACAAGATGGAGGTGCTGCAACTTCGGGGAGAAATCGATCTCTACCTCAAAGTTGCATCGGGGAAACCGAGTCTTAACTTATTCAAAATGGTGCGCGAGGGTTTGCTTATCGAGCTACGCGCCACAATTTATCAGGCACAACGGCAAAAAATTCTCATTAGAAAAGAAGGGTTACGAATTGAATCCGGCGATCTGGCAAAAATCATCAATCTTGAGGTGATTCCATTTAACCCTGGGACTGAGGAAGAACTCTACTTTCTGATTTTATTTGAATCAGCCCCACTCACAATTAACAACCCCAGCACAATAAATCCTGAGAGCGAAGAGCAGTCAGACTTAGGGCAGGAGATTGTTCGGCTTAGGCTTGAACTTACAACCGCCATCCAAGAGCGGGCTGCAACTCAAGAATATCTACAAGCGGTGATCCAAGAGCAGGAGCATATCAATCAAGACCTGAAAGTTGCCAATGAAGAAATCCTCTCTAGTAATGAAGAGTTACAAAGCACCAATGAGGAGCTAGAAACTGCCAAAGAAGAGATTCAGGCAACCAACGAAGAACTCAACACCACTAATGAAGAACTTCGTAGTCGAAATCAGGAATTACACCAAGTTAACAACGATCTCACGAATTTGCTTGCCAGTATTAATATTCCGATTTTGATATTGACTTTAGACTTACGCATTCGCCGTTTTACGCCAACGGCGCAGCGACTTTTCAATTTGATTCCCGCCGATGCTGGACGACCTTTGAGCGACATCAGAGCAAATCTCGATGTTCCTGAGTTAGAAACTCTAATTTTGGAGGTTCTTGACACACTCAGCATCAAAGAATTAGAAGTCCAAACTCTGGGGGGACATTGGTACAACCTCCGCATCCGTCCTTATCGCACCACAGAAAACAAGATTGACGGTGTAGTGTTGGTGTTAATAGATATTGATGGTCTTAAACGCAGTGCAGTAACGTTAGAAGAAGCCCGGAATTACGCTGAAGCGATTGTGGAGACGGTACAAGTGCCGTTAATCGTGCTTGATTCTGATTTGCGGGTGAACAAAGCCAATCGCTCGTTTTATGAAACATTTCAGGTTTCACCATCAGAGACAGCCCAATCTCTGATTTTTGAACTAGGAAACGGTCAATGGAACCTGCCGGGACTGCGATCGCTCTTAGAAGACATTCTCGCCAACGATACCAGTATTCAAAACTTGGAGGTAGAGCATCACTTTGAGCAGATTGGACAGAAAACCATGCTGCTCAATGGTTGGAAAATTATTGAGCAGGGAGAGGCTCAAATGATTTTGCTGGCGATTGAAGATATTAGCGATCGCAAACAGTTAGAGTTAGAGCGGTCTAAGATTATAGCACAAGAGCAGTCAGCCCGTCAACAGGCGGAAATTGCCAACCGAGCCAAAGATGAATTCCTGTCGAACCTCTCCCATGAACTTCGTAACCCGCTCAATACTATACTGGGCTGGGCGCAACTTTTCCGCACCCGCAATTTAGATTCAGAAGCAGTCACTCGTGCCTGGGAAGTGATCGAGCGGAGTGCTAAAGTGCAAGCTAAGTTAATCGATGATATGCTCGATATCTCCCGGATTACGAGTGGCAAGCTTCATTTAAATACTCGTCTAATCGATTTGGTTTCAGTAGTGGATGCCGCCATTGAGTCTATCGAATTTTCCGCAGAGGCGAAAAGCATTGAAATTGTTTCAGAGTTGAACTCGGCGACGGTTGTCGGAGATTTTGACCGTTTACAGCAAGTTCTGTGGAATTTACTTTCTAATGCCATTAAGTTCACTCCAGCCGGTGGGCGAGTGGGAATTATACTCGAAGCTGTATCTACTCACGCCCAAATTCGAGTCAGCGACACCGGAATTGGCATCCGGGAAGACTTGCTGCCATACATTTTCGATCGCTTCCGCCAAGGAGATTCTAGCAGCAGCAAAACAAGTCAGGGACTTGGATTAGGCTTGTCAATCGTCCGTCATCTGATAGAACTTCACGGTGGAACAGTTGAAGCGCAAAGCCCAGGTGAGGGACTAGGAACCACGATTGTCATCAGGCTGCCTCTGCGCTTAATGCCACCGGAGATTACACCGCCAGCTTATTTAGAGCCGAGCCTTTTGTCAGAGACTCCAGATACATTAGATGGTAAAAATCCACCCCTTACCCTTCAAGGGTTATGCATCTTGGCTGTAGACGATCAAGCGGATAGCCGCGACTTACTAAAGTGGATGTTAGAAGACTTTGGGGCTGAGGTAGTGGTTGTGACATCGACAAGGGAAGCGATCGCTGCTTTAACTGAATCTCCTGGCAGATATGATGTGCTTCTAGCAGATATTGGGATGCCAGAGGAAGATGGTTTCTCCCTGATTCGTCAGGTGAGAGCGCTTGAAGTTGGGGGACAAATTCCAGCCGCAGCAATCACTGCCTATGCCACCGAGCAAGAGCGGCAAAGGGCAATTGATGCTGGTTTCCAAACGCATCTAGCTAAACCGATTCAGCTTAGTGAATTGGTATTGATGATTGCAAATTTGAGTGGACGAGGGACAGGTAATGAGTAATGGGTAATGAGTAATGAGTAATGGGTAATGAGTAAGTAACCGTTCACAGGGGTAATTAGTTGCTGAAATCAGGCAAAATAGAATGGGTGAAGGGGTTACAGCAATTAAAGGCAGAAGTTAATCCATG
>NZ_JBALDZ010000098.1:0-6837 GCF_036917155.1 Nostoc sp. | reverse complement strand
CGGTGATGGTTTTAGGATCTCCACAATCACCTTGAAACCTTACACAGTCAGGTATTAATTCCCCTTGCCCTGACAAAATAAGCGAACGTACAGTAAACTCATCAATAAGGGTAATTATCACTGCTGCCGCAGGTACTGCAAGCAGCACACCAATAAATCCAAATAGCTTACCCATTACCAAAAATGTTACAATCACCATCACTGGATGGATATTAACTTGCTGACCCATCACCAAAGGCTGAACTACATGGGCATCTATTTGATTCATTACAAAGAAAAGTATCAACACAAATACTAGCTTTAGCGGTGAAATACTCAATGCTACTAATGCTGGTAAAAAAGCACCAATAATCGAACCAAAATAAGAAATTATTTCAAATAAACCTGTAATAATCCCAAATGGCAGTGCTGACGGAATCCCCAAAATCAAATGTCTTTAAAAAGCTGATTCCCTATCTATTGCTGCTAGCAACCCTGGTATTTACCTTTGGCGAACCGTTCAAAAAGTGGTTGCTGCGTCAAAAGCAGAATACATCACCGGAATCTGTACCGTTGTTTAATTTGGTATTGGCTCAACTAGCGATCGCCATCTATGGCGGTTTCTTTGGTGCAGGTTTAGGGATTTTAATGCTGGCAACTCTGACATTTTTAGGTATCAAAAGTATTCACAAAATGAATGCTTTCAAGACATTTTTTGGGAGTTGTATCAATGGTATTGCGATCGTTCCATTTATTTTTGCAGGTGTGATTGCTTGGCATCAAGCTATTTTAATGGCAGTCGGTGGTTTTCTTGGTGGGTACTTAAGCGCCCATTATGCTCGTAAACTTGAACCCCACTTAATTCGGAAATTTGTCATGATTGTTGCCTTCAGCATGACTGCTTACTTTTTTATTCACGGTTAAGAACTGGGAACTACTCAGGAGTGATATATGGAAGCATTAAAAAAATCACGAGTCATGATCCGGGCTTTTAGTTCCAGAAATTTTCGCCTGTACTACACAGGTCAGGCAATTTCTTTGATTGGTACGTCAATGACTCAAGTGGCTATTAGTTGGTTAATATATCGCCTCACCGATTCCGCTTGGTTACTTGGTCTAGTGGGATTTGCCAGCCAAATTCCCACACTTTTATTAATTCCTCTGGGTGGAATCATTGCCGATCGCTGGAATCGTCACCAAATTCTATTAGTTGCCCAAATTCTAGGAATGCTTCAGTCTTTAGCTCTAACGTGGCTAGCCCTAAGCGGTACGATTAATATCGAGTACATTGCAATTCTTGGTGTCCTGCAAGGAATTATCAACGCCTTCGATATTCCGACTCGGCAAGCATTTCTTCCCGAAACAGTTGGTAAGGAAAATCTTGGTAATGCCTTTGCCTTATACTCTTCCCTGGTGAGTGTGACCAGTATGGTAGGTCCTGCGATTGCAGGCTTATTAATTGTAGCGCTGGGATCGGGGCTATGTTTCCTGATTGATAGCATCAGTTACATCGCTGTAATTATTGCTCTGCTAGCAATACGGCTGACATCTAGAAAAGCCGTTATTTCCAAACGCAAACCCTTAGAAGAATTAAAAATTAGTTTTAAATATGCATTTGGGTTTTTGCCAATTAGATCAGTCTTAATTGGTTCGGCTTTAGTTTGCTGCGTCTGGGGATTTTATTTAGCTTTGGGGCCGATTTTTGCCAAGGAGATTTTGCAGGGCGGCCCTAATACCTTCGGCTTCTTGATGACAGCTTCCAGTTTGGGAACCTTAGCAGGTGGTATCTATTTAACCAAGCATAGCAATATATTGGAATCGGGTAAAGTTCTAGCTTTGGGTATAGGTTTTATGGGGGTAAGCTTAATTGTCTTTGCCCTATCTCGTGTCTTCTGGCTTTCACTGCTTTCATTATTTGCAGATGGTTTCGGCTTTATTTTGCAGATTATTGCCGGACGTACTTTGCTTCAGTTGTTAGTGAGCGATGAAAATCGCGGGCAAATTACCGGTCTTTACGTTATGGCATCTACAGGCGCAGTACCTATAGGTAACTTAATATCTGGCGCACTAGCAAGCAAAATTGGTAGTAGCAATACTGTCATCCTTGGTGCAAGTATTTGTATTGCAGGCTCAATTTTCTTTATGCAGCAAATCTCCACCTTTCGCGATCTGGTTCGTCTGAATTTACGTACTGAAGGAGCTTAAAAGAAAAATAGCTCTGACGATTTAAAAGAGTGCATAATCAGCCATAACATCAAAAATTGGTAACAACAATGACTACTATAAATGACCCTACTGTTTTAGCTGAAGTAACTGATTTATCCCTCAAGTATGAAGAAGCGCTTTCTAATAACAATTTGGAGGTGCTGGATAGCTTGTTTTGGGATGCGCCCGAAGTAATACGGTTTGGCATCACAGAAAACCTCTATGGCAGCGATGAAATTCGTAACTTTCGCCAGAATCGACCAAACCCAAAAATAGAGCGAGAAATCTCGAATCTCAAGGTTGTAACCTTTGGGAAAGATGCAGCAACAGTGACTTTAGAGTTTCGCCGCAATATTAATGGTGTAGAACGTTTCGGGCGACAAAGCCAGACTTGGTATAGGTTTCCTGAAGGATGGACGGTGGTTTCAGCCCATGTTTCATTATTGCCAGTGTCACTTTCAAAACTATGACTAGCATTTTTAGTTAGACATTAGCTTCCAGAAAAGATAGTGAGTGCCGATAATACTAGCTTCACCTGATTTCAAATCATTAAAAATAAGGTTCTTCAGCACTTGTTATCCTAAATTGTTAGCTAATCAAGATTAGAAAGCAAAAATAATTGTATCAAATAATAACTGGAGTATTTAAGGATTAGATGCAATCAACCAAGCCCAATGCAACACCCTTAGCTGAATGCGTGTTAACCAATGGTTATCAAAATTTGGTCAGATATGATGCACCATTACCCCAAGCTAGCGATCGTAGGCTGTGGAGGGCGGTTTTAACAAAGGCACAAAAGAGGCGATCGCTTACGGTAGACGCGCTTTCACAAAAATACTCTACCGAGTTATTCACATCAATAGAGTATATAAATTTACTATAATCATCTTTTACTAGATCTAGTTTATACTTTTATAACTATTTACACGTCTGTACAAATACTGGGAATCTTGCCTACAGTGATCATCTTTGGCACTGCATGAGGTCAATCACTCGTTAATCTACTCTCATCACTGCCGCTATCTTCTGACACGCTTTAATTAACCTGGTAGATAGTGCTGTTGACTGCTATTAACTTGGCGATTAAGAGAGACAGAATCAGCCGCAGATATCCCAGAGAAATATCCGTCTTTTGAACCAATTGATGGTGCCGCCATTTGTTTAACTTTCACCTTGTTTAGATATGCTTCTAACTCAGATTCTAGTTTTTCGTAGAGCGCTTGCACGATAATAGCGGGTACTGCAACCGATTCAATAGTTCCAGCAATCCCTTGATTTTTCTGTTGATCCCGATTCTCAAGAATCCTACTTACAAGTCTATTAGCAGCACCTAATTTAAAAGCATTTCTAAAAGCGCGATTGCCTACGGCTTGTTTTGCCAGTCCTTCAATAGTTTGTTCAAGATACTCAAACTGAATCCGAGTAGAGGTTGTCCCTCTGTTCCACCGATGCGTAAAAAGCATCCATATCAACGTGAACTATTTTCCTGGTTCTAGCGAGAGATTCTTGTCCCAAGCGTAGCTCCACCACAACTAGTCTCGTTTTTTACGCACTATGCCACGAGCAAATTAAATCCTGGTTAATGAAGCGCAAGCTAAAAGCCTTGAGTGCAGGTTAGCTCTTTTAAAAGACCCTGATACTGTTGGCGAATTCTCTCAGATTAATTGATTGATCAATAATTGGGCTGTGCTTGAATCTGACAACTGGAGAGGTTTAAGAACCAAAGGTTTGTTTCATTTTTGAAAGAAGCTTCGAGATGGACTCCCCGTAGATAATAGAACCATGCATTGTTGCAAGGTACTTAATGGGTAGCTTCTCTATTGCCTCAATTCCTCGAGTGAAGCTTTTCCCTTCAGACATAAACCCAACTTTTTGCTGAAATTTAATAATAGATTCTGTAAGATCCTTCTCGGTAATAGGCGACTCGAACTGACCAGGATGAGCAGCAAGATCGGAACAAAAAAGGATCTGCTCTTGCGGCTGATAGAATAGACAACCCTCCCATCCATGAGGAAAATGGGGAGTTTCAATAAGTATAATATCTCTTTTGCCCAAGGAAAGAGCAAAGTTATTTTTAAGAACTGTTGTTGGTCGCAATGCAAAGTCATCCATGTTGGATTGATTCAGAGGACTCACAATTGTTTTGGCTTCAGGAGCTACTTCAAGCCATTGATTAAGCGCTTCGCACTCATCAGCTTCAAGGTGACACAAGGCAATGTAATGAAGTTTTGAAGCGTCGCAGACAGACGAAACAAGCTGATAAGTTTGCTCGAACCAATTTGAGCGACCTGTATGAATAAGCATCGGGCGCTCATCAAGGATAAGGAATTGACTGAAAACAAACTTTTTATTATTTGAGATAGAAAGCTTATATATATTAGGAACTATCTCATCGATGCGCGTGAAGTTAGCATTGAAATGTGTAAACATCATCTGAGGGGGGTAAAAAATATCTGATAAAATCCAATTTTTATTGACAATTACAAATCGTGTTTTTAACTCTCTATTATTAGTAGCGGACACGGACTGACTATTGCTTGCTTCACCCCGATTACTTGATGAATGCACAATAGTTATGTTCAGTAATCAGCAAAGATGAGCATAACAGTCAGAAGTTTTGAATATGGGTAATTACATAGACATTGTTAGGATAGTAGCAAAAATACTAAAAATTTTCTTCCTAAATTGGTAAGATCATGACCAAAAATTGCACAACATTCCTCGAACAAAGCTTTATGACAACATTACAACATTACTTAAACCGCTTCTATCCAATCGCACAATATAGACCTGCACTCGTCTGCAAACTTAACCCAAAGAATAGCCACTGCCCCAGGTATGCGTTCTGTGTAAGGCTCACCATCAGCTATCCCAATAGCCTCACCAAGCTGGGAGACTAACTCACTGTAGAAGTCCCCAGCGCTATCTAGCCCAAGGTGCATTTTGAGCTTCAGCCCCAACGAGCCTTGTGAAGGAAGACTTTCAAGCTCATTTAATGTTTGGGGGATTGATTGCGATATGTCAGTGAGTGGTGTAGGCGAGCGCCTGACTAGTACAGCACGGCGGAAATAAGCCAAGTATTAGATGGCCAAGACTTTACCCTTATATGTCCACTTAAAAGGTTTGGCCATTGTTTTATTAAAATAGTCGATAAATTCAAGAATTCGAGTTTTGAGGTCATCCTGACTTTTGAAGCTGGCACGCTTGAGTAATTTCCGAACCAAAATACTGAACCAAATCTCAATTTGGTTGAGCCAAGAAGAATGTTTGGGTGTGTAATGGAAAACAATTCGATGTGTTGGATCAGTTAAAAAAGCAGCACGGGATTTCATGGATTTGAGGATGCCGCTTTTGCCCTTAATACCCAAGTCAATATTCAAACCTTCTCTTTGTGTAACCAAACGAACCAGCGACTCAGAGGAGTGAGTATTCAGACAATCCATGATTAAATGCCATTTTTTGGCATTGGGGTCACTTTCAATAATTCGACGAATATTGAGGAGATAATCGGATTCGGTTCGGGAATCTCCACAATTAGGCTCGATAATCTTACCAGTGGCAACATCAAAATTAGCTATTAAAGTTTGTGTCCCATGACGAATATATTCAAATTCCCGTCTTTCAACTAAACCTGGCCGCATTGGTAAATCTTTTTCTAGACGCTCAGTAGCCTGAATCCCAGTCATTTCATCAATGGATATTGTCCGCTCTCCGTTTTGATAACGTTCAATGGCGTTGATGTATAAACCAGTAATATCTTCAACTTTTGCGTCAAATTCTTCGTCCACAGGGGGGGGTTAACCAGTAGCGACTCTGGTGGGGTTTAAGTTCTGCTTCTTGTAATAATCTTCCCAGATGACGGACGGATATGCTTTCAATTATCCCTTGTTTGATAATTTCGTCTGCTAATTCTCTTGGTGTCCAATGACTTATTGGTCGTCCATAGTCGGACGGTGGTGAACATGCAAGGGCGAATAGTTCGATTACTTGCTCCATACTAAATTTTACTGGTGCGCCAATACGCTCTAAGTCTTGTAATCTCTGCAAAATAGACAACTCTTTATCGCTAGTTTCACACCATCGGTTTCGCCATAAACGAGCCATATCAAGACTTATATCTAATATCCGCGCAATTTCACCATGATTTTTCCCCTCTGACGCTAGGAGAATTATTTTTGCACGTAGTACTAGTTGTTGCGCGGCATTGTGTCGGTTTACCAACTGTTGCAGTTCTGAGCGATCGCTCTCGTTCAAATTTAATACTTTTGGAGCTAATCGTGCCACACCTGCTTCCCTTGTTTTCAGCCTAAACTGCTTTGACTCTACTTTCTTAGTTTCTCACAATAATACTTGGTTTATTTCCGCCGTGGTGTACTAGTTGTTGCGCGGCATTGTGTCGGTTTACCAACTGTTGCAGTTCTGAGCGATCGCTCTCGTTCAAATTTAATACTTTTGGAGCTAATCGTGCCACACCTGCTTCCCTTGTTTTCAGCCTAAACTGCTTTGACTCTACTTTCTTAGTTTCTCACAATAATACTTGGTTTATTTCCGCCGTGGTGTACTAGTTGTTGCGCGGCATTGTGTCGGTTTACCAACTGTTGCAGTTCTGAGCGATCGCTCTCGTTCAAATTTAATACTTTTGGAGCTAATCGT
>NZ_JBALDZ010000097.1:0-18566 GCF_036917155.1 Nostoc sp. | reverse complement strand
CTCTTGCTCTAAACGGTTAGTCTGGTCAGGTGAAGTCTCCTACAAGCCCCTAGCTTCAGCTATGGGGTTGGTACTCAACTAGAGAACCCTGACTTTCTCTATATTAAAGCTTAGTTGTGCCAGAAGGTTAATTTGGTATGGTTATAAATTGTATATTCTAAAAATCCAGCATGAGTAAGCTAGGGACAGCTTTCAGTGAAGGGATAATTGCCTTCATCGCCACCAACATAGATGACATGATTATCTTGTTAATATTTTTTTCACAGGTAGATGGTAATTTTCGGCGGCGGCATATCTTACTAGGTCAATATCTGGGTTTTGCAGCCATTATCATCGCTAGCTTACCAGGATTTTTTGGTGGATTAGTTATACAGCGAGAATGGATAGGATTGCTAGGATTGCTACCAATTGGTATTGGTATTCACCACTTAGTATATAGAGAAGAAGATACTATAACAGTTCAGACAGTCAGTAGTGATTTTAACCAGCCCACATCTACTAACCCGGTATTGTCTTTTATTTTGAGTATTTTACACCGCCAAACTTATAAAGTATCAGCAGTCACGATCGCTAATGGTGGTGACAATATTAGTGTATATGTTCCTTTGTTCGCTGGTCACGATCTTGCCAGCTTGGGAGTAATTATAAGTGTATTTTTTATCATGGTAGGGATTTGGTGTGCGATCGCTTATTCTTTAAGCCGTCAACCTACCATTGCCGATCTTTTCAATCGCTACGGCCAAGCTGTTGTACCTTTTGTGTTAATTGGCTTGGGTCTGTTGATTATGTATGAGCGAGGTACATTCACTCTACTACCTTGGGTGAGAAGTTAATTAATGGTGGATGCTGGATTGGGGATTGAAAATCTCAATTTGGTTACACTTGATGAACTAATTTCCAACTCACCATCATCAAAATGGCATAAATGATAAACCGTAAAGGGCGTTGTGGGGCTACCTCGCAGACTTTAGCACCTAGTAACACCCCAGGTACAGAGCCTAGCCATATAGGCAGCACCAAACTCCAATCAACTGTTCCCAGGCTGAGATGACCGAGGGCTGTAAACAGCAGTAAAATTGCTGCGTGTGAAATATCTGTACCCACTAACTTCCGGGCATCAAGGCGGAAAAACCCAATCAGCACTAGGGCAAACATTGAACCTGAGGAGACGCTGGTTAGACCAACTAAACAGCCTAAAATTGCTCCCAAAGTAATTGTCACAAATCGACCAAAGTTAGTTTCTAAGTCTAATTTTGGCAGTTCGGGTAAATTAAATTTGGGGAAAAAAGTCAATAACAACAATTGCACTAGTGCTAACACTGTGACTAGCAAAATCACTCCGCCAAGCAAACGGAGCAAGATGTTATCTAGATTGTACTCACCTGTACGTTTAATGAAGTGCAAAATCCCCACCCCCAACAGTGAGCCTGGAACACTCCCAAAGGCCAGCCATTTGACAACTTCTGTGTCAAGAGTTTTCTGTTCCCAGTGCTTGACGCTACCAACAATTTTCATCAATGTGGCTGCCACAACATCAGAACTCACAGCGATAGAAGGCGGAACCTGAAAAACAAAAATCAACATTGGCGTGATGAGAGAGGCTCCACCAATTCCCGTCAAACCAACGATGATGCCAACAAAAAAGCTTAAGAACGGTAGTAATAGATAGTGCATACTCTTTGGGGGTTTCAACAATTAGTTATCAGTTATCAGAATCTTGTTGAGTCTCCCACTTCTATAAGTGAGCAGCGTCGAGTAGGGTTTAAATCCCCAAACGAAGCCTTGATAACTTTTCACTGACTTAACTACGAGCAGCTAGAATTGAAATTCAGCTAAAGCTTCACTGCTAGAAAGCAGCAAGTCAGCCAAACTATAGCCCAGCGGTAGACAGAGCTAGTTATGGTGAGTTATTGTGTTTCTCAAGAGATGAGTGACACAAAGGTTATCCAGCTAAAAGTTAGGGCAGAGGATTCCTGGATAACTTCAAACCTGTCTGGGAGTTTTTGGAAGCATGACAACTGGCATTTAGCTCAAACAGACTTTGATAACTGCTTATGGGTCAGTTGTTCTGCTAAACTCAACTTCTAACTGGGTTTTTCTGCGGTTTTACATGTAAAAGCACGTAAGGCGATGCACTTACCGTATTTTACTCGTAATCATGATTAAACGTCCAGCGTATTCGCGTTGTATATCGCTAGATTCTCTGGATAATACTCCGCAGTCAGTTAAACTTCTTAGGACTGGTTGCTAGAAAAATTACCTACAAGTTAATCACCATAGGGATAATTCACGTTGGCGTTAGCTTTATAGTTGATGGTCGCAAAGTTAAATCTCTTAACCAGTGGTACAACAAGCGTGTTAGCACTCTTAAAGAAGGTAAACCACAAGGATACCATCGGTGAGAGGTTAAGATAATCTTACTTTTGTCAATTAGAAATTATGCTTAAAATTTGGAAAGAGCCGAGGTATTAAGTTAACTATTGTACTGAAATTATGGGTTAAGAATAAATGATGCGTATCAAGATGACGCGTAGGCAAAGCCCAACCTAGGCATCGCCCAATCAAAAATTCTGTTTCTAACCCCGATTTCAGCAATATTTTAAGTACTATTGCTTATTGACAAATTGTATCTGACCTTAACCTCTCACAAATGCAAGGATACTGGGATGATCAATTGGCACAGATCACAGAGAAACGTAACCGACAAATGAGATATGCAGTGAATAAAGCCGCTGGGCTAGTTATTGACTACTCTATTGAACATCAAATTGGTGTAGTTGTCTTTGGGTGGAATCAGGGGCAGCGACAAGAAGTACAACTGGGTAAAACAACTCAATCTTTTGTACAAATTCCTACTGCAAAACTCAAAGAACGAATCAAACAACTGTGTGAATATACGGGATTAATTTTGTAGAAACCGAAGAATCTACACCAGTAAAGCTAGTTTTTTAGACGGTGATTTTCTGCCTACATTCGGTGAAAAACCCCAAGGGTGGAAGGCATCGGGGAAACGAGTTAAACGTGGAATGTATCGGACTTCTACTGGCAAATTAATCAACGCTGATTTAAACGGCGCAGCAAATATTCTTCGCAAAGTAGAGACACAATTAGAACTTGTTCTAGTCAAGGTCTGTAGGGCATTATTGACCGTGCCTACCAGATTTCGTATCTGGGAAACCAAAGCTAAAAAGCTTGATTGGGACGGCTTTAGCCGGACTCGTAGCAACAGTTTAGAATCCCCATCACAAATGAATCGAATGCGTGGCTTACCGGAACAACAAAGTCTACCGGAAGATTCAGACAATGATTCACCAGAATAGAGTCACGTCGCAACTCTTGGAGACGCTGCGCGTAGCAAGATCCCTGCAGGGGTACGCTCCGAATTCAAAATTCAAAATTGATGATCCCCATAAATAAATTTAGTTGCTCTGTATCATGAGTCGTTTTCGGTCATTCGATTTTAGATTTTAGATTTTTCCTTCAATCCAAAATTAAAGTTTTGCTGGAAGGGAACTTTTTTTGCTACCGAAAATTTCAAATTGGCAGTGGATCAATTTGAAATCTGCTGTCAGCCTAAAAATATTTTAACTGGATTTGGATATTGGTATTTGGGCCTGCAACTAAAAATGCTGCTTCGCTAAATTTGGGCGCTCTGGTGCGAATTTCTGGGTTGCGAGAAAATCCAAAGCCTTCGCTTGGTATACCAAAAATATTGCGATTAAGAATGCGGTCATTATTTTGATCGTGGAAGACAGCAACGGCGTAACTACCTGCTTTCAAGTTGTCAAAGGTAATTAGTAAGGGATTGTCAGTAATCTTGGTACACTGTTTTTGTAAGACGCGATCGCGATCGCTAGGAAATCCTTCACTGCTTCCAAATAGACTCGCACAGACTTGTCCTTCTTTATTCTTCAAGCCATCAATTTCTACAGTAAGTTTGCCGTTAAAATTTGCCTTAGCACTAAATGACCATACCAGATTTCCCAGAACTGCTAATAGCAGCATACTAACTCTCAATCCTTTAACCATAAAATTTTCACAGAATAAATAAGTTTTGCTGAAATTAAGTTTTCACTTAGATTAAGATCGCGCAGACTCATCCTGACATTATTCAGCCAATACTTGCAAGTATCCTGCCATATTTCATCTCTTGGCACATCTGTAAAATATTCTTGGGAAAGATTCTTGGGAAAATTTGGCCCTAGAGTTTAGATTAACTCTAGGCAGCTTTGATGTGTGAAAATTTCCACATAGCAGAGATTTCCACCATTTTTAGTGTTTCCAGCCTGTAGTGTGGAATGAAGAGTTTCTCAGAAATTCGACGAGTTATGTAGTGCCCTCTAAATTTTCAAATCACGTCCATCCCCCAATTTCTGCCTCAGTTAAAGGCTTCTCTAACTTACTATATTCTGTTTGAGCAGATCGCAACACGTGTTTCATCTGAACTGCTTCCCCAGCATCGGCAGCGAGGAAAGCAGCATTTAAGGCTATGTTACGGATATTACCTCCAGCGACATTGAGCCGTGCTAGTTGCAGAGCATCTAAATCTCTGGTTGGTGTATCATCTGGAAAGACGCGTCGCCAAATCTCGGCTCGTTGCATTGTATCGGGGAAGGGAAACTGCACTACGAAGCGAATCCGCCGCAGGAAGGCTGTATCAATTGCACTCTTCAAGTTGGTAGTCAGAACTGCTAAACCTGGGTAGCTTTCCATCCGTTGCAATAGGTAGCTAACTTCTATATTGGCATAGCGATCGCGGGCATCTTTAACTTCACTCCGTTTACCAAATAAAGCATCAGCTTCATCAAATAACAAAATCACCCCGCCTTGTTCGGCGGCATCAAATACCCGACGCAAATTCTTCTCTGTTTCGCCAATATATTTGCTAACTACCGATGATAGGTCAATGCGATAAAGATCGAGGCGCAATTTATGGGCCAGCACTTCTGCGCCCAAAGTTTTACCAGTGCCGCTACCACCTGCAAATAGAGCGCTGATTCCTAATCCCCTGGCACTCTTGGCCCCAAAACCCCAATTATTATATACAGTACTACGTTGGCGCACATGAGCCGCAATTTCCCGAAGAACTTGTTTCTGTGCCTCTGGTAATACTAAGTCTTCCCAATTACCAGATGGCTCAATTCGTTGGGCGAGTTCATCCAAGCGTGGACGTGCTTGCACACGGCAGGCATCCCATAAAATATCACTGATATCGGTTTCTGGTGTTTGTGCTAACTGTCCTGCGGCTTCTGCACAAGCAGCGCGAATGGTTGCAGCACTTAGGTTAAACTGCTCCACTAGGGTTTTAATTTGCCCGTTCATTTGTGGTGCTATCCCATCTAGTGCATCTTGCCAAACTGCACCTTGTTCTTTGCTAGTTGGTTGATGTACGTCAAAATTAATTACTAGGCGTTGTGATAAATCTATACGTTCTCGACTTGTGACTATTAAAAAGCCCTTGGTGCGTTCGATGAAATGAGCGATCGCATTTAGCCGTGCCGTATCATTAGTATCTAATTCGTTGCAATCTATGAGTAAGGCACATTTACTTAAAATTGTCTCGCGAGTCCACAAGCGGATGAGGTTATCCAACTCGCCAGGTGCTAAGGGAATGACTTGTGCAGCCATTACCCACAGACTTAAACCATGAAGTTGAGAAATTGTGGCGGCAATGGCACGTTTACTAGTAGTTTCTTTACTACATAACTGGACAATTGGCAAGCTATTAACCTTGGAAGCTTGTGACCAAATTGCTGCGACTCGCTCTGCTAAATCTTGGTGCGAGGGTACTAAATCACTAACTTCTTGTAATGGTTCAATGATGCCAGCCAAGCGTTCGTCGAGATATTGAATGCCCGTGAGATAATGTAAAATCCGTTCGTCAATTCTTAGGGGACTAAGAGTCAGGGCATGACCATCACCAATTTGAATTAATCGCCAATGACGTAAGGGAGCATTTGGTGCGATCGCATCCCAGTGGACATCGGGTAAAGCTGCCAGAGCTAAACCCAAAGTTGGGTAAGCTCGTTGCGAATCTCCGTGGATTATAGCACATAATTTAGCAAAATCTCCATTCAATTCCATACCTGCACACAACAGCAACAAATCACGTTCAAAGGATGAGAGGTTAAACATCTTGCATACTCTCTCCAATGCTGATGGTGCAGGCATAGCAGCAGCTTCCTGTAAAGCTTGCTGTAAAAGCGCTTGGTTTTTCTCTGGAGCTTGATTTTGCTCTTTTGCCGTGTGATTTTCTAAAATACCACGCACCACGGCTAGGGCTGCTGATAGGTAGCGGTAGTTTGCCTCATCCCAATTACGATTAATTGTTGTAGCATTCATAAAATAGTTACCTGTGGCGAATCATAAGCCCCAGAGTGATTTTTGTGCAGTGGACTTTGGGCACCATCTACCCGCACCTGGACAATATAAGTTCCTGGCTTGACGTTTTTGATAGGAATAGTGATTGCATCAGTATCTTCAGTGCGTGATGCCACCAAGAAAGAGTAAGCAGATGGAGCATTCTCTGACACTTCATTGAGTAGTAAAACTACTCGCTGTGCCTTACCTACCTTGGGCTGGAATTTAACGTTAATTTCTGCTGTGCGTAAATTGTCGCCAGTATTTTCCACTTGGGTGATGAATGCTGTAATTGTTGGATGTAGAACAAAAGCTGCAACGTTTGATTCAACGAGATGATCCATTTGCCCCCCATTGCCCATTGTCAGGTGTACGATTTGAACACCCTGCACACTTGGGTACAAATCTGGCGGAACTAACAAGCTGATTTGGGTTTCTTTAACTTCTTGAGGTACTAGTAATGTCTCCGTATTACCCAAACGAACTCGTGTGATTTCACCGCGTAACCGTTTACCACGAATTACTAATGTTGTGCCTGCAACAATCATTTGCTCAGTCTTTGCCGGAGACATCACTTGCTCTATAATCGGCTGTGATAAGGGCATCACGTAGAAACCTTCGGGGTTGTCAGATTTGCTACTCTCAATCAGTACCATTGATGCCAGATAGGTAGCTGAAGGTCGATAGTGCGTTTGTAAAGCAGACCATAACTTAGAAGTTTCTTCCATGTTAAAAAACTCCGGAGTCAGTTTGATCTGTCCAATTTGTTCAGCTAAATCGGATACAGACACATTTGCTACAGCTTGCGAAAAAGCACTTGAAGTATTGGTTGTGGATGCATTGATCAAAGTATTTTTAATAATATCAGATGTGATAGCTGGTGTTTTGTGTAATAACTGCATTGCGTAGCCCAGTAAAAGCTCCGCCTGAAAATCCTTGGCTCCGTAGGCTGTTAGCAAGTAATGGAGGTCAAGCGCCAGTGGTGGAGTTGGAGAAAACGGGTTTCCATTAATACGTGAGTGCTTGCTCCGAAATTCCTGAGATACCCAATCGACATTGCGATTCTGTGTCACTTGATAGAGAAAGAGGTTGAGTTGAGCGCGCTCATCAGCTTCAACTGAAATTCGATCGGGTGGTAGGGCAGTTACAATCACATCACCAACACTAGCAGCGATCGGATCGCTGACTAAACCATTTTCCAGCAAGACTTTTAGTACTGCTGTCACGGCGGCTATAGAGAGCATATTACTCATCCTCATTCCTCATGGCAATAGCACATATTAATCATGTATGCCAGAGTACATTGACAGAATATATTTTGCAAAACTTTAAATATTCTGTAGTGGTGATTGGGGGACTGGGGATTAGGAACTAAGGAATAAGAATTAAATAACATACAATTTATGTCTTTGGTTTACCTCACCCTCAATCCCTCTCCTTGGAAAGGAGAGGGAAGCTAGAGACAGGATGAGGTTTTGCATCTTAATTTAATCCACGTTCCTAAGTAAGTTTTGCAACAGGGATTTAGACCCCACTACAAAACTTGCTGCTTGATAGTTGCTCTTACTTAACTTTTCTTCCGCCAAGCTGGTTTCACGACTTGACGACTACGGGCAATTACCAAAGAATCATCAGGCACATCTTCTGTGACTGTAGAACCAGCCGCGATATAGACATCATCTCCCAAGGTGAGTGGGGCCACTAAAACGCTATTGGCACCAGTTTTTGTCCGATCGCCTATTTTGGTACGATGTTTTTTCACGCCGTCATAATTGGCAGTAATTGTACCGGCACCAATATTCACCTGATTACCGACAACACTATCACCTAGATACGACAAATGTGCTGCATTGGTGCGATCGCCTAATTGTGTATTTTTCAATTCCACAAAATTCCCTACACGACAACCAGCACCCACCTCTACGTGACCGCGCAAATGAGCATAAGGGCCAATTCGGCTTCCTGCCTGCACGGTGCTATCTGTCACCACTGAATACTGCACGGTGACATTTTCACTCAATTGGCTATTTTCAATGAAACTTCCCGGCCCAATGTGACTTCCTGTTTTAATTACCGTATTTCCTCGCAGGTGAGTTTGGGGTTCAATAATTACATCAGGCTGTAATTCTACTGTTTCGTCAATGGTGATGCTTGTGGGGTCGATGAGGGTGACACCTGCCAGCATCCATTTTTCCTTGACTCGTCTTTGCAAAATTTCGGCTGCTGTTGCCAGTTGCAAGCGATCGTTGATGCCGAGAATTTCTTGGTAGTCTTCCACATCCACTGCCATCACTTGTCCGACTTGAGTCACGGCATCAGTGAGATAGTATTCTTTTTGGGCATTGTTTGCCTGTAAATGGGGAAGCACCTTTGCCAAATTTGGCCAGCGGAAGCAATAAACTCCAGCATTAATGCGCTGATTTTGTCTTTGGGCAACAGTACAATCCTTGTGTTCTACCATTTGCTGCACAATATTTTCACCGTTACAAAAAACGCGCCCGTAGCCTGTGGGGTCGGGTAGGTGGGAGGTAAGAATGGTGGCGGCGTTTTGATTTCGGGCATGAGTTTGTAACATCTGCTTGAGGGTTTCGCTGCGTATTAACGGTAAATCGCCGTTAAGTATCAGCAAATCACCGATGTAGCCTTCCAAGTGAGGAAGTAATTGCTGGATAGCATGACCTGTTCCCAATTGCACAGTCTGTTCGACAAACTCCAAGCTGGGAGTTAAATGCATGGAGGCTTGCACTTCCTCGGACTGATATCCCACAATCACGATTCGCCGTGAAGGCGAAAGTGGTTCTACACTTTCGAGAACTCTCTCTACTAGCGATCGCCCACCCAAAGAATGTAAAACCTTGGGTAAGCTTGATTTCATCCGTGTGCCGCGTCCCGCCGCTAGAATTGCTACAACTACCATAAATTAGCTATTAGCTATCAGTGAAATTATAATTAATGCTTTTGGTACTTTAAAATATAGGTTCAAATCATACCAGCTAATCATAGAAGAGTGAAATATAAAAGGAGTTAAGACAACTGCTTTCGTAAAAGTTGGAGATTGTAATACTATTTCGCACTCATTACAGCAGCGACAAATCGTTACTCCCTACCGCGTACTGCCTACTCTTTTCCTTGATAGGAGCGAATAAACTCTGCAAACTGCTGCATTAGTTTGGGATTACGCCAACCGGAATCAGTTTCTTTTTGCATTACCGAAAGTGCTTCTGCTGAAGGAAAAGCTCTTTTGTAAGGTCGTTCGCTGGTTAGGGCATCGTAAATATCAATTAACTGAAATACTTGCGCCAGATAGGGAATATCATTCCCCTGGAGTCTATCAGGGTAGCCTGAGCCATCCCAACGTTCGTGGTGATGGCGAATAATGGGAATTACACCCCGCATACTGCGTAATGGCTGGCAGATTTTTTCCCCAATCAAAACATGCTGCTGCATGATCTGCCAATCTTCGGGGGTGAGTTCGCCTTTTTTCAACAGCACTGCATCGGGAATACCAACTTTACCGATATCGTGGAGATAACTACCCCACCTCAAATCTCGAATTTGGTAGCGTGACAGGCTGAGATATTCACCAAAAACTTGTCCCAGTTTTACTAGTCGTTCACAATGGTTGCCCGTATTTGGATCGCGACTTTCAATAGACATGGCAATGGAAAATAGTACTTGTTCGGCATGGTCTAAATCTTCGTTCAGACGCTTCTGCCGTACTAAGGACTTTACACGCGCCGCCAGTTCCACACGATCAAAGGGTTTGGTAAGAAAATCATCTGCCCCAACTTCAATTCCCTGAATGCGCGATCGCCTGTCATTTAACGCTGTAATAAAAATCACCGGGATTAGCCTAGTCTGCTCATCCTGTTTGAGCAATTGGCAGACTTCAAATCCATCCATTCCTGGCATCATCACATCCAGCAAAATCAAATCTGGTTGTTTTTGAGTTACCAATCCCACAACAATAGAACCACTGTCTGCCTCAATGACTTCGTATCCTTCCATCCCCAAGAGGGCAACAGCAGTCATCCGACTGGCGGCATGATCGTCAACGACTAAAACTTTCGGCGGATCTAAATCAAACCCATTCACCTTAGAACCTTTAGCTTGTAGTGTTCTAGAGACTAATAAACTATCACCACAATTAACATCAGCTTTGATCCAAGAAGACGCTGCTTGACTATCTTGAAACATCAGGCCCTCTTGAGATAAGCCTAAAGAACTCTGCGCATTTTGCGACCCTACGGCATGATTTGAACCGATACTCTTCACTCTGCTAATGGGGTTTGACCCACTAACAATTTGTTCTGTAAAGCCTGTATGGTTGGATTTCCATTGAATCACAAAGGCACTCCAAGTTTTTGCACAAGTTAACAGTGTCAGATTTCAATAACAAACAAATTTAAGATTCGACTGTATCTGAGCCGGAGTTTCGATATGGATTATGCATGATGTCAAGCTGCCTATCTAAGTTTTTCGCAGCATGTATTTTTTATGTTACGAACAAGGTGTATCTTGTTGTCACATTTTTTGCTTCTAATTCCAGTATGATGAATCGGCACAAATGTTCAATCAGGTTTTTTACGGAGATTTTTTAACCTCGTGGCGTCATCAACCGTTATAGTTGACTGCTCTATGCGAGATATCGGGTTTTGAGTTTCAAATTTTTATGGTAATCATTAGGTATATATGTTTTTACTTACTCAGTTATAGCAATACTCAAGTACTGTTGAACTGGATGTGATATTAAATACTATCATATAATCAAGCTATTTGGCTCGTAAAAACTTGTTACCTAAGTATTTGGAAACGAAATCAGAAATTTTGGCAAAAAAATGTCTAACTTTTCTGGAATTAAGGACTGAGAATCAGGGTTACAATTGTATAGGCATAGCCTGTCGTAAACATCGCAACCGAACTACAAACTATTTCCCATAAAATCCCTGCCTTGTGTTCCCAACAGCCACCTTTTTCGCCAACGGGAGGTAGGTTCCAGGCAAGAGGCTTGTTGCTCTTGTTGTCGCCGCATCACGATGACTTCGGTTGGATCACTCAATTGAGGATCGCGATAGGGAATAGCAGCACGAGTTAGTAAGTGTTCTTTTTCAGCTTGCGAGAGGGTGGTGAGTGCTGAATGGTCTTTAGACTCAGCAATCCGAGAATGTGTTGCCATAGTACCAGGCGATCGCCTTCCTACGGGTGGGGTAGAATATATCACCAAGCCAGCAGACAAAAGTGCTGTGCGTACAGCCGCAGAACAAGAATAGGTGGCTAACAAACCATCTGGATGTAAACACAATGACACTTGTTTAATAAATTCAACAGTCCATAATTGAGGGCATTGAGGTGGTGAAAAGGGATCGAGGAAAATTGCATCTGCCCAGAAACCCGATTGATGTACTAGCCTGATCGTATTTCTAGCATCGCCAATTAGTAGCTTTGCTTTCAGGTAAGGCGTTTGCACTTGATGCTCACAAGCTAGCTCTTTTAAAATTTCAATATAGTTACAGTTCCAATTATCGAACAAGTGATGAGCGATCGCCGCTTGTGGCACTGCTGGATTCAGTTCTAAACCGATTACTTCAACACAACAACTAGGATTCACTGCCCAAATTGTCTGCAAAGCCGCAGCGGTGTTATATCCTAGACCATAACAAACATCCAATAGTCGCAAGACTGGTTTTTGAGCCGCTGTAGCTAGTTGAGTCGGTTCCACAAACTTGCAAAAACTCTCCTGCATAGCTCCATAATGGCTGTGAAAGGATTCACCAAACTCTTGAGAGACAAAGGTGAAAGAACCATCTGCTGTGAGCTTAGGTGTAAAATTTTCTAAGTCTGACATCTAACAAAAAACTAAATAATTACCAATGTCCTTTATGAGTGCTGAGTAGTGAGTGCTGAGTAGTGAGTAGTAAATCTAACTTATCCAATGCCCCATACCCCATGCCCCATACCCAATTTGTTATTTCACCAACTTGGCTGTTTGAACATCGAGAAGATCCGCAAGTCGTTATTGTGGATTGTCGCTTTTCTTTAGCCGATCCACAACTAGGACAACAGCAGTATCAAACAATTCATATAGAAGGTTCGTATTACTTAGATTTGAATCAGGATCTTTCCAGTCCAGTGGGTAAGCATGGCGGGAGACATCCTTTACCTAACCCCAATGATATAGCTACCAAATTGGCAGCAATTGGGGTAGATTACCAAAAAACTTTAGTTGTAGCTTATGATGATTCGCGCTTTGCTTTTGCGGCTCGTCTATGGTGGCTGTTACGCTATCTCGGACATGAGCAAGTAGCAGTACTGGATGGCGGCTTCGCTGGATGGCAAAAAGCTGGGTATTCTGTTACAGATATTATTCCTCATCCCCGAAAGGGTACGTTTGTAGCCCAAGTACAAACAGAAAAGGTGGTAGATATTACAGCGGTAAAAAGCCGGAAAGACAGCGATGAGGTAGTATTAGTAGATTCAAGAGAGAGCGATCGCTACCGAGGTGAACGAGAGCCAATTGATAAGATTGCCGGACATATTCCCGGTGCAGTCAACTATCCTTGGCAAGAAGTTACAGACTCTTCCGGCTACCTACTCCCTCAAGAGGAACAACGTCGTCGCTGGGAAAAGCTAGAAACAGCCGAAGAAATCTTGGTTTATTGCGGTTCTGGCGTTACTGCTTGTGTAAATTTACTTTCTCTAGAATTAGCTGGCATTAGCCAGGGTAAACTTTATGCTGGCAGTTGGAGTGATTGGATTTCTTATTTATAGTTATGAGTTAGGAGTGAGAAGTTAAGAGTTAGGAGTGAAGAGTTATGAGTGAGGAGTTATGAATTGAAGCCAGTTTTTAATCATCGGTGAGAGGTTAAGATAATATTACTTTTGTCAATTAGAAATTATGCTTAAAATTTGGAAAGAGCCGAGGTATTAAGTTAACTGTTGTACTGAAATTATGGGTTAAGAATAAATGATGCGTATCAAGATGACGCGTAGGCAAAGCCCAACCTAGGCATCGCCCAATCAAAAATTCTGTTTCTAATCCCGATTTCAGCAATATTTTAAGTACTATTGCTTATTGACAAATTGTATCTGACCTTAACCTCTCACAAATGGTTTTTAATTTCAAACTCCAAACTCCAAATTCCAAACTCCAAACTCCAAACTCCAAACTCCAAACTCCAAACTCCTAACTCCTAACTCCTAACTCCTAACTCTTCTCAAAAGCGACCTAATTGGAAATTGTAATTAATACTGAAGAACCAGCCATCAAAGTCAATGTTTTCGTCGGTTGAACTACCTAAACTCACTCCAGCCTGCACATTCATATTAGTGGTATCGGATATTCGGTAATTTAAGTGCCCGAATAGCCGATAAAATTGGTCTTCTCGATCGCGTTGTGTAAAGTCTGATAAGTTCATTTGGTAGTCAATACCAACCTGGAGAGGCTTTTGCAAGTAGTAGTTTAGAGAAACCCAAAAGGAATTGATGATCCGATTACGACTTTGAGGATCAGAAAAATTTACACTAAATTCGTAGAAGCTATCTAGGGTTAATCTTGGAGTTAAGGGATCTCGCCGTCCTAAAGACAGTTGTAGGGAATTCTCATTTAAAAAGCGATCGCCTGCTTTGAAGCTATCCAGGTGATCGCTGTTGTTGGCATAAAATAACTGTTGATTGCTCCAACTGATTTCTCCGTACATTCGCCGCGATAACTGCTGGTAAATATTGAGATTAAATCTTACTTGGTTGTAATCATATTGTGACTGATTTATATAACGGATGAGATTCCCATCAATTGAGCCATTTAAATAAGTCTTAGATCCTAAAGGGAAATACGCTGAGGCTAGTGTCAGTCCAGAAAAAATTAAACCATCTTCGATGGGACTATCATGTGACGAAAAAATGTTACTCGTCTCGAAGTAGCCTACATGGGCCTGTAGATAGCCGATAGGTTTAAACTTAACTACGGGTTGTTCTTTCGGTGGTGGTGGCTGCTGTTCTAAGGGTAGTAACCGCACCCGTAACCCTAATTCGCGATCGCGATCGGACTTAGGTGGCCGTTTTGGCGATCGTAGCAGCTGCATTAGTCTCTCTAGCCTTTGAGACTGATTTATCTCAGGCGTATTTAATAGTTGCTCTTTTGAGTCTGAAGTAGGCAAATTACTTGGCTGCGATTCTAGCGGTGGCGGATCATTTTGCTTTTGAGTATTTTCAGGTTCTTTGGTTTGTGCTGGGGTTTGAGTCGTTTCTAGTTTTTGCTGTGCCAGATTCAACGTATTTGTAGATTCTGCCGCATCTACTCGAATGCAACAACAGCTTCCACCACTGGACGCTAACAAAATACAAAAAAACAAATTCTTCCAGTTCTTGAGTCGCATCTGGTTTGATCGCATTTGGCAAATGTAGACCCACCGGCTGCATCGGAAGTTCCGACTCAAAAGATACAATTGAGTGCATCTATCTGAGCTTTGTAGGTATATACTTAATTTACAAACTAAAATTGCTGCTTTTCAGATTTTCTCCCGGATTTTCTCTAAAAAACTGAGATATTCCGAGAAGATTTTTGATGGGATTTAGTGAAATACGATTAGTGAGTAATTTCACAACATATCTGTAGCAACTTCTTGTCCTAAATAACTAATGACTCTGTGGCTGATCTAATTTAGAAAGGATTATCGCGGTTCTCGTTCACGTGAGGTACACGCGTAGGGGCAATACCCTGCGGGAAGCCGCAATTCATGTAGACGCACTTGCGTTCGCGTCTACATGAATTGCCCCTACACCTTGCGATCTAATTTTGTACCGCACTTGAGTGGGAACCGCTATATCTGTAAGGTACTCCTTATTTAATTGTTTATATCAATTATAGGACTTACGCAAAAATCGCCAAAAAGCCTAATTTATCGAACCGCCTTCTCTTCGAGAGGCTGACGCCAACGCGCAGCGTCTCGTAGAGAAGACGCCAAGAGCGCCGAGAATTCATAGAGTGTGCGTAAGTCCTAAATTACTAACTTTTAAATCTTCCACAGACTTTACTACACACAATGTCAGTTTCAGAATAAAAACTTTAAGAGACTAAACACATAGCTTATTTATGATTTATTTTATGTATTAAATATAGACTCAAATCCAGATAAGTTTACCTAAACAAACTTCCTATAAGACTTCTATTTGATTTTTGAAAAAACTCCTTACAACTCAAGAAGCCTGATTCCCTATTCCCTACTCCTTGTATACACAAATAAGTTCAAAAATCAAATCGGATTGCTACATAACAATTTAGCGCTAGCTTAAACCTTTAACTGTTTTGGTACTAGTTGAAGTTCGTAAATTCTCAAACTATGTTTCATAAATCGTTTCCACTATTAGTGATTGCTTTATGGGGAATTATAGTATTGCCTTTCCCAAATCAGGTAAAAGCCATAACTCCTCTGACGCGAGCAGAAATTCAGAACCTCCGTAACTTGGTACAACTAATACCTAGAAATAGAGAGAAGAAACGTCCTGCACGCAAATCAGATGCAATGACTCCTGGTGATGGTTTGTCAACTGGTCGGGCTTCTTTAGCAGACTTGCGCTTTAACGACGGCTCTTTAGCACGAGTTGGTGAACAGGCTATATTTCAATTTTTACCAAAGACTCGCAGCTTTAGACTTTCAAACGGAACTGCATTGCTGCTTATCCCACCTGGAAGGGGACAAACACTTATACAAACGCCAAGTGCAGCAGCTGCAATTCGTGGTTCAGCATTATTTGTACGCTACAACCAAGAAACAGATACCACAATTGTGGGGGCGCTGACCAATAGCGGTATTGAAGTTTCTAACAAGGAAGCTTCTCAAACTCAAGTGCTGCAAGCAGGACAGATGATAGTTATAGTTAAAGGCAGATTTCAGGGTTTATACGACTTTGATCTCAGAAATTTTTATGAAACCAGCGATATGGTTCGGGGGTTTGATTTAACTAAGCAAAATCTTACACCTACAGCCGACCCGGCGATCGCTAGTGTTCAAGCTGAAACTGTTGCGGCTTTGAACGCACAGACGCCGATAAAAGGTGAGGGAGTAGTTGAAAACCCATCTTTTGCTGACCTAACTACTAGTACTTCAACTTCCTCTACCGACGACATTACTACAGACAATTCCTCAGTAGACCCCATTAAAGATGATTCACCATTAAATTTATTTGAGGACATAGGACAAGTCCTGTCAAATACTGAGCAGCGGCGATCTGAGAGAAATAGTAACAATAATAATGTCAGCACCCAGAATAATAACGTAGTTCCGACAACACCTCCTATAGTTCCGACATCACCTCCTGTAGTTCCGACATCACCTCCTGTAGTTCCGACATCACCTCCTGTAGTTCCGACATCACCTCCTGTAGTTCCGACATCACCTCCTGTAGTTCCGACATCACCTCCTGTAGAACCGCCACCGAAAAGACCAACCACATAAACGTAAATTTATACCCAGCGCTAGGGGCATACTTATAATAAGTGTTAACTATTGCCTCTACAGCCACTAAAGCAAAAAGTGATATTCCCTACGACCAGATAGCATCTGCTAACGCTAGATTAAATCAAGGACAGGACTTACACAGGGTTCACCGGATATCCTTATATAGTTCCATTACATTCTGTGTGTAAGTTCCCAGGAACTAACTTTTTGCTAGAGAGAACATAAATTTATGACTTTTGATTACGACCTGTTTGTAATTGGTGCGGGTTCTGGAGGTTTGGCGGCTTCCAAACGAGCGACTAGCTATGGTGCAAAAGTAGCGATCGCTGAATATGATTTAGTTGGTGGCACTTGTGTGATTCGCGGTTGCGTTCCCAAAAAACTCATGGTCTATGGTTCTCACTTTCCTGCACTATTCAGTGAAGCTTCAGGCTATGGCTGGAAAGTAGGTAATGCGGAGTTTGACTGGGAATATTTCATTACATCTATAGATAAGGAAGTTCGACGATTGTCACAACTACACATCAGCTTCTTAGAAAAAGCTGGAGTGGCACTAATTTCTGGTCGCGCCACATTAGTAGACCCCCACACAGTAGAAGTTGATGGACGCAAAATTACAGCAGACAAAATTTTAATTGCTGTTGGTGGGCGTCCCATCAAGCCAGATTTAGCAGGGATGGAATATGGCATTACCTCTAACGAAATCTTTCATCTCAAAGAACAACCAAAACACATCGTTATTATTGGCGCTGGTTATATCGGCACAGAATTTGCTTGTATTATGCGTGGTTTGGGTTCTGAGGTGACACAAATTACCAGAGGTGAAAAGATTTTGAAAGGGTTTGATGAGGATGTCCGTACAGAAATTGAAGAGGGTATGACAAACCACGGAATTCGGCTGATTCAGAATAATGTGGTGAAAGCAATTGAACGTGTGCCAGAAGGGTTGAAACTGACTTTATCGGGGGATGATCAAGAACCAGTCATTGCCGATGTGTTTTTAGTAGCGACCGGTCGAACTCCTAATGTAGATGGATTAGGTTTAGAAAACGCTGGGGTTGATGTTGTCGCTAGTTCTATCGAAGGGCCTGGTTATCCTACCACAAATGCGATCGCAGTCAATGAATATAGTCAAACTAATCAACCGAATATCTTTGCTGTTGGCGATGTCACCGACCGAATAAATTTAACCCCTGTGGCCATTGGCGAAGGTCGCGCCTTTGCCGATAGCGAATTTGGGAATAACCGCCGCGAATTCAGTCACGAAACTGTTCCCACAGCCATATTTTCTAGCCCAGAAGCCGCTACAGTAGGGTTGACAGAAGCCGAAGCACGGGAGAAACTCGGTGATGCCGTAAAAGTTTTTCGCACTCGCTTTCGCCCCATGTACTATAGTTTGACTGGTAAGCAAGAGAAAACAATGATGAAGTTGGTGGTTGATAGCAACACCGACAAGGTTCTAGGCGCTCACATGGTAGGTGAAAGTGCAGCTGAAATTATCCAAGGTGTAGCGATCGCAATCAAGATGGGCGCAACCAAAAAAGACTTTGATGCCACCGTAGGTATCCATCCCTCATCCGCAGAGGAATTTGTCACAATGCGGTAATAAATAAGAGTTAGGAGTTAGGAGTTATGAGTTATGAGTTGAAGAAAGAAACTCCAAACTCCAAACTCCAAACTCCAAACTCCAAACTCCAAACTCCAAACTCCTAACTCCAAACTCCAAACTCCAAACTCCAAACTCCTAAC
>NZ_JBALDZ010000096.1:0-81584 GCF_036917155.1 Nostoc sp. | reverse complement strand
AACCACACTGAACCCTTCCCGAACTCAGAGGTGAAACGCTGCTGCGGCCACGATAGTTTAGGGGTAGCCCTACGCAAAAATAGCTCGATGCCAGGGACTATAACTCAAACAAAAAGCCTCTCTAATAAAATTAGAGAGGCTTTTTGTTTAATTTCTATAATTAGTAATTAGTGTTTACTTGAAGTTCATATTTCTCTGAATTTGTCCTCTAATTCATCATGATGACTTACAATCTCTTTCAATACAGCTACTCTTCCTAAATGATCTTTTGGCT
Source organism: Nostoc sp. (assembly GCF_036917155.1). Classification (GTDB taxonomy): domain Bacteria; phylum Cyanobacteriota; class Cyanobacteriia; order Cyanobacteriales; family Nostocaceae; genus Nostoc. Next base: position 81,310 of record NZ_JBALDZ010000096.1, on the reverse strand, counting down.
CTTTCATGGTTTTTACCTTTTTCTACAAGACTCAGATTATTTGACAAATAAAAAGCCTAAAATGATTATCTGGCAATCATTTCAGGCTTTTTACTATTCAAATTCATAATTAGGGCTTTTCATCACTAAAAAAGTCATAGCAATTGCAGTTTCACAAGTATGAGAAAGTTTAGCCATCACTCCACCCACGCTGAATCTTCTTGGTTCTTCAGTACCTTTTATGCTGAAGTTCCAGTTAAAAATCTCAGAAGTCTTGCTATACAAGGGAATTATGCTTATCGAACAGAATTCAGGAGTCAGGAGTCAGAATTCAGAATGAATTCTGTACGACTGGCGGATGAATAAACGGGTTTAAGACCCCCACCAAATTCTCAATTTGGTGGTCTTCAATCAGTGGGGGTCTGAATCCCCCACTGATTGCATTCTGACTCCTGAATTCTGGCTTCTGAATTCTTCAATTTCTGACATGATTTTTTAATATTGCCTCTTTCCTCTGTTCCCTCTTACAGACTGTTAATTTGGCATAACAAGTACTGAAGAACCAAAATAATTAACAACTTTTATCAAATCTAGTGTAAAAACTGCCATACTTAAACCAGTATTGCCTTAATTGATGACAAGGTGTAAACAAACTGGCTTTGACACGATAAAGAAAAACCTGCCGATGGTCGCCCATCCAAATTTTGTCAACTGGCTCAACAGAAATTAATGTTCCTCCTAGAGCAGCTATACACTCAGTAAATCTCTCAACGCAAGAATAATCTATAGTCTCAAATATAAAAAAATGACCTGAACAGATTAAATGACGACTTCTTATCCAACATTGGAGCTTCTTATGCGCTTGTGGCGGCAACATTGTTTTGCTTCAAGTAACTTGATATGAATGCAACGGTTACATAGATTTTTCAATGAATGAACTTCTTGGATAAGCAAATTTTTACCTTATGCAGAGGCGTTCAAGGTTGACAGAAAAACAAACACTTAATTGCTTATTTTGCCTTTTCCAAAACTTGAGTCAGTCTCTTTAAACAGGCTGATACCTAAACGTGAACTTAATCCAAAGTCCATTTTTCTTGCAACATCTTAAGGAGGTTATTAGAAACCCATATAGAATATAAAACTACATATCAAAAGTAAGGAAATCACTCAGGAAATGGTAAAGAAATCGGAAAGAAGCAACAAAATCGAGAAATTGTTACTTTTTGCAATATTTTCTCAAAGAGAATTTGCAGATTGTTTGAAATATAACTAAGTATCGTTAAAAAAATTTATGCGAATTCTTTTAGTTGAAGATGATGTACGCCTTGCCGAAACTTTAGCAGAAGCCCTCACAGACCAGCGTTATATGGTTGATGTGGTAACGGACGGTGAGGCAGGATGGAATCAAGCCAAAATGCTGGATTATGATTTGCTGCTGCTGGATGTGATGTTGCCAGAACTCGATGGAATTAGTTTATGTCATCGGTTGCGATCGCACAGCTATAGTATGCCTGTTCTTATGCTCACTGCTCGTGACACCGTTAGCGATAAAATCACTGGACTCGATGCTGGAGCCGATGATTATGTCGTTAAACCAGTGGATTTACAAGAACTATTTGCCCGAATTCGCGCCTTGCTTCGTCGGGGTAATGCTTCATCACCGCCGATTTTGGAATGGGGCAATCTGCACCTCAACCCCAGCACTTATGAAGTGAGCTATGGAAAAAATATGCTGCATTTAACCCCAAAAGAGTACGGAATTTTAGAGTTATTACTGCGAAATGGTCGTCGTGTCCTTAGTCGCAGCGTGATTATTGAACATATTTGGTCACTAGAGTCTCCTCCAGAAGAACATGCTGTGAAGGTTCATCTTAGAAGCCTGCGTCAAAAGCTCAAAGCAGCCGGAGCTTTTGAAGATTTTATTGAAACAGTTCACGGTATAGGCTACCGTCTCAAGCAACTCGACCAATTATAGTCCTTCTCTTGACATACTCCCCCGAATGCGCTTTGCTAAATTCGGGGGATTCTAGGCTCAAACAGCGATTGCAGACGTAGCCCGACTTACATCACCTAACCTAACAGTCGATGCCCCGACTTTGAATGTTTTTAGCGGCGTTTTCATCACGTCCATTTACTGACTGACATAATGGACAGCGCCACTCTCTGAGCGACAAATCCAAACTTTCTAAAACGTGCCCACAGTTAGAACAAGTTTTGCTAGAAGGATACCACTGGTCAATATAGACCACCTGCTTAGCTTTTTTATGCGCTACCCATTCTAAGATATCCAAGAAGTCCCGGAGTGCTAAATCACTAATCTTCCTTCCCCATAAACGCTTCATGCCTTTGAGGTTTAGCGTCTCAAAACACACGACATCAAACAATTTGGTCAAGTCATGCGCTAATTTCCAGAACCAATCACTCCTGCGGTTAGCGATGTTTTCATGTGCGCGGACTAGATGCTTCCTCGCTCGTTCCCGGTTAGATGAGCCAAATAACTTTTGAGAGTGATGCCGATTTGCAATCTTTATGCCATTGAGTGATTGCTTGAAGAAATGGGGAGACTCAATTTTAGAACCGTCTGAGCAGGTTAGGAATGTCTTTAAGCCAAAATCAAACCCCGCTATCTTACTAGTCGTGAATTTGATTTCTGGTTGATCGCTACTATCAACTATAACGACCAGAAATAATTCACCCAATGGGGTGCGCTTAAGCACCAGATCATGTACATTTATTAGTAGAATATGAGCCGCATCATTCAATCGCTCAGGTGGTCAAGGCTTTCAAAGGTCGCTCATCAAGATATTTAAGACAAGAGTTCCCAGAATTAATGAGGCTACCTAGCTTGTGGACACATTCATATATGTTTGACACCACAGGAAAAGTTAGCACTCAGAAAGTTTTAGAGTATATCAATGACCCTCATCATGGCTGAATAAATTCAGCCGTTCGCTTATATCCCCCGGCTGTTCGCGCAGCGTCTCCCCTTGGGAGAAGCGCGGGGGCTTTACGCATCACGACTCGTAACGGGAAGCAGTTATATCCCACATTCAGCACCCTAACTGTCAAAAGAGCCTCATACACAAGTTCAGATCCCTAGTAAATTGATTACTTGAATCTGAAACCCTTATATTATCGTTTTTTAAAGTGGCTCAGGTCGGAGTTGAACCAACGACCCCAGGCTTATGAGTCCCGTGCTCTAACCAACTGAGCTACTGAGCCATGTTTTTCCAAATTACCTATTATTATAGCATACAAATTTTCTCAAGACTAGACACTTTTACAATTTTGTTAGAACATTCATCCCTGTTGAAGACACAAAAAGTAAAAGAGGGAGGTAAACTCCCTCGACTAATAAGGCAATAATTTAGTTACAGACAGCCAAGAATTACAGGCGTTGCGGTAGGAAAGCTATTGGGTTAACAGCGCCCTTACCTGGTGGATGGACTTCAAAGTGGCAGTGTGTACCAGTGCTGTGACCAGTAGTACCCATTAAAGCAATTATTTCTCCTTGATGTACCTGCTGACCCGGTTGCACTAGAATCTTGCTGTTATGAGCATAGCGGGTCGAACTGCCATCAGGATGGTGGATTTCGACGAGGTTGCCGTAGCCACCATTGTTCCAGCCAGCTTTTTCTATCGTACCGTCAGCAGAAGCAACAACTGGGGTGCCAGTGGAGTTAGCAATATCAATTCCCTTGTGTGGTCTTCCCCAGCGCATACCAAAGCCAGAAGTGAGAGTGCCCTTCGTTGGCCAAATATAAGCCAAGGTCGAAGTAGATGGAGGAGGGGTAAGTTCGTCAATGGGTCTGGGCAGATATTGATCCACAGCTGCCAAAGGCGGCATTGTCTGGGGAGAAACTGTTGTTCCCCGCATCTTCCCTAAGGAGTCAGAGGCATTGACTCTTCCCGAAGGCGTTGCAACCCTTGTGGCAGATTGAGTGCGAGAGGGAGTCCATTGACTAGCAGACCCTAGATTAGGCAGGAACTCTGGGTTTACTGGTTCGCTAGGGCGTACACTAGTACGGAATTGGGGCTTAATTGGCTGAACGCTATAGTTGGATCTAATAGGTGTAGGAACTGGAATTGGTATCGCTACACTATTTGGTTGAGATACAGAGTTGGGTACAGCGAAATTATTAGGTGTAGCAATAGGAGTAAGCATCGCAGCATTATTAGCTTCGGTTGCTACTTCTGGCACAACTAAGTTCCCAGACTGTTGAGCGCGATATTTCTGCTGTAACCTCTGAATTTCCGCTTGTAAGCCCCGCAAACGGTCATTATTGTTATTGTTTGCCCTTGCTACCCTATTTGCTGGTGTTTTCGGCTGTTGCATTTCGGCAAAAGCTGTTGGCACTGGAGTGTCACCACCGACGCCATAAGACCTAGCTGTGGGGGGAGCTGTTTCTAAGTCGGTCGCACTATTTGCCTGAACCTGAACAGTTACCGGTATAGGGACGGCTATGCGAGTGTTGTCGGCAATAGTTGGTGATGGTGAACTAGGTAGATATGAGTTGGCACTACCAATATTCAAAGGGTAGCTGGCTGCTTTTGGAGTTTGACTGGACTCTACAAAAGCCGGCTTATTCGCTACAGTTGTTTCAGCTTGAACAGCAGGAATAACTAGTTTCTGACTAATTTGCAGTTCATTTGGATTATTGAGGTTATTTGCCTTAACTAGTTCTGATACTGAAGTATTGTGTCTGCTGGCGATCGCTGCTAGTGTATCTCCAGGCTTAACTTCGTAGGCTGTATGGATCGCAGAGGCAATAACTGTTGGTGTAGCCAATACTGGTACAAATGCACTTGTCTGTGTCTTCTGTTTTAACTTCGATATCAGGTTCGCTTGGCTGGTATCGTCAGAAGTTTTCGACTGGGCTAATTCAGTATTTTCAACCACAGTTGTCGGCTGTGCCAACTCTATATCAGCTTGCGATAAATTTTTGGTTTCCCCAGACTGCAACTGTGCCAGACTCTTTCTTAAACGGTTCGATTTTTCTTGTAAGCGATTTAGTGCAAACTCTTGTTGCGCCTTAAGTTGTGCATTTATTTCACTGTTGGCCTCGGTTGACGTTGCCACTGTTTGGGGCTGGGGAGTTAGTGGTGCATTTGTACCACTAACATCATCAGCACGATAGTCAGACAGATTATTGACTGTTGGGAAACTAGTCTCGGCTAAGGTATTGTTCAATCCCTGTGCCACTTGGGGCTTCAGGTAGGTGGAATTTTTATAAACTGCTGTTGCTTGAGAAAACGTGTTTGATGCCGGAACTTGCAAAGACATTCCACTTGCCGCGACTTGCCATTTAGCTTCAAGCCCGGGCACTTGTGAAACTGCCGTTGGTTCCACGATCACAGGATTTTCCGGCACGCTCGCTGATGAGACTGCTTGGGACTCCAGCTTTGTGGAGGCGAATTTCACCTCAGTGTCAGGAACAGCAGGAATCGCTGAGGTTGCCTTTTGGCTGCCTACTGGCACCGCTGCTTGGGCTTGATCGCTTTGTCGAGTCACCAAAAGGCTGGTTGCTCCCATAGAGATTGCCAAGCCAATCATGGCGGCTTTTGTCCGCACCCGGCGGTTAACTTTTGGATTCATCACATTTAGCAGTTCTACCGGGGCATCATCGCTGTTGGGGTTATTGTTCAACACAGCTTTTACTCTCTTTTTTAATGCTCGTTTCAAAGACGACCTCCTATGATCACTAGCGCTTAACTGATCTCGATTTTTCAGTTGGATACTAGTCAATGATTTAGATCACAACGAATGATAGATCAAGATCACATTCACCAGAGATGCTTACGCAAGATTAACCTGCTTCTCTGATTTAGACAAGTTTACATGTATTAGCAAAACTTAAGATTTGCTGTGTTTACTTGTCCGAACCACTCCTAACACCACTTAGGACATTTTACTCTTTACCATTGTCCGCGTTTGTCTTGCGTCAATCGCGGGGACTGGACACACCATTTGCCAAGTCCATAGTCGCTGCGGAGAATTCAGTTGCGGCGACTTCTGGAAAAGTCATGCCCCCTGCTGTAGATATCTTCAAGATATTTCTACGCCATCCGTCTTCTCAACACGAGACTTTACGTTGATTATTCCCTAAAAAACAACCGTATTAACTATCGGCTAGTTTTGGGCTGTTTTCTGTACCTTATTGAGCAATAATAGCTCAAATGTAGGAAATGAGTAGGTTCTAGCGATTTTGTCCCCTGTTTAAGATGTTTCAAATTCATCAAAATCTATCATTCAAATTTGGCAATATCCCAAGTTTTATATACAAATTTCTTATAATAACCTTCCCCTACTTGTAAGTATCTTCCACTACATTTCGGGGATAAATCCAATTTTCGGTATATTGTTTTACATATTGTTGCTGTCACCAAGAAAATTTTTGCCGCCACAAATAAATCGCCTAATAGATTCTTGGACAGGTTCTAAGTAAATACACTGATGAGCATCAAGGTAAACAACTATTGTAAATAGCCTAACTGACGACGGGTTTCAAATAAGCCAATTGCCACACTTACTGACAGATTCAAGCTGCGAACCCCAGGTTGGCTCATGGGAATATAGAGAGTAGCATCGCAATCTGACAGAATTGCTGGTGGTAAGCCCGTGGTTTCACTGCCAAACAGCAGCCAATCATCAGCTTGAAATTGAAAGCTTACATAATTACAATTGCCACCAACCGTATAACCTAACCATCTGCCTCCACGCTCCTGATGTACGTTTTTAAAGGCTTCTAGCGATTCGTGATAGTGCAGTTTGACATAAGGCCAGTAATCTAAGCCTGCTCTTTTGAGGTAGCGATCGCTAATTTCAAACCCCAAAGGCCCCACCAAATGTAACTCTGTACCTGTAGCTGCACAAGTACGGGCAATATTACCTGTATTAGGAGGGATTTGTGGGTTAACTAAAACTACCTGGGGCATTGTCCGTATGATTTGCGTATTGTATAAAACAATCTACTGTCAATGTTAAATCTACCAAAAGGTAGAGGTGATTCATAGGTTTTGTTAATAATAATCAAGTATCCTCCATCGATTAGATTTTTAAAACGAAGCGTAAACCCTCCCAGAGCAATGCCTGAGAGGGTATTTAGCTAAAATCGAGAAATATTAAGTTTTGTGTAGAAAAACTAAGTGCTTGTGTCTTTTTGTTTGAAGAGGGGAGATGAGGGAGATGAGGGAGCAGGGGAGAATAATTAATAACCAATGCCCAATGCCCAATGCCCCATGCCCCATTCCCAATACTTTTTGAGTTAAGCAAGCAAGGACGAACACAATTTGTTTTCGAGTTCGATTTCGCGCTGTTGGGTGGCAATAATAGCCTGGGTGATGACGCGTTGACTGTCAAAACCGACTGTGTGTAATTGCAACCACTGTTGAGCTTCATTGCCTTCGCGGAGGATTTTGTGCAGAGGGGAAAGGAAACAGCTAAAGCCTTGTTGTTTAGCGATCGCCCAAACATCTTGGTACATTTGAGCAATCCAATCTCTCGCTACAATGCTTCTGCCATCTTGCCAATGCCTCAAATGAGCATCGAGACTACCAGCCGCCGCCGCCGCTTCGTTCTCAGCAGTCAGAGTGACGAGTTCTTCAGGAGAGAAGGTACTTTGAGTTAAAGGATCGATGCTGGGATTTTCGATTATTTGCAATAAACGCGCTTCTAATAAGGCAGTAATCGCCAGCAAGGCAATGGGATCTGTGACTAAATCGCAAATTCGCAGTTCTAGGCGATTCAAGTTGTATGGACGGCGATCGCCATTTGGTCGAACTGATGCCCACAAATGCCGCACGTTTTGCATAGTTCCGGCAACGAGTTGATTTTCCACCCACTGGATATGATCGGCATGGCTGGCAAATAACGGCACATGGCTAGGCGTTTGGGGAAAGAGGCCCCAACGGGTGGAGTGATAGCCTGTAGTTTTGCCATCCAGGAAGGGAGATGAGGCGCTGAGGGCGAGAAATAGAGGTGCTTCCATGCGGATCACTCGACACGCCCGCATTAATACTTCTGGATCGCTGATGCCTATATTTATGTGGACGCTAGCGGTGACTACCTTCGTGCCGTAGGTGTTCTCGATGTAGTCATGATAGGGGTTTGCTGGATCGGAGCGGAGAAAGCGATCGCTCCCACCCAAAGATAAAGTACTCCCCGGTATCAGGGTGTAATCGCCCAAGCGATTGAGGTAGTTTCGCAACACTCGTCGGGGACGCAGCAACGCACACAATAAATTCTCGTAATTATGAGATGGTTGGGTTATGTATTCGACGTTGCGGCTATCTGGCTCCCGCATAAATTCACCCAGAGCTGCAACAATTTTGTCGGAGAGACCGACGATTTCACCTTGAGGCGTGCCAGTATACATCTCAATCTCAAAGCCTTTTAATAAGACCACTTTGTTCTCCTCGGCTCTCTCTGCCTATAAATTGTATCGAATTAGACGTATATCTGGATCTATTTTTTAGTTAATCAAAGGTTAAGAATCATTTAATTGCGAACTCACGGGAAATAGGAATGACAGATTTTTGGTCTACCTTCGGTAAAATTGTTATTACTTAAGTATGAAAAATATCTTAAATCATGATTTTTACGCTGTACAAATAGACATATATATGATTTTAGAAAAATCAGTTTTTCAGACAGTTGGGGTCAAGCAAACACACATCCTTCTATGAGTTTTTATTAGACACCTCATGCTACTTGTTGAAAAAAGAAATATCTATATCTCAAGATATATTCATTTTGCCTGCGTACCATTAGCGTGGTAATATTACATAAGGCAGCAGATATGATGCTGATAATAGTATATTTATGCTATCTTAAATTTACCAAGCCCCTTCGGGGCGGGAACAGGGAACTCTTAACAGGGAACAGAAAAAAAATTAGCCCCGAATACAGGGTTTAAAGCCCCTAAATTTATTTATGAAAAGAGATAAAAATATTTGAAACGAGATGGCGTCAGCCACGATGTTTCAATGTGTCCTTGTACAAATCCCCTGATTTTAATTATGGGGATTTCCCTGTTGCCTGTTGCCCGTTCCCTGTTCCCTTTTAAGAAATTATTAAGAGTTTGAGAAATGTTCGTAGAGATAGCATAGATGCTTTTTTGACAAATACTTGCACAACTTGGCTACTTTACACGTAGTTGAGTTATGTATTTTCGGATATAAAACTAGCAGGTGAATCACTCTCTTGAACAATATTGAGACGTAAAAACTGCACCCATACTTCATCATTAAATAAGTTTAAAGCAGTTTGATGATTGTGACTTGTGATCGCGCCGATAACTTTACGCCATCCTTGTTGCAATAACTCAATAAAAGCCTCTTCAATAGAAACCTGATTTAGCAACGAAAGTGCCGTTTTAAAAATTTCCGAATCAGATTGTATATTCTTAGACTTTAGCCCCTGAAGTGTTATATTTAACCACACAGGCAGAAGTTCTAGCCAATTATTTTGCTGCATCTCTTTGAGTGCAATATCTTCCATACCTAGCGCACCCCAAATGCACAAAGACTCTATAGCTAGTTTAGAATCACGATTTTCTAGAGCATTTCGCCATAAAATTTGAGCATGATTTTGGAAGCGATTAGCCAGAAATTCATAAGCTTCCTGGACTTGATGGGGAATTGTAACTTTATAAACTGACTCGCCTCTTGGTAGGTAATCGCCGCGATAAGATAGCCAGTTATGAGAGCCACAAAGATGTATTTTCCGATCAACTATTACTTCTTTGACATGGGAATCTCCCAACCAAAAAACCTGCACAGATGGTAAACCATCAGGTGTTTTGATCGCTCGAAGTTTTTTCTCTATTTCTGGTGAAATTGATTTATCTTCATTTTCTTGTTGTCGCGCAATTCCATGTCCAATTAAAATCCAAACTCCACGATTAGCTAATTTCTGCAACAGAGTTAAAAATTCTTCATTGACAACCGCCTGATTCACCCACGGCGAATAAATTAAAACCTGAATTTTAGCCGAATTCAAAACTTCTAGAAAAGCTTGAGCAATTTGTCCATCGCGTACCTGTACGGCTTCACCCAACACTTTAGAATTATCTACTTTACCGCCAGCTTTTAAGACCTTTTGGCGAATCTTTTCGAGTCTAGCTTCTATTTCAGTATTTTTCTGCTTGAGGATGGCTTCACGTTCAAAATCGATGGTTTCAGTTGACAATTTACATAATGCTTGTAAGGATATTTTGCCTTCATTATGTAGAACTTCTAACCAATTTGATGCTGACTCTAAAATTTGCTTTCCATTTCTTATTTGAATCCTCAATTTATCTTCCAGAGCATCAAATATAACGAAAAGCGATATCTTTCTCCAAATTTTTTGAGTTGAAGCTAGTACCTTACAGGAAGTGACGATTTTTCCCTCTTCTGGTACATGAAGGCTTAAACCTGAAGCTTGAATACTTTTTTGGATTTCCTCAAGCGGTAAGGAAGCAATATCAGCAATTGTACGATCAATAGTGATAAAGTCTGCTAAGTCAGGCAATTTTATCACTGTCTCATTTAAGGATTCAGATTGAAAAGTTATTTTGTCGCTTAAAGGGTCTGTAATAGCATTAATTTGTATAGGATATGGCGGCTGTGGTACAGAACCTTTTTCATAAAATGAACGCCCTTCAGGAGTAACTGTTAGTGGCGATGTTGCCGAGAAAGTTTGCAATGATCGAAGAGTTGCAGTAGTGGTTTTGATAAATACAGAATCCAGTCCAAGTACAGAGGCTAATTCATCCTCGGTTGGCGGAGGCTGAAATTCAATAGCAGCGCGGATAATAAATTCTTCAAGTACGTTAAACTGGCGGGGTTCCTTGATATTTACTTCTATAGGAGTTTGACGCAAACTATAACGGAATTCACGCGCAGCTAAAACTGATAAACTAGGACTTTGGGCTTCTATTTCGTCTACAAAATTTTTGAGATTGCCATCAATAGGTTTAGCAGAAGAGGCGAGAAACATCAACGAAACCTCCATGTAGACGCACGATATTTGAAACTTCGGAGTACATATTCCCAATTTGTCCACGCTGCTGAGTGAATAGCGAATGACAACCTACAATTACTAGTAATTCTTGAGCGCGAGAAAAAGCAACGTTAACCCGTTCTGTTTTTTTGGCAAATCCTACGTCTCCTCTATTATTGCGAACCATACTCACAATTACAACGGGTCTTTCCATACCTTGAAATCGGTCTACTGTGCCAATGAAAAAATTCAGATTGCAGGCGTTCATCAATTTTTCTGAGTTGATACTAATTCTGTATGAAGATGCGCCAAACTACATGAGGAACGAACCGCCTTCGCGCAGCGTCTCGTAAGAGTTGGACGCAAAGAAAGAAAGAACATTTGGCGCAGCCTCACAAAGAAATGGTATGAGTGCAAAAAAAGTAATCACGGCGATTTCTTTTTTGGATCACCATCAGCAATTCTAGAGTACTATTGCCCAGCAAAAATAAATTTCCCGACATTTTAAAGATGTCGGGAATCTAAGCTTTTTAATTTTCAATAATCAAATAGGTCTGTACTGTCAATACTACACAGTGACTCAAAACTTAAATTTCACTTGGTAATGGCTACTTGAAGATTACGGACACAGTTGGCGTTTAGATAACCGCAATATTGGTGTTGCTCAGGGCAGGATTGCCGGACAAGGTGGCAATCTGTAATGGTGCAGATCCACCTAAGCTGCCATCGGCATCAAAGAATAAAGCTCCATTTGTCGTATTGTAAATGAACCTCTGAGTTGTCGTGTTTGCTGTCGTAATGCCTGCACCGGAACGAAAACGGTCTGTGCTTAAAGTGCCTGCAACCAATCCGCCAGCAAAGCCTACGGCAGATATCTGAATCTTGTCGCCACCAGAGCCACTGAAGCCATTAATTGTATCTAGGCGATCGCTAGAGGTTTCACCTGGCGCGGCTCCATCATAAAGCAAGCTTTATGAAATATGAGTGTTTATATCTTCCTCCAAGGATGCCGAAGAACTAACGCCACTTTCTGATGTTGAAAGCTCATCACTTACCATTCCATCCCATGAATAGTTGCAGATTTTAGTGTGAAGCAATTTACCAAACGTTAGGTTAATTGCTAGGGCGAAAGAATCGATAAAAATTAGATTTACAAAGCGATCAATCATTAGACCCCCTTGAGCTAAATTAAGCATCAAGTGATATGTGCTTTGTTACTACACATGCCACAATCTCTTTTCCAGAAAAGATCGGATCTAAATATTTCTTGGTTAAAGGGGAAATGGAATTGCTGGTAAGGGTAACAGAAAATTGAATCTTAGTAAGAAGTAACGCCAGACGAGGGACTGCATCTCATCAGTATAAATGTAATAGATAGTACATAAAATAGAGAGTATCTACTTACACAGGCTAACTTAGTACAACATTTCATTAATTCATAGCGAATAGGACTAAAATAAACTTTGCGCTCCTCTGCGTTTAAAAAAGTTACGAACTTATGCAAAGCTTTACTTCCCTAGTAGTTCACCTCAATTTCTTCTAGAAAATTCTTGAGCTTGTGATCAATAGGTTTAACTGAAGAGGCGAGAAACATCAACGAAACCTTCATGTATACTGACGATATTTGACACTTCGGAATACATACTTCCAACTTTACCTGCTTGATGGGTAAATAAATTATGACAACCTACAATTATCAAGAGTTCTTGGGCGCGAGAAAATGCAACATTTACCCGTTCTGGTTTCTTCGCAAATCCTACATCTCCTTTACTATTGTTGCGAACCATACTCACAATAACAACAGGTCTTTCCATCCCTTGAAATCTGTCTACTGTCCCTGTACGAATTTCTAATGAAGGGAAAAGTTCAGATTGCAGACGTTCATCAATTTTTCTTAATTGAGCGCCATAAAATGTAATTACGGCGATTTCTTTTTTTGGTTCACCATTAGTAACTTTAGAAGCCCAGGTATTCTCGAACTGTTGACACAGACATTCAATCGCATCGATTTCTGGAGTATTAAAGTAAGAAGTTCCGTTTCGTTGCTCTAAAAACTGATTTTCGATAGGCGTTTTTACCCAGATAAGATGCTGAGATTCTTGGACGATTTCGCCTGCTAGATGATGTGCGCGTTTTGTATCTGGCTCCAAAATACCAGATTCTAATTTACCGTCATAAAACTGATTGATTGCTCCCATAATAAATGGGTGCATTCGATACTGTGTAGTTAGCATTTGTTTGATGCTTTCATCAGCAGATTCAAACTGACTTTTAAACAGTGATTCTTCTAAGAATTGGAGTTCGTCTCTTGTATTGCCAATTGTTTGGGCAACTTCTTCTAAAGTGCTAGTATCAAGCATGGGGGGTAATTGCCGATGATCACCTACCATGACTAATTTTTTGCCTTTCAATGCGGGGATTAGTAACTCTGGTGGAGTACACTTGCTAACTTCATCAATAATGACGACATCAAAGGATTTGAATTCTTCAGAAAAACCTCTATTTGCAGCTTGCACACAGGTAATACCGACGACGTTAGCATTGTCTAGATATATACGCCTTAAATCGTCGTGAGTGCGCTCATTTGGCTGTCTTAATTTCCTAATCCAATCTTGTACGAAATTCTGATATTTATTGAGATAACTTTCGTCTTTATGGAGTTGCTCTTGCCAAAATTCAAACTTAATATTGACACTGCGTAATAACTCTATATTAAACAAGTCAGCAGCATAACTTTCGGGCTTAAATTTATCCGGTATTCTTTGCCATTCAGTTAACCACCAATTTCTTTCTATTATTAAATCTTCTGATGGTTGTGGTTGTAATTTTTGTTCTATTTCACGTAGTCCAACTTGTAATTTTTGAAGCTGCTGTAAAGAGGCTTTATTTTCTTCTTGTAACTTTGATAAATGCTCATGTAGAGAATTTCTAATCATCTCCAGCACAGCAAAAGGTTCTAACGATGAAATTAAGGTTTCAAGCTGAATAATAGAAGTTTCCCAATAATTCACTTGATTTGAAAATTCTTGTGGTTGCTCCCAAATATTTGATTGTGTTGCGAGATATTTTTCAACGAGAATGCGTAATTGAGCAGGTATATTTTGTTGACTAAGTTCTTGCAAGATATTTATTACTCGTCCAAGTTGCAAATTAGCATCTTGCTGTGATTTTTCTACCTCAGCTTGAGTAATAGATATTTGCTGTTGGCTAACTTCATTTTTCTGAAGTTCATTTAATAGTCGTTGTAGATGCTGAAGCTGTTGATCGGTTTCAGTTTTGACTTTTAAAACGCATTGACGCGCATTTGCAAGGATGACATCTAGCAATTCTTGGGTAATTCGGGTGAGAGTAGAGTCAATGTTATTCCATTCCCACGATGTACCATAAGTTTTTTGAATTCTAATTAAAAAAACTTGAGTATTTTCAACTAATAATTTTCGCTGTTTGGGGTTGAGTAGCTGATAATTATTAAACTGTTGATAGGTTTCTTGCCATTGGGTGCGATCGCTCTTTGATAGCACCATTGGAATCTGACTAAAATTTTGTTGTAAAAAATAACTAAAATTATGCTGTTTACCTTTCCTGTCAGTAAAACCTCCGTCTATTTCATAAGCGATCGCTTTTGCTAACACTTCCCATTCTGGTAGGTTAATTTTGTATATCTTTGGTACTATTGGCAATTTTAATGTATTAGCAAACATCAACAAACCTAGCGGCAAATCCACTAAATTATCTGTTAGTGGTAAACCTGATTGGTGACAATCTTTTAAAGTTTGATACAGATGAGAAGGCGCTGTAGATTTCCATTCCTTAACTGCTGAGATAATATAATCAATTTCCCGTTTACGGTTTTCCCATATCTGGATTGTTTGCTGTAGGTTTTGCAGCTTATTAAGATATTGCTGATAATCTGGTTGTAGCTGATTTAACGATGCGAAATTTTGTTTGACAATCTGAACTGAAACTGCAACCTCTGATATGGCTTTACCTGCATTTTGAGCATAAGTCAAAGCAGTTTTAAATTTAAAAATTTCTGTGGCTACTGTTTCACGTAACCAAGCCGCTAAACCAAAAGCACCAAGCATCGGACGCACAAAGCCAAGTTCATCAGTATATTTGATGGTCTGACGAACATTTGCTAAGAATTCTTCTACTAAATTGTTACCTTCTGTGTAGGGCTTAAGAAGCGGCAAAAAATCTGTAACTTCTGAAGCTTCCCAATTGATACTTGGTACAGTATTTAGTATATTCTCCAGTCTTGAGATTAGTGATTCAACCTCATTCTGCTTTTCTACAGTTTCGTTATAAAATTTTTCTTGATTTCTAAAGTTAACCTCTAGTTTTATCTTATTTTTATGAAATTTATTTTGTTGCTGATTAAATTCTTCTTCTGCTTGTAAGTAAGCCGTGAATCTTTGTGATGATGCCAGTAATTGATTGAAAGTTTGGATATTTGTGAGTCGTTGCGTAATATTGTTTTCGCAGTCATAAGCCGTATTTTCTAGCCATCTACCAATCACTTGGTCTTCTAAAAATGGCTGTCCTTCTTCCCCAACTTTCTCGGCTCTCCCCTTGCGTACAGCCCGAATTACAGGGTTATGAACTAATCGACTTAGGGCATTATCTACTGCTAAATTGGCTTGAGAAGCAATTAAAGTACGTCCACCACGAAGGGCAATTTGATAGCAAATCTCAGCAATTACGGTAGTTTTACCAGTACCCGGTGGCCCTTGAATGAGAACAAGATCCTTGGCAGCAAGTACCTTTTCTACTGCTGCTTTCTGACCAGGATTAGCAGAAGATAACAATAAATCTTGTGGTTGAAGTTCAACGGTTGTTTTAATTTGTCTAGCCTGAGAAGCATCAAATAAAAAGTTACCTAAATACGGATTTTGGGTGTAACCATTATTCAAATCATCTAAAGCTTTTTTCTTACGCTGAATCTGCTGAATATCACCAACTGCCTCAAAACATAAAAATCCTGTATCTGGCAACTTATAACGCTCTGTTGCCATAAATTCAGCTAAGTCGCGTTCTAGTCTGAGACTGATAATACAACGGTTGGGGTCAACTTCCTCAACAGTACCTAATTGACGACCGCTAATCCAATTTTTGCCGACGGGAGCAGTTTCAAAAAGCTTCAAATCTTCGTTTTTTGTACGTCTTGCTCGTTCCCAAAAATTGTCCACGTCGAGGGAATTTTGATAAAAGCCGTCAAGGGTCGCTGAAGCTACATCAATTTCAAAACTGATTCGTCTTTTGAAGTTATAGTTATGGCTTACATAACGCACGCAGAACTGACGCGCTTTCGCGATTTTTTCTTCAATTTGCAAAAACGCTTTCCAAGCTTTAAGCTGATCTTCTGTGGGTACATGATCGCCACAAACTGGTGCAGCTGCAATGCGTTTCAATGTTGTCGGCGGAATGTCGAAATGATGCTGATGATTAGGCAGCAAACGCAAGCGACAAGGTATAGCATAGCTGTCGGCGTGTCCCCGTGAGGGTTGTAATAATTGAGCCGAAAGTATTTTTATACCACCGCGCCCATCTTTTGGTACAGCCGCTCTAAATCCTAATGTTTTTCTGAGCTTCTCAAGTCTTGCGGGTAATGGAAAATCATCGGAATCTGTTGCTATTGTCAAATCCCAAATTTCCTCTCTTGCCTCTTTCCCCGCGCCTTTGCGACGTACATAAAATAGAGAAGGCTTTTTACCGACACATTCATACATTAACTCATTGGCGCGATCGCGCCGCTCCCGAAATTCGGGATATGATTTCAGGGCGGTTTCACCTTCAAGATGGCGGATAAAGCTATCAATTGCTGAAGCTATAAACATATAGCTCCAATCTTCAGAGTTGGTTTTAGTTTTTGAGGATTTTGCTGTTAGTTTATTTGCTACTGAACGTATACGTTCTGCATCGGATTCTGAAATGGCGCTGGTATGACCTTTGACTAGTATGTTGAGCTTATCGCAAATTAATAATAGTTTCTTACTATCCAAATTTAACTCTTTTGCTAGTTCGTAGATTCTGAGTTTACCGTTGTTCATCCAGTAGTTCCTTTGCCGACAAAATAGGGTTTAAATTTAAACGCAAAGGGGCGCAGAGTAAGCACAGAGGAGCGCAAAGTTTATTTTATTCCTATTCGCTATGAATTAAATTTGGCAATACTCTGCGTACCTTTGCGTTTACTTTGCGTTCCTTTGCGTTTAAAAACTTTAGGATTTTGGGTAGTGAAGTGGCCATTGAAGTCATGCAAAAAATTGCACCGGAATTAAAAGAAAGTGAACCATATATCAGATTTCATACTTTTAATGATTTTAGTATAGATTTTACGCTTTATATGCGGGTCAGTGAATACTTTGATCAGCGAATTGGCAAGCATCTATTTGTCAAAAAATTACACAAACGCTATCAGCAAGCAGGAATTCAAATTCCTTTTCCGATTAGAGAAGTGTATATGCAAGATAATTCAGCTATGGAACAAAATTAGCCCTGGCGACTAGAAGTCGCGGCTACACAGGCAAAACCCTTGATTTTCTCTTAGTCCACGGAGGTGGACTTAGTTTGTATAGCCGCGATTTGTAATCGCCCGGTGCAAGACTAACTTAGATTGCTAATGCTCGTTTTTCTAATGGTAGTTCAAAGCGATCGCCTGGTTTCGGCTCAAGTACTTGCGTCGCCAGATTGTTTTTCTCAAGTGACGAGCGAAATTCCTTAGCATTTCCTTTAGTTTGAATGAATTTCATCAGCCATCCTTCAAAGTCCACATCCCCACCTGCGGCTGTCGGTATTATTACTTGAGGCTGTAATGATTTTACTACTTCTAAGGCACTATTTTGTCCTTTTATAATCGGCCCAAGCAAAGGTAGCGTCATGTCAACAAACGGTGTAATTACTACATCGATAGGTGCAGCTTGCTGAAGTTGTGGAGAATGATACCCGTGAGGTTCGTAGTATACAGTCAGACCACTCTCAAAATCTTTAAGGAGATAACTATTTTCTACCAGAGTCGGTCCAATGGGAGAGCCGGGGAAAGCCTTGATTTCAAGTTGATTATTTAAAGTGAAAGTTTCACCATGAGCCAATACTGTAACTTGGGTGTAACCTAACTGCTGTACTATCTTGGCTGCATTGGGAGAAGCTACAACTTTGATGCTGTGGTCGAGTAGCTTAAGGGTTGGTGGGTGAGCATGGTCTTCTAAACCCTGAGACAGCAAGATCAAATCAATATTATCTGGGATTGGGCGATTTTGCGATCGCGAACCTTTAAATAACCAATCCAAATTACTGAAAATTAACGAACCAACCAGCCAAGGGTCAATTAATATTCGTTTACCGCCAATTTCCAGCAGCCAAGAGTTGCTGTCTAACCAAGTTAAAAACATAAGTTTTGTGAAGATAACGCCTCTCTTCATTATCAATCGTGTTAGCTTTTTTTCGCTTTTACCGAAACGTTACGGCTTACTGTCGTCACAGTTTGCCGTTGGATAGTGGGGCGATTCCTTGTTTCTACTTCTTTATGGGCTAAAAGTTGTTGTTCTGTGGAATTATCTGTTATTTGGGCGACGGTGGTAGAGAACCCTAAAGCTGCATAGGCAGAAGATATTGGCGAAAATATTGCTACAGAGGTTGCAGCAAGAACAAATTTGCCTATTTGAGCAAAATTACTTTGAATTATGTATTTCATCCCACACTACCATTCGTCTAAAAAGTCACAGGGCTATTTGGTATCCCTCGACTTATTAATCCCTTGGGGTAGATGGAACTAACATCTCATGAGTTAGGAGTTAGCAATTAGCAATTAGCAGTTAGCAGTGTGATTATTGCTTTTTTTACTCAGCACTCGTTACGGGCTAAACGCCCCACTAACGCTAACAGCACTCAGAACTGTTTCGGTAACAAAACATTACTATATTAAAGAAACACTTTATTAATCTTCATAATGACTGTAACGACACAGCAGCTTGCAACTCAAGACGCCTTTGAAAAATTCATTTGGACTTGGCAGGGTTACAAAATTCAGTATACTGTCATGGGCACAGGACGCCCTCTGGTACTGGTTCACGGCTTTGGTGCTTCCATTGGACACTGGCGCAAAAATATCCCAGTTTTAGCTGATGCTGGCTACCAGGTGTTTGCCATAGACCTTTTAGGTTTTGGCGGTTCTGATAAAGCACCCATTGATTACAGTCTAGAAGTTTGGGTGGAACTGCTAAAAGATTTTTGCACAGCACACATACACGAACCTGCTGTATTTATTGGCAACTCCATCGGCGCACTTTTGAGCTTGATTGTACTGGTAGAACATCCAGAAATTGCTGCTGGTGGTATTTTAATTAACTCTGCGGGTGGGTTGAGTCATCGTCCCCACGAATTGAAACCACCGCTACGGATGGTGATGGCAGCTTTTAATCGGTTTGTGCGATCGCCAATTACAGGTAAATTTGTCTATAACCGTATCCGCCAAAAAGCCCAAATTCGTCGTACCCTCTACCAAGTTTACTGCGATCGTCAAGCCGTCACTGATGAATTAGTTGATTTACTTTATACTCCCTCTTGTGACCCAGGAGCGCAACAAGTCTTCGCCTCCATTCTCACAGCCCCTCCTGGCCCCAGTCCAGAGGAACTTTTGCCCAAAGTAGAACGTCCTTTGCTAGTAATTTGGGGTGCTGACGATCCCTGGACACCAATTACCGGGGCAAAGATTTACGAAAAGGCGCGTGAGAATGGCAAAGAAATTAAAATTGTTCCCATTCCCAATGCCGGTCATTGTCCCCACGATGAGGTTCCAGATGTTGTCAATGCCCAGATTGTTGATTGGCTAGTGCAAAGGTGATAATTTCGCCTTTCTGCCAATGTGCCTTAGCTCAAACAGGAGAAAAATGGAGCTAACAATCTGGGTGAACGGATCTAAGTTTTTTAATTACACCTTGACAAAATCAAACTCATCTGGTGTGTATAATGGAGCTTGGTGTGCAAAATGGACATAACAGGGTAATTCCCTTAAATCACCATCCAGATTTTTCTAAACAAGGCTATCAAGTCATCACTGAACTAGGACGCAATAGTGAAGGGGGACGCATTACTTACCTAGCTAATGTCCTCAAATCTAATCAACAGGTGGTGATTAAAGAGTTTTGTTTTACTCGTGCGAGTGCTGATTTATCAGGAGTGAAAGCATATCAGCGCGAAATTGAAATCTTGCAACAACTGAATCATTCCCGCATCCCTCGCTATGTAGATTCCTTTGAAATACCAGGGGTTTTTTATCTGGTACAGGAATATAAAAATGCCCCATCCTTGGGTTCAAAACGCAGCTTTCATCCTGAAGAAATTAAGCAAATTGCTCTGTCAATCTTAGAAATTTTAGTTTATTTACAAAAGCAAGTTCCTCCAATTATTCATCGGGATATTAAGCCAGAGAATATTTTGGTTGATGAACAACTAAATGCTTACCTGGTTGATTTTGGTTTAGCGAGAATGCAGTGTGCAAAAATAGCCCTGAGTAGCTTTGTAGCTGGAACCCCAGGTTTTATGCCACCAGAGGAGCAGTTTGGTCATTCTCTGACTGAGGCATCAGATTTATATAGTTTAGGAGCAACCCTGATTTGCTTACTTACCAATACCCGTTCTGTTGACATTGGGAAATTAATTGATGATAACTATCGCTTTAATTTCCAGAAATTAGTTCCTCAAATCAGTCCGAATTTTCGGTCGTGGTTAATGAGAATGGTGGAACGCAACCGAAAACGTCGCTATGCCAATGCATCTGTTGCTTTAAAAACACTTCAGCCAATTGAAGTTGTTAGTACTACCACTAAGATAGATACTTTAGTCAGTACAATCAAACCGAGAAAACAAACAACAGTGCTGGGACTAGCCACTGTTGTGACACTGGCTGTGGTGGGTTCAACTTTGATGAGTTGTCAGCCTGGTGTTGCAGTTAGGCAATTGCTGAAAGCTACAGAATGCCAAGGTTTTGATTTAAGCTCAAATTGCCAAGAAAAAACTGGACATTCAAGATGACTCATAAAATCCAATACGCTTGGGTTAAGGGTTATTGGTGTAGAGAATTGGTCTTTGAAGACGCGATAAATCGCGTCTCTACATCAGGGTTTTGGGCTTATCTGAACTGTATTGTCATAAAATTTCTCGTTTTCAGAACCAGCCTTAATAAACCTACCTAACCGAAAATGCTTCATTGAATCGTCGTGTGACAGGCTCGGTAATAAATGTCAAAATTGACTTCTTCCGAGTGACAATTTCACCTGTAGCAGCCATCCCTGGTGTAAATTCTACTTCTTGACCCCGGACGTTTACTGAGTGTTTACTGAGCTTAATTCTTGTCGGAAAAACTAAGCCTAATTCTTTATCAATAATTGCATTTGGACTAATTTGCACGACTTCGCCCTCCACAATGCCAAATTCTTGGAAGGGGAAAGTCGCCATTTTGACTTTTGCCTTCATTCCTTGACGAATAAACCCAATATCGCGGTTAAGAACTTTCACCTCTAGGAGCATTTCTTCCCCTTCCGGCAAAATTGACACCAATTCTTCACCCGATTGTACTGGCCCCTTGGTGGCTTTGACTCTGTAAATCGTACCAGCAACGGGAGCCTCAATCGTTTCTAAAGCTTGCTGCTTTCTCGCCTGCTCTAAATTACCTTGAACAGTTGTGAGTTCTTCTTTACGCTTGTTAAACTGCGTCAAAATTTCACTTTGGCGTTCTGATACTACACGCTGAACCTGATTGCGTGCAGCTTTGTAAGCTTGTTCTGCTTGGTGAATTTCTTGGACTTGGGCAGCAATATCTTTTTCTAATGATGTGACTTTATCTTGAGCCTCTGTTATTTTATTCTGGGCATTGGTCACTTCATCTTGCGCTCTAGTGATTTCTGTCTTTGCACGAGTTAATTTTTCTTGGGCATCTATGTAATCGACACGAGGGACAGCGCCAGGAGTAATTAGAGTGTGTAGGCTTTTTTCCCTTTCTTGAGCAAGAGTCAAATTGCTTTCAATTTTAATTCGGATGCTATCTGCATTGGCAAGGTTGGTTTGAGCATTTGCAAAGCTGCTTTTGGCATTAACTAAGTTGTCTTGCAATCGAGTCAAGCGAACTTTGGCTTGATCGACAAGTGCCATTTGGCGATTTGCTTCTGCTTCCGCCGCTGCTTGACGCGCTTGGTAATCTTGCAGGCGGGAGTTTAAAAGTTCATCTTGCAGTTTCGTTCCAGCAGTTTTGCTTCCCGTGCGTTCTGCATCCAAACGTTGCAAATCGTCTTGAATTAATCTGGTAGATTTCGCTAGACGGGAAACATCGGTTATTTTCAAGTCTGGATCTTTTTGAATCAGAACTTGACCTTTAGTAACGCGATCGCCTTCTTGCACTTTCACAGCCACAATTGACCCTCCACCCAAGGATGTCACCGGTCTTACCTGTGTGGAAGCAATTAATTCCCCTGGTGCTGTTGCTACTTCATCTATTTGGGAGAAGTGCGCCCAAGCGATCGCTCCAAATACGACGACGCTCATAGTTCCCGCTAATAATCTAGTGTACAGGGGTGGCAATTCCTGTACTGCTTTGCCCAATTCATAAGTGAGTTGTTCCTCTGGTTGGGCGAATCGCTCTTTTGTCTGACGTGCTTGAGCAGCATTTACCATATATTTTTATCCTTTGTTATTTGTCATTAGTCATTTGTCCTTGGTTATTCAGTAATGACTAATGACTTGTGTTTAATTCAAACTGCTAAATAGCGCCGCAAAAAATTTTCTAATGTCTCCAACTGGAAGTTATAAATCGCCTCTAAATTGGCAATTTCATCTTTTGTACAGAAAAATTCATTTGCTAGCAATGTGCGGTAAGTTCCCAAAGCTTTTTGGATTTGGGGATTAAATAAACCCAATGCACCCTGTAACCCATCAACAACGAATAGTGGTGAGTTAATTATTACTGGTTCTTTGGTGAAGATCCGACCAAAAATCCGGGGAATATCTTCTCGTAATAAAATCTCCGGCCCTCCGACGGGTAAAATTTGGTTGCGAGCGCCTTCAACTGTCACAGAATCTACCACTATCCTTGCCAAATCATCGGTACTGACAATCGAGGTACGGTTTTTGCGATCGCCAATCAGCAGATACAATCCCGTTTCCCGAAACCGTTCTACCAGTGGCAGCAAGTTAGATGCTAATCCAGCTGGGCGTAAAATAGTGTAATTTAAGCCACTAGCTACCAAATATCGCTCTACTGCTCGTTTGGCTTTGAAAACCGGAGCATCTTCATATCCGCGATCGGCTCCCAATACGGAAATAAAGACAAAATGCTCTACACCATTGGCTTTTGCTTGGTCAATAAGTTCAATATTGGCGCGGTAATCTAAAGATAGGGCATCACTATCAGAACCGTGGGCGCTGATCATATACTGGACACCGCGACTAGCTTTCTGGATATCTTTTTCCTCTAGCAAGTCACCGATGAAAATTTCTGCACCCCGATGTTCTAACTCGCTGTAGCGTGAGTTAAGACGGGCAAATGCCCGTACAGACTGTTCTCGTTGTCGTAAGAGTCTCACAACTCTGCGACCAATTCCTCCGGTTGCTCCAGTTACCAAAAACATATAAATACCTAAATTGAATAGTTACAGCGTTTATAGTTGTCAAAATGCTCGATATATGTGGAGGGAATGTAAGACCAAAAAAAACTACGGAGTTTTTGAGGCTATTCCCGATGAATTGGGAAGATCAGACTTCAGTCGTAGGCAAGTATGAGTAGTTCACTACTCTAAAAATTATCCCCCATATCTTTGTAGATGTGGGGGATAGGTTAATGAGATTAGTTTTACTGGCTCAACAAGTTGATAACTTGTTCAAGCGACATCTTAGCTTTGTGCAAATTGAGCAGGTTCTCTTGGTCGTATCGGTCAGGATAGCTCATTTTCCTGCCCTCCAGCGTTATCCGAATTAGTGCTGCATTACCAAAACCATGAAGGAAGAACTATCTACCAAGGATGATCCTCCAGAATTTTGCCGTCGTGCAATCCAGGAAGCATTAGATAAAGATAAAGAAAATGCCTAACCCTAAAGGTCATCCAGAAAATTTAAAACCATTTAAATCAGAGAGGGAAGAACCTTTAAGTGAGCGTCTTAACTTACGTGTCACAAAAACAATGAAGGAAGAACTATCAACAAAGGATGATTCTCCAGAATTTTGCCGTCATGCAATCCAAGAAGCATTAGATAAAGATAAAGAGAAGTAATCTCAAAGGGATAGTTGTCACAAGTGTGTGAATTACTGAGATGAGTCAGCAATCAAGCATATTGCTTTCTCAATGTGCTTGATTACTTGCGGAAAACACCAAAATGAGAAAGCAAACTGGGGTTTGAGAAAGTAAAAGCTCCTTTTGAGTAAGTCAAATGCTATTTTGCTTATTAAATTCGACTTGATCCATTTTTTAGATGCAATACGGTTCGGATAAGGTTTTTTGATGACACGCCCTAAATCGCAAAGACGGCGATTTATCGCGTCTCTTGCCTTAACCGAACCATATTGCGAGTGGTGATGTGATAGCAAAATCCAGGTTGCAAATTTCGGGGTGAGCGAGTCATAAAGTGAGATAAATGATAAATTATTGTTTAGTCCTCTTCAGAGGACTTTTGCTATTAGCCGTAGGTTTCCAACCTATGGCGGGTGATGGGTTCAAATGTAAGATTCTGAACTCAGGTATTTGCATCATTGCAGAATGTTGGTATTGCACACACATCCGCCTCCAATACTGCTCGGATAAGCAGGGGAAGCAGGGGAAGCAAAACTCAACGCCAGCCTCCATTTCTCCCCCGGCTATTGAACAGCTTGCCTCAACCAAGAAATTCCAAAACCTACGCAGTATTGCATCCGCCTCAGAATAAATTCTGCGGCTAATAGCGAAAGTCATCTAAAGCTGACTGAAATTCTTGTTTTACCCGCATTCCCAGCCAGAGGTAGAAATTAGTCTGGGAAAACTTTTCACAATTTAAAATCCCCCCACATCTTTGTAAATGCAGGGGGATTTAAACGCTTTGTGCAAGCAGCCCAATTCAAAACTATTCAGATGCTTTGTTATTAGCTCTATTAGCACGCGCCTCAGCCGAAGCCATCACCTCATCGAAATTTTCTAGCACTTCGCCAGGAAAGTTTTCCAAAACTCTGGTAGAAAGAGCAACCCGTCCTTTACCCTCATCCAAGTCGATAATTACAGCTTTAATTGGCTGGCCAACTTGAAAGACTTTTTCTAAAGAATCAATGAATTTCTGGCTTACCTGCTTGATATGAAGTAAGGCACTCATTCCACTTAAATCGACAAATACACCAAAAGGTTTGATACCAGTAACTTTACCTTCCACCAGTTGACCTAGTTCTAATAAGCTGAAGTTGCTAGAACGAGTTGCTAAACGCTGAGAAAGGATGAGTTTGTTGGTATTGCGATTAATTTCCAAAAAACCCACAGTCAGATTTTGACCTTTGAGTGCTTCTAAATTATCACGCTCTGCCAGGTGCGATCGCGGGATAAATCCCCGCAAAGAAAGAATATCAACAGTTACACCACCTTTATTCACACCCATAACCCTTACTTGTACAGTTTGAGCATTCTCCTGCATTTCGGTCAATCGTTCCCAGATGTGCTGAATTTCCAACTGCTTTCGAGAAAGGGTCACTTGACCTTCTGCATCCTGATCTCGGATAATCAAAAACTGCATTTCCTCTTGCAATGGCAGCACCTCCGATAAATCGGTAACTGCTCTCAAAGAAGCCTCATCACGCGGCAGAAAAGCTGACGACTTGCCACCAATATCAACATAAGCGCCATCATGGTCAAGTTGGAACACTTTGCCATGTACAACCTGTCCCTTTTGAAATTGGTAGTCGTGTTTTTCTAGTGCTTTGGCAAAATCGTCCATTGTAAAGGGCGAATTGGCTGTTTGAGAAAGTTTCGATTCGGAATTCATGACTTTTGAAGATTAGTTGTTATTTGATATGGTGCAACTGAAGTTTAAATTGTCATTTGTCATTATGTTGTTCACTAATGACCAATGACAAACCTGGCTGCGTATGCTTCAGTTTAGTTGACCAAAGAGTTGTTTTACTTGCTCCCAAGCTTCGTCCGCAGCTTTAGGATTATAACTGGCACGGTGGTTACAGAAAAATCCGTGATCAGCTCCATCGTAGCGAAACACACGATGAGGAATTTTATATTTTTCTAACTCTGCTTCAACCTCATCTACTTGTTCGCTTGGGATGCTGGCATCTTCTGTACCAAAAAAGGCATAGAGAGTACCTGTGATTTCTCTGGTACGGGTGACAGTAGGAGCTACACCCCCTGGTGTGTGGGTGGTAACTCCAGCACCATAGAAGGAAGCCGTAGTTTTAATATCTGGCAAGGTGGCTGCAAGATATGCGACATGACCACCAAAGCAGAAGCCAATACAGCCAAAACCATCTTTTTTCACTTGAGGCAGATTTTTGAGATAGTCAATTGCTAGTTGAATATCGCTCAATAACTCTGAGGCTTGAGTTTGCATGGCGTAGTTTCTGCCCGTTTCAATATCTCCGGGTGTGTATCCGGTTTCAAACCCAGGAGCAATCCGTTGAAAAAGAGCAGGTGCAATTGCTACATACCCAAGTTGGGCAATCCGTTCTGTAACTTCCCGAATGTGAACGTTAACACCAAAAATCTCTTGTAATACCACGACTCCTGGGTAAGAACCAGGTTCTTTTGGTTCTGCCAGATAAGCAGACACTTGAATATTATCTTGCAAAAGATTAACCGTTGTGGTAGTTGTTGCTTGCTCTGTCATAATAATTTTTACCAGTGCCGTGTGATTATTTGATATAACTATGCCAGTATGCCCAGCTTTTTCCTAATTAAATTATCAATTACCAATAGTGAGCGCATTAGAAATTTGTATCAGAAAAACTTTATATGTAAATAAACATATTTGAGATGTAGCAAATACATCTGTACACTGAAAGAGTGCTGAGTTAAAAGTGCTGAGTAGGCAAGCAACACTTAATACTCAAACCTCAGCACTCAAAACTCAGCACGGGCTAAACGCCCCGGTACCGCTAACAGCACTTAGTATTAGGAGGTTTGGTGATGATTCAATTCCGTATTCAGCCAGACAGCGAAATTCCCGCATCAACCCAGCTGTTTAATCAAATCCGATTTGCGATCGCTTCTCGACAATATCCCCCTGCTTACAAATTGCCAAGCACACGGGCGTTGGCAATGCAAACGGGATTACACCGCAATACCATAAGTAAGGTCTACCGTCAACTAGAGGAAGACGGATTTGTCGAAAGTATGGCTGGTTCGGGTATTTATGTTCGTGCCCAAGGTCATGAGGGCGGTAGCAGGCTGCAATCACCAATTCTCAAACAAAATCCTGATACATATCAAGTTGTCCAGCAAGCACTTGACGAGTTACTCTCCCAAGGATGCTCACTGAATCAAGCTAGAGAGCTATTTTTAGCGGAAATTGACTGGCGCTTGCGTTGTAGTGCGCGGGTACTGGTTGCAGTGCCATCTTATGATATGGGTGCTGGTGAGTTGATGGTGTATGAGTTAGAGCGATCGCTAAAAATACCAGTGCAGTTGGTAGCAATGGAAGAATTAACAGCTGTGCTAGATAAAACTACCTCTGCGACAGTAGTCACCAGTCGATATTTTATCAGTAATGTGGAAGCGATCGCAGCTCCAAAAGCTGCACGCGTAATTCCTCTTGATATCTACGACTACAGCAAAGAACTCAGCATCTTGAAAACCCTACCAAAAGAAAACTGTGTAGGCATAGTTAGCCTCAGTTCCGGGATTGCAAGAGCCGCAGAAGTCATTCTCCACGGTTTGCGGGGGGATGAGCTACTAGTGATGACTTCGCAACCAAAAGATGCTTATAAACTCCAGGCAATGGTGAAACGGGCTGAGGTAATCATCAGCGACCAAGCCAGTTTTGCGGCAGTGCAAGCAGCTGTGCAAGCATCTGATGAAGATATTATTCGTCCACCAAAGCTGATTAAGGTTGAAAATTATATCGGCACTAATTCGATTAACTTGCTAAAACGAGAACTAGGTTTGAGTTAACCTAAAAATGGTAAATAAGTTTGTAGTAAGGACTTTAGTCCTTGTTTTAAGCACAAAGCGTGCTTAAAACGTACCAGGCAAAGTTGCTGTCAATTATCCAATAAAGGAACTATTGAGAGGCGATATGAGCATCCCACTTCTGAACTATCCCATACAAGAGAAACTAGTGACCGTCGCCGATGTTTCTTGGGAGGAATTCAAAGCTATTGAGGCACAGCTAAAGGACAACCGCAATGTCCGACTCTCTTATTTGTCAGGAATATTAGAAATTATGTCCCCCATTGGTGAAAAACACGAGGAAGTGAAAACAACTCTTGGATACTTGCTAGAAGCTTACATGAGAGAGTTAGGAATCCGGTTTTACGGTCGTGGTGGTAATACAATGGAAGAACCTGGGTATGCATCTGGCACACCCGATGAGTCTTACAGCATCAACACAAAAGGAGAAGTTCCTGACATTGTTATTGAAGTTATTGTTACTAGCGGCACAATTAACCGAAAAGAGTTATACAAACCCAAGAAAGTGCCTGAAGTTTGGTTCTGGAAATCTGACCAGATAAAAATATTCCGTTTAAATGCGAGTGGCGAATATGAGGAAGTACATCGTAGTGGTTTCTTTCCGAATTTAGACCCAACTTTGTTGCTGCAATATATCGGACATCCTGACCAATACGACGCTGTTGCTGAATTTGTGCAGGCTATCCGAAAAATCACTTAACCCAGCTGTGGCTCTGGCGTGTTAATTTGCAAAAATTCTTGTACCCGTTGCAGATAAGTTGGTACATCTTCCAACATGGGGAAATGCGCTGTGTTGGGAATCATCACAAATTCCACTTTGTCACTCAGTGCCGCTGCTTGACGCCCCATCTCGGCTGGAATAATCTTGTCATACTCCCCCGCAACGAGTAAAGTCGGCACTGTCAACTTAGCAAACTCAAGGGGCATCACTTCAGCTTGAGCCTTACTGACTGAAGTAAAAATTGTTCCTAAAGCTGCATCATAATCTGCTTCCAGAAAATCTTGTAAAAAAGCTTGCCGCTCAGAATGTGGTATGGAACTATATAAAAATCTGGCCATAAACATTCGGTCAACAAATGGAATTTTGCTTAACCATTTGGGACGGAATTTCACTACATAGCCACCGAATTTATGAAAGGCACTAAAGGATTTTTCGTCGTACTCAAAAATGCCGCTACAAGTTAAAATTCCTCGTTCAACTCGTTGGGGATAGCGGTTAAAAAATAAAGTGGCAACAGAAGCGCCCATTGAATGAGCATGGATATAAACACGCTGAATATGTAACCCATCTAGCAAAGCTGCCAAATCATCAGCGTATTCCTCTAACTCATAGGTTAACTCTCTGATTGCCTCTAATTCTTCCTGTGGGGACTCAGATTCAGCAACGGCTTCACTTGCTTGAGCGATGGTTGGCTTCCCATGAGAACGACCAAATCCCCGCAAATCGTAGAGTAAACAATCAAATTGTTCTGATAAAGCATTAGCAGTATTTTGCCAATACCTAGCCGAACCAGCCCAACCGTGGATGAAAACCATCACTGGTTTTACCAAAGAACCGGATGGTTTTTTCACCCATTCGTAGTAATGCTCAACGCCACGAACATTAATATAAGGCATTTTTGAAAGTTAGGAGTTAGGAGTTAAAAGTCGGGAGTTAGGAGTTAAGAGTTAGGAGTTAAGAGTGAGTATTTATTACGCTTCCCCTATCTCCCTCATCCCCCTCATCTCCCTCAGTCCCTACTCAGCACTCAGCACTCAGTACTGATTTAGGCTGATTCCGGCTTCGGTAGTGAAGACGGATGTATTATCAGTTCAGCAGTCGATCGCTTCTCGACCATTTCCCTTGTAACTGTACAGCGTGTCACATCCTTACGGGATGGTAACTCATACATTACATCCAACATTAGTTCTTCGACAATACCACGTAATGCTCTCGCACCAGTTTTACGGCGGTAAGCTTCTTGAGCGATCGCTCGTAAAGCATCTGCTTTAAAATCTAATTGGACATTATCCATCTTCAGCAGCTTTTGGTACTGCTTCACGAGGGCGCTGCGTGGTTGAGTCAGAATCGCCATCAACGCTTCTTCATCTAGCGGATCTACTACTGCTACCATTGGCATCCGCCCAATAAACTCTGGAATCAGGCCAAATTTTACTAAATCATCCGGTTCTAGATGGCGAAGAGTGTCTGCTGCTCGTTTCTCCTTCGATTGGCCTTCTCCCGGTTGCACAAAGCCTATTGCTTTTTTGCCAACTCTCTGATCTACAATCTTGTCTAAGCCCACGAAGGCACCACCACAGACGAACAAAATATTACTTGTATCAATCTGGATGCAGTCTTGATAGGGATGCTTGCGCCCTCCTTGGGGTGGTACATTAGCGATCGTTCCCTCTAACATTTTCAGCAAGGCTTGCTGCACGCCTTCGCCAGAAACATCGCGGGTAATTGACGTGTTCTCACTCTTACGAGCAATTTTGTCAATTTCGTCAATATAAATAATTCCCCGTTGCGCTTCCTCTATATCTAAATCTGCCACCTGCAACAGTCGCAGCAAGATATTTTCTACATCTTCTCCCACATACCCCGCTTCCGTCAGCGTCGTCGCATCCGCTACGGCAAAGGGTACATCCAAGATTTTCGCTAGGGTTTGGGCTAAGAGAGTTTTGCCGCAACCAGTCGGGCCAATTAATAAAATGTTGGACTTTTGCAGTTCTATGGCATCATCCGCCCCAGGTTTGCCACTGGCTTTAGACTGAATCACCGCCAGCCGCTTGTAGTGATTGTAAACAGCGACTGACAGCACTTTCTTCGCTTCGTCTTGACCAATAACGTGTTCGTCTAGATACTTTTTAATCTCTCTGGGCTTGGGTATTTGATTAAACGAAATACTAGCAGAGTGGGTACGCCGTTTTTCAGGTGGTTCTGCTCTTGGCGCTGGTTGTGCTGCCGCACCACTGGTATCGAGTAACTCCTCGTCTAGTATTTCATTACACAAGTCAACGCATTCATCGCAGATGTAGACTCCCGGCCCCGCGATTAACTTACGCACCTGCTCTTGAGACTTGCCACAAAATGAACATTTTAAATGGGAGTCGTACTTAACCATACCAGCCTCTTATTTCAGAATGGTGACGTTTTCCCCTGCTACGGGAAGATTTTGCCTGGAAATGACCTGATCAATCAAACCGTAGTTTTTTGCCTCTTCAGCCGACATAAAAAAGTCACGCTCAGTATCAGCTTCAAGTCTTTCTAAGGGTTGACCAGTATGGTGAGCCATTAACTGATTCAACTTAGCCTTAACATAAAGAATTTCTCTGGCTTGAATTTCAATGTCAATAGCTTGACCTTGAGCGCCACCAAGTGGTTGGTGAATCATAATCCGGGAGTCGGGCAGAGACATTCGCTTACCGGCAGCTCCTGCTGTCAACAAAAATGCCCCCATGCTCGCGGCTAATCCAAAACAGATGGTAACAACATCAGGGCGAATTTGCTGTATTGTATCATAAATTGCCATCCCTGCGTAGACGGAGCCACCAGGAGAATTAACATACAGTTGGATGTCTTTTTCTGAGTCTTCGGCGTCTAGGAATAACAACTGAGCCACAATTGAGTTAGCTACGGCATCGTCTATTGGTGTTCCTAAAAAGATAATCCGCTCTCGCAGCAGGCGGGAGTAGATGTCGAAAGCCCTTTCTCCCATACCAGATTGCTCTATAACCATCGGTACGATGTTGCTAGGGCTGCTCAACTGGGAGTTAATGTTTATTCGACTTAAGTTGCTGATTGGGGAATTTCCCGACTGCGATTCAAGCATACAAGCTTTCTTTGACGATAATTTAGGACAAATGTTTCAGCAGCCGATGCTGCCTTTTCACCGAATGGAATTTGTATAAGCTACGTGTTAACCATTATGCCTCATATAATTTCCTCTCGTGTAACACAGTATCAAGCTCAGGCGATAACCGGTGTCACTATTTGCCGAAAATTCATTAATTCTTTAATTATTTGTCATGGGGCATTGGGCATTGTTTATTTCTCCCCCTACTTCCTCATCTCCCCCTACTTCCTCATCTCCCCCTACTTCCTTACCTTACCCATTTCACCAGTACTTTAACTCAGAACTGGTGAATTCATGGCTGTGGGATTTTTGATTATCCTTCTGTGACTTCTGTGGAAGTTTCGCTGTTTTCTTCCTCAGTCTGGGGTGCATTAGCATCACCATCTGATTCTGCGTCTTCCGTTTCTTCCTCTACAGGACTCAAGGAACCTTCGGGTACAAGTTCAACTGAGGAATGTTCTAATAGCCAATCAATGGTTTTTTCGTTTGATAGTTCGTTTTCCACGATTGAGCGTAGTCTATCTTCATCAACCTCTTGTTCTTCCGGGTACTGTTCCAAAAGTTCTGTGACTCTAGCTGCGATTTCTTCTGGTGTTACCTTGATAGATTCGCGTTTACCAACTTCCCGCAAGGACAAGGAGCGCGTGATGCGCTCAATTGCTTCAGTACGCGATCGCTCCCGCAATTGCGGAATAATATCTGTAGTAAACAGCTTTCTCACATCCAATCCCTGCTGAGACAGCCGCATTGCTGTTTGGGTTAGCATTGCATCCACTTCTTGCTCAATCAATGTTGCTGGTAAGTCAACTTCTACGTGCTTGAGCAGTTCCGTTAACAAGGCTTCCTGCTTATTGGTTTTTGTTTTGTCGTCCGCCTCTTTTTGATATCGCTCTACCAAAGAAGCGCGTAACTCTTCTAAGGTTTCAAAATCGCTGATTTCCTGGGCGAAATCGTCATTTATTTCTGGTAGTTCCTTTTCCTTCAGTTCTTTGAGCGTCACGGTGAAGGTTGCCGCTTTTCCCGCTAAATCTTCATTAGCATAAGGAGTTGGGAACTGTGCCGCAATTTCTTTGGTTTCTTCAGGATTCATCCCCACGATTCCCGAAATAAAGCCGGGAATAAACTTATCTTCCTGCAACTCAACTTGAAAATCAGTTGCTTCGGCTCCAGGAATCGGTTCTAGTTCAGCTGCTTCATCTTCGCCCTCAACTCTGGCGAATGAACCTTTAAAATCAACTACGGCAATATCGCCAATTTGGGCTGCACGTCCTTCCACAGGAATCAATGTCGCCAATTCTTGACGTTCTTTATCTAGAGTGTTTTCTACTCGCTCTGGATCAAACTTGACTTCTTCAGCTTGGAAAAGCAAATCAGTGTACTGCACTAGATTCACTTCTGGTTCTACATCGACAGCAGCCGAAATCGTCAGGGGTTTTCCCGGTTCATAATTCTTAATCAAATCCTCAAAAGAGGAGCGCAATTGTGGCTGACCGATTGCTGGGATGGCTTCTTGTTTGACTGCTTGCTCAATGCCATCTTGAATTAGTTCTTCCAGCGCCGCTGCTTTGATTCGAGTTGTACCCAGCCGTTGTAGTAATATCGGCCGAGGTACCTTGCCTTTACGAAACCCAGGAATATTGGCAGTACTCGCTAAGTTTTTAATGACCTGTTCGTAAGTTTGCTTGGTAATTTCCGGCGTAATCTCTATTTCCAGGCCAATTTGGCTGGCGGGAAGTTTTTCCTGGGTGACTTTCATGCTTTGTCTCTAGTTTTCTGGTATTTTATACTCCGAGTACACACAAAACGCAATAAAATAATTGTTTGCGTTTATGGCTTGATGTCTCTTAGGGGTAATGGGAGTTTGCCAAAAGGTCTTGTGACATCCAAGGATGGATGTTTGTCCTGGGGCAAAGATCCAGTTTACTGCCAATGACCAAGGACTTGACATTTTACTTTCAGAACAATTTGATTAATGGGGCATTGGGCATTGGGCATCTTTCCCTACTCCTCTCTCACCTCTCACTCTTGGGAATTAATTATTCAGTGGGCTAATGCCGTGATATCCTGGTTCTCAACGAGTGGTTAGTACCCCCAAGTTAAAGTTATAGTATTGAGTCTAGCTATTATTGAGTTATGGAACGAGAGCGTATCTGTTACCTAACCCGATAGCTCTATTCGTATATTGTGCCGATTTTGTGCATTTTGATCTTAGTATATTCATCATCTTGGTAAACAGCTTTGCAGCCAAGATTGTTTGTTGCCTTAAAGGTGAGATGCCTGTTAAACATCTAAGTGCAGATATCTTCATTTTTCTGCCAAATGGCGATTTGTTGTATAATAATATATAGTTAGAATCGATAAAAATTATAAATGCATGTCCATTGTTGTAAAATGCAACATCACTTAACTTATTAAAGAACCAAGCGAATAAATGTATTAAATATATAAAAACAGAGTAAATTAGAGAAAAATCTAAACCTAATTCAAAACCTATTTCAAGACTGCGATCGCTACTTAATATAAAAATTTTCAATTGTTCCAAGAAATTGCAGATAAGTCTCTTAAAGGAGGAAGCAAGTTTGTCGAAATCCTATCGTTTAGCTATTTTGGGAGCGACTGGTGCAGTTGGCACTGAGTTGTTGGAATTATTAGAAAACCGTAACTTTCCGGTTGCTGACTTGAAGTTATTAGCATCGGAGCGGAGTGTCGGGCGATCGCTACGCTTTAAAGGGGAGAATATACCAATAGAGCCAGTGAGCGATCGCGCCTTTGAAAATGTCGATATAGTACTGGCTAGTGCAGGTGGTTCCACATCCAAAACTTGGGCAGCAATTGCCGTCGAAAAGGGCGCAGTGGTAATTGACAACTCCAGTGCCTTTCGGATGAACCCAGAAGTTCCCTTAGTAGTGCCAGAGGTGAACCCACAAGCCGCAGCGCATCACCAAGGCATAATTGCTAACCCCAACTGCACAACGATTTTAATGGCTGTGGCAGTCTGGCCGTTGCATAAAGTTAAACCAGTGCAACGCATCGTCGCTGCAACCTACCAATCGGCTAGTGGTGCAGGTGCTAGGGCAATGGCAGAAGTCAAAACCCAAACAAGCGCTATACTACAAGGACAGCCACCGATTGCCGAAATATTGCCTTACCCATTGGCATTTAATTTATTCCCCCATAACTCCCCATTAAACGATTTGGGTTATTGTGAGGAAGAAATGAAAATGGTCAACGAAACCCGAAAAATATTTGGCACGCAGCAAATCAGAATCACTGCGACCTGTATACGGGTTCCCGTACTCCGCGCCCACTCAGAAGCCATTAATTTAGAATTTGAGACTCCCTTTAGTGCGAAGGAAGCCAGAGAAATTCTAAGTTCCTCCCCTGGAGTAAAATTGGTAGAAGATTGGGGAACTAACCATTTTCCGATGCCCATTGAAGCAACCGGTCAAGATGAAGTTTTAGTGGGAAGAATTCGTCAGGATATTTCCCATAGTTGTGGCTTGGAATTATGGTTGTGTGGCGACCAAATCCGCAAAGGCGCAGCATTAAATGCAATCCAAATCGCCGAATTGTTAGTAGAGAAAAATCTACTCAAACCATTAGCTATTAGTCATTAGTCATTGGTCATTGGTCATTAGTCCTTTGTCATTGGTTAAGCAACGAAGGACAAAGGACAAAGGACGAAGGACAAAAGACAAAAGACTAATGACACTTGAAAGCAATTTGCAGATAGGTTATTACAATAGAGAACCACCAAGATATAAAAACATGGGTAATCAGGAGTGAAAAAAGGGTGGGAGATTTTGGCAATGTTTTAACCGCTATGATTACGCCATTTAAAGCAGATGGTAGTGTCAACTATGATGTAGCGGCAGAACTGGCGGCGCATCTAGCTAACAACGGTACAGATACATTGGTGATGTGCGGCACAACAGGAGAATCCCCGACACTAAGTTGGGATGAAGAATACCAGTTGTTTGTCGAGGTATTGCAGTCCGTGGCTGGAAAAGCCAAGGTAATCGCAGGTTGTGGATCAAATTCCACTAAAGAAGCGATCGCAGCCACCCAAAAAGCGTCTAAAATAGGAGTACATGGTTCCTTACAAGTTGTTCCTTATTACAACAAACCGCCACAAGCGGGATTGGAAGCGCACTTTAAGGCGATAGCACAAGCCTGTCCCGACTTACCATTGTTGTTATATAATGTCCCCGGTCGTACCGGACAAAACCTTCAGCCAGAAACAGTTGCCCGGTTAGCTGAGGTTAGCAATATTGTCGGGATTAAAGAATCCACTGGTAGTATAGATCAGGCAAGCGAAATTCGTCGCTTGACACCAAAAGAATTCCACATCTATTCTGGTGATGATTACATGACTTTGCCCTTGTTAGCGATCGGGGCAAAGGGTGTGGTAAGTGTAGCTTCTCATCTGGTAGGAAACCAACTACAGCAGATGATCCAAGCTTTTAGTGCCGGAAAAATTGAGGTAGCAAGCGACATTCATCTCCAACTGTTCCCGTTGTTTAAAGCCCTATTTCTCACTTCAAATCCCATTCCAGTGAAAAAAGCACTGAAACTTCAAGGTTGGGAGGTAGGTTCAACTCGTCCGCCGCTATGTGAAGCTGATGTAGAAGTCAGTCAAAAATTAGAAGCGGTTCTGAAAGAACTTAGTTTAATCTAGTCACCAGCTAGTTAAGCATTGGTAATCTACTCCTTACCAAAGATACATATAAACAACAATCATAATTGTTCATAAGTTGCAATTTAAAAACCTGTGCTAGGACTGATAGATATACTATGAATCCTTGAGTGTACAGTCGATTTTATTGAATAAAAAATTGAAATCTTCAATTAAAACTTGATTGCTTTCAGACTGACTTAAGAGACAGATGATGTCTTAAATGCAAGTTCGTTAACTATCAACTTAATTAACCACAAGTAACAATCTAAGGAGAAAATGGCTAAAAACGAAGCTAATAATTCCGCCTTGAAAATTATTCCTTTGGGCGGTTTGCACGAAATTGGGAAAAATACCTGTCTTTTTGAGTATGACGATGAAATTATTCTGTTAGATGCAGGATTGGCTTTTCCCACAGAGGCGATGCATGGAGTAAATATTGTTTTACCAGATACGACCTATCTGCGAGAAAATCGCCACAAAATTAAAGGGATGATCGTTACTCACGGTCATGAAGACCATATTGGCGGGATTGCTTTTCATCTCAAGCAATTTGATATCCCCGTGATTTATGGCCCCAGATTAGCAATGGCAATGCTAGAGGGTAAATTAGAAGAAGCGGGTGTTCGCGATCGCACAGAAATTAGAACAGTTTTACCACGTGATGTAGTGCGGATTGGTAAAAACTTTTTAGTTGAATATATCCGTAACACCCACTCCATCGCTGATAGTTTCACTGTTGCCATTCATACTCCCCTTGGTGTAGTCATTCACACAGGCGATTTCAAAATTGACCACACCCCAGTAGATGGTGAAAAGTTTGACTTGCAACGTCTAGCAGAACATGGCGAAAAAGGCGTTCTTTGCCTCCTAAGTGATTCCACTAACGCCGAGATACCAGGATTTACACCCTCAGAGCGTTCAGTGTATCCCAATTTGGAGAGAGTATTTAGTCAAGCACCTGGACGACTATTTGTCACTACCTTTGCTTCTAGCGTCCATCGCATCAATATGATTTTGGATATCGCCAAGAAGCAGAACCGTGTAGTGACGGTTGTCGGGCGTTCCATGCTGAACTTGATTGCTCATGCCCGCAATTTAGGTTACATCAAGTGTGAAGATAATCTGCTGCAACCATTGCACGCAGTTCGTAATCTCCCTGACGAAAAAGTTTTAGTTTTAACTACAGGTTCTCAGGGTGAATTGATGGCAGCAATGACCCGCATTGCCAACAAAGAACATCCTCACATTAAAATCCGCCAAGGAGATACAGTAGTATTCTCTGCTAACCCAATTCCCGGAAATACGATCGCTGTAGTCAACACCATTGATAAATTGATGATTCAAGGTGCGAAAGTGATCTACGGCCGGGATAAAGGAATTCACGTCTCCGGTCATGGCTGTCAGGAAGAACAAAAGCTGATGATTGCCTTAACCCGACCCAAATTCTTTGTGCCATTTCACGGCGAACATCGGATGCTAGTGAAGCACGCAGAAACGGCTCAGAGTATGGGCATTCCCGCAGAAAATATGATCATTATTCAGAATGGTGATATTGTCGAACTGACTGAAGATGCTATTCGCGTCGCTGGTAAGGTGCCATCTGGTATTGAATTGGTGGATACTACTAGTTCGGGTATGGTAAGTGCCAAAGTCCTGCAAGAACGGCAACGCATGGCTTCCGAAGGCATTATTACGATCGCCGCTGCCATTGATTGGAATGGTAAATTGTTGGCAAAACCAGAAACTCACCTGCGGGGTGTAGTAACAAGTGTAGAGCGATCGCTGTTACAAACTTGGGTAAAACAACGCATTGAAGAAATCCTCACTGTGCGCTGGTCAGAATTTGCTCCTGGCGGTGAAGCGGCAGATATAGACTGGGGTGGATTGCAAGGTACTTTAGAACGAGAATTGCAACGTTCCATCCGTCGGGAATTGCAATGTCAGCCATCTGTGACTTTGTTGATGCAAATCCCTGATGAGCCACCTGTAAAAGTTGCTGATGGGAGAAGGCGACGCACTCGGACTGCTGCTCAAGTAGCATCGTAGGGCAAGATAACAATTTAACAAAGAGGCGCAAAGACGCAGAATTTTTCTGAACGTCTTTGCGCTTTGGCGTGAGATAGGGTCTTTTATTATGGGTATAGTAGTTGCCTATAGTTATTGGAGGCGATCGCTATGACTAAAACACCAATAAAAATTAGTACTCTTGAGGAATACATCAATTTTGATGATGGTACCGACAAGCGTTATGAAATTGAGGATGAGGTGCTGGTAGAAATGCCTCCTGGTACTGGCAAACATGAGGCGATTATCACCCTACTGTTAGTTCGCTTTTTTTTAGAAATTCAAAAAATGGGACTACCTCTACAACCGCGCCCTAACGGTACAGAGGTGTTAACCAATAAACAACTTAGAAGACCTGATGTTTGTGTAATTACCAATGAACAGGCAAAAAGTATTGAGACTACCTCGGCTATCCTCAAAACTGCTCCACCTCTCTTAGTTGAAGTAGTAAGCCCTGAATCTATTGACAGAGACTATAACCAAAAAACCTCTGAGTATGCGGCGATGGGTGTGGTCGAGTATTGGATTGTTGATCCTCTGGAAAATAAAATAATTGTGTGTTTGCTAAATCAGAGCAGTTACAAGCAAACTGTGTTTATCGAAGACCAACGGATTGTTTCTCAAACGTTCCCAGAATTAACCCTGACAGCGCAGCAGGTGCTTTTAGCTTAAAGTTAGTTGTTGGTTTGTGCTATTGCTCTAAATTAACCTACAATTTGGCTGAAAAAGATTTCATAGCCTTACTAACCCGCCTTATTCTGGCATAATCCATATACTATACGGAAACTGTTTTAGACAAAGGGTCGAATATGCGTATCAAGCGTGAGCTTAAAAACAATCTGACTTATTTATATCTAGTTGAAGAGGGTTATAGCACTGAAAAAAAGCGTGGCGAAACCAGAAAAATTAAGGAGTTAGGAGTAGAAGAACCAGCAAAGCCACTCAATGGCATGACTGAAGAGTTCGCAGTTGTTTGGGCTGAGGGTAGAACACTAGGTAATGCCGTGCCATTTAGTGAAAGAGTTATAGGACAGTTTCCAGAAGAAGCTAGCGGTAGTGGTGTCATTCTCCCCTGCGACATAGTTCCATGCGGCAAGTTTCGCAACGGGGCACAGCGTTGGTGGTGTCGTACACATCAAGTACACTGGGGTATCAAGGCGGATTTGCAGCAGGCAGCGCAAGGGGATAGGGGTATAAGCTGCTCAAACTCCACCCAGCGTATGCATTACACGAAAAACCCGTTGGTGATTAATCCAGATGATTATTTAGGAGGGATAGGTATTTGGGCGGCGCTACCAAGCGCAATTAACACTACAGACGAACCTGATATTGATGGCGTTTTAATCCATGTACACGCCAGACCTTATTCACAGGGGAAAAAGAGTATTGATAACAACTACCCTGCGGTCGTAGTAACGTCATCTGACTCGCTGCCCTTAATTGCTAATACATTAATAAAAAGGGTTGTAATTGCTCCACCTTCAGCGCTGGCATACTTAGAGGCATTGATTGAGAACCTGCCTCTCGGTACACTCTATTGTCACAGTTGCCAGCACCCACACTTAGACCTTGGTGACTTCGCTAAAAATCCACACAAAAAGCACTTCTGCGGCAACTGCGGCGTTGATTCTAACTGGTCAAAAGAACCTATAGTCAGTAGTCCACTCTACGAATTAGCAAACAAACTCACAAAAAACCCAGATTTTGTTGAAAGTGATCGCACCCTTGACCTGAGAGACTACCAGGACTGTCAGATCAAGGTATGGTCATCGACACCAGCCGTTCTCTGGACTAGCCATCTACCCCAGGAAATGGGCATCCATGTCCATATCTATCAAGGGAAAAAAAAGATTGTAGATGACTCATTTGGAAAGGTTACAGGATTTGACGGTTCGTCTCTTGAGCGTGAAAAGCTGTTAACGACTATGTTAGATAAAGCAAAAAAAACTGCTGTTTGATACCTCAAAGAAAACTTCAGTACGATTGCCTTTGATAGAGCGATCGCCCTCAATTAACCTAGAAGACTGCGATTAACACTCAATATCATCGGCAGTAATGTCTAATGATAAGCCGCTACGCGTCTACGCCTAAAAAATCCTGCATAGGATAGGTTGCAATACTGTGTAGGTTTTTTCTAAAAAATAAAAATGTGTCAGTTGGGTTGAGGCTTTGCGAAACCCAACCTACGAATATTCTGAGACTATATCACTCTCAAATTGCCACTGCCAACCTAAGTTTTGTGAAATGTCATCGATGCTAATCGCTCAAAAATCAGTGCTTCTACGGCATTCAGCCAGCGATGAACAGGACACACTTACGTGAGAAAGTGGGAACACGGAGAGGAAAAAAGCCTTCTAGGATATTACTGATGTTTATACTTAGCAAAAATACTTTCAGAAAGACCTTATATTAAGTTGTGTAAATGTTACACTAAAGCCTATCCAATGATGGATGTCTTTACTAAAATTTAAACTGTGTCAAGTTATGAACAAGATCGTAATATTACACTACCGATCCCCAGAAAATTGCGATTAACTTGACGTAGTAATAAATTAGGTTCTGACTTAAGTGGCTAATCAGGTATTACATTATATCGCAGTCAGAACGCGATTTTTCCGGGAAAGTTCGTTGCCACGTTGTATATATTCATCAAAAAGGTGAATAGCCTCAATAACACAGAGGGTTAACCATGAAGGTATTCGACAATACCACCAAAAAGATTTTCCTGGCTAGCTGGGTATCAATCAATCAAGCAGAAACTACTGACCATAAAGCAACCCAGCTTAACCATTCTCCTTCCAAGCCTTACTGGGATATTCTCCAACCCTTACGGCAGCGAGTAGAAAACATTCAAGTCCGCGATCGCCAACTAGCTCACCGTTTGTGCAAAGTGATTCCATCTCAATGCCCCTTTGAGCGCGATGTCAAATTATTTGGGAAGACCTTGTTTCACATCCCACCCATGTGCAAGCTCAATCCCTTATATGAAGAAGTGGTTGGTTTACGTTTCCGAGCGTTGTGCTATCTAGCCGACGAGTGTGGCGAAGATGTATCGCAGTACTGCTAATACTGAGATATGAACGCTGAGGAAAAAGTTAGGAGTCAGGAGTAATCTGGTTGGGGATCAATAATATAACTCCTAATTCCTAACTCTTAACCATTTTTTATTATTTTTTTACTATTTCTTTTGCCATTTTTGAATGGCATCCTGAGCATCTTCATAAGCGGCTGTTTCCTCTGGCACTAAAGCAGCGGTTGCAATTGCGGCGTTGCGTTCTCCTTCGGCGGCACGACGCTTGGCCAGGTCTAAAATTTTCTCACTCCATTTATCGATCGATTTTTGGGCTGTATCGAAGCCTGGTTGATCTGCTGGTACTTTCTTGGCAACTTCGATCGCCCGATTGTAGGTAGATGCCTGTTCAGGCTTAATTAAGGCATTAGCTGCATCTAAAAGAGTTTTGTTGCTCACATACTGTTTACCCTCTAGCCGCCACAGGTTAATTGCTGCTTGTGCTTTGGCGTAGGGGGCTTCGTCTTTGGTGATTAATTGAGCAGCAGCAATAGCGCTGGCATACTGTCTTTGTTTAGCACGACCTTCTGCTAAATCTAAAATCATCTGGCTCCAAATCTGAATATTCTCTTGAGCTTGTTCGTACAGTGGTTCACCCGATTGAATTTTTCGGGCTGTAGAGATCGCCATGCTCAAATCGCTCGCCTGAGTTTGTCTGAGCGACATTTTCGCCAGGTCTAATACTGCTTGATTCCGTTTTTTTGACTCGGAATTAGGGACTATTTGGGCACTAGATTGATTTTTGAGTCTAACTGGTGGAGTGCGATTGCTTGGTAAATTCTCAATAACTTGGCGATCGCTAACATTAGCATTGGGTGATGTGCTTGATATTTGCTTAATTCTGAAAGTTTCTTGATTACGGAGAAAAACTACAGCGATTAAACCTGCTACCAGCAAGCTGCCTCCGCCCCATAAAATAAACTGTTTCCAAAAAGGGATGCTTGGCTGATTCGCTGGTAATCGCGAGACGTAGCCTTGGGAGGAATTGGGGATAAATCTTCCTCTCGCGTTCACTCCTAAAGAAGTTTCCGCCATTGGCTGGGCAACTAAGCCGCCTCCTGATTCCTGGACTTTTTGACTTTTCACCTGTTGCGAGGATTTCACAGTAGCTTCTCCTCGTCTGCCCTGACCTGCTGAAGTTCTAGAGGAATCGTCAAGGGGAGGAGCTGCAAGGGCAACAGCAAAAGATTCTTCAGGATAAATCAGCGGTTCTGCTTGAAACTCACTTTCCATTGCCAATTCTGGCAAAATTACTTGCTGCCTTGATGGGATGATAGTGGCAGGGTTTTGGACAGGACGCCAGTGGTGGTGACATAATTTGGGCATGATCAGGCTTAGATAGCTTTCTAAATCTGCCAAGTTGCTACCATTACCAGAACCCAAAGCTTCTAACAAAGCTGCTGTAAAGAATCCGTGACCTAGTTCGCTACTCTCATGGGAAAATTGCTCTGGTTGGCAAGAAAGAATTGTTGCGAGTTGTAGTTCTTGGGCTAGTTCTATGGTTTCTTCACCAACGGGGGCATCTGCTTGAGTGCCAAAAGCGCGGTTGATATCGAGTAGTAGTAATACATTTAGGTCAGCAAGTTGCAGACTTTGCATCAGCGATCGCAATTCTATGCCAGTTTCTTGCACGAGTTCGGGGTTGCCCTCTGCTGGCATTAAGTAATCTTTGCCCTTGTAGTTGACTCCATAACCGCTAAAGAATAACCACAGATAGTCTTCTGGTTGCCAACTTGTTGCTGCCAAATCTTCAAGCAGCAGCAAAATATTCTCCTTCGTGGGGTAAGTTGATCTATCCCCAATCGGCGGCGAAGTATCTGTCATGACTAGACAGTGTTCGGGGAGAAAACCTGCCTCTGTCACCAAAAAATCGTCTAGTGCCTCAGCATCCGCTTGGGCACAAC
Source organism: Nostoc sp. (assembly GCF_036917155.1). Lineage (GTDB taxonomy): Bacteria > Cyanobacteriota > Cyanobacteriia > Cyanobacteriales > Nostocaceae > Nostoc. The sequence continues at coordinate 37,660 of NZ_JBALDZ010000096.1, read as the reverse complement.
TTAAAGGTTGAAATAACTGATATTGATTGATGCCAATCGCGATCGCCCAGTAATTTGCCATCCCGCTCTTTGTCAGTTATTGTTTGCTGGTCTAAAAATTGCGGTTGGCTTTGCCCAAAAAACAAAGCTAACCTGTGTCTTATAGTCTAGAGGATTCTAATTGAATCTTCAGTTAGAATGTAATTTTTATTACGCTAGTAAACCGGAAAATACCTTTTACCTAATTTCAATAACAGATCATCATTAAGGAGATAGAAGGTCATGAGCAAGATTTCTGCTCACCTACCATCATGGATCACTCCCTTTTCAGTTATTAGCCAAATTGCCAGAAGAATCCGGATAATTCCTTTAGTAGTTTTGCTCATATCTACCGTTCCTGCGTGGTTTTTGATGGAAGCGATCACACCGCAGGTTGTGCGAGCTTACACCGCTAGAGTTGATCTAGCTATTGACCGCATGCCAGAAGAAAACTATGAAACCATTCTCAGAAGGGCGGAAGCGGCCGCGAGGGCAGCTGCTCAAAGGAGTTTTGACCAAGATATCTTGGTGACAGATGTTTCGATCATTGTGTCCGTACAAAATGATGGCGCGATCGCACCAGTTCTGGCATTAGATGTCAGTCGTCCACAATGGCGATCGCGCCCTGATGCTCAAAATTGGGCCACTTACTTTAAAACTGCGCGATCGCTACTTTTCTTTGAAAATAACTCTAATACAGTTCCGGCAACTGGCGGTGTGCCAACTAAAAAATGACGGGTTTAGCCAGACACAGAGAGAAGTTCGAGCCAAGGAAGCCTTGGCTCGAACTTTTTCTCAGAGAGATACAAAGTCCCCATGTCCCACGTAACTTTTAACCCGACTTACTTAATTCCTAACTCAACTGTTGTCCTTCGCATCAGTGAATGGCCTAGAATAAGAAGGTTGTCAAGAATCGCGATATCTGCTGACATGGCTGTTCCTAAGAAGAAAACTTCAAAATCAAAACGAGATAAACGTCGAGCTACCTGGAGGCACAAAGCCGTCGTCGAAGCTCAAAAAGCCCTGTCTCTGGGCAAATCAATTTTGACTGGACGTTCTACATTTGTATATCCAACTGCTGAAGAAGAAGAAGAAGAAGAATCTTAACAATTCAAAATTCAAAATGTAAAGACATTTTCAGACGGGGATTTAAACCCCGACTGAAACTCACAAGCTCATTAGATCGAAAAAAATTGGTAGTGAGTAATTGGGAACATCCATTACCCATTACCTAATCATTCATAAGTAACGAGCAAGCAATCATATAAGAGTCAAACATTTGGTGCTGTTGGCAACTCAGCAAAAAAGCTTGTAAATATCTTGAGAAAACTCATTTTTCTCTAACTATGCTAGGAAAATTTTTTCAAAAACCAGCGAAAGAAGAGGGCGAACGCGTCCCTCCTGGTCAACACTTAGCTAAAGGTTTCCCTGTATTAACTTACGGTGAAACTCCCCAAGTCATCACTGAAGAATGGGAGTTTCGAGTTTGGGGTTTAGCAAAATCTGCTACCTTTGGTTGGTTAGACTTTATGGCGCTACCTCAACACGAATTCACGGCAGATTTCCACTGTGTAACGCGTTGGTCTAAACTCGATGTCAAATGGACTGGCATTAAAGTTACAGATTTTATGGGTCTGATTGAAGTAGATCCCAAGGTCGCCCACGTTATGGAACACTGCTATGGTGGCTACACTACCAATATTTCTGTAGAAGATTTTATCCGCGAAGAAAACTTCTTTGCCTTTAAAGTCTTTGGTGAAGACCTTCCATCTGAACATGGTGGCCCGATGCGGCTAGTTGTTCCCCATTTATATGCTTGGAAAAGTGCTAAGTGGATTAATGGTTTGGAATTTTTAGCTGGTGAAGAATTTGGTTTTTGGGAGCGCAATGGCTACCATCGCCGTGGTGAACCCTGGGCTGAGGAGCGTTACAGCAATGCTTTTGGGATTTAATAGTTAGGAGTTAAGAAGGAAACAGGTTAAAGGTTACAGGTTACAGTCAAGAAAAACTGTACCCTATCACCTGTACCCTTTAACCTTTTTAACCCAGAAGTTTCTTTATGAAAGGCAATTTACCCTGATATGGAGCGTACCGCCATTTTAAATCAAGCCAGAAAGAGTTTTGCAATACACTTTTGTTATGAGAAAATGTGTCAAAACTAGCTTTACCGTGATAGTTGCCAATACCGCTATCTCCTACTCCACCAAATGGTAAAGATGAGACACCAACCTGCATAACTGTGTCGTTAATACAGACTCCACCAGAGGAAGTTTCCTGTAAAACTCGCTTTTGCAGGTTTTTGTCTTGAGAAAATAAGTATAATGCCAAGGGTTTTGGTCTAGAGTTAATCAAAGCGATCGCTTCTGCAATGTCAGTATATTCAATGATGGGTAGAATCGGCCCAAAAATTTCTTCCTGCATTACCGAATCTTCTAAGGAGACATTATCAATCACTGTCGGGGCGATATAACGCTCTGAAGGTTGAGTTTTTCCACCAATTATAACTTTTCCATCTTTGAGAAAGCTAACCAGTCGTTCAAAGTGTTTTTCACTAATAATCCTGGCATAATCGGGGCTGTTAATAGGATTATCGCCATAAAATTCCTTTAAGTTTTTTTCCAGACCATCTATTAAATCTTTTTTGATTTTTTTATTAACTAAAAGATAGTCAGGGGCGACACAAGTTTGTCCAGCATTAATAAATTTGCCCCAAGTGATTCGTCTAATAGTGTGTTCAAGATTAACGTCAGTATCTACGATACAAGGACTTTTGCCACCTAATTCTAAAGTCACTGGGGTGAGATATTTTGCCGCTGCTGTCATAATAATTTTGCCGACGGCTGTACCACCAGTAAAAAAGATATGGTCAAACTTTTCTGCAAGTAGTTTTTGACTCGCTTCTACGCCTCCTTCAACCACCGCAATATAAGCAGGGTCAAAATGTTTGGCAATAATTTTAGAGATGATATGGGAAGTATGAGAAGCAATTTCTGAAGGTTTGATAATTGCACAATTACCAGCTGCGATCGCACCTATTAAAGGTGAGATAATTAACTGAAACGGATAGTTCCAAGGGCCGATAATTAAGACAACCCCTAACGGTTCTGGATAAACTCTCGCTGAGTATGAAAAAAAATCCCAGGAAACCGCTGCTTTTTTGGGCTTAGTCCAGTTTTGAAGATGTTTTATGGTGTAATCAATTTCTTTAACTACGCTGATTTCTGTAATGTAAGTCTCAACTTCTGGTTTATGTAAATCTGCTTGTAATGCCTCGACTATTGACTTTTCATACTCAATGATTGCTTGCTTAAGATTTTGAAGTTGTTCAATGCGAAAAGTGACATCTTTAGTTTTTCCTGTTTGAAAAAACTCTCGCTGATTATGGAGAATATTGCCAACGTTAGATAATTCAGTGGTAATCATTATTTTCTCCTCTCAAAAACTATTTACTTAATGCTAATACTGTTATACAAATCATACTCAAATCGTCACTTTTAGTGCTGAATTTTATAATTGAAATATTTAATTTTTATTGGTAGATAGTAGTAATTATAAATTATGAATTGTCAGGGTAAAAAGCTCTAAAATTCATAATTTACAATTACTACTTTTCTAAGATTTTGGTGGGTAGAAGCACAATAAATACACTACCTTTGCCCAACTCAGAATTAAGCAGAATAATGCCTTGATGTGCCTCGACAATTCGACGAGCAAGGTATAGTCCTAACCCACTACCAGAACTCTTATGGCTACCTTGGCGAAATCGTTCAAAGATGGTGGCTTGTTCTTCAGGGGGAATACCTGGGCCTGTATCCGCTATTTCAATTCTAATGTAGTCAACAGAATTGGATCTTTCAGAGAACTGAGATTGATTACTTTTGTCGAACTGGCGTTGAGAAGTAAAACGAATAGTCACAGCCCCGGAGTCGGTAAATTTGATCGCATTGCCGATAAGATTTGTAAATAGACGATGCAATTCTAAGCGATCGCCCATCACTGTGTTTGACTCTTCAGTAAAATCCACACTTAGCGACAGTGCTTTGTCTTGAGCTAAGGGTGATAATTCTCCAATCACCTCTTCTAGCAATCGGCCCAGATTAACTGGTTGAAACGCTAAACTTTTACGACCTGCTTCAAAGCGATAAACTTCCAATAAGGTATTGACCATAGAAAGCAGGTTGATATTGCTACGGGCCATGATGGCGATTACTTCCTGCATTTGCGTTGATAATGTTCCCAACGCGCCTTGCTGAAATAACATCAACATGCGATCAGCAGCTACTAAGGGAGTGCGTAAGTCGTGGGTGAGGCGGGAGACAAAATCTTCTCGCTGGCGGGCAATTTCATCACGTTCATCCATACTATGCTTCAAACGTAAGAGCGATCGCACTCGTGCCAGCAATTCATCGACTGTTACAGGTTTGCGAATAAAATCATCAGCACCCAAGTCTAAACCGTGGGCGACGTTGGGCGCATCGTGGGCAGTTATCAGCAATATCGGGATATATTGCGGCAATTTCATTTCCCCGCGAATATACTTAGTGACTTCGTATCCATCCATATCTGGCATCATTAGATCCAGTAGAACCAAATCACAAGGAGAAGCTTTCAATTCTGCCAAGGCCGAAATCCCATTTTCTGCGGTGCTAATGGTGTAACCTTCTTCCTCCAAAATAGTTTTGATCAAAAACACGTTATCAGGAGAGTCATCAACAACCAGAATTTTGTCAGAACGAGAAGATTGTGAGGTCATATAGATGCAAGGTACGGGGTCAAAGTAAATTTCTCAGAAAACTGGTTTATTTGGTATAGTTTTTAAATAAAACTTTTAGGTAAATTCCTTCCAAATCAAATTTCTACCAATAAATTTATTTAAAAAATACTTTACTTACCTTTTTAACAGATAGCCACAAGCTAATTGAATTATGGCTCGTAAACTTCTAGAACTGAATACAGAGGATGGCGGCACGATTTTGGTAGCAGTTGAGCTACCAGAAGCATCAGTAGGTCGTGTGTCGCCCACTGGCGAGTTACCTATAGAAAAAATAGAGGCTAACTTCGATGCAGTTAAGGAATTAATTGTTCGCGGGTGTCGCCCAATTACAAAGGCGTTTCGTACCTTGCAGGAAGAATCACAACCCGTAAGCGGAGAAGTTGAGTTTGGCGTAAATTTTACCGCCAGAGGCTCGGTTTATGTAGTCGAATCCACTGGGCAGGCATCACTGAAGGTGAAAATAACTTGGAAACTGGCACTCGAAGAAAACAAGTAATAAATTTTCATGAATTGGGAATTAGTTAAAGCTTGTACCGTGGCGATCGCTACCCCAGAAGGTTACATCCAAGGCACGGGCTTTTTTATTTCACCCAATGGACGTTTACTCACCTGCGCCCATGTAGTTGAGTCGGCAGGGGGTTGGGAAAAAGTGCGAGTCAATGGGCAAGGGGTTGAGTTGGTTTATTTAGGCGATCGCACCCGTGATGATTTCGCCATATTGCAATTATCCGGTTATCAAGGTGCTTCAGTTCCCTTAGCTGTTAATTTTCAGCCGATGGATCGATTTCTGTCTATTGGCTATGGGCGAACGGATTTTCCTCAAGGTGCTTCGATTGATGGCACGATCACTGATAGGAAAAATCGAAGCAGGTAAAATGGAGCTAACTTTTACTCGAGTCAAGCTAGATGAGCTATTCAGTGATGTCGAAAGTTTCATGCGTCCCCAAGCAGAAATGAGAAACCTCAGCTTTCGGATGCAAATGCCAGCTACCTCCGATGAAATCATTGTCCAAAGCAACTACCAACGGCTGCTACAAGTTATGCTCAATTTGGTAGGTAATGCCATCAAATTTACCCATGAGGGTGGCGTTACTGTCAGCGTCGATTTAGTACTCAAAAAGGCAAAGGCGAACTTTCAAGGTCAGGAATTTCCTGGCATGCTGAGAGTACGTGTGGCAGACACTGGTATCGGTGTTTCCTTGGATAAACAAGATAAACTGTTTCAATTATTCTCTCAATTAGATGGCTCCCCTAATCGCCAATATGGTGGCATAGGTTTGGGACTGGCAATATCCCAGAAACTCATAGAAGCTATGGGTGGTCAACTAAATTTTTACAGCGTGGGCGAAGGACTTGGCTCAACAGTAACTTTCACCGTACCACTGTATCAATATCCTATAATTATTCAGCCTGAATTGGAAGACTCATCAGCGTTAGAATAGAACATTGCTCATTTATAGCTTTGTAATCACATCTTATCTAAAACCTGATTGCGCTAGAGCAATATCTGGCAAAAAGGCGCTCGGTATCTATATTTATTCCCCAGAGGTGAGGTTATCTAAAACTTGCTGGAATTCTGCTGTGGAAGGAATTGCGATTACCTCTGGTACTGGGCTTCGCCCAATCGCATACTCACTACAAAGCAGGCGATCGCATCTTTCATACTCAATTAATCATCACTTATCTCACGCACATCTTCTTGGGGAGGATGCCAACCAACTTGCACCCAAAGCCGCCGAGATTTCTGAATGAACCCATTACCATGACGTTCATCATTCATATCAAGCCGATTACAAGTTGCCCGACCTGTTAGAGTTATTCCGACAATTTTTGTCCCATCTAAAGTCCAGATAAAATGTTCTGACCATTGTTGTTTACGAGGATTAAATAAAGGGACTTACTCTTGAGTTTTCGGGTCAATTCCTAATGTAAAATTATAGCGACGTTCATTGCAACGACGGCAAGATAAAGCTAAATTTTCCAGTTCATCCGAGCCACCTAAAGACTGTGGAATTAGATGATCGACCGTAAAACGATCAGTATTTACGAATTCTGGGGAGTGACAATATTCGCAGAGGTATTTTGCTCTTTCACCGACGATTTCTCGGATGGAGTTGGAAACCATGTTGATTCAGCCGCTAAAACGGAATTAGCGTAGGTAAAAATCTGCGCCAACTCAGATATACCATCTAACTCAGCTTTTTCTTCTGGCGTGATTAATCCAGATTTGCTTCGTTCTAGCAGATCATCTGAACGCTCTTGCAGCTCCTTGGTAAACTTAAAAAGATTAAGATTATTTACTTTGTCTAGTTTGATTCCTGTTTCCAACCAGTATGAAGGTTCAATCATTAATTTCGGAGTCATCATGAGTTGAATATAGAATGTTGCACTTTGATTTTAGCTTTTAAAAAGTGCTAATGCTTACGCTCTAAACAAAAGATTAAACTCAAAATCAATAATTTGTGTTTCTTCTTCTAAACTGAGACTCGGATAAGAGAGCAATTCAATTTTAGTGATCACTGAAATAAAATATCGATCGTAACTTCAAGACAGAAAATCGATGAGGGAAACTTCACACTCATCTTTAGAAGCGATATCTAGCAATAAGCCTCTCTATATCTACGCTGATTTCCCAGAGTTGAGACTATCTAGGGCTTGCTGAAATTCTACTGTGGAAGGAATTGCGATCGCACTTTTATGAAGCATTTTGAGTACAGATGGTTCTTCTATCCTATTGATAACTTCGACAATGGAGCTTGGCACTTCTCCAAATCGTGTTTCTAGGACTGTAATGATGCTTTCTCTAGCATTTTCGACAATTCCTTCTTCTTTTGCTAGCCTTTCAATACTAGTTACGTACCGCATTCTATCTGCCTCCTCGTAACTTCTGACTTCTGTTTTAAAATTAAGCGCCAACTCTTTTGGCAAAACCATTATCCAGTCGATAAACCGAAATAGTTCCCGAATATCTTCCCGACTATATCCCCGTTCATACAGCCGTCTGACTAGGCTTAGTTTCCACTGTAGCCGATTTTCTGGGTTTCGTTGCGTTGCCTTGGTCTTGAGATGCGCCATCACAATTACACCAAAGGGGTTGGTTGTTTGCTCTAGGGTTTCCCACCCTTGCTCATAGTCCAACAGTTTCGCCACAGGAAACTCTAAGCTGACGCGACATCCGCCCAGTTGATAGCTGTAGCTGGAAGGTCGCCAATTTGCTTGTTCATCTGCTAAAACTGCTAAACTAATGACTCGCTTTTTATGGCGGTCAAACAAGCGGTAATTATATGTGTACATCCGTTCGGCAAATTGGCTGTCATATTGCCCTTGGACTTCCACATGAACCAATACCCAAGCTTCTTCTCCATCCAGTAGCCAAACTTTTGCGACTTTATCAACCAAACGCCGTCCAATTTCTGCATCCGGTTCTAGCTGTTGAAGTTCTGTGTCCAGAAATTCATAAGGTTGCGTCCAGTCGATTTCAGCATAAGCTTGGGTGAAAAAGAATTCCAGAAAGCGGGGAAAATATAGCTCAATGACTTCCTTCCAAGGACTATCGTAATCAGTAAGTTGCTCGGTCATGAATTAAAACAAAAAGTACCTCTGTGCCATTGGTAAAACTGTCGCAGGTTCACAAATCAGCAACTCTCCATCAGCCCTAACTTGATATGTTTCTGGATCTACTTCAATGTGGGGTAGTGCATCATTCAGCTTCATATCCCGCTTACTCAATTGGCGTGTCCCAGAAACGGCAACTGCTGACTTTTGTAAACCTAGCTGGCTGGGAATTTCTTTCTCTAAAGCTGCTTGGGAAACAAAAGTTAACGATGTGGCATGACGCGCCCCTGCAAAACTACCAAACATCGATCGCATATACACTGGTTGCGGTGTAGGAATACTGGCGTTAGCATCGCCCATTTGCGCCCATGCAATCATTCCGCCTTTAATCACTATCTCTGGTTTCACGCCAAAAAATGCCGGACGCCACAAACATAAATCTGCTAATTTTCCCTCTTCCACTGAACCCACATATTGAGCAATTCCGTGAGCGATCGCCGGGTTAATTGTATACTTAGCAACATATCTTTTAGCACGAAAATTATCTGCTTTTTCCTCTATTCCTTGTGGATTAAGAGTTCCCCGTTGCACCTTCATTTTGTGAGATGTCTGCCAGGTGCGAATTATCACTTCGCCTACCCTTCCCATCGCCTGGGAGTCGGAAGAAATCATGCTAAATGCGCCTAAGTCGTGCAAAATATCCTCGGCGGCAATGGTTTCTCGACGGATGCGAGATTCGGCAAAAGCGACATCTTCAGCGATCGCAGGGTCAAGATGATGGCATACCATCAACATATCTAGGTGTTCATCTAAGGTGTTGAGGGTGTAAGGACGTGTGGGGTTAGTGGAAGATGGCAGAACATTGGCTTGGCTGCAAACTTTGATAATATCTGGTGCGTGTCCGCCGCCTGCGCCTTCGGTGTGGTAGGTGTGGATGGTACGATTTTTAAAAGCGGCGATCGTATCTTCGACAAATCCAGCTTCATTCAAGGTATCAGTATGAATCGCTACTTGCACATCATAAGCATCGGCAACGCTGAGGCAAGTATCAATTGCTGCGGGTGTAGTTCCCCAGTCTTCATGAAGCTTTAACCCCATTGCACCGGCGGCTACTTGTTCGACAAGTCCTTGGGGTTGGCTGGCGTTACCTTTACCCAAAAATCCTAAGTTGACGGGAAAAGCATCAGCAGCTTGCAGCATTCGGTAAATATTCCAAGGGCCGGGGGTGCAGGTAGTGGCGTTTGTGCCTGTAGCTGGGCCAGTACCACCGCCGATCATCGTGGTAATACCAGAAGCGATCGCAACTTCAATCTGTTGGGGACAAATAAAATGAATATGGGCATCAATACCGCCAGCAGTGAGAATCATTCCTTCCCCTGCTAAGGCTTCAGTACCGGGACCGATAATAATATCTACATTGTCTTGAATATAAGGATTTCCGGCTTTACCAATTTTGAAAATCTTGCCATCTTTAATGCCAATATCCGCTTTGACAATTCCCCACCAATCGAGAATTAAGGCATTAGTAATTACTAAATCTACAGCACCATCGGCGTTAGAAATGGGGGATTGTCCCATCCCATCTCTGATGACTTTACCGCCGCCAAATTTCACTTCGTCGCCGTAGGTGGTGAAATCTTGTTCAACTTCAATAAATAATTCTGTGTCTGCAAGTCGGATGTGATCGCCTACTGTTGGGCCATAGGTTTCGGCGTAGGCGCGGCGATCCATTCTGTAACTCATAATGTACTTTTAGTAATCGAGGTTAAAATCGAGTTTAAACGCAAAGTGGCGCAAAGGTAAGCGCAGAGGTTCGCAGAGGATGGATGAGAATGATTTGAGTGGGGTGATAATTGGCTGTGGGATGCGAGTGCATACAGCGTTGGGGCCGGGTTTATTAGAGTCAGCTTATGAGGAGTGTTTGTATTACGAATTGAGAAAGAATAGATTAAATGTTGGTAAGCAAGTTCCATTACCGCTTATTTACGAAGAGGTAAAATTAGATTGTGTTTATCGATTAGATTTAATTGTTGAAAATAAAGTAATTATTGAAGTCAAATCTGTAGAATCCATCAACCCAATTCACTCCGTACAACTTTTAACTTATCTCAAACTCACTCATTGCAAACTTGGTCTTATTCTCAACTTTAACGTTCTCCATCTCAAAGAAGGCATTAAACGTGTGGCAAATAAACTCTAACTCCGCGTACCTCAGCGCTTCCCTCAGCGACCCTTTGCGTTTAAAAAATTTTATAACGCAGAGGCACGCTAAGGTAAACGCGGAGGTTTTTAGAGGTTTCCGTTAATTTTGGCGTTGAAGCCGTAGACTTGGCGACTACCAACGAGGGGGATTAGAGTTATTTCTTTTTCATCACCTGGTTCAAAGCGAACGGCTGTGCCGGCGGGGATATCGAGGCGCATTCCTCGCGCTTGTTCTCTGTCAAAGTTTAAGGCGCTGTTAACTTCATAAAAATGATAATGGGAACCGACTTGGATGGGGCGATCGCCTGTATTTGACACTTGTAATTTTATAGTTGGACGACCAACATTTAGTTCAATTTCACCTGCTGGTGTAATAATTTCTCCAGGAATCATCATAAATTCAAAAATTAACGAATTGGATTATGTACTGTCACTAACTTTGTGCCATCAGGAAAAGTTGCTTCTACCTGCACATCATGCACCATTTCTGATATCCCTTCCATCACATCATCCCGCGTCAATAGAGTTGTACCATAACTCATTAATTCAGCTACAGTTTGCCCATCTCTTGCACCTTCTAAAATGGCAGCAGAAATATAAGCGATCGCTTCGGGATAATTCAGTTTCAAACCCCTTCCTTTACGTCTTTCTGCTAATAAAGCAGCTGTAAAAATTAATAGCTTATCTTTTTCCTGCGGCGTGAGTTGCATTCGTACTTCCTCCTCTGTGGTTCGTTCAAACCTGCCACACTCTTGGTATACAATTACCACGATTCAAGAAAGAAACTCGCAGCAACTGCCAAACATCAGTAAACCAGTTTCTCACCTCAGATGTAGAAGCACCGCGATATCGACACAATAATCCATGTTGCAATCGGCTAACACCCACTTCTCCTTCCCCATCCCACAAACTTCGCGTTTTTTCGACAATTTCTGCCGAAACTGCACCACCAACCCAAACGAGACTACCTACGATTGGTTTTCCAGCCAAGCCGTGGGGACTGTGGAAAATGTCTTCGCTACCCCGTAACCATTGCCGGTCAATCCATAAAGGGACATCTTGTTGCCATATTTCCGTGTGCGATCGCCATTCTCCTTGCAAGAATTTTTCTCCTCTAGCACTGCGACCAAATCGGGTAATTTCCCAGCCTAACCAACTGGCCCCGGTTGCTAATTCTACCCGTAAATCTTGCCGATAAATTGCACCGTTAAATAAAATTGTCTCTTGCGGCAACCACTCTAAACAAGCACCAGCGTCAACCTGCATCTGGATGGTTTGTCTTGCTTGTAAGCCATTGCTGCGGTATATCTTGCTTGCAGCCGCCGTGGTAATTAAAGCTTGGGTTTGGGGTTGGAGTTGGATGTTAGAGGATAAGCGATCGCCTCCCACCATTCCCCCAGCCGTGTGTAAAATGACGCTGTGACAAACTTTTTGCCCTTCTGGATAAAATGGGCGTTGTACCTTCAGAGGCGCTTGTTGGTGATTGTAAATTAATTGGGTTGCACCTTGGCGATCGGCATAGACTAAATTAAGTTTTCCATGCCAACCTTCTGCTATTTGTGAGTTGCAGGTCATTTATAAATTCAAGATTAAATTTCAGATATCTTATATTTTTGGTGCTTTACTTGCAATTTATCATGATTTTTTCGCCAGGATCACATAATCATCTAATATATAGTGTGACTGATACTTCTGACCAAAATACTGTTGGAGTATTGGATTCATATACAGTTGTTTTGGTAATTTTTCTCGAGCAAACTTACCAAAATCAGCACCAGACAAAGGTTTTCTTGAACCTGTTGAGGTTAGATATTTATACCAGACTAACTCTAATCCAAGTTCTGCCAGAAATTTATCCACTACATTTTTTTCCTGTTCTTGGTTTTCAACTTGGTGAACATCGTAAATTTTGAATAACTTCTTATCTTGCACAACTAGCAGGATATAACCTGAATTTTTTAAGCTAGTGGCAAATATTTGTTTGTAAGTATTATTAGCTTCAACCCTCTTCGTTGTATCTATAAAGAAGCAGTGGGAAATTACGATAAAGTCGAAAAAATCTTTGGGTAGATTATTCGATTGAGTTTTCCAATTAAAAATATCAGTAGTAACAAAGCGGAAGAAAGCATTTACAGGGGTTAGACGCGATTCTATGTATCGTCGCCAAAACTGAAGTCCACGAAACTGGAAAGCATCTTGTTTTTCTAAAGAGTAGTAGGATATGTGCATTTGCGGGATATGAAAAAAACCGCTACTACTTTGGAGAAATAAAGCTAAACCATAAGCAACTGTTCCTGGTCCTGCTGCAATATCAAGGATATTAACCTTACTTGGTAGTAAATTATCCTGGTAAATGAGAAACCAAGCTAAATATATGCAATATACATTTTCTAAAAAATACTTCATAAAGTAGACATGAGCAGTTAGACTAAAACGATAGTCTGGGTCTTGTCCAATTTTTAAGTTATTAATATCCTCAAGAGCATCTTCTAGCTTAATAAATAATTGTTTTTCAGGAATCTTGCTAAATTCTTCTTTGAGATATTCAACTAGTTTTGATTCAAAATCATCAAATATACGTTCATCAATACCAGTAGATTGCAGTTTATATTCATCGTGCTGTATTAAATTAAAAGCTTTATAGATATATTTAACAAATTCTTTATCTGGGATTAATATGAGATCATCTTTTTTTGGGGATACTTCTGTTAATTGTTTACTTAAAGTTTCTGTTTGTCGTTTGTATTCTTGAGAATAACGTTCAAATTGAAGTTTATCCCTAAATAGTTTTTCTAACCATGAGAATCTTGCACCTGATTTTTGAATCTCTTGCAATAATTGCGTTGCACGTCGGATATCCCCGCGTTTTAAAGATAATTTTAACTGCTGACTTCGCCACCAATTTATGATAGGATTATTCATAACCAAATCCATCTTTACCTTCCATAATTTCTACACCTGGAAAGCGATAAACTAACTTTTCCTTAAATTTCATATAGCTTAATTGCTCATCCTCGTACCACCAAGCGTATTTTTGCTTAATTTCTTCAGCTTCTTGGCGAGTTGATGCGATGAGAGAACGACTCTGACTTGCATGAAAAGCTTGAATTACAACCCTATCAGCGATAGCTAGTTTGTCAATAAAAGCAGCTTCATCTGTTGGTAAAGTAGGAAGTAGAGGGGTAATAGTGATAGAAATTTTAGGAACAAAACCTTTGAAGTAATCAATACTTTGTTGAACTTTAGTGATAGCATTTAGTCTGGCTTTAATACTGGGCGATCGCGGTTCAAAATCTTTTCTCACTAATTCACTCCCAGTAGGAATGCTCATATTAATTCGCAATCGCTTAAATCGTTGTAAATAATCAATATCTCTAGTAATAATTGGGCTACGAGTTTGAATCACCAAAGTTGGAGTTGGATAACCGTCAATCCCCATATCTAGCATTACCTCCAATAACCGACGAGTCAGTTGATGTTTAGACTCAAGTGGTTGATAAGCATCAGTAACGCTACTCATGTATATACTAGGAGGAGTCTGGGGATTTTTTTCATACCACTTTTTTAATTCTTTCGCTAAAATTTCAGCAGAATTTTCCTTAAAAATTACCCATTTACCCCAATCTTGCCGCATTTGAGCATTAGGGCTAAATGCAGCAGCATAGCAATAACTACAACCGTATTGACATCCCCTGTAAGGATTTAGAGTAAAATCATAATTACCAATAAAACCAGTAGCTTTTGTTAAGAGTGATTTAGCATTTTGTGCATAAACATTGACATCTCCAAACTTTTCTCTGACTAATTTGGTAGGAGTGCATTCGCAATAACCTTCATATTTTGGTTGTGCCATCTGAATCCTGATATTTATTGAGAGTGAGTTAACACACCCTACTTCTTATGATTCCCATTTTTATTTTTAAATTACTTCACCAAGATGTACGTTAGTCCGATAGACCATATAGACAAAACCACTTTCATCACGAAAGCGCTGATATAATTCTTGAAAACTATCAATAAGCTGTTCGTATGCCGAGCCTTCATGTGGCAAATAAGAAACACTCATTGCTCGTCCAATAAGTCCAGTTAAATCTAACTGTTGCCTATAAGTAAAATTATATTCCTGGATGTTAATAAAATGGGGAGTTACTAACAGTGGCTCTACCGACTGCATTCGAGATTCTGCTGGGTGATTATTAGATGCTTGGCGGACTATTCGGCTATATTCTGTAGTTAATGCATCTTCTTTATCTCGATTATTCCACACCACAGCCAAGCGTGCTGATGGTTTTAAAATGCGGTGAAATTCCAATAAAGTTGGTTCGGGATTGAACCAGTGAAAAGCTTGAAAACAAGTAACTAAATCAACTGAATTATCAGGTAGTTGGGTAAATTCTGCTGTTCCATCACGAAACTCTATCAAAGGATGTGATTCAGCAGCTTCTCGCATCACCGCGTTTGGTTCTATGGCTATGACATTAACTCCCCGTTCAGCTAACAATCTTGAAGAAATCCCTGTACCTGCACCAATATCTGCTGCTACGATTTTTGAACTTTCACCTAATCCTTCCAAGATAATATCAATCGCATCTGCGGGGTAGCTTGGTCGATATTTTACATAATCCTCTGCTCTGTCAGAAAATCGGTTGAGTGGGTTTAAGGTATATAAGGGGGTTGTTTCAGGATTAATTTGGCTCATGGGTTTTTATGTAAAAGTAAAAATGAACCTGTTAGTTGGGCATATTTTCAGGGAAACATAGAGCTATAGCCTATGAAATGCGTCAATCTACCAGAAATGTGGAGTTGGCAAAACTACCATCGTTATGGCATTAGCGGAACATTTAGCCGGCGATACCATGTACAAAAAGCGTGTACTTGCTATTGACCTTGCTCCTCAAAGTAATTTGACTAGTACAGGTCGGCGTAAATACACATACCATTTTTTAGCCTTGCAATCAATCAAATTTTCGTAACTTTTAATGGTCTGCTTATTTCTGTCGTAATCTTGTTTTAGTTAGAGCAATACTTTTTAATTTAAAAAAATATATACATTGTATGTATTACGCTAAATTTATACTTGACGGCGGCTATATTATTTGTGCTGATGATGCAGATTACTCAGATTATCTAGAAAAAGGGATGAGATGTCTTGTCTGTGGTCGTGATGTGCATTTAAAGAAAGGAGAATTTAAAAAGCCTCATTTCGCTCATCACAAATTTTTTGATGAAAGTGATTTAGAGTGTCCATTAAGAGTTATGGGATTCAGTCAAATTTGGAGTAGTTTAACTGCTCAAGGCAGAGGTCAAAGACGAAAGATATTCGACAGACACTTATTAAATATAACAAGTATTAACTATACTGATTTTGAAGCTTCCACGAAAAGGATTAAAAAGAAAACTCACTCTCTTAAATTAGAACTTATTACTCAACAGATATGTCAGCTTTTCTATACAATTAAAACTGATTTAATACGTGAATGTCGCTCTTTTCCTGTAGATAGTGATGATAATAAGCTAGCATTGCAAAAGCTAATTGCTTGCGAAATTATCGATTATCTCTCCATACCATATAGCAATCATTTACTGAAGGAATTAATTCATTATAGTATTTATAAGTGTTGTGATTTACTGTCTCAAGATTTAACAACTGCCGTATCTCTAGTTAAACCTGTTGATGTTTGTCAAAAACTAAAACAAATTATTCTAGAAAATGATTGGGTGTCTTATATCGCAGAAAAGTTAGATAAAAAGAAAAATTATGTAAACCAAAAAACCTCTACAGCAGATATAGAAACATCTTTAGCTATAAGATATCCCTTACTAAGTGAGAATGAACTTAAGGGAGCTATTAGTCCATTTATTAGTAATGAAGATGAATTTCCCTTATTCTCTGTTGGTCGCTTTCAGAATGTTAAACTTTACCTAAATGATTTATATATATATTTAATAATTCCCACCGATACATCCAATACTATACCATCTATTCTAGCTATAATAAAAAATTTCTCTATTGACCGGAATAGCCAAAAAATTATAATTTTTTGGAAATTTGTTGAATACAACTGTATTGAACCTCGACAAATCATGGAATTCCAGAAATTCCAGAACAGTATAGTGTTGGATAAATTACAAATAACAATTGAAGAATTTTTAAAAAGTAAATTTATGAATAATATATCTATCAAGTTTGTTCGTACTTATTTTGATATTCCATATTGGGGGAATAATTTTGGGAAAGACATTGACAATAATTCTAGTTTTATTATGAAAGAAGAAGGAACGGCAAAAAAATTAAATTTATTCCCACAAAATAGCTTGATCCATTGTCCATGTTGTACAACGAAATTGAATATAGAAAATTCTATCAGACATTTTAGAACAATTCATGCACAACCAAATAAATATTATTAATCTAGTTGTGTTTTTTAACGCCCACCTATTTACTGTTCAGCTAAATATTTACAAGCGTTGTCGTAACTCACCGTCTTCCTCTTCTACTGACACAAAAAAATAGCCGCCTCCACAAGGAAAGCAGCTATTTTTACAAACAAGGGACTACAAAGTATTAGTAATCGAAGTCACCGCCGCCAGCACCAGCGCCAGCAGGAGCGCCATCCTTAGGTTCAGGCTTGTCAACTATAATACATTCGGTTGTCAACACCATGCCAGCGATGGAAGCAGCGTTTTGCAGAGCAGAACGAGTCACTTTCGCGGGGTCAACAATACCAGCCTCTAACAAATCGACGAATTCGTTTGTCGCAGCGTTGTAGCCAACGTTGAATTCTTTCTCTTTCACGCGTTCAGCGATCACAGCACCATTCTGACCGGCGTTTTCAGCAATCCGCTTCAGAGGTGCAGGTAAGGCGCGAACGACAATCAACGCACCAATCAACTCTTCATCTTTAAGATTGCTCTTTGCCCAAACTTCCAATTCAGGAGCCAGGTGAGCCAGAGTTGTACCACCACCAGGAACGATACCTTCTTCCACAGCAGCTTTGGTGGCGTTGATAGCGTCTTCTAGGCGCAACTTCTTATCTTTCATTTCGGTTTCGGTCGCTGCACCCACTTTCACTACAGCAACACCACCAGAGAGTTTAGCAAGACGCTCTTGTAATTTCTCTTTGTCGTAAGAAGATTCGGTTTCATCGATTTGACGGCGAATCTGTTCAACACGAGCCTTAACCGCAGCTTCGTTACCTTCGGCAACAATTGTGGTGCTGTCCTTGGTAATGGTGACGCGGCGAGCTTTACCCAGGCTATCCAGCTTGGTATTATCCAGCTTCAAACCAGCATCTTCGGTAATTAGTTGACCACCAGTTAAAACAGCAATGTCTTCTAGTAGTGCTTTGCGGCGATCGCCAAAGCCAGGAGCCTTAACAGCAGCCACGTTGAGTACACCGCGTAAACGGTTTACTACCAAGGTTGCTAAAGCTTCTTTTTCAATATCTTCGGCGATAATCACCAAAGGACGACCAGCACGAGCTACTTGCTCTAACACTGGTACAAGGTCTTGTACCAAAGCGATTTTCTTATCGGTCAGCAGGAGGAAAGGTTCATCAAAAACCGCTTCCATCCGTTCAGCGTCGGTAGCGAAATAAGGAGAGATGTAGCCTTTGTCAAAGCGCATCCCTTCAGTGATTTCCAACTCGGTGAACATAGATTTCCCTTCTTCTAGGGAAATTACGCCTTCCTTACCCACCTTGTCCATTGCTTGGGCAATCATCTGACCAACTTCTTCGTCATTACCAGCCGAGATCGCACCAACTTGGGCAATGGCTTTGGAATCTTCCACTGGACGGGCGTGTTCTTTGATTTTCTCTACGAGGAAGGCAGTAGCTTTGTCAATGCCGCGCTTCAGTGAAATTGCATTAGCACCTGCTGCAACGTTCCGCAAGCCTTCTTTGACGATCGCATGAGCTAAAACGGTGGCAGTGGTGGTACCATCGCCCGCAGCATCATTGGTCTTAGAAGCAGCTTGACGAATCAGAGCTACGCCAGTGTTTTCAATATGATCTTCTAATTCGATTTCTTTGGCGATCGTTACACCGTCATTAACAATTTGCGGTGCGCCAAATTTCTTTTCTAGAACTACGTTACGACCTTTGGGGCCAAGGGTAACAGCTACAGCCTCAGCCAGG
The DNA here is from genome assembly GCF_036917155.1 of Nostoc sp. Lineage (GTDB taxonomy): Bacteria > Cyanobacteriota > Cyanobacteriia > Cyanobacteriales > Nostocaceae > Nostoc. The sequence goes on along the minus strand of NZ_JBALDZ010000096.1, from coordinate 18,973 downwards.
ATGTCAATGCCTCGTTCTAAGGCGCGACGGGCGTTTTCGTTGTAGATAATGCGCTTTGCCATAGGTGTCTAAATCCAGGGATTAGGTCAATTTTTTCTTGAATTGGGCAATGGGCAATGGGCATGGGGCATGGGGCATTGTCTTTATTTTTGACATTACCTGTTCCCTGTTCCCTATTCCCTATTCCCCACTAGATAACAACTGCTAAAATATCTTTTTCAGAAAGCAGTACATATTCTTCGGTGCCGAGCTTGATATCAGTGCCAGCGTACTTGGAGTACAACACCTTATCGCCGACTTTAATTTCCAATTCCTGACGGCTACCGTCTTCGTTACGCTTGCCAGGGCCAAGGGCAACTACTTCCCCTACCTGGGGCTTTTCCTTGGCGGTATCGGGCAAATACAGACCACCTGCGGTCTTTTCCTCTGAGGCGTTCACTTTTACGAAAACGCGATCGCTTAGAGGTTTAACTGTAGAAACGCTTAGAGATAAAGCTGCCATAATTATTTTCTCCAGAGTTTAGCACTCTCAACTCCTGAGTGCTAATCTACCTAAAAGTGGCGTCCAATGACAAGAATCCCTTGAGTACGGGTTCCCGAACTATAGGGTCATAGATGTACTTAAGTATAAATGCTTAATTATTTCTACCTTTCAGGTTTTGTTCTGTAAGCTACGAAGAGAGTAGAAAGAAGAGGAAGCAGGGGAGCAGGGAGCAGAGCAGAGGAAGAAAATATTACCTCATTATTTCCCTCATCCCCCAATCCCCATTACCCCTTATCCCCAGAGGGGGCCCCACCTTCCCTAATCCCCAATCCCCAATTTTCAAAGCTTGGAAAAGGGATTCTGCTCGATGAGTAACAACACAGTGATCCAGTCCAACCATCAAATCCCCAAAATCACTAAGTCTCTAGAACATAAGACCCTGAGTAATTGTGTAGAAAGTTTAGAAATTGCAAAAATCAGCAACACATTTTTATTTGTGCTGACCAGACAATTGTTAATTACTACTCAAAACGAGCTACTCTGGAATCCTGGGAATGCTTAAAAAGCGACTTAAAGAGTTCAAACTCAATGAGCCGCATACTAGAGTTATGCAATTTGCGTCTTTAGAAGAAAAGCCAACTGCTTGCGTGTTTCTTGTTCTAGACTCATAATGGTGGTTTACCCTGATGGTGTCGCCAAGCAAACCCGGAAGTTACCCTGCGGATGATCCAAGAACACTGAATAGGCAATAAGGTGGTAAAAGAATATGCGTTTTTAACCCATCCTTTGCCAAAAACTTCCCTAGTTTCTTGTGAACTCCTCATAGAGGCTTAACAACCGAAGGATATGTTATGGCAGTAAGCTTAAAGAAAGTGCGGGTTGGTTTTGAGGTAGGGTCATCTTTAAGCCAATACTTAACTTGTGAGTCCGAAGGATTATTATTTTATCAGTGTTTTTTACCCCGCCCCTTTCAATGCGATATATAATAGCGCATTATAGATACTACTGCTATACGTATCCTTGCTGGACTTTTGCTATCGAGCTACCAGTCTATTGAAAATGCTCGGCATTTTTGAGACTTCGAGACAGCAAAGGCAAGTTAAGTAGGAAAAAGGACAACATCTCGAATAACCCACCATAGAGGATAAATATTCAAGACTTTGATGGACCGAAGCGCGACAAGTGCCACTGCTATGAAAGAGCCCAGCATGAAAGATCACAAACGACTTCTATTGATTGATGATGACCCTAACCTCATCTTGCTGGTGAAGGATTACTTAGAATTCCGGGGATACGAAGTCATCACCGCCGAAAATGGACGTGAAGCTCTGGAAATTTTAGAGCAAGATGTTCCAGACATGATCATCTGCGATGTGATGATGCCGGAAATGGACGGATATACTTTTGTGGAACAAGTCCGGCAAAACGAACGCACCAGCTGGATTCCGGTTCTTTTCCTTTCAGCTAAGGGACAAAGTGCAGACCGAGTTAAGGGTCTGAATAAAGGTGCTGATGTTTATATGGTCAAACCCTTTGAACCAGAAGAACTCGTAGCGCAAGTTGAATCCTCGCTGAAACAAACTATCCGTTGGAAAGAACACCAAGCAAAAGGAGGCGAAAACGGTTCCCGTATCCAGGTTCCCTTCGATGTCCAGTTAACCCCAACTGAACTGAAAGTAGTTCAGTTTGTTGCTAGGGGTTTAGCTAATCGTGAAATTGCTGAAGAACTAAATGTTAGTCAGCGCACGGTTGAAAGCCATGTGTCCAATATGTTGGGCAAAACCAATCTCCACAACCGCACTGAATTAGCGCGGTGGGCGATTGAAAATCAAATGGCTTAAACAAAGTTAAGAGTTAAAAGTTAGGAGTTATGAATTATGAATTTTTTAACTCCTAACTCCTAACTCCTAACTCCTAACTAAGATTTACCAACCATCTTCTTCAGGGCTGGATTGGTGCAAAACTTCTAAATCCAGTTCATCCAGGTAAGTTAGGGCGCTTTCAATTTGGGAAACAGTACCTCGCAGTTCCAGATCGAAGCAGCTATATTGTGGCACGTTTGCGCTTACCTGAGCATCAGTAATAATGACTGTGATGCCATAGTGAGAAACCAGTCGTGAAATGACTGGTTCCTCATTCAAGTCTTTAGGAATCCAAACCTGGATACGAGTTTGGGTGCGTCTATTATCTAAAATATCAGTATTAGATTTTACTTGTTTATTTGGAATTGCCATTGTAGCTTCCTATTCGACTTCTTGGATAAGGGTTTAGCTTTGCATGATTTCTTTTAACACTAGCGTCACTCATCCCATGCACGCAAGCGGTAGCAAATGATTCATAATTCATCATGAAGGTTAGATGATATTAATTATGGATTTCTATAAACAAGTGCGATCGCATCTAATGCAATACGGTTCGGTTAAGGTTTTTTGATGAATATTATAGAGCGCAAAGATGCGATAAATTATTGTAGAGACGGCGATTCATCGCGTCTCTTGTCTTAACCAAATAGTATTAGTATCTAATGGATTATGTATTTATTAAAACAGAATTCAGCATTCTTCTTTAGAAACTTATAAGTTAAATTTTGTTAGAAGATAAATCAACGTCCTGAAAGATAATTCTCCAGTGAAGTCTTAGTTTAAGTATCGCTTTTATGATTAACAGCTCATGCTATTGGAATTTCGATCGCAAATTCAGTTCCATAGCCAAATTCAGACTTTAGCTGGATATTTCCCTGATGTTTCTCAATAATTTGATGGCTAATTGCTAAACCTAATCCCGTTCCTTTGTTGATAGGTTTAGTTGTAAAAAAAGGATCAAATATCTTGCTTTGAATCTCCGCATCTATTCCATCACCGTTATCTCTGAATGTAATTATCACTGTTTCTAATTCAGTTACTTCAGTTTTAATCACAATTTGCTTTTGGATCTGATTATCTAGGTCTAGTAAAGCATCAATGCCATTACTCAGAATATTCATGAATACTTGGTTTAGTTGCGCTGGATAACATTGAACTGGTGGGATATCTCCATATTTTTTAATAATTTCAATTTTTGGGTGTAGCCGATGATTTAAAAGTAATAAAGTACTCTCAATACCTTCATGAATATTAACAGCTTTTTTATCTGACTGATCCAGTCGAGAGAAGTTTCTTAGGGACAACACGATGTCACGAATCCGATCAGTTCCTATCCTCATGGATGAAAGAATTCTTGGCAAATCATCAATGATAAAATCAAGATTCAAGTCACCAAATTTTTCTTCAAATAAAGAATATAAATCTGGATGTTCTTGTTGATATAGTTCAATTAAATTTACAAGACAGTTTACATGGTTATTAAGATGATTAAAATTGCCATGAATAAAATTAACAGGATTATTAATTTCGTGGGCTAAACCTGCAACCATCCGACCCAAGCTAGACATTTTCTCAGTCTGGATCAATTGAACTTGGGTAGTTTGCAATTCCTGTAAGGTATTTTTTAACTGTTGTGCTTGAAGTTGGGCAGTAGCAGTTGCAGTAGTGAGTGCTTTAAGATTATTGTATGCTTTGGAATGATAACGAATGCGGGCAATTAACTCAACGGCATCGGGTAACTTAATTAGGTAATCATTTGCACCCTCAGTAAAGGCATCGGCTTTGAGCTTTGCTTCTTCTTTGCTGGATAGCATGACGATCGGAATATCACGAGTTACTGGATGAGAGCGAAACCAACGCAGTAACATTAATCCATCGATATCTGGCATGATCATATCCAAAAAGATCACCGTTGGTTCTATGGCGATCGCATCTTGAATAGCTTTAGCTGGATTACTTGTGTAGTGAAGGGAAATATCTGTTTCTGTCGCAACGATCCGACGGAAGGCTTCGCTGATAATTACCTGATCGTCAATTAGCAAAAGTCTGACTGTGGATATTTTGGTATCCAGAATAAGTGGAACAGCTTGGGGAGTTTGTGGTTGACTACACTTTGGTGATAATCTTGCTGTCTTTGGAGATATTTGTAAGAGTGCTGTTTCTTGCAGATTCATTTAGCACCTTTAAATGATGTTTACTTTGAAAAATCACAAACTACTAATAATGGAAATTTATTAATTTGTAATGTCGTAATTGTATATCAGTAATCAAGTAGTGGCGGTAATTATAAATACTTTTTAGGGATGCTCTAATAAGTTACTATAATTTACAGTAACTTATTACACTAATGCGATCCAGGGTAATACTAATGAAGTTGAATAGTATAACTCAGGAAGAAGTATTAAGTATTTTCTATGAAATAGAGCAAGCCTAATCAAAACCGAGACTTGGGCATGGGATATTGGGAAATAGATAATTCTCTGCCTTTTGTTGAACATTTAAAACTCTCCACGTCCGCTTCCGTATCTTTATGTCAGCCTGAAGTAGGTCGGCGTAAATAATTATCGTTGGGATAAGGCAGGGAGCAGGGGGAAAAAGGTTTGAGCCTTGTTTACTTTTCTTTACACAGTTTGGTTTTATTGTGCCGACTTACTTAACCTGACAATTTTGAATTGGGTAAAATCTTGATACAGATTGGTGCGATCGCTTCAACTGGCAAAACCTGCACCGCCGCTTTTAATTCCACCGCTACTTTTGGCATACCATAGACAACGCAAGTTTTGCGGTCTTGGGCAATAGTGTGCCAACCTGCTTCGCGCAATCGTTTTAAGCCTTGAGCGCCATCTCGACCCATACCCGTCAGCAACACCCCAACCCCCTTTCCAGTCCAATTTTTAGCTACACTCCTGAAGAAAACATCCACAGATGGACGGTAGGAAAAATCTAGTGGTTCTTTGTCATAACCAAGGGTGAGGTCGGGACGCATTACCAAATGAAGATTTGTGTCGGCAATCAAAACTTTACCGAGCTGTGGTGTATTGCCTGTGATCGCTAATTGCACAGGTAGAGGAATTTGCTCATTCAACCAGGCGGCAAAACCTTGGATAAATTGAGCATCGACATGCTGAACAACAATTACAGCCGCCGGAAAATCTTGGGGAAATTGGGAGAGAATAGTTGTCAATGCTTGGGGGCCACCAGTGGAAGCCCCGATAACAATTAGCGGTGGAAGTGATTCTGGGCGATGGATAGGAAGCGATCGCTGTTCTGAAGATTTACCAATTAAGCGAGCGATCGCGGCAATTTTATTTAGTAGCCCATCATCACCGAAAACTGGCGTATTGATGGCATCCAAGGCTCCATAGCCCATTGCTTCAAAAACCTTGGCTGTATAGCGATTAACGCTAGCTGTCACCATCACAATGGCGCAGGGAGATTGGCTCATGATGCGCCGTGTAGCTTCTACTCCATCCATGCTAGGCATCAGCACATCCATCAAAATCAGGTCGGGAGTATCAGCCGCACATTTGCTCACAGCTTCCGCACCATCGTAAGCAACCCACGCCAACTTGTAGCCTGGTACTTTTTCCACAACCCGCCGCAGTACCTCTACAGCCATGAACATATCGTTAGCGATCGCAATTCTCACAGGCTATACCATTTTGGATTTTGGATTTTGGATTGTCAAAGGTTTATTTCTAAATTCAAAGTTGACACAATAAATAGTTCGGTTAAGGCAAGAGACGCGATAAATCGCCGTCTCTACAAAAGATTTAATCCAAAATCTAAAATCTAAAATTGGTTTATGCCTCTCCAATTAAATCAATCACCGCCTTTAACAGAGTGTCATCATGAAAGCTACTCTTAGTTAAGTAGTAGTCTGCACCTGCTTCTAAACCTTGCAGTCGGTCTTCTTCCCGATCTTTGTAGGATACGATAATCACAGGTGTTTGCTTCAACTTGGCATGAGTTTTTATTTGGCTGGTGAGTTCAAAGCCGTTCATTCGAGGCATATCAATGTCTGTCACCACCAAGTCATAATCGCCGCTGCGGATTGCATTCCAACCATCAATGCCATTAACTGCAACTTCAGCTTTGTAACCGTTGTTTTCCAAGAGTTTGCGTTCCATTTCGCGCACAGTGATCGAATCATCCACCACTAACACTCGCTTGTAAGTTTTGGTAACTGCTTGATGAGTAGACTGATTTACCTGAGAAAGTTGTCCACTAGAAAACACCTTAGCAATGGAACGTACCAAATCTTCGACATCGACAATTAACACTGGCGAACCATCATCCATCAGGGCACTGGCGCTAATGTTGGGGACTTTACCAAGACGGGGATCTAAGGGTCGGACAACCAAACTGCACTCACCGAGAAACCGATCTACAACTAATCCGTAACGATTAAGGCGATCGCTAATTACAATTACTGATAACGATTCCATATTCACCGCAGGCGAGGCTAACTCTAAAACTTGACTTGCCAAAATCAACTCCACAGGTTGATTATTCATCACTAAAAATGGGCGATTTTCCGATACAGCAATCTTAGACTTGGATAATATCAACACCTGTTCAATGCGTGTCAACCCAAAGGCATAGGGTTCACCAGCAATTTCCACTAACAGGGTGCGAATCACAGATAGCGTTAGCGGTAACTGCAAGCAAAAGGTCATACCCCTTCCCAACACAGAAACCGCCCGTAGCGTCCCGCCAACTTCCCGCACTGCGCTATGGGCTATATCCAAACCCACACCGCGCCCCGAAATTTCGGTGACAGTCTGGGTTGTGGAAAAACCAGGCAAAAATAGAAACTCCATCAACTCAACTTCGGTAAGTTGAGTAGCCATTTCCGGGTTTGTCAGTTGTTTGTTGATGACTACTTGGCGCAAAAACTCGATATCGATTCCCCGTCCATCATCTGCAACAGTGATAAACAGCATTCCGGCGCGATGGGTAACTTCAATACGAATAATTCCTTCTTCTCGCTTTCCGGCTGCTAGGCGTTCCTGGGGCGTTTCAATGCCATGATCGATCGCATTCCGCAAGATATGAGTCAATGGGGCTTCTAGGCGTTCTAGAATATCTCGATCTACCAAAGTAGACTTGCCGACGATTTCCAATTTCACCCGTTTACCCAATTGTCTAGCTAAGTCACGTACCATTCGCGGAAATCCCTGTCCCCCATCAGCAAAAGAACACATCCGGGTAGCAATGACTTCCTGATATAGGCGCTGGGCAAGATTAGCAGAACGCTGAGAAAATTTTTCTAGTTCGTTTTGGCGATCGCTCATCATCTGGTAACATTCATTAGCTTTTTGATGAGTTGCACTCAAGGTTTCCTTAATTTGCCGATCCAGATGATAGTTGCTCAATAACTCCTGTAACTTTTCCAGTAGGTTGGACAATTCCCCCTGGTTGCTTTTCAGTTTGAGCAAAGAGTTAGCAAATGGTTCTAATAAATTCGCCTCAACTAAAGACTCTCCTGCTAAACCCATTAAGCGATTGAGATTTTCAGTACTCATTCGCACCGCCCGATTTTGGGTGATGCCTAGTTCTTCTAGTGGGGATGGGGAAACAAGGATTGTCTGTTGGTTGTCTTCTAACTGCGCTGTTGTTACTAGGGGATGAATTTCTGTAGAGGTTGCCTCTGGAGTTAGGATATTAGCGATCGCACTCACCAATGATTGAATGCCGATATCTTCTAACATCTGTAAATTTGGGTTGGCTGTAACCCTTTCAGCTATACACAGGAGCATATCTACCCCTTGCAGCAACACATCAATGCGATCAGTAGTTAAGGTAACTTTTCCCTCTTGAGCCGCCACAAAGCAGTCTTCCATGACATGGGCAAGGTTGACAGCCGGATCGATTTGGACAATTCGGGCAGCGCCTTTGATGCAATGGGCTGCCCGCATTAAGGCTGCCAGTTCTTGTTGCGGATCGGGTTTCGTCTCTAGTGCCAACAGGCAATCATTTAACACTACAACTTGAGCTTTTACTTCCATGTTGAATAAATCAAGCAAGGAAAGATTGCTGACATCAAATTCTTCTAACATCACAGCACCTTCCTAGCTAAGGTGGTGAATAATAATTCCTCATCCAAATAGCTGACACTGTGCGATCGCTCCTGTGAAACGCCAGGTTGCCAGTGAAATAACCCTTTAGTATAGGTTTGAGTCAGACTCTTGGGCGGATCTTGTAATTCATCCTGGTGGAATTGGTGTACTCCATAAAGTTCATCTACAGCAAACACCCAAGTTTTATCTGCCTTTTCCAGCACCACCAGGCGCGAATACACTACTGGACTCAGCGTTTGTACTGCTGTATCAGCAACTTCCAGATTCAGCAGATGACTCAAAGAGATACACAATCGCAATTCGCCTCGGATACTTACCAAGCCCCGTAAGATTTGGTTGCTGCGATGCGGTAGGGTATGAACCACACTCGGAGGGGAAATTTCCTTGAAGATTTGGGCAGAAAGTGCCAGCCATTCCCGTTGCAGACGAAAAATCACAACCGTAATTTGAGTTGTGCGTAAAGCATGGGATATCTGGGAATTTTCATCGGCTCTAGATTTAGCCAGTAACTCAGTCCACTGATGGCGATAATCTTCAGGTATGGAGCGCTCTAGCAAATAGCGTCCAGCAGTAGAGTAAACGGGGCAATTGCGGCAATGGGTATAGGTGGCTAATTGGGGACAGGAGCGATCGCCCTCAATGCCGATAAAATTCCAACAACGTTCAATATTTAATGGCGTAGCGATCGGGTTCATAAGGGCTGCTCAAGAGAATTGGTGAATCAGGGGCAAAGCGTCTTCTGTTTTCACCTGAAAGCGGGCAATCTCTTGACGCAATCCCTGCGTCACTTGGTTAAGTTGGGTTATGGCATGATTAATTTCCCGCAAGGAATCCGCACTTTGCACCGAGGTACTGCTCAACTGCACCATCGCCTCACTAATTTGTTGCGCTCCCACAGATTGGGTTTCCATACCCTGGTTGACAAACTCAAATCGTGGATTCAAGTCTTGCACTTGCTGGATTATTTGCCCAACCTGCGTACTAATGCTGGCAACATCTTCTATATTCCGCCCAACTTCTGCGGCAAACTTGTCCATCTCCATCACACCTGTAGAGACTGACGATTGCATCTGCTTCACCATCTGCTCAATGTCGAGGGTAGCAACGGCGGTTTGATCTGCTAATCGGCGAATTTCTCTCGCAACTACAGCAAAGCCCAAGCCATACTCGCCAGCTTTTTCGGCTTCGATCGCCGCATTTAAAGATAGCAGATTGGTTTGGTCTGCCACCTTGGTAATTGTGACAACAATAGTATTAATGCTATTTGCCTTTTCGCTAATTACTCCCAGTCGGGCAGCGATCGCATTAGTGGCTTCTGCTAACTGCCGCATAGTGGTTTCCATCCGCACTATGTCTTTTTGGCTATCGTTGGCTGCTGTCGTCGTGATTTGGGAAATAGTCGCAACTTGTTCCATTGCAATTACTAATTCCCTAGAGGTGGCAGAAATTTCTTTGGTAGCGGCAGTTACCTCATTCGTAGAAGCTATCTGCTCGGTGAGCGTCGCTTCTAATTGTTTACCCGAAGCTGCTATTTGAGTAGCTGAGGTAGTTACTTGAATACCTGAATGCTGTACTTGACGAATCAAAGTGTTGAGACTCTGAGTCATGGTTTGGAAAGCAGTTAAGAGTCTATTCATTTCATCTTTGCTGTTGGGGTCAACCTTGACCTGAGTTGTTAAGTTCCCCGTGGAAATTTGCTCTGCAAGCCCAACCACACCCATAATCTGACTAATAATCTGCGATGCAACTTCCCTTGCGATTACAATCCCCAAAATAATTGCAGTTGTGGGGCCAATGAAAATTCCTAGACAAATCCAGAAAATGCTGCGAGCTACATTATGTTCGACTTCTTTTTGTACATCTGATATGTAATTTTCATTAAGTTTTAAAATTTTGTCTGCTTGCTGCTCAGTTATTTTAAATAACGGTTCCTCCTTATTTGCGCCATCAGAATCCATGTGATTACGTAATTCAATTGCCGCTTGAACAATGGCAAAATCCGCTGATTTTTCTTTTCCTTGACGCATTAATTCAATTTGTTTTTTCCAAGGATTGCGAACACCAAGTTGATTGAACTGTTGCTCAATATCTAACAATTTCTCATGGGCTTGCTTCCAGAGGCCCAGTTGTTTTTTAAGAAAGTCATACTGTTTTCTTTCTTCTTCGGTGAATGGCGTTGCTTCGTACTCTTTAATACCTTCGTTCATCTGTTTCCAAGCGTCCTGGATTTGAGTTATTGCACCCTGTCTTTCACTAACAGTGACTTCAGGATCAAATAGTAATCGTTCTGCCGATTGGATTTGTGTCTGACCTTCGTTCATCTTCCATATTCCGGACAGGGTGGGGATGTTATTCGTCGCTAGTTCGTTAATTGACTGATTTAACTGGTTGGTGGTGAACCATCCCAGCAAGGCCATTATGAGTACAATCAGTCCCATGAATAAAAATGAACTGATCAACCGTGTTTGCAAGGTCATGTTCTTGAACATTGAATATCCTACTGTTCCTCTGCTGCTATAAAACGCGTTCATCTCTTAAAATTCCCAAATCACAAACGAGATGAACAGTCTGTATTTTAATTTTTGAACAAATTATTAAGTAGGTAGCTTAGTTTAGAGACTAGTACATCACGGCGGAAATAGACCTACCATCCTAAATGGGTAAAAAGCTTGCGGTATAAGTATTCTTTCTTTTTACTTTTTACTTTTTACTTTTTACTTGTGATGTGAAAGTGTTGAGTGCTGAGTAAGAAGTTTGAGTATCTGAGGTGGATGAATCCAGTTCTTCTGAGGTTGATGAATCCACTCAATTTTTGATTAGATTTATTGCTGACGAGTTAAACCGGAATATTCTGCTTCCACCTGGAAGCGAGAAATTTCTTGACGCAATCCTTGGGAAACTTGGTTAAGTTGGGTTATGGCATGATTAATTTCCCGCAAGGAATCCGTAGTTTGCACCGAGGTGCTGCTCAACTGCACCATCGCCTCACTAATTTGTTGCGCTCCCACAGATTGGGTTTCCATACCCTGGTTGACAAACTCAAATCGTGGATTCAAGTCTTGCACTTGCTGGATTATTTGCCCAACCTGCGTACTAATGCTGGCAACATCTTCTATATTCCGCCCAACTTCTGCGGCAAACTTGTCCATCTCCATCACACCTGTAGAGACTGACGATTGCATCTGCTTCACCATCTGCTCAATGTCGAGGGTAGCAACGGCGGTTTGATCTGCTAATCGGCGAATTTCTCTCGCAACTACAGCAAAGCCCAAGCCATACTCGCCAGCTTTTTCGGCTTCGATCGCCGCATTTAAAGATAGCAGATTGGTTTGGTCTGCCACCTTGGTAATTGTGACAACAATAGTATTAATGCTATTTGCCTTTTCGCTAATTACTCCCAGTCGGGCAGCGATCGCATTAGTGGCTTCTGCTAACTGCCGCATAGTGGTTTCCATCCGCACTATGTCTTTTTGGCTATCGTTGGCTGCTGTCGTCGTGATTTGGGAAATAGTCGCAACTTGTTCCATTGCAATTACTAATTCCCTAGAGGTGGCAGAAATTTCTTTGGTAGCGGCAGTTACCTCATTCGTAGAAGCTATCTGCTGGGTAAGCGTCGCTTCTAATTGTTTACCCGAAGCCGCTATTTGAGTCGCTGAGGTAGTTACTTGAATACCTGAATGCTGTACTTGACGAATCAGAGTGTTAAGACTTTGGGTCATGGTTTGGAAAGCACTTAACAGTCTATTCATTTCATCTTTGCTGTTGGGGTCAGCCTTGACCTGAGTTGTTAAGTTACCCTGAGAAATTTGCTCTGCAACCCTAACGACACCAAAAACCTGAAGTGTAATTTGTCGAGCGATTACAAACCCAAGAATAATCGCAGTTATCGGGCCAATGGCAATTCCTATAGAAATCCATAAAATGCTGCGAGCCACATTCTGTTCGACTTCTTTTTGTGTATCTGATATGTAACCTTCATTAAGTTTTAAAAGTTTTTCTTCTTGATCGTCAGTTATTTTAAATAACGGCTCTTCTCTATTTACTCCCTCAGAATCCATGCGATTACGTAGTTGAATCGCTGTTTGAACAGTGGCAAAATATGAAATTTTTTCTTTTCCTTGATGCATTAACTCAATTTGTTTTTTCCAAGGATTGTGAATACCAATTTGATTGTACTGCTGCTCAATATCCAACAATTTTTCATGGTCTTGTTTCCAGGTATCCAGTTGTTCTTTAAGTAAGCCATATTCTTTTTTCTCTTGTTCGCTTAATGGCGTTGCTTCGTACTGTTTAATGCCTTCGTTAATCTGTTTCCAAGCGTCCTGGATTTGAGTTATTGCACTCTGTCTTTCACTAACAGTGATTTCAGGATTAAATAGTAACCGTTCTGCCGATTGGATTTGTGTCTGACCTTCCTTAATCTTCCATATCCCCGACACACTGGGGATGTTATCCGTCGCTAGTATGTTAATATACTGATTTAACTCGTTGGTGGTGAACCATCCCAGCAAGGCCATCGTGAGTACAATCAGTCCCATGAATAAAAATGAACCGATCAACCGTGTTTGCAAGGTCATGTTCTTAAACATTGGGTATCCTACTGTTCCTCTGCTGCTGTAAAACGCATTCATCTTTTAAAATTCCCAAATTACAAACAAGATGAACAGTCTGTATTTTAATTTTGAAACAAATTATCTCCTGCTCGATCTCCTCAGAAATGCTTATCCTTCGTTAATCGGTGAATTCGTTGCCAGAGAAGATTTGCACTATCCGCGTTTCCTTGATGTTCTTTGAGTAATGCCAGATGAGTCAGCGCTTCTTGGTGAGTAGGTTGTAAATAAATTGCTTTTTGAAAAGATTGTGCCGCCCGCTCATTTTGTGCCATCGCTTGCTGCACCTGACCTAATAAAAGATATGCTTCAGTACTCGCCTGATTTTGGTTGAGATAGTCGTTGCAAAGTTTAACCGCCTCATCCAATCGACCTTGATCGGCTAAAGCTCTAGCTGTTTCTAACAAATTTACCTTCAGGTCTTTTGGCAATATGAGGTTCTGGGGAGCAACATTTAACCTCTCTTGGGCAACAAACTGGGAATGGTTTTTTTTGGATAGCTGTCGCTTGTTGACAACATCTATATTTTTGCCTGTGAAGCCTTGTCTCTGAATATTGGGATGATGATTTTTGCGAACATTTTCGCCCGTTGTAGACTTTCGATGAGCAACTACTGAATCTTGACGAACTGAGATCAATTGAGTTTTAAACAATAACCAAGCTTCAGCATGTCCAACAAATAGTAAGCCTTCTTCCCTTACCAACCTTTCTAGAACTTGAATGGCGCGCTCTTTTGTTGTCACATCGAAATAAATCAATAGGTTACGGCAAAAGACTACATCATAAAGTGGCGTGTCAGCTAGAAAAGCCGGATCTGCCAAGTTGCCATTAATAAAATTCACCATACATCTCACCTGTTCACACAGGTGAGATCCTGCCTCAGTTGACTGAAAATAGCGCTCTTGAAAGGATCGGCTATTACCGCGAAACGAGTATTGATGGTAGATTGCTCGTTGGGCTTTTAGTAGGCACTTTTTGCTAATATCAACAGCATCAATGTGAATGTTTGCAGGGTTTAATCCTGCTTCCAAAAGAGCGATCGCAATGGAATATGGTTCTTCACCCGTTGCACATGGTACACTTAAAACCCGCAGTACGCCCTGGGGATTTTTTGGTAACCACTCAGATAATACGTAATGCTTCAGAAATGCAAAAGACTCTGATTCTCGGAAAAACCAAGTCTCTGGAACAATTACAGTATCAATCAGTGCTTCCCATTCCTGGGTAGATACCTGTAACTTCTCCAGATAGTGAGCAATATCCGTGATGCCGCAATCTGCCATGCGTTGATAAATTGCACTTGCGATCGCATCAGCACCAATAGAATTTGCATCTAAACCAATCTTGCTTTTTAGTAAAGCCTCAATCACAGATTGTGCCATTTATAAAGTCTTCAGACCAATCTAAAATCCAGTATTGTGATAACTTTCTGCCAAGAGATTGACTTGCTGTGCTTCTGACAACAAGTACTCAATGCGAAGACACTGAATCATCCCTTGATCATCTACAATCATTTTGCCCAAATATAGCGCTGTATCTATCTGGATATTGGAATCAGCAAATTTAGACTCAGACTGGTGTAATGTTTCTACAACTTGTTCTGTCATCAAACCCAAAATATAGGGAGCCTGAAGTTCTGTATTATTACTCCCCCAATAATTGACTAGTATAATCCTAGTACTCAAGTACTCACTGGAGGGTTTACCACGCATCAACTGACATAAATCGATTACTGGTACAATGCGTCCCCGATAGTTAAAAACACCAGTGATATACTCAGGCTGGTGGGGCAAAGTTTTTAGCATAACAAGTGGTATTACTTCTACAACCTGTCGGCTTTCTATGGCATATCGCTCATTCCCAATGTTGAGAAGTAACATTAACACTAATTTACATCTCCATTGCTAGCTTTGATGTTCCTTGTAGGCCATGCAAGATGCCTATCCTACGATGATGAGAAATTTATTGCAGGCATATTCTAAAAACTATATGCTACTTGGTCAGAGTTTTAGGGAACTTAGTTGCCACTGGCTATACTCAGGGTAAAGCAGGAGAGTTAGAGATTTGGGATTATGAAACCTATACTCGTCGCTTCCATCATCAATTTCAGGATTGGGCTTTAGTACCTTTTAGGAATTTGCCTTTGGGTAACGCCATATCACCCCTTCTCTTCACTCCTGATGGAAAATTGTTGGTTGCATACTTCAAGCAGAGATTGCAAAATAGGCTACAACTCTGGAATAGCGAAACAGGAGAACTTATTCAAACATTGGATAATCTACCTGCTATGACAGTGAATGGACTTGCAAACCGCTTTGATGGGCAAATTTTGGCTTGCGGAATCCGGGAAAAGAAGGTGTGTGTGTGGGAATTGATCAGCGATCGCATTCTCTATACATCTTCGGGTGTTGCTCCTTGCGTTATGAGTTCAGATGGTAGAGTTTTAATCTACTGTACAGACAACTACGAAATAGTTGTTTGGGATTTGGCAATGAACAGAAAATTATGTACATTGCAGGGGCATACAGCGCCAATTGGTTATGTTGCCATGAGTAGTGATCGTAACTTCATTGCTAGTTATAGCATTGATAGAACAATTAAAATTTGGGGAGTACCAGAGTAGACATCTGGTGAAAATGAATGTAGAGACGTAGCACTGCTACGTCTCTACAAGGACTCTGGATAACGCATATTTAATTTCTGGAGATGTCTAGTCCCTTAAATACCTGTAGCGACCTGTAAATAACGTCCGAAGGGAGAACACATTATTTACAAATAACAAACAGTTTTAGATTAAATAACACTTACCATCAGTTTGAGGTAATACGTCTGTGGGAACAACCAACAGAAAGGTTTTTGAGTATTCCAGGTCTATTACCCTTTGCCGTGCTAAGTCAGACAAACGATCCTACAATGGTATTAACCCAAGTAGCCAAAGCGGTTGAAGCGATTAGCGTAGGCGTAGCCCGCCGCAGGCATCGCCAGCTACAAAGAAATATAGCTGCTGCCAGTGGCATTTTAGCAGGACTGGTGTTAAAGAAAGATGTAATTAGCAAGATTTTAAGGAGTGAGATTATGCGCGAATCAGTCATTTATCAACAAATCCTAGAAGAAGGCGAAGCCAAAGGTAAAGCAGAAGGTAAAGCAGAAGGTAAAGCAGAAACAACAAGAAAATTGGCTTTAAATTTGTTGCGAATTGGCATGAGTTTAGAACAAATTGCTCAAGTTACTGAATTATCCCTTGAGCAAATTCAAGTTTTACAACAGGAGATTCAAAATCCTTAATTTTAATTAATCGCTTTAGAAAATACGTGCCTGTACAAGCAAAACCCGCGAATGCGGATTTTGGAGTTTTTATGAGTCAGCGCAGACGGATTTGGTTTTTGTAGACGCGATTTTTAATCCTCTTATTGAATCAAACTAAAACTCAGCACTTTGCGGTGTACGCGGAAACGGAATCACATCACGAATATTTCCCATACCCGTTATAAATTGCACGAGTCGTTCAAAACCCAGTCCAAAACCCGCATGGGGAACAGTACCGTAACGACGCAAATCAAGATACCACCACAAATCTTCTGGCTTTAATCCTTGCGCTAATACACGGCGTTCTAATACTTCTAAGCGTTCTTCGCGCTGGGAACCGCCGACAATTTCGCCTATTTTGGGTGCGAGAATATCCATTGCCCGAACAGTTTTTTCATCGTCGTTCAAACGCATATAAAATGCTTTGATTTGTGCTGGATAATCTGTAACAATTACTGGCTTTTTAAACTGTTGTTCTGCTAGGTAGCGTTCGTGTTCTGATTGTAAATCTAAACCCCAACTTACAGGATATTCAAATTTAACATCAGCTTTTTCTAAAAGTTTGATGGCTTCTGTATAAGTTAAGCGTTCAAATTGATTATTAATAATATTTTCGGCTGTCGCCAACACAGAATTATCAATGCGTTCATTGAAAAATTCCATATCTTCTGGGCAAGTTTCCAACACATATTTAAAAATGTGCTTCAGAAACGCCTCAGCTAAATCCATATCGCCTTCTAAGTCACAAAAAGCCATTTCTGGCTCAACCATCCAAAATTCTGCTAGATGGCGCGAGGTGTTGGAATTTTCGGCACGGAAGGTAGGGCCAAAGGTGTAGACGTTACTAAACGCCATCGCCATCACTTCCGCTTCTAACTGGCCGCTAACTGTTAAATATGTGGGTTTGGCAAAAAAGTCTTGGCTGTAATCTACTGCTTGGTTTTCTGTGCGGGGAATATTCTTTAAATCTAAACTGGTAACGCTAAACAGTTCACCTGCGCCTTCGCAATCACTAGCGGTGATGATGGGTGTGTGTACCCACAAAAAGCCTCTTTCTTGGAAGAATTGGTGAATTGCTGCTGAACAAGCATTTCTAACGCGGAAAACTGCACCAAAGGAATTGGTACGCGATCGCAAATGTCCAATGGTTCGCAGAAACTCAAAGGAATGGCGTTTCTTTTGCAGAGGATATGTATCGGGATCAGCTTCACCGTAAACTTTTACTGTCTCGGCTTTCAACTCAATTCGCTGTCCTTTACCCAGAGAAGCCACTAGTACTCCTGTCGCTTCCACAGCAGCACCCGTATTCAATTTTTTTAATACAACTTCGTAATCTGGCAAATCCTGATTGATGACGACTTGCAAATTAGCTAGTGATGAGCCGTCATTGACTTCAATAAAAGCAAACCCTTTAGACTCGCGCTTCGTCCGCACCCAGCCTTGCACTTGGAGGGATTCATCAGGTTGGCCACTTCGCAATATTTCTGCAATCCGTCGATTTGCCATATCTTACAACTTATATTTCGTCAACTTAGTAAGTAAAAATATTAAAGAATCTTAACCATTTAACCCAATCCAAAATCTAAAATCCAAAATCCAAAATTGGATTTATCCAGCATAAGACTTTAATATCCAGCCTATGATAACGCCCATTCCACCAAAGCGGACGACTTGCCAGAAAGGTTTTTTGAGGCTATGCCAAGAAAATAACTGGCTTTCTAAGTTTAGTTCTAGCATTTCCAACTGCCGTTGAATTTGCCGTAACTCTGCTTTGATTTCTGGTGTCTGAGATTTATTGTGCTTTAGTTGATCCCGACGCTGTTGCCATTGTGCCTGTTGTTGGCGATCGCGTTGTACTTGATCGTAACGTTCTTTTAAGGATAAGAGCGATCGCTCAACTTCCTCTAACTCTTGTTCAAAATCTGGTTCTGGAGTTTCCCCTGACGGTTGTGATTGTTTAGACGGCTTCATGTACAAGTAGTAAAGTAAGATTAAATGTGAACCAATAGTCATTAGTCATTGGTGAGCCAGTGCGGTCTTCTCCCAAAGGGAGAGGCTAGCGCCAAGGGGGTTTCCCCCATGAGCAACTGGCGTTCGCCCTTGGCGTGCCGGAGGCATCACCCGAAGGGTCATTAGTCATTTTCGGTTATTCACCAGGGACAAAGGACAAATGACAAAGGACAAAGGACAAAGGACTTAAAATTATGTCTCAATCTACTCAGCTGCCGAAAACCAGTCAACTGAATGAACTTAGTACTCTGGAACTAGCTCAAGCCCTCATGGAAAGGCTGACTATTTCCCCTAACGATTGGCATCGCCTCAAGTCTAACCGCAATTCCCGCGCCAATGAACAAGTGGCAGCAGCGATTGTGTATCTTTTAAAAAATCAGCCAGAAGAAGCTCAAGCTAGATTACAACAAGCAGTTGGTTGGTTAGATCGCTCTATTTCTGCGCCTCCCTGTCCAACTCACGGAAAAAGTTAGGAGTTAGGAGTGATGAGTTAAAAGTTTTAAATTCCTAACTCCTAACTCCTAACTCCAAACTCCAAACTCCAAACTCCAAACTCCAAACTCCAAACTCCAAACTCCAAACTCCAAACTCCAAACTCCAAACTCCAAACTCCAAACT
>NZ_JBALDZ010000095.1:0-42112 GCF_036917155.1 Nostoc sp. | reverse complement strand
GTTGGCGCTACGCGCCAACGTACCGATGCACGCGATCGCATCAATTGAGTGGTAACAAGCACAGATCAGTCGATAACCCGCAACTTGGGTTACTATAAAAGCAATCTTTTCGGCTATTGTTTGCGTAAGTCCTACAGATAAGTGAGTAGTAATCAGAATAACTTGACTTGTAATATATTTTTAGGGATTTAGCCTGATACAGGTAGGGAAAACACGTATATGTAAGCAGTATGAGTAGTACTGACTCCAGCAATTGAGTACGAGTACTTGCTCAGAGAGGAGATTTGCAAGGAGTTAACACCATTGCATCACATTTTGGAACTAGGAGATCCAGAAGTAGCAGAAATGTTTAAAGTGAACTGTTTTTTCAGCGTGGAGATGCCATTGAAACAACCAGTATTTATATACTACAAAAACCCCTGCAAGTAATGCGGAATTAAAATTTTCTCATTTCTATGCTCTTGTGTTTAGTGAAATGGTATCTTTATTTCTGTCGTTCTTTACTAGTTAATGCGGTCTGCGATCGCCCAAACACCCAAGAAAAAGCTTATCCTGCTTCTCTAGCAACAAACTATCTACGTAATTCAAGTCTCTCAAATATATAAAATAGCGAGGTAAAAACATACTTGAAAATAGGCAATGAATTAGTTAAACCATGAAAATTTAAAATTTTTTCATGAAAAAAATATAAATTAATTGAGAAAAAGTTTCTAAATAATAATCTTATGGAATTCAAGATGTCTTATTATATGTATGACTAGTAACTAATCTTTCGGTTCCTAGCACAAGCAACAAAGCCTTGCAGCTACGCGATTCAGTCGAAATCAATCGCAGCTTTCTGTGTCAGATTATCCGTACAAAAAGATAGATCGGACTTGAATTTAGGAGGAAACATGAAAATATCATCAAACCTTGATTTAGTCAGAATAGAAAGTATTTAAATAGCGTAATTTATGAAATACAGAACACATAACTTTATTCCGAAAGCAAAAAATAGTGATATGATGAGGAACAATATTTGAAAAACAACAGGTATTTTGAAATTGGAATTATTTGCTCTACTTGATGTCTATTATTTTCCCTCAAACCAACGGCTGATCATGCCGAGACATCACTGGAGGTTGTGACCGGTATGATAGTTCACAAAGAGCTATGTGGCTCAATCTCTAAATATGGCTACACCTGGTAAGCGATTTATTTTAGACCACTCCCAATTATCTCTAGTAACCTGTGTACTACAAATAATTCGCCAAAGCTGAAAAATCCATCTTTTACTAGTAACAGATATCCCAGATAAACCGCGCAAACTAGTTTTTACTCCGAGTCGGCATAGTGCCATAATTAGGTGTAAGCCGCTTGAGATTGTTGCTCTTAAAAGATGAAAAAAATCCAGAAAACTGAAAAGCTTTGTAGATTAATTTCAACATAGTTGACTTTTGGGAGATAAACCGCCGTTAACCTTGATTTGGTGGTGTCTGTAATTTTCCGGTTAGATGCAGAGACATTTATAGTCACAACGACCGAATCTGCTTTTGTACCAGAAAATATGCGAGAATTGTAGTTTGTGCTACCACCGATATCATCGTTATCGCATACTAATATAATCTGAAGTAAAGACAGCCTTCAGCCAGGTGTATACTACCTATTTTCACTCGATTAAAAATTTGTAAACGTGCTATTCAATTGTCTGTAATATGAGTAACGACATAGATCTGATCAAACGTCTCGGCCCCAGTGCGATGGATCAGATCATGCTTTATCTGGCTTTTAGTGCCATGCGGACGAGTGGGCACAGGCATGGGGCATTTTTAGACGCAGCCGCAACAGCAGCAAAGTGTGCAATTTACATGACCTATCTAGAGCAGGGACAAAACCTGCGAATGACAGGGCATCTGCATCACTTGGAGCCGAAACGAGTAAAAATTATTGTAGAAGAAGTCAGACAGGCATTAACAGAAGGCAAGCTGTTAAAAATGCTGGGTTCTGATGAACCCCGCTATCTAATTCAATTACCTTATGTCTGGCTAGAAAAATATCCTTGGCAACCGGGGCGATCGCGCGTTCCTGGTAGCAGTCTGACAAGCGAAGAAAAAAGACAGATAGAGCAGAAACTACCAAGTAATCTACCTGATGCCCAGTTAGTTAGCTCCTTTGAGTTTCTGGATTTGATCGAGTTTTTGCACAAGCGATCGCAAGAAGACTTACCACTCGAACACCAAATGCCTTTAAGTGAAGCTTTGGGTGAGCATATTAAGCGCCGTCTGCTTTACTCAGGAACGGTAACGCGCATTGATTCTCCTTGGGGAATGCCCTTCTACGCACTTACCCGTCTTTCTTACACCCCAGCAGACGATCAAGAACGCACTAACATCCTGGTAGAAGATACCGCTCGGTATTTTCGCATGATGAAAAATTGGGCAGAACGGCAACGAAACGCCATGCGCTTACTGGAAGAACTTGATATTCTCCCAGAAAAAATGGAGCAGGCTATGGAAGAATTAGATGAAGTTATCCGTGCCTGGGCAGATAAATATCACCAAGATGGCGGTATTGCAGTCATTTTGCAAACAGTTTTTGGCGAAAGAGAAGACTAGTACAAGAAGGCAAAAGTAAAAAGGCAAAAGTAAAAAGAAAGAAAGCTTATTTTTTCATTAGGGGTATAGGGGTATAAGGGTATAAGGGTGTATTGGCTCTGGTGCGTTGGACGAGGATTGAAACCTCGTCCAACGCGGTTGTACCAAGGGACGAGGCTTTTCAAGAGAGGGGTTGTAGGTGTTGCGTCTTTTTTCCCTACACCCCTACACCCGCTCCAACGGTGCTTGGTAAGCTTTCTGGCTATTTTAAATGGGTGGTTTATTTATATAATCATTACAATCACTGCTTAGGGTTAGCAACTGTTCACTTGGTCTGGATACCGTGTAGACGTAGGCGAGTATTTGCCAATAAGGAGGATTTGAAACTTCGTTGTATTCAAATTCTTAAGTCTGTCGCCAACGATAATAAGTGGGTGATTAAAGCTTTGAAAATTGCACCAGATCATGTACACTTGCTGGTAGAATATGACCCGCATCATTCAATTGCTCAAGTTGTGAAAGCATTCAAAGGACGTTCTTCAAGGTTCTTGAGAAAAGAATTTCTGGAATTATTAAAGCTTCCTAGTCTTTGGACGCACTCTTATATGTTTGATACAACTGGGAAAATTAGTACTCAAAGAGTTTTGGAGTACATCAATGACCCTCATCATGGCTGAATAAATTCAGCCGTTCGCTTATATCCCCCCTTTAGAAAAGGGGGGCTTTACGCATCACACTCGTAATTTAATTAGTGCGCGGCTGCGTTGGTACAACTGGTTGCGTTGGGAATGGCGTAGTCTCGATACTCGGACTTGACCCCGCAGGACTTAGAGTCGGAGGTGTAGATGAAGATGAAGCGCCAAGAACGCTGTCACTAGCATCGATACAAGTATCTAACACTTGGGTAGGGGGAAGGTCGATTTTACTACGCAACCCAACCACACACTGACCAAAACGCACAGGCAATAAACTACGACCACAGTAATTTAAGGCTTCTGGATTAACTGCTTCCTTAGTAATTGAGCTAACACCGACTACACAAGTAGCTAACTCCTCAGGACGGCGGGCCTTTCCACAAGAAGAAAGCGCATCTGTCGCGGCAATTTGGGTCTGCTTCTCAATCTTAACCACGCAAGCAGCCAAATCCCTGGGGCGCAGTGCCTTTGCACAAGCTGGTGATGCCGCTTCTGCCGTGACACCCACGCTTAAAAGTCCAGCGGCACAGACACTATAATCATTAGTGTAAGAGGCAGCAACAGCCACATTAGGCAAGATTGTTGTCAACCATCCAGCTACAGCCAAAACTGGTACTATTAAAATCCTAGAGGTGGAATTGCTTTGTTTGTTCTTAGCTCTATTAACCACTTTTTTGCTCATTGACATTGCCAATTCTCCAAACACCCAAAGTTATGCTAACTCAAATCTCTTAAAAATCCTCTGTAATCCAAGAATTTCGGCGGTAGTAAAGTATAGACATAATTAATTATGTCGAAAGTTGTGTTAATATAACTGTTTGAAAGATAAGTAGGCAACGTAAAAAGTATTTCAGAGTAAGAATACTGCGTAAACCAATCTGATGATTGAGTAGCCTACGAAACTAAATAAACACAAAAAACTTATTGGCAGGAGTACGGCGGGGCACGTCGGAATTCAAGCTTGGAAGCTAGTACGTCGGCTTTGCCGACTTAAAAAACTGGCGAAAAAAGATGCCTCTACATTGGTAGGATACGTCATACCAAGGCAAGCAGTTTCAAAAAACCAAGAATCCCCTGATTTTTAATCAGTGGAATGTCAAAATGGAATGTCTGAGTAAAGTTTAAACAGGATTAGATTAAGGAAACTCATGTCCCGATATAGAGGGCCACGCCTCAGAATTGTCCGTCGCTTGGGCGACTTACCAGGATTAACTCGTAAAAGCGCCAGACGCGCTTACCCACCTGGTCAGCATGGTCAGAACCGCAAAAAGCGCTCTGAGTATGCCATCCGTCTAGAAGAAAAGCAAAAGCTCCGCTTCAACTACGGTTTGACTGAAAAGCAATTGCTCCGCTATGTACGGAAAGCCAGACGTGTTACTGGTTCTACCGGACAAGTGCTACTGCAATTGCTAGAAATGCGCTTGGATAATACCGTTTTCCGCTTGGGTATAGCCCCGACTATCCCAGCGGCTCGTCAATTGGTAAATCACGGTCACGTAACTGTTAACGGTCGTGTAGTGAATATTGCCAGCTACCAATGCCGTCCTGGTGAAGTAATTGCGGTTAGGGATCGGGCACAATCCCGGAAGTTGGTAGAAGCTAACTTGCAATATCCCGGTTTGGCAAACCTCCCCAGTCATTTGGAGTTTGACAAAAATAAGTTGGTTGGTAAAGTCAACAGCGTTATTGAGCGCGAATGGGTGGCATTACAAGTTAATGAACTACTTGTGGTGGAATACTACTCACGACAAGCTTAAACAGTTAGGAGTTAGGAGTTGCAAGACGATAATTCCTAACTCCTCACTTTTAACTCCTAACTTTTTTCAGCCGCCAATTTGCGACATGGTGCGAGTATATGTACCCGTAACGCCAGAATCGCGCCCTTTAAAGTTAATTTCTGGCTTGATTCCGAGTAAATGTTTGACCTGTTTTTGTAATTGAGCGGTGCTGATACCAGAACGTAGGGCAGTTTTTAAATCTATTTGACCAGTTTCATTTAATAAACAGGGACGCAGCCAGCCATCAGCACTCAGGCGCATCCGATTACAACGATCGCAAAAACATTCTGACATCTGACTAATAAATCCTAGTGTCCCCTTCGCACCGGGAATTTGAAAGACATCAGCAGGACCATAACCACGAACTTGAGATTCTGTCAAGCCCCAGCGATCGCGAATGCATTCTCGTAAATCGGCTGAAGATACCCAACCGCGATCGCCAAATAAATGCACATTACCAATAGGCATAAATTCAATAAATCGAACGTGCCACTGTTTATCAATTGTCAGGGCGGCTAAATCGAGAACTTCGTGGTCATTAACGCCAGGAATCACCACCACATTCAGCTTCAGGGGGTCGAATCCGACTTGATGGGCAGCTTGAATGCCATGCCAAACTTGTTGCCAACGAGAACGCCCCTGATTACCAATAATTTGATCAAAAATGTCGGGATCAAGAGAGTCCAGACTTATATTAATTCGTCGCAAACCAGCATTGTAGAGGTTTTGTGCCATCGGAGCCAGCAAAAAACCGTTGGTAGTCATTGAGATATCTTGAGTTTGGGGGAGAGTTGCGATCGCACTTACCAAATCCACCACCCGCGGACGCAATAAGGGTTCACCCCCAGTCAAACGAAACCGATTAAAGCCGACTGGAATAAATACTTCTTGAATTAAGGTGAGCAGTTCCTCATCAGTTAACAGCTGTTGCTTGAGAATATAGTCCAGTTCTACTCCCTCTGGCATACAGTACTGACAACGAAAATTGCAGCGATCGATTAAGCTAATGCGGAGGTAATCTACCTGGTTCATCGTTTTATTTTTATTGTCTCTGATTAATTAAAGACTTTACAAAGGTGGTTTACTCCTTCCTCCTATATTTGTTGTAACTCAAAATACCGTACTCCCCCTTAAGTATGAGTCCACAGATTGTGGCATAATAAGCCGATCGCATCCACTAGTTAGTCATCAATCGTGCAAGACACCGACTCCATTAACGACCTTGCTGCTGCTCTACTACAGCCAGCCGATATCAGCTTTGAACTGCCCGATCCAGAAGATGAACAGATTCTAGAGTCAGATTTTCAACAGCAGCTAGAAATAGCTTGGCAGGTATGCGATCGCTTTGATTTGCAAACTGAAATCTGGCGGGGGCGAATTTTACGAGCGATCCGCGACAGAGAAAAAGTAGGTGGTGACGGACGCGGTACTGGCTTTCTGCGATGGCTAAAAGAGCGGGAAATCAGTAAAAGTCAAGCATACTCCTGGATTCAATTGGCGAATAGTGCCGATACTCTGATTGAAGACGGTAAACTTGACCCCGGATCTGTGAATAACTTCAGCAAACGGGCGTTTGTTGAAACCTCCAAAGCATCCCCAGAAGTGCAACAGATGGTGAGTGAAGCCGCCCAAAAAGGCGATCGCATCACTAGGCGCGAAGTGCGTCAACTCAGCGATGAATGGACAGCCATGTCCTCAGATTTATTACCGGAAGCAGTTAAAGAAAAAGCCGCAGATAACACCCTTCCTCCGCGCTACATCGCCCCTTTGGTGAAGGAAATGGAAAAACTGCCAGAATCGCACCAAAAGTTTATTCAAAAGGAAATAGCTGCCAATCCCGATGTAGATACCTTGAAACAGGTAACTACCGAAGCGCGTAACTTGGCGAAATATCTCAAAGGGGCCGCTCAAGTTCAAGCACTGACGAAGGAAGATGTTGATATTGAAACAGCCTTAGAAGAAGCGCAAAGAGTCGGCTGTTTGAGCATTGCTGCTGATTTGGTCAATCAAGCATCGCAAATTGAACAAACGATCGCTAAATTGTACATGACTTGGAAACGCATCGGGAATTTAGCAGATCGATTATATGTAGATACTGGGGCAAGTACACCTAACTTGCGATCGCTTCTCACTTGCTTAGAACCTCTGGGTGGTGAAATCATGGAATTGCAACTTAGTGATGCGACTGAACACACTATTCGTTTGCAAATTCAGGAGACGAGTTAGGGCAATACTGTTCGGTTAAGACAAGAGACGCGATGAATCACCGTCTTTACCATACTCAGTGAAACAATCCGCGAACACTATTTTCTTTGTTTTACCAAGCCCCTTCGGGGCGGGAACTCTTAACAGGGAACAGAAAAAAAATTAGCCCCGAATACAGGGTTTAAAGCCCCTAAATTTATTTATGAAAAGAGATAAAAATATTTGAAACGAGATGGCGTCAGCCACGATGTTTCAATGTGTCCTTGTACAAATCCCCTGATTTTAATTATGGGGATTTCCCTGTTGCCTGTTGCCCGTTCCCTGTTCCCTTTTAACCTCTATTTCTCCTTAACCGAGCAGTATTGCAGCAGGAGTTACCCCAAACTTAAATATTTGCTATGACTTCCCCAATCTTGCTGATGTCATAACCACCGAGAACCTCTAATTGCGATCGCACTAGCCGATGTCCCAAGATATTGAGAAACTGCTGTACTGGTGATTGTTCCAAGTATTCTTTGAGAATCACCAAGTCGTATCGCGCTTGATGTAGGGGAATAAATCCCAACCCAAAGGCAGCAGCTATAGATGCCTACTAATACCTGCATCAGCAATTCCTGACACTACAGATAAGGCAACATCTTGATGGTTGTGGGCAATATGGTCTAATCCTTTCACATTTGATCCCCAACCCGCGCCAGACTAACTCGCGATCGCTGTTGGTTAGAGGCTGATTCGGCAACAATGGCCTCAATTTCAGGTAAATCCTCCTCTAGCCAGAATAACTCTTCAACTGTGCAACCAAGTGCTTTAGCTAAACGCAGGGAAACGGTAACTGAAGGAGCATATTGTCCCGATTCCAGACCACCACTGACGGGTGACACCAGCGATATTAGCCAATTCTTGCTGGCTCATGCCCAAGCGAGTTCTAATTGACTTCAGGTTGTTGCAAAGATTCACGTCCAGTTTCATGAGTTTGTATGTATCTCTCCGTTGTAGCATTTCTAGGAGCATTGTTAGCAGCGATCGCAGTTTATTTCCTCGGTTCTCTGGGACAAGGGGGTACAACACCACTGAAGTTGACTATCGCTGGTGCAGCCCTCACCGCCTTAGTATCTTCAATTACGAATTATTCTAATCGGGGTTTCAAGGAGGTGAGTTAAGAGAAAGGTTTCTGCTACTTATTTGCTTGATTTCAACACCAGTGCTGTTTGTCAAAGTTTGATCACCAAAAATATTGGTAGTTGTTACCAACTGTTGGTATTGTTTTAAAAATATGAATGCCAAAAGACAAAGGATGATTCGTTCTGCGATCGCCCATATCTTTGGCATATTTTGT
Organism: Nostoc sp.; assembly: GCF_036917155.1. Lineage (GTDB taxonomy): Bacteria > Cyanobacteriota > Cyanobacteriia > Cyanobacteriales > Nostocaceae > Nostoc. The sequence continues at coordinate 33,525 of NZ_JBALDZ010000095.1, read as the reverse complement.
GGTGATTTCAAAGCAAATAGCGAATTGTAAGGAGTGATAGTGGCTTTGGAAAAATTATCTATCTTATTTTGGCGAAGTCTTTTATTTACTGCATCAATAGTAGCCTATACTCTTCCTGTTCGGGGTCAGGAGACACAAAATGCAATTGACAAACAACCATTACCCCAACAGACAGCAGTCAATCAAGTTGAAGCAACCCCAAAGATTCATAGTTTGAGTGATGTGCAGTCTGCCAAAACCAGTGCAACGTATTTACTCTTGACACCTAGAGAGAAGAACTCTGTTTCTCAAATAAGTCAAGCCACAACCAATGTCGTGTCAGTGACGGATGTGAAAGTAAATACCACCGACAAAGGAATAGAGATAATTTTAGTTACACCCAATTCTGAGAAATTGTCCGTTTCTAGGAAAACTGAAGGTAATTCTTACGTTGCAGATATCAAGAATGCCAAGTTACAGCTAGTGAGTGAGGAAGGTTTCAGACAAGAGAAACCAGTCACCGGTATAGCATCCGTAATAGTTACACCTATGGATGCAAATACACTGCGGCTAACAGTAACAGGGGATAAGAGTGCGCCAGTAGTAGAGTTGTTTGATAGCCAGACTGAGGGGTTGGTATTTGAGGTGAGTACTACTGCATCTACGGCGCAGCAACAAACAACTCCACAGGCAAGACCAACAACTACACAAAAGCAACCAGCCATCGAATTGGATGTAACTGCTCCTCCTGAGACTGGTTATCAAGTCAATAATACAAATGTAGGAACGAGGACAGACACACCATTACGTGACATTCCGCAAACAATTAATGTTGTTCCCAGACAGGTGATTGAAGACCAAGCATCGCAAAATCTTGGTGATATATTGAGAAATTTGGGAATAGGCAACGCCCAAGATACAAGCCGAGAAATAGACAGTGCTGTAATACGTGGCTTTACAGTTCGTAGTGATAACGGTACTCTCAACAATGGCTTGAGAGATGCGGAAGCAGGTAGAGCTTTTGGAAGCAACCTCAACAACATAGAACGGGTCGAGGTTCTCAAAGGGCCAGCTTCTGTACTTTATGGTCAACTACCACCGGGGGGTGCAATTAATCTAGTTACTAAACAGCCACTATCAGATCCTTACTACTCACTAGGCTTCAAAATTGGCTCTTATAGTGAATATGAACCATCGCTTGATTTCTCTGGGCCTCTGACAGCAGATAGAAGCCTCTTGTATCGGTTCAATGCTTCTTACAAAAATTCCGGCAGTTTTGTCGATTTTCAAAACATAGAGCGGATTTTTGTAGCACCTGTTATTACTTGGCAACCATCTAGTAGCACAAAGCTAACTATTGAAGGTGATTATCAAAACACACGACTTAATCCCGAACAAGGTCTGCCAACTGTGGGAACTTTACTGCCTAATCCAAACGGCAAGGTTCCTCGTAGTTTATATGTTGGAGAGCCAACTGTAGATGGAGCAAGGTATGTAAACGGTCGAATTGGCTACAACTTTGAGCAACGCTTGGGTAATAATTGGTCTTTGAATAATGCTTTTCGGTTTTCGTATGAAAACAACGTCTACTATAACTCTACAGGCGGCAGTTTAGGGAGTGACGATCGTACTTATACTCGTCGGGTTCAGTCCTTTTATCCATTTGTTGAAAGTAACTTTGCTCAAGATACTCATGTATTTGGTAAGGTTTATACAGGTAGCTTAGAACACAAATTACTCTTTGGTGTTGATTACACTCATAATGTGCTTTCCAACTTCGGAATTTACAATCGCACAATTGGTTCACTTGACATTTTTAATCCAGTTTATGGACAAATACCAGGCCCAACTCCTCCAAGAACTTCTCCTTACATAAAAATAATTAATGAGGATTTAGGATTTTATTTTCAAGACCAATTGTCATTAGCTAATAACTTGAAGTTAGTTCTTGGTGGACGTGAGGATTTTGTGTCTAATGGTAATTCTGCAAGTGAACAATCTGACTCGGCATTTAGTCCCCGTGTAGGCATTGTTTATCAGCCATTTTCATCCGTTTCTTTCTATACCAGCTACAGCAGTTCTTTTGAGCAACAGACTGGTGTTGATTTCAATAACAATATTTTCAAACCCACTCGTGGCTCGCAGTATGAAGTTGGGGTGAAAACAGATTGGCTTAATAATAAGCTTTCTGCAATTCTCTCTTTATACGATCTAACCAAAAGTAACATTCTAACTAGTGACCCCGATCCCGATCATGAGGGCTACAGTATCCAAATTGGTGAGCAGCGAAGTCGAGGTATTGAGTTGTATGTTACAGGCGAAATAGCTACTGGATGGAATGTTATTGGCTCCTATAACTATACTGATTCTAGTGTTACCAAAGACAACACTTATAAAGTTGGAACTCTACTTCCTGGAGTACCTAAAAATAGCGTTTCTTTATGGACAACCTACATAATTCCTTATGGTTCATGAAAAGGATTTGGGGGTGGTATAGGTATCAACTATGTGGGCGATCGCCAAGGAGATTTAGAGAACGACCTGACGTTGCCAAGTTATGTCACCACTGATGCAGCCGTTTATTACCGCGCTAACAAATTACAACTCGGACTCAACTTCAAGAACATATTTGACACTGTGTATTATCAATCAGGTGATACATCATTAGTTTATCCAGGCGATCCATTTTCTGTAGAGGCAACTGTGAAGTATCAGTTTTAAAGATTTGACACATCAATAAATTCATGAGACATAACAGAAGTATCGGGGTGAAAATAATATTCTTAGGATTCCTGGTTTTACTGCTATTAGGGAATTATAGTTGTGAAACTAGTCTCCCCAAAATTAGCAACCTAGACTATACCGAAACAACTCCTATCAATCCTAAACGGTTGGTAGTGTTGGAATCTGACTTTTTTGAAGATGTACTGGCATTAGGAATTATACCTGCTGGCGCTCCTAAAAAGAATGTCTCCTATTTACAGCAAATCCAAGGAATTTCACCAATAACTTGGCAGAATATTCAAGAGACGGGCGCACCTTGGTTACCCGTCAACTTGGAAAATATTCTTGCTATGAAGCCAGACATGATTTTGACTAGTAAATCTCGCCAAGAAATATATCCTCTGCTGTCGAAAATAGCGCCGACAATCCTGATTGACCCGAAAAGTGACTATCCAGACTGGAAAACTGTCTTTTATCTAGTTGCTGATGCTTTAAATAAGAAAGATAAAGCTATTGAGATCCTCACTGACTATCAAACCCGCTTGCAAAAGTTTAGAAAGGATATGGGAACTCGACTTGCCTCAACTCAAGTTTCCATCGTCTATCTAAAAACAGAAGGTTCGATTTTCCTGTTCAATAAAGAATTCTTCGGGGGAAAGATTGTTGAGAAAATCGGGTTATCACGTCCACCTTCTCAAACTGTGGATAAAACAATTATTGCCAGAATGTTTCCCGGCTACGGTTCAATTTACCTGATCTCATGGGAAAAGTTCAGTGATGCTGATGGCGATGTGATGTTTGTGGTCTCTGATGACATTAGGAAAGGAAATACAGCTTGGGAGCAAATTCGCACACAGCCGTTGTGGTCGAAATTAAAGGTTGTACAGCAGCACAAAGTTCATCAAGTTAATCTTTATTGGTTTGGCTCTAGCCCAATTGCCGCTAACCAAGTACTGAATGATTTGGAGAAATACGTCTTGTACCAAAACTAAAGCATAAACTAATGTCTGTAAATTAACTAATGGCTAAGTAGGAGATGAGCCTTGACTAGTAGTCAATCACAAATAGTAGTGCGATCGCTGAAGAGATTTTTGTTAAAGGGAGACTCTGGGCAAATATTCAAAGTAATACTAATATTACTACTGTTAACTTTTGCCATTTTAGTAATCAGCTTGAGCGTAGGTAGATATCCTGTCTCACTAGCAGATATTATCAAAGCTATTCTCGGTTTAAAAACCCAAGATCCACAGTCTCCTTTTGTAGTCATTACCCTGCGTTTACCCAGAGTCTTAATTGCTTGGTTAGTAGGAGCAAGCTTGGCAATTGCCGGCGCAATCATGCAAGGACTAACACAAAATCCTTTAGCCGACCCTAGTATTACTGGCGTGAGTATGGGTGCAGGACTTGGCGCAGTGATTGTAATTGTACTGTTCCCACAAGCTCCACCTTACGCTCTACACTTGGCTGCTTTGGGTGGAGGTCTTGGCATAGCAATACTTCTTTACCTATTAACTGGTATTGGTGAGAGGTCGGCTTTACGTCTGGTTTTAGTAGGAATATTGCTAGGTTTATCTGCACAAGCAATCACCACCTTATTACTTACCTTCGGTAAGATATACAACGTTAATCAAGCTTTGGTATGGATAGCTGGTAGTATTTCTGGTAAAAGCTGGCAGGATTTTTGGCCCTTGCTGCCTTGGACTACTGTATTTGGACTATTGGCAATACGGCAAGCGCGTGAACTCAATACTCTACAAATGGGTTTTTTCGTCGCTACTGGCTTAGGCAGTCGGGTGAAGTTGCAACATACCATACTACTGCTATTGAGTGTGGCTTTGACTGGGGCAAGTGTCGCTACAGTAGGTATGATTAGCTTTGTCGGATTAATAGCTCCGCATATTGCACGGCAACTGGTGGGGTCAATGCATGAAAAACTACTACCAGTAGCTGCCTTGATGGGAGGATTGATTTTGACTGAGGCAGATTTTCTTGCTAGAACTGTTTTCGCTCCGACAGAATTCCCCTGCGGTTTGCTAATTTCTGCTCTTGGCGGTCCTTACTTTTTCTATTTGATGTACCGTAATCGAAAAAGATGAATTCTGAGTTTTTTTCAAACAGCAGCATGATTTACGCTTTAGCTCAACTTCAGATCATAAGCTAATGAGAATTTAAGTTGCATAAAACCAACGCTGTTCGCAAAGCTTTCTCGTAGGGTAGCCCTTACTACAATCAACTCATTCTGGAAAAATGAATAACGATTAGGTTAAAGCAGTGGGATGAGCATTTAAATATAAAGCATAAAATACGTAATTTCCCTCAAAAACTTTTAGGAGAATATGAATGGTCAGTCCCACTCAAAGACTACCCCCAAAACAAAGATTCCGATGGCGTCATAGTCGAAAGCTTTGTATAGCGTTGGCATTGCTTGTACTTTTGCTAGGCATATTCGCTAGTTTAATTTATGGGGCCGCAGATATCCCTTTAAGCAGTATTCTTACAGCCTTCACAAGATTCGACGGCTCTACACAACACCTGATTATCTTGACAATGCGGCTACCACGACTGCTGACTGCGACTCTGGTGGGTGCAAGTCTAGCTGTAGCTGGAGCGCTCATGCAAGGATTAACCCAAAACCCCTTAGCCGAGCCAGGGATTTTAGGTATTGAATCTGGTGCTGCTTTGGCTGTAGTCATAGTTATATTTGGCTTCGGTATATCGTCCTCAACCTTAATTACTTTTGTCGCTTTGTTTGGAGCTTTAGTGGCCGCACTTACAGTCTACTTTCTTGGTTCTTTAGGGCCTGGTGGAGCGACCCCGCTCAACATTACTGTTGCTGGAGCTGCCCTGACTGCTATGTTGTCTTCAATTACCGCAGGCGTACTCATTCTCAGCGACCGAGCCTTAGAAGAAATTCGTTTTTGGCTAGCTGGTTCTCTCGCAGGTCGAGACTTCAATTTATTTTTGACCGTAATGCCTTGGATGGTAGTCGGGCTTTTGACCGCTTTTGCTTTAGGCAGACAACTCAACGCACTCAGTTTAGGCGAAGCGATCGCTCAAAGCTTGGGTCAACGAACTGCTAGAGTCAAAGTTATAATTACCATTACTGTAGTCATATTAGCAGGTACTTCAGTTGCATTAGCTGGCCCAATTGGCTTTATTGGACTGGTTATGCCACACATAAGTAGAGGCATTGTTGGCTTAGATTACCGCATTGTTTTGCCGTTTTCTGCCCTACTGGGAGCGTCTATGCTAGTCTGGGCTGACTTGGGCGCACGCTGGATACTCCGACCCCAAGAAATACCAGTCGGTATAATTATGTCGCTGTTAGGAACGCCCTTTTTACTTTACCTGGTGCGGCGGCGGATGAACCGTAAACAGCAGTGAAATTTTATCTAAAAATGAATAGAAATAGATTTCCTAATCATTAAACGACAAATGAACCAGAAATACTGCCAATCCGAGTAACAAAAGACAACGCCGATTAAAACTGAAAAATTGTGTAATGACTACTCTATGATCGATAACCAAAATACTTTTACACCTGTTGATATCAATTTATTCTCTCCTTACAAACTTGGCAATCTGGAATTGCCTAATCGCATGATTATGGCCCCTTGTGGTCGTGGTCGTGCAGGTGTCGGAAATGCACCTGTCCAACTCAATGCTATCTATTACGCCCAACGTGCCAGTGCTGGACTAATTATTGCAGAAGCAACCCAAGTTTCCCCATCTGGGGAAACTAACTATCCCAACTCACCAGGCATTCATTCCCTTCAACAGGTGGCTGGTTGGAAGTTAGTAACCGATGCTGTACATGAACGAGGTGGAAGAATTTTCCTGCAACTACGACACTCAGGACGTATTTCTCACCCTGACTTGCAACCAAACGGTGCATTACCTGTTGCCCCTTCCGCGATCGCTCCTACAGGTAACGCAATGACTCCTTCTGGCCTCAAACCTTACGTCACTCCTCGTGCAATGGATACTTCCGAAATTCCTGGTATTATTCAACAGTTTCGTCAAGCGGCAGAAAACGCTCTCAATGCTGGTTTTGATGGAGTTGAGGTTCACGGCGCACATGGCTATTTACTAGACCAGTTTCTTCGTTCTGGTACCAATCAACGTACTGACAAGTATGGTGGTTTGATTGAGAATCGCGCTCGTTTACTGTTAGAGGTGATAAATGTCGTGATTGGTGTCTGGGGGAAAAATCGTGTAGGAGTAAGGCTTTCTCCCAATGCCACACTTTGTGATATGCATGATTCTAATCCTCTGGAAACATTTGGCTATGTCGCCACTGCAATCAGTGACATTGGTTTAGCTTATCTGCATTTAACTGAGGAAATGGCAGATTTTGGACGCGAACATACTACTGTGCCAACCAGTTATATCCGCGATCGCTTTTGTGGCACATTAATTGTTAACGGTGGTTATAATCAAGAACGAGCTAATGCTGTGTTAACAAGTCAAAAAGCAGATTTAATTTCATTTGGCAAGTTATTTATCGCCAATCCAGATTTGCCACGGCGGTTTTTATTGAATGCACCACTAAATCAGATTGATCCTACGACATTAGGAGGCGCTGGAGAGAAGGGGTACACAGACTATCCGTTTTTGACTTCAATTACGAATGACTGAGCGTAAACTACTCAAATGAGCGATAATTAATTTAGGGGTATACCGCCATTACCTTTAAAGAGCATACCCACTGACTTATGAATAAGAAGATATCACAGACGCCTAAAACTTAGCAATAAGCAAGGGTTAATGACATTCTTTTTGAGCCTATTGATAATACGCTTTGCTTATTGACATGATGTGGCCACCCTGGTATGTGAACGGGGTATTTTATCTTAAACCTAAGTGGCATAAACGTTTTGGGCTAATCGTTTAAATCTTTGTGAAAAATCCGGGATTAAGGGTTTGGGCTTTACAAGCGTGCCATTTGGATTTGAGAGTTATCTCTTGGTGACGACCGAGTAAGTTAGCAGATGATGAAAAGGCGATGCCTACGGCAGCAAGCTACGTTTGGTTGGGCTACGCCTGCGCTAAATAGTATCCTTATAATTAGGCAAAAATATCTAGTTATATGCGTTAAATTTAACCTAACGTGTTAGTTTTATGAGGCAGTTATGACAACTCCAAATAGTGAGTTTGAAATCACCAAAACTGAAGAAGAGTGGCGTGCAATTTTAACGCCAGAACAGTATGAAGTAATGCGTCAACATGGAACTGAACGCGCTTGCACTAGCCCACTTGATAAGCAAGATACTGAGGGTACTTATATATGTGCAGCTTGTAGTTCACCACTTTTTACATCTAATACTAAATTTAGCAGTGGTACAGGCTGGCCTAGTTTTTTCGCTCCCATAGAAGGGGCAATTGGTACATCTATAGACAAATCATATAATATGACCAGAACTGAAGTGCATTGTCGTCGCTGCGGTAGTCATCTAGGTCATGTATTTGGCGACGGTCCTGCCCCTACTAGTCAACGCTACTGCATGAATGGGATTGCTCTCAAGTTTATTCCTGAGCCAGACTGACTTTTATAAGTAAAAAGTAAAAAGATAATCCCCATAAATAAATTTAGTGGATTTGATAAGGACGTATTCTTTCTCTCTACGAGACGCAATCATGCGAACGCGGCACTTTCCACGACGCTCGTTCGCTCTTAGCGTCTCCCCTTCTCACATTGGGAGAGGCTAACGCCAAGGGAGAAGACTCGGCTTAGCTGCGCTATCGAAACAAATGTTTTTACTTCATCTATTACATATCTATCAAGGGCGATCGCTTACCCTCGTACTGCCAATACTCATTTGTCATGAAAACCTGATGTTCTCAATCATCTAGCCGCATCAATATTCTGATTAAGTTTTTAATTCTTGACTGTGCAACCACTAGACCCTCTCATCCTTCTATATTGAATGGCACTAAGAAAAGGGAAAATCGTTGAGGCAGCAGGGGTGCTCTTGTGCGGAGGAGCAGGGGAGAAAGAAGAAGTTTTAAGCATTGCGTTCGGATATTTAAAAATTCCCCTCTGCGCCCCTGCCCCCCTGCTCCTCTGCAATCCTTACGCTGCATACCCTTCAGCTTAACTTAGTGCCATTCCTTCTATATTAAGGGTTTGCGCCTTACAAGCGTGCCATTTTGACTTGACGATTTTCTCTTCATGACGACCTAGTGAATCAGCAAATGATGAAAAGGCGATGTCTAAATTGGGCTGCCCTGATGCTAAATCGCATTCCTGAATGTTAAAAATGTTGGCGATATGTATGATATACTTGCTAAAAATCAGTGGAATTGTCAAAAAACTAATATACCTGACAAAAAAACGGCAAACACTAGAAAAGCTTGCTATTACGCTGGCTAGTTCAGTTTGTCCATTGCAGCTTTTTCTAACGGAGAGATATATACAACCTCATGAAACTGGACGTGAATCTTTACAACAACCTGAAGTCAATTAGAACTCACTTAGGTATGAGCCAGCAAGAATTGGCTAATGTCGTTCAGCGAGTTGCAATTTGCCAAGAGCAGTGCCGTATATTTATTGAGAACATCCAGGAATCATAACTCTGTTCTCAAAATCAGCCAAGCAACAATTCCTGTCGTGTCGTCAGTCACAGATTTTCGTGTGAACACTACGAAGCTTCCTACAAGTCGCGATCGCATTTTTTATGGTGAACCATTAACGCTACAAGGCATAATTTCGTGGGAGTTTTGACAGCGCAAGAGTGGAATGACACCCTTGAAAAATTCATTATTCCCAAATTTTGAGGTTTGATTTTACCCATAGAATTTTTCCGCTACATTTAAACCTCATGGGTACCATATTCCTATGAATAAAAACTCAGATTTTCTTTCGGAAATATGTGATTTTCTTGATCTACGTAGTTCATATTATGGACAATTCAAGACAGAGTATTTGGCATTTAATGCACATCTGCAAGAGTTTTCACAACGGGTAAACTACATATCTAGTCTGCAAACTGCTGGGAAAATTTCTCCAGAAGAAGCTTATAAACAAATTCACCACATTTGGAAGCAGTTAAAATCTGCTAAAAAATCACTATTAAATAGCTAGGGTGGGAAGAGTATACACTACCTTGCCCTATGATCGCGATCCTCTGGGAAAGTACTGATGTATGTTTACCCAAGTCTTTTGTCAGAGTTTCTTTACCAAGTGCAGGACTAAGTACCCAATATTATTGGTAATATATCATCGCAATATGATTTACATATTTATCCTAAAGGGCTATTCACCAAACAGAGGACATTGCTAGACAACTAGTACCACCACTGGACAGATAGCCAGCTTAAGCGAAAGCTATGTTTTGAGAATCACGACACCTATAGTGTCCAATAAATCAGCGATTAGAGGAATACCGATCGCTAACTTGAAGGAAATTCTTGGTATGTGATGACTCCACAATTAAAAAAAGAAAGCCATCCGCCAGCAGAAGCCGCAAAGCGTCCACACATGCCATTACATACTTTCAGACCAATTATCCAAAAATCAGAAAGCCCTATGGAGAACACAGTCCTTGAAACCCAACATCTGAGCCTCGCTTACGACGGCAAACCCGTCATATTCGGTCTTAACCTGTTGATTCCCACAGCACAAATTACTGCTCTAGTCGGCCCCAATGGCTGTGGTAAATCTACTCTACTGCTGGGTTTGGCTAGATTACTCAAACCCCATATTGGTACTGTATATCTCAATGGCGCTGATATCTTTCGACAGTCAACAACCAAAGTTGCACAGCAACTCGGTATTCTCCCTCAAGGCCCATCTGCACCAGAAGGATTGACTGTGCGAGATTTGGTAGCCCAAGGTCGTTATCCATATCAGCATAATTGGTTTCAATCTTGGACGGCTGTTGATGAGCTTCAAGTCCGCAAAGCATTAACAACTACAGACCTTAACGAATTAGCTAATAGAGCCGTAGATACCCTCTCTGGTGGACAGAGACAACGTGCTTGGATAGCTATGACTTTAGCACAAGATACACAAATTTTATTATTGGATGAGCCGACTACTTTCTTAGATTTAGCGCATCAAGTGGAGGTGCTGGAATTACTGTGGGATTTGAATCAACTTGAGGGACGGACAATTGTCATGGTGTTGCATGATTTGAATCAAGCGTGTCGTTATGCTCATCACTTAGTAGCTTTACGCGATGGCGCTGTTATGGGTTATGGAAATCCAGCAGATGTAATGACAGAAGAAATGGTACAGGAGGTGTTTGGATTAGCTTGTCGAATTGTACCAGATCCAGTAACGGGTAAACCTTGGTGTGTTCCTTTGGGTCGGGATCGGTATCATCCAATCCAAGATCCATAAACCCCCGTTTCTGCCTAGTTTAAAGACTTTTTCTGACATCGAACTCAAGTTATTATGAGCAAGTTTTATATTCAAATTGATACGAGAAAGCTGATTTTAGTTGATGCTCAAGCAGACTCTTCATCTTCAAGTAGTACCCAGTTGCCCGATGTACACAGTCTGCGTGCCGGCTTCCTTCATCATGCTGATCGCCTCCCCCACCACGCGGCCTTGACCCTCGGAAAACGTATCTATACCTATGCTGAGGTCGCCGACACGGCTCGTCGCTGGGCCGCGTGCCTCGTCGCCGCTGCCGAGGGTCGCCCTCGCCGCGTCGGTATCTTCGCCTACCGCAGTGAAACCTCATATCTGGGAGTTCTAGCCAGTCTGTTTGCAGGTGCGGCGTTTGTCCCATTGAACCACAAGTTTCCTCTGGAGCGCACACGCGCTATGATCGAGCAGGCTGACCTAGATGCTCTGCTTGTTGACAACGAGTCGTTGCCGCAGCTCCCTGAGTTACTATGTGGATTGCCGCACCAGCTAGCGATCCTTTTGCCAGCTACAAATGGACAGGAAGTGCGAAGTACGCTGCATGGACTGGTGTTTGATCGCCAGGATCTCGCAAAAACTTCGCCTTTATCGACGCTGCCAGCGATCGCACCCGATGATTTAGCGTACCTTCTCTTTACTTCAGGCAGCACCGGAACTCCAAAGGGAGTACCCATCACCCATGCTAATGTTCGTGCCTTCTTAAACGTGAACCTGGCGCGTTACGGGCTAACACCTGCTGATCGACTCACTCAGACCTTCGACCAAACCTTTGACCTATCAGTGTTCGATCTTTTCATGGCGTGGGAGAGTGGTGCCTGCGTATGTTCGATGCAACCGATCGAACTTCTTGCACCCTTCCGCTTCCTTGAAGAACATCAGATCACGGTGTACTTCTCGGTTCCCTCGGTTGCAGCACTCCTAATTAAACGTGTAGCACTGACTCCCGGCAGTATGCCGACCTTGCGTTGGAGCCTCTTCTGTGGCGAAGGACTACCCCGCCCGATCGCAGAGGCTTGGCAGGCGGCTGCTCCGCAATCAATCATTGAGAATCTCTATGGGCCAACAGAACTCACCATTGCCTGTGCAGCTTATAGGTGGAATTCCGTAACTTCGCCTGCGGAATGCGTACACGATCTAGTTCCCATTGGTGAGGTATACCCCGGTTTGTCGCCCCTGGTGGTTGATGCCTCACTTCGTGAGGTCGCACCAGGCGAAGTTGGCGAACTCTGTGTATCGGGGCCCCAGACCTCGCCTGAGTACTGGCGTGATCCAGAATTGACAGCTAGGTGCTTCTTTGAAAAACCAACATCGGCGGTAACGACCCGCAGGTACTATCGGACAGGGGATCTCGTCATCCGTAGAGGAGATCATTATGTTTACCTCGGTCGCAGCGATCAGCAGGTAAAGGTTAGTGGGTATCGGATTGAGCTTGGCGAAATCGAGGCAGTTCTCCGTCGTGTGGGCTGCATCGAGGCGGTTGCGCTGCCGTGGCCCGACGAACACCACCCGGACTTCATTGTTGCCGTCGTTTCTGGAGTTGCTGATTCGTCAAAACTGGGCGAGCTTGCAGCACAGTATCTGCCGAACTATATCATGCCACGTTCAATTTTCATCCTTGACGATATGCCGCTTAACGGCAACGGCAAGGTTGACCGCAAAGCGTTGCGACAATGGCTCAAAGAACACTTAACTCATGAACCTAATCGTCAAGGATGAATACTGATGAATGAATTAGACTTAGACGATCGCCATAACCTTACCTCATCCAAAGATCAGATGGCGATCGCACCAGAAGGCGTCGCCGTAGACTCGCTGATCGCCCGCGTACTTGGCATCAATGTTGAGCGCATCAGCAACGACTTAATGTATCAATCAATCCGGGAATGGGACTCATTGAGCCATGTGACCCTGATGATTGCCCTCGAAACCGAGCTGGGGATAAAAATTACTGACCAGATTATGTTACAGCTCCATTCAGTTGGCGCGATTCGAGAGTTCGCCCAGACGCACACGATTCGCGCTGATGAGAGTGCAAAGTCAGCACCTACCGTCACCCCTGCGATTAAGCCAACGACCATCACAGTGCATCGCGGGTTAGAAGGTGTCTACATTGAGCGTAGTACAATTACAAACATCGATGGCGAAAGAGGCGTACTTGAACATCGCGGCTACAATATTCACGATTTAGTCGAACAGTCTTCGTTCGAGGAGACAGCATGGTTGTTATTGAATGGGGAACTGCCCGATGCCCCCACCCTCGCAGCCTTTCAAGAGGAGCTGCGATTACACCGTGAGCTACCTGCGGCGATCGTTGATCTTGTACGGATGCTCGCTCACGCCCATCCGATGGAAGTCTTGCGAACCGGCATCTCTGCCTTGGGTGCGCTGGCGTGCGATGGTCAAGACGAGTCGCAAGCAGTAGCTATGCGCTCTGGGCTTCGTCTGATCGCACAAATTCCAACGCTGATTGCCACCCATCACGCAATCCGCAGTGGACGCGAACCTATAGCGCCGCATTCAACCTTGTCGCACGCTAAAAACTTTCTCTATATGCTATTTGGGGAGGAGCCGTCATCCAGTGCAGTCCGCTTCGTGGACAAGGATCTCATTGCACACGCGGAACACGGCTTAAATGCTTCAGCGTTTGCGGCTCGTGTTGCGATCGGATGCAAGGCAAACCTTTATGCAGCAATCACCGCAGCCATTGCAGCCTTTTCAGGATCTTTGCATGGTGGTGCAACCGAGCGAGCTCTCGAACTGATTGATGCAGTCGGCACACCAGAGAACGCCGAAGCCTATGTGCGTAACTGCCTGGAAAGGAATCAGCCTGTGATGGGCTTTGGGCATCGGGTATACCGAACCGAAGATCCGCGCGTCCGTCACTTTCGTGAAGCTGCCCGCAGTCTCAGTTGGGAACACAGAGACACCCACGGACTCGCGATCATTGAAGCTATTGTTAAGGCGATGGAGCCTTACTCACTGCATGGGGTTGAACCAAACGCAGACCTCTATGCCGGACTTACCTACCGCCTCCTGGGATTGCCTGATGATCTGGCTGTACCGATGTACGTCGCCGGACGGATTGCCGGATGGATCGCCCAGTCCTTAGAGCAGAAAAGCAACAATGTTCTGATTCGTCCTCGGCTGCAATACGTCGGTGCAACGAACCGCAAGTACCGTCTCTTAAGCACACTTACTGAACCGAAAACTTACTAGCAGGAAGTGCAAAACTACGAATTACGAATAATGCTGTCCTCTCCGTGGCTAGAAGAACCCAAATCGATCACTTAACTGAGTGTATCGACTCTCTTCGTCAAAATTGGGTGGACTTGTACGATAGCCTCAAAGAGAAAAAGTAAGTCCAATCATCTTGTTCGTACAAACAATCCGCGAACACTATTTTCTTTGTTTTACCCTCTATATTCTCCTTAACCAAGCAGTATTGGGAACTTTGCGATCTATAATTTTCATCAAAAAAGCCCAAATATCTCACAAGATATCTGGATTTTCCCCTAGTTCTCTTAATCTAGCCGCTAAACGAGCCGCCTGTGCAACTGCTGCTTCTGCCTGTGCAACTGCGGCTTCTGCTTGTGCAATTGCAGCCTCTTCTGGTAACAAAACCAAATTGCCAGCCACATCGTAAAACCGCAACCATATTGCCGTTTCTCTATCTATTGTTCCCTCAATCGTCCCCAACCATAAACCTAAACGTTTAGACCATAGCCATCCGCGATCGTTTGGGGTCAAAGACTGATACTGCTGATTATCATCTAAATGCCACCCTTGCAAAGAATTAGGATCAAAGGGATCGTAAACAAAATAATCTGAGGTACGGAAAGTTTGTTCGTAAAGATTTTTCTTAATACCCTTGTCTATTGCTGCCGTAGATGGTGACATTAATTCCACGATTACATCAGGATAACGACCATTTTCTTCCCAGACTACCCAGCCTTGTCTTGAGTTATTGCCGTCAACATTTAGCACTGCAAAGAAATCTGGGCCTCGGAAATCACGGTTGCGAACTTGGGTGCTGCTGTAGTAAATAAACATATTGCCCCCAGTGAAGAAATCATTGCGGTCAGCCCAAGCTTGTTGCAATGACCGAATCAACACATTCATGGCAATGCGGTGGCGATTTGATTCCAGGGGTTCACCATCATCAAAAATTAAATCTGTAGGTGGCATGGGGGGTTCCCAGTCCACAATGGCTGCTGGATTTGTCTCAGTAGTCATGAGCGATCGCCTTTCTCAGAAAGCCTTAGATTTCTATCATAAATTATTCTTGACCCAATCTCGAAAATTACGCATAGCTTGACTTCTACCAATTGTTAAACACTGCTGAACATACTCATTGACTAATTCAACAACTGGAATATTAGGAAAATTAGGACTAGATTCAGATTTTATATATTTACCTTCTTTTAGCACAAAAATTTCTAAACCTTGTTGTGTATGTCGCCAAAGTTCAGGAACTCCTAAAATTTCATAATTATCAAATCTAGTGCGAGAAGTAATATCAATTTCGATTGCTAAATCTGGTGGTGGGTCTATATTTAAATCAATGCGATTTTTCCCAATGATAGCAGCTTGATTTTGAATATAAAAACTGGTATCTGGTTCTACTGCTTGCCGCGTTTGCTCATTTTTAAGTGTTGTAGAACCAAAAGGCTCAAAATCAATTTGGAGTTTGTCTAATAAAACTCTTACTAACTCACCAATATATTCTTTATCTTTTTCGTGTTCTGGTAGGGGAACCATAATTTCTAGCCAACCATGACTATAAGAAATGCGTGCTGCACGCCTTTCTCCCATTTCTGCTAAAATATTTTCTAGCTGCTGCCAACTAATATCTTGGAGCAACATTTGTTGACCAGATTTAACAATAATTTGTTGCAGTTTTAAAAGCATATCACCTCAGAGAGTTGATGTTATTATCTGTAGCAGATGGAATTTACAAATCAACTTTCTTAAAGTATATCGCCTCTGAGCATAAGTGTAGATATTATGTCAAAAGGTCAACGTAATAGAAGATACAGAGAATGCCAATGCAACTCATCATTCGTAAAGCTTCTTGCGAGGACATTCCGGCTTTAGAAACTCTGATTCCAAACTCGGTGAAAAATCTTCAAGCAGCCTATTACAGTCGTGAACAAATGGATGGCGCTCTCGGCACTGTTTTCGGTGTTGATAGCCAACTCATCAAAGATGGCACATATTTCATTGCTGAGGTTGAGTCTAACGTTGTCGGTTGCGGTGGCTGGAGTCAACGCAAAACTCTTTTCGGAGGCGACAAATATCAGAATAAAGAAGATGACTTACTCGATCCACTTCATGAGCCAGCGCGAATTCGTGCTTTCTTTGTGCATCCTGCCTGGACGCGTCGTGGAATTGGAAGTAAAATCATGGCAGCTTGTGAAGCAGAAGCCATCGGTGTAGGTTTTTCGAGACTTGAATTAGTTGCTACACTCGCTGGTGAGCCACTTTATAAAGCACACGGTTTTTATAATATTGAACATTTTGAAATATCTCTTTCTAATGGTGCTTGCCTCCCAGTTATTCGGATGTCAAAGCAGATATAGAATTCCTGTTTTATTTTTAAAATATAGCGGTTTGTACAGGGAGCATCTCACTTTCGTAGAAAGCTCTTTAAACCTCACCCCAACCCTCTCCTTACTAAGGAGAGGGAGTAGAAATATTGTCTCCCTCCGATGCTTTGGGGGATCAATTTAAGGTACATTTGCAAAACTGAGATGCTCCCGTTTGTACATTCTAATTCCAATGTTGTCAGCAGTTTTTAATTTTTCCTTGTTAAAGGAATACGGATGGTAAACTCTGTACCATATCCTGGGGTAGAATCAACTTCAATAGTTCCTGCATGTTTATCTACAACAATTTGATACGCGATCGCCATTCCTAATCCGATTCCTTTGCCCACTGGTTTTGTAGTAAACATGTGGTCAAATACCCGATGCTTCACATCCTCACACATCCCAATACCATTATCATAAATTTGAACCATTGCGTAATTACTTGATTTGTCAATTTGGGTTTGGAGCTTAATTTGATTAGGGTTGGTTTTAAGTTCCTCAATACTCCGTTTTTGGCTAGCTTCTTCCAATGCATCGATTGCATTTACCAGAACATTCATAAACACCTGATTCAGGCTCCCTGCGTAGCATTCTATTAGGGGTAAATCACCATATTTCTTCACGATCTGAATTTCTGGTAGATTGGGTGTGGCTGTGAGACGACGGTTCAGAATCATCAGAGTGTTGTCTAATCCTTCATGAATATCTACAGATTTCATATCTGCTTCATCAAGACGCGAGAAATTACGCAGTGACAGCACAATTTCACGAATCCGCTTAGTTCCCACTTGCATTGATGCCATTAGCTTGGGTAAATCTTCTGCCAGAAACTCAATATCAAGGTCTTGGGCGCGATCGCGAATTTCGGGTGTAGGATTTGGGTAGGTTTGTTCATAAAGCTTTAGCAAATCAAGGATGCCTTGGCTGTATTCACTTGCATGGTTGAGGTTGGCATGAATAAAGTTGGCAGGATTATTGATTTCGTGTGCCACCCCAGCAACCAATTGTCCTAAACTAGACATTTTTTCGGTTTGAATGAGTTGAGATTGGGTATTTTGCAGTTCTTTCAAGGTTTTGCTGAGTTGCTGCGCCTGCTGGCTAGAAACCAAGGCGCGATCGCGAATCTGTTCATATAGTTGCACCTGTCGCCATGCACCGATCAACCCCACCACCAGCAATCCTCCCAAAACCGTAGCTAACAGGTTCAACGCCTGCAATGGCGATTCAATATTTTCTTGTGGCACAATCAACGCTACTGACCAATTTGCCTCTCTGAGGGGTGTGTAAGCAACATAGCTCCATTTACCATCCAATTGAGTTAATTTAATGTTTGTATGTTTAGCCACCATTTGTTGAGTAATTTCAACTAACTTGGGATTGGGTGAATTGAGAAAACTTTGGGCGGCTTTTTCGGGTGTGCCGATTAGTTCTATATTGGGATGAGCAATGGGAACTCCTTGAGAATTCAGTGCAAAGGCATAGCTACCTTTACCTTGATGTAAATTGCTGATTACCTCAACTACCCGATTAACTTTAATCCCTCCCATTAACACACCTGCTGGTTTTGTGCCTGTTTTGGCAAAAATTGGCGAACTAATCTGAACCTGTAACCGATTGCTTGTGCGGCCAATAATTGGATCGGCGGCTACCGTTTCACCCGCCATACTCCGCTGAAAAAATTCCCGATCTTTAACATTGGGACGACCCCCTTGAGTATTAATTAATGCACCATCGGGTGCGATTAAAGCCATGAGGAAAAACGTTTGCAGTCGCTTCACCTCAGATTGCAAGTAAGGTTCCATCACAGACCAATCTAGCGATCGCACTACTGGAGAATTTGCCAAAGTCTTAATTTCTGTCTTCTGAATGGCTAACCAATGATCAATATCATTTTGACCTTGGTGTGTTTTTAACAGTGCTTGCTCTTTAAGACTATCAAGCAACAATCCCTTAACAATCTTGTAACTAGTGATTGCGGTGGCGCTAATACTAATGGACAGAATCACCACAATTGATAACAATATTATGCTTCGCGAATGGTATTTTAATGAGTAGTAATCCTTGTCAGTTTTACCATACCGTCTGGGCATGATTTCTAACCATACTTTCTGCAATTTAAGCATCATCGTTGCTTGATTCCAAGTTAAAATTTAAAAGGCAAAAATTAATAGTGCTGAGTAAAATAGAAATTACTTAGTACAGCTTTGCATAAGTTCGTAACTTTTTTAAACGCAGAGGTACGCAGAGTTTTGCCACCCACTAACGCTAACAAAACTCAACACTCAGCACTCATTATTGTTGTTGAGTAGAGATTTGAATAACAAACTCTGTCCCCTTTCCAAGTTCGGAAGTGCAGAAGAGTGAACCGCCATGTCCTTCCACCACAATTTGACGAGCGATCGCTAATCCTAGTCCAGTGCCTTTTCCTACAGGTTTGGTGGTGAATAAATGGTCAAATACTTTTTGTTTAACCTCTGGTGACATTCCTACCCCATTATCAGCAATCTTAATCAAAATGTACTGACCTGAGTCTGCTAAACGAGTTTCAATGGTGATGCAATTGGGGTTAGCGAGAATGGCTTCCAAACTATGCTCTGAATTGTATTGTTCAAGTGCATCAATGGCATTTGCTAACAAGTTCATAAACACCTGATTCAGTTGTCCAGCAAAGCATTCTACGAGGGGGAGTTTGCCATAATTCCTAACCACCTCAATTGCTGGACGGTTTTCGTTAGATTTTAAACGGTGTCTGAGAATCAGAATAGTGCTGTCAATGCCTTCGTGAATATCAAAGGGAACTTTATAATCCTTATCGGCACGGGAGAAGGTTCGCAAACTGGTACTAATACTGCGGATACGGCTAACACCCAATTTCATCGAGTCTAGCAATTTAGGTAAATCTTCGCGTAAATAATTCAAATCGATGGCATCAATTTCATCTTGAATATCTGAACCAGGATTAGGAAACTTCTCTTGATAAAGGTTAATTAGTCCAAACAAATCTTTGACATAATCTTTGGCTGGTTCTAAGTTGCCAGCAATGAAGCCCACAGGATTATTGATTTCATGGGCAACACCTGCTACCAAATTACCAAGAGCAGACATTTTTTCACCTTGCACCAATTGCAATTGCATTGTTTGGAGTTCTTGCAATGCTTGTTCTAATTGTTGCTTTTGTTCTTGCAGCAATTGTTGTGCTTCCTGGCGTTCGGTGATATCTTCAGATGTGCCAAGAATGCCAAAAATGTTTCCTTCTCGATCTCGTAGGGGAATTTTATTTGTATTCGACCATGTTTGTTTTCCGTCTAGTTTTTGGATGGTTTCAATAATGCTGAGTTCAGCTTGTCCAGATTCCAAAATGCGGCGATCGCGCCCTACATAATAATCTGATTTTTCCCGAATCCAGGGAAGGTCGTAGTCTGTTTTACCAATAACATTTTCTGGCACTCCTACACCCGAAATTTCAGCAAAGTTCTGGTTACATCCTAAATAAACACTATTGCAGTCTTTCCAGAAAACAGATTGGGGAATATTGTCGATAATTAACCGCAAGCATTGTTCAGTCTGTCCAAGATTTTCGAGAGCATCTTGTGCTTGCTGATAAAGTCGGGCATTTTCTAGGGAGATTGCAGCTTGAGTACATAACAGATTGAGAATTTCAACGCGATCGCTTGTAAATGCCCCTGTAGTAAGATTGTTTTCTAAATACAAAATCCCCAACAGTTTGCCTTGATGCAAAATCGGCGTACACAGCAAGCTTTTGGGTTGCTGACGGATAATGTAGGGATCAGCTATTAGCGCCGGATATACTGTTGCATTAATGATGACGATAGGTTGTAGGCTGCGTTTGACGGTGTAAATTAGGCTATGGGGAACGTCTGCGCTATCTTCTACAAAAATGGACTGTAGAACGGTTGATTGTTGCCCAACTTCAGCAGTGGCCTCAATTAGCAATCTATCTTCTTTAAGGAGTAGTAACGCACATTTATCTGCTCCTGCATTTTCAATCACCACTTGCAACAGCTTCGTAAGTAATTTATCTAGTTCGATTTCACTGGAGAGAGTCTGAGAGGCTTTGAGAACTGTTGCCAAATCTAGCATTACTGATGCACTACTGCTAGAAGTTACTGATTTATTAATACTTGGGTGTAAAGTAGCAATGCTATTAATCTTTGTGATCGTCTCATTGGGCGTGAATGGCGATACTCTTTCAGAGTCACTTCGGGAACGCGTCTGTTGTAAAATCGGGGCTAGCAGTTGTGGATAACGTTGTTCTAAATCATCGACTTTAGTTTTAGCACCCCAGCGAGCGTAACAATAATAAGCATTAATCAAATACTCTTGGGCAATGCGTTCTTTGTCCCATTCTAAATAAAACTTGGCTGCGAGTTCGTTGGCGAGAGCTTCTTCGTTGAGGTATTCGTTTTCTTTGGCTTTGGCAATGGCGCGATCGTAATACTCAATTGCCTCTGCTTTCGCCCCCAAGACTCGACATTTTTCTGCGATAACTAAGGCATAGCGGTGAGCCTGATTGCTAGGTGCATGAGCCACCCAAATGCTGAGTTTTTCTTGATGGGCTGTCACCCGCTCTATAATGCTGATTTGGTCTGTCTCACTGGCATCTGGATAAACCGCTAATCGAACCAATGCATCGTAGAAGTAAAAGAGAGGAACCAACACTAGTCCTGTGACTGCACCCAAATAGGGTTCTGCCAGTTTGGTGTTTTGTAGAGCTTGTTCATAGTCTTGGAACAGGTAGGAGAGGAACAGTTTATTGAAATAAACCTGATATAGTGCTGCTCCCTGATTCGTTTTGAGGTAAAGCTGAATTATTTCATCCTCATGGCAGTATTCGCCAAGCAACCGCTCAGGTTCAGGCACAACCTCTAACAGATTGACTATAACCTGATGATAAATATTTTCTACGTAGAGACAACTATCCTGGCGCAATTGCTGAATGACCTGGCGATGAGCTTCTATCGTTTGTCTGAAGGCAGATAATTCCTGACCACTCCAGTAAGCTGTGCAGCAATAACACATCAGGCTGAGAGCGACATACTCGATATCACCGATTTCTAGCCCATTGGAGTAGGCTTGCAAATATCCTTCCAGGGTATATTTTGCAGGTTCTTGCCAATGTCTGAGGAAGCAGTTAAAGGCAAAAATGGTTTTAGCGGTTAGCTTGGGGGCATGGATGCGTTGCAGCAGGTCTATCCCCAGTTGCCCAAACCGATAGCCTGCGTCAATATCTCCCAACATGGCAACCAAGGTCAACCCATACATTACATAGCCATGAGTCGATTCTGGAGCATTGCCGTATTCTATTGATAAATCGAACTCGGCAAAGATCACCAGGGGTAAAAGGTCAGGGGCAGCTTGATAGGCAGCAGAAATAATACTGGATAAAATAACCATTGCCGCTTTTTTCTCCGGTGCGGCCATTTCGGGTAATTCCAGTAAAGATTCAATTGATCTGCCATTGAGCAAGGTTTGGGTGTGTCTCAGTGCCTCTTTGATGTCTGCTGGGGTGGGTCGTTCCGGCAAATGCACTCCCAGATGCTTTAGCATTGTTCGTGCTAATTGCAAGGCTTCTAGCTGCTGATGTTGTGCCATGCAAGCCTGGATTTTAATATTGTAGATATTTACCCGATCCAGCCAGGATTGGGTATGATTCAGTACCATCTCAGCTAACTGTTCCATCTGTTCAAAATGGGTGCAGAGGTAAGCTGATTCTGTTGCTCCTTCATACAAGATAAGGGCGAGATTGTATTGGCTGTACCAGCAATTAGCCGTTAACATAGCAATACCTATGTTGAAATAGTCCAAAGCTGCTGCGTAAGCTGTTGCACCCTTGGCTTTATGCCCAGCCGCCAAGTTTAACTGCACGATTTCCTGTTGCTCCTGCTCGTCACTAATCAAAGCAGCCCCTTGATTGAGGTGGTTGACGATCGCAAAAATTTTCTCATCTCGTTCATTTGCAGTCGTGGCTTGTTGCAGCAAACGCCCAATGTGCAGGTGAGTAACTTGCTTTTGGTTGTCAGGAATTAGTGAATAGGCAGCTTGCTGAATGCGATCGTGAAGAAATTTGTAGCTGATGTTTATTTGTCCATAGTCGTTGTAACTATTTACTAATGAATGCTGTTGATAAAACTTGTAAACATCACTGCTAGGAATGATCAATCCTTCTTGGAGTGCTTTCCATAACTCATCTGCCGTTGTGGCCTCAGACTGTTCATAGACAATCGCTAATGTGGCTAAATCAAAGGAGTTTCCCACACAAGCCGCTAATTTCAAAACTTCTTGAGTCGGTGTTGGCAACTTCTCAAGTTGAATTGCCATAAACTCTACTACATCATCGGTCAGAGCGAGCGAGCGCACCTGAGCAATATCACATTCCCACCCCCCTTGACTTCTCCCCTTACCAAGAGGGGGGTTAAATGTAATTAGTTTATCTTGATGTAGCGCTTTGAGAAACTGGGTACTGAAAAAAGGATTACCTTTGGTTTTGCTCAATACTAACTCTGTTAACGGTGCAGCTAATGCTAGGGAGCAACTCAATGTATCTGCAACCAAATGATTGATAGAAATCTGCTCAAGGGGAGCTAAAGTAATCGTATTAACTGTAGCATCTAACTTCTGAATCTCTTCCAAAGTCAGCATTAGCGGATGTGCTGGGTTGACTTCGTTATCTCGATAAGCACCAATTAAAAGTAGATAGCCGATGTCAACTTCGCTCATTAACAAATGCATTAACTTTAAAGAAGCAGCATCTACCCATTGCAAGTCATCAATAAAAATCACCAATGGATGCTCTGATGCCGTGAAGACTTGAGTGAATTTCAAGAACAGCAAATTGAAGCGATTTTGTGCCGCACTCCCAGAAAGTTCCGGCGCAGGGGGCTGTTTCCCAATCATACTTTCCAGTTCTGGAATCACCTCAATCATCACTTGTCCGTTTTCACCCAAAGCAGAGAGAATTTTGGATTTCCATTGCTCGAATTGAGCGTCAGTTTCAGTCAGCAGTTGCCCAATTAAGTCTCGGAAGGCTTGCACAAAGGCAGAGAAGGGAATGTTGCGCTGGAACTGGTCAAATTTACCTTTAATGAAATAACCCCGTTGTCGCACAATTGGCTTGTGGACTTCGTTAACTACAGCAGTTTTGCCAATCCCAGAGAAGCCTGCTATCAAAATAATTTCACTGCTTCCCTGACTGACTCTCTCGAAAGCATCTAATAAACTTTGAATTTCGGCTTGGCGACCGTAGAGTTTTTCTGGGATGATGAAGCGATCGCAAATATCCCTTTGTGCAATCGGAAAACTCTCAATTCTACCCGTGTTCTTCAGTTTCTCTAAGCATTGTTCTAAATCAAATTTCAGCCCTAATGCACTCTGATAGCGGTCTTCAGCATTTTTCGCCATCAATTTCATCACAATGTCACAAAGAACCTGCGGAATTTCCTCTTCCCCCCCGCCCCCTGCCCCCTGCACCCTGCCCCCTAATTGATCCGGTTGCTTGGCAATATGACAGTGAA
Organism: Nostoc sp.; assembly: GCF_036917155.1. GTDB lineage: Bacteria > Cyanobacteriota > Cyanobacteriia > Cyanobacteriales > Nostocaceae > Nostoc. The sequence continues at coordinate 9,328 of NZ_JBALDZ010000095.1, read as the reverse complement.
CCAACTCCATCGGATCGTGAGACTGAAAGGGTAGGTGTCCGGCAAGTAGTTCAAAGAAAGTAACGCCAAGGGAGTAGTAATCACTACGATAATCAATTCCGCGATTCATCCGCCCAGTTTGTTCTGGGGAAAGGTAGGCGAGAGTACCTTCTAAGACATTAGGACTGTAAATTTCGCGGGTTTCTCTGGGTAAAAGAGAAGCAATGCTAAAGTCAATTAACTTGACTTGCTTGGTTTCTGGGTTAATGAGGATGTTGGCAGGCTTAATGTCTTTGTGGATAATCCGATGGTGATAGAGTCCATCAAGAATATTGCTCAGAGCGATCGCAACATCCAAGAACTCTGTCAAAGTATATTGGTTGTCCCCCACTTCTCTGTTCATCCAATCTCTGAGGGAAATGCCGCCAAAATCCTCCATCACCAAAGCATAGCTGTTGCGGTAAGGTTCCAGACTGTAGGGACGAACAATACCAGGTAGATCAATATTTTTAGCGATCGTGTACTGATTACGGAATAACAGCAGTTCGTTGAAGGTGGGATACTCCTGCTGAAACAGTTTGATCACAACCGGAAGTTGATCGGCCTCTCGAATTCCACGGTAAACCAAGGTTCTAGAGCCTGCATAAAGTTGCTCACTAATTCGATAGTTAAAAAGCTTATCCATCGGCTCAACTGCTTTATTCATGCTTAATCAACTCTTTTGAAATCAGCTATTTATTTAAAGTAGTCTGCCCAAAAACCAGCTTTTTCTAACTCAGTTTTCTTTTAGGCGTAGGCATAGCCGGTCGTAGACATCGCATTTAACCTGTGTGATAATCTAGCAAAACTCCCACTATTTCCGGTAAAATCAAGTTCTGAGGACTGTGGATTTGGGAGAAACTTGGGGTGCCTACACTTGGCGTTAACATTGATCACATCGCCACCATCCGGCAAGCACGGCGGACGGTAGAACCAGACCCCGTAGCAGCGGCGGTGCTGGCAGAACTAGGCGGTGCAGATGGGATTACGGTACATCTGCGCGAAGATCGGCGGCATATCCAAGATAGGGATGTGCGGATATTGCGGCAAACAGTGCGATCGCATCTTAATTTAGAAATGGCCGCAACAGATGAAATGCTCGCGATCGCTCTCGATATCAAACCAGATTACGTGACTTTAGTCCCCGAAAAGCGCGAAGAAGTCACAACAGAAGGTGGATTAGATATCATCGGGAAAATTGCTAGAATAGCTGAAATAGTCGATAAATTGCAAAGCGCTAACATTCCAGTTAGTTTATTTATCGGTGCCGAACCAGCACAAATTGAAGCATCTGTCAAGGTACAGGCGCAGTTTATTGAATTGCACACCGGACAATACGCTGAGGCTAAAGATGAAACAAATCGCCACCGAGAATTAGCCATATTAGCTAAAGGTTGTGAACAAGCGATTCAAGCTGGATTGCGAGTCAACGCTGGACACGGACTGACCTATTGGAACGTCTATCCCGTAGCTGCGCTTCCAGGCATGGAAGAACTAAACATTGGTCATACCATCATCAGTCGGGCAGCATTAGTAGGTATAGAAAGGGCAGTCCGCGAGATGAAGCAAGCGATAAGAGGGGACAGGTGACAGGGGATAGGGAATAGGGGGAAGAAACTATAACCTGTAACCTGTACCCTAAGAGGGGACAGGTGACAGGGGATAGGGAATAGGGGGAAGAAACTATAACCTGTAACCTGTACCCTTTAACCTGTAACCTATAACCTAGAGGGGTTGTCACTGCGAAATCTAGAAATTGGGATCAAATCTTCAGCAAAAACTTCTATGAGCGCAACACAATCTAACAACCTGCCACTTTGGGTACAGGATCGAGATCAGGTGATAGCAGAAAGCACTGATGTCGAGTGGCGCTATCAGACACCGCCTGATTATTCCCGTTCAAAAGAGAATCTCGCGAAAGAAAGTATCTACAATCACCTTGAAGGTACACTAGAAGCGATCGTGCAAAACTTAGTGCGAACCTTCGAGATGGAGGTATCCTTCAAAGCGAACCCGCAACAGTGGTTATCTATTGTGAATGACAACTTTCGCGTCAGTACCAATGGCGGAGTAGAGTATACCGCAGCAGATTTATCAGCCCAAGGTACTTACAACTTATTTATGCCTGATTCAGAGCATTACAAAGCTTCAGAAGAAAGCTTTGAATCATCCGCAAAAGTCTTCCACACAACATTTCCTCAAGGATTTCCTTGGGAAGTACTGGAAGTTTTCTCAGGGCCACCAAATGTCACATTCAAATGGCGGCATTGGGGACATTTTAACGGAGAATACAAAGGTCATGCACCTACTGGAGAGACAGTAGAAATTATCGGCATGACTATTGCAAAAGTTACCGATGACTTGAAGGTTATTTCCTTAGAACACTACTTTGACAATAATCTGTTCTTGGAAAAGCTAACATCTGGTGGCAAACAGACAAATGCTGAAAACCAGAAAAGTGCCTGTCCGTTTAGTTCTTGGTTCAAGAAATCCCACAAAAGTTAGTTTGTAAGGGTACAGAGTGCAGCACTGTGCCCTTAAATTATTCACATAGCAACCAAAGGATGAAAATGCAAACATACCATTACGTTTTGGCTAGTCAACGCTTTCTTCTCCAAGAAGAACCGATACAGGAAGTTCTCAAAGAGCGCACCCGTAACTACCACGAACAAGAAAAACAAATAGATTTTTGGTTAGTTGAGCAACCAGCTTTCTTGGAAGCACCACAATTTAAGGAGCTAAAGGCGAAGTGTCCTCAACCAGCAGTGGCGATTATTTCTACTAATCCCCAATTTATTACTTGGTTAAAACTGCGTTTAGAATATGTCATCACAGGAGAATTCCAGGCTCCTTCTGAGGCAATACCAGATGCTTTAGCATCGTTGGCTACCGTATCTTAGGCATTGCTTAGGGGAGAGGTGACAGGTGACAGGTTATAGAGAATAATCTGTACCCTGTAACCTATAACCTATTCCCTTCTTTACTCCTCATTCCCTAATTTTATTTTTGAGTAACAAAATATATTTTTTGACACTTTTTTTATCCCTATACTGAACTAGCTAAGTTTTGATCTTTTTTCTTATAAAATCTTCTAAGATACCTTGATTTACATAATCTAACTTTTGTGCATAGATTTCAGACTTTACCAAGTGTTTTAGGATTAGCAATTGCAGGGTTGATAGGTGGCATAAGTTCTGTTTTTGCCCAACAAGCCATTCCCCTTTGTCAACCACCAAATACAGGCGAGTACCTTTTATTAGTAGTCAGTCCCACAGCGAATAATCAAAAGCAGCTACGTAGTGCCTTACCACCTGAACTTAAAACTATCACCTGCAAATATCTCAACGAAACTGTGACGCGAGTCGGAGGCTTTAACAAAATCGATGATGCCAATCGTTGGGCAAGATATGTCAGTAATATTGTTGGCTTGTCTGCCATAATTACCACTCGACCAACAACACCAGATGTGCAGGCGGTACAACCACAGGTACAGCGACAGCTACAGCCACCTCAGCAGACACAGCAGAAAGTTAGCTATAATCCTCAAGCTTTAGGAGAGGGTTATGCAGTGCTGGTAGATTATTACAACCGTCCAGAAATAGTAAATAGTGTGCAGCAAGCAGTTGGAGGTAACGTCGGCTTTGTTTCTTATGGACAACGCCCTTACTTGTTGGCAGTTTACACTACTAACCAAAGTGAAGCTTACAACACATTGCAAAAATTGAACAATGGCGGTTTTGTTGCCAGCATAGTAGATAGTCGTAAGGTGATTCTGCTGCGCTCAACTGTGCGGTTTTAGTCATTAGTCATTAGTCATTAGTCATTGGTTAATAAACTGTAGACTGTAGACTATTGACTAATAAGCAGACCTCGCTAACCAATAGATGGTTATACCCAAAGCCGCTCCAGCGATTACCTGAACTGGTGTATGTCCTAGTAATTCTTTCAGACGGTCTTGGCTAAAGTCTGGTTTTTCATGAAATAATTCATCAATCATTTGATTGAGAATACGAGCTTGTTTGCCAGCCGCTTGGCGAACTCCGGCTGCATCATACATGACGATAATGGCAAAAATCATCGCAACGGCAAAATCAGGAGATGCCCAACCCAGTTTTTGCCCGACACCAGCGGCTAGAGCCGTAACTAGAGCCGAATGGGCACTAGGCATACCTCCGGTTGTTACCAAAACACGTATATTCAGTTTGCGATTTTTGATGATTTCGATTACGAGCTTTAATGCTTGAGCAATTAAACAAGCTACCAGAGCAACCAGCAGCACGCGGTTGTCTAAAATGTTGCCTATGTCCTGCATGGTATTTTGGTTAGGTTAGTAAATATTAGCAGCAGTTGTTGGTTGAGGAAACATTTAGATTCAACCCAAAATCCCAAATTAACCTAGTACATCACGGTGGAAACAGACAAACTGTTCAAAATTACCTAAAAGCTTAATTGATTAGCTTTTTTAATTTTGAATGAGTAAATTTTGAATTCCGCTGGGCGGTGTAGTAGAGCATAGCATCAATAAACCACCCATTTTCAATCAATGAAACGCTTGTGGTATAGGAATTATGAATTCCCCAAAGCGTTACTAGTTATTGCGGCTGGTAATAAAATGAGCGATCGCTTGGAGTGGTTTGGCTCTGTCTCCAAACGGTTCCAATTCCACACAAGCTGCTTTAACTAGCTCTTGGGCTTTTGAGCGCGATTCCTCAAGTCCCCAAAGGCTGGGATAGGTCACTTTCTTAGCTTTTTGGTCTTTACCAGCTGTTTTACCTAATTGCTCTTGGGTAGAAGTGATATCCAGAATATCATCGATGATTTGGAATGCTAGCCCAATATTTTGAGCATAACGGGTCAGTCGTTGCACATCTTCGGGTGATGCATCAGTTATAATCCCGCCACAAACTACGCAAGCTTCCAAAAGAGCGGCTGTTTTGTGTTTATGAATAAAATTTAGTGTTTCTAAGGAAATATCAGATTTCCCTTCCGACTCTAAATCGACAACTTGACCGCCGACTAAACCACCTGCACCCAAAGCGCGACCCAGACGGGCAATTACCTCTAAGACTAACTCTCTTTTAACGCTTTTGGGGGTTTGAATGGCAACAGACTCAAAAGCAAGAGCCAACAAGCCATCCCCAGCCAAAATCGCGACATCTTCGCCATAGACTTTATGATTCGTCAGCTTTCCACGACGGTAATCGTCATTATCCATCGCTGGGAGGTCATCATGAATCAACGACATTGTATGGATCATCTCCACAGCACAGGCCGTCGGCATAGCCATCTCGATGGTTCCACCCATCATTTCACAGGTAGCAAGGCAAAGAATCGGACGTACACGCTTACCTCCAGCTAATAACGAGTAGCGCATCGCCTCATAAATCTTTTCTGGATAAATAACCGGGATAGACCGATCCAAAGCATTATCACAAAGCTTTTGCCGCTCTTTGAGATAGGCTGCTAAGTTAAATATGGTTCCCTCTAGTGGTGTTTTTTGAACGTTATCAGTTGCTACCATGCTTTAATTCCTGACATTTTGGGATTTTTGATTTTTGTCTTATACGTCACAATTTTAAGATGCTGTGGGGCTGAAAAAAATGAAGAGTTAAGAGACGCGATTAATCGCGTCTGTACAGGAGTTAGGAGTTAATAACTCTTAACTTTTAACTCATCACTTTCTTTCTTCTTTTGCCGCTCTGAAGTAGCTGGTAAATGTATTTTCCAACAGTATGGCAACAGTCATCGGGCCAACACCACCAGGAACTGGGGTGATAAATCCTGCTACATCAGCGGTTGATTCAAAATGGACATCGCCAATGAGGCGACTTTTGCCATTAGTATCGGTGACGCGATTCATTCCCACATCTACCACAACTGCGCCCGGTTTCACCATGTCAGCAGAGATCAGTCCGGGACGACCTACTGCTGCAATTAGAATATCAGCATTTTGGGTGATGGTTTTGAGATCGTGCGATCGCGAGTGAGCGATCGTAACTGTGGCATCAGCTTCTAATAGCATCAGCGCCATCGGTTTACCCACCAAAATACTCCGTCCCACCACTACTGCCTGTTTTCCCTGCAAAGGAATCTCATAAGCTTCTAAAAGCCCCATTACACCAGCCGGAGTACAGCTACGTAAACCGCTTTCTCCCCTTACTAGTCGCCCCAAGTTAACTGGGTGCAGTCCATCAGCATCTTTATCGGGATCAATTTGATGTAGCAGAGTTACAGCATCCAAGTGGTTAGGTAAGGGCAACTGTACAAGGATGCCATCCACCCGTTCATCGTGGTTGAGTGCAGCAATGACCTCTTCTAACTCCCCAAGGGTAGTTTGGGCAGGAAAATGCTTACCAAAAGAAGCGATCCCAACTTTAGCGCAGGCTTTTTCTTTATTGCGTACATAAGCGGCTGACGCTGGGTTGTCACCAACCATCAACACTGCTAAACCAGGAGATCGTCCAATTTTTGGTTGTAATTCTGTAATGGCGACAGAAAGTTCTTGCTGAATTTTTGCAGCTATTGCTTTACCATCAAGGAGTTTGGCAGTTTTTGTTTCCATGAAAATTCCCAGCTATATTCGCTTGTTGTCCAAAGTCCAAAGTAAAAATATTGATTATTGAATCTTGACTTTCGACTATTATTGTGTTGCTGTTTGATGTCGTAGCGTTTCTCTCACAGTAAATTCATAATATTTATTTTCTCAGATTAACGGCGTCATCTGAAGAATAAAGAATTAGGGAATGGGGAGTAGGGGGACAAGGGGACAAGTCTCTCCCTTATCTCCCCCCTCTTCCTTGTCTACCTTGTCTCTTCTCAATGCTCAATGCCCAATGCCCAAAATAAATAAATTGGTGGCTTTCATGCAAAAAACGAGAAATTTTTTCCTTTCGTTCTTGTACGGGCACAGTATTTTTACTTACCGCCTGGGATTGACTTGTTTCCTCGTAGCGGGACTTTGTAGTTGTGGTAACTTGACATCACCTAGCTTAAGTAAGACTGGCTTAAAATTTGGGACAAATGTTACTCCAATTGGAGAAATTAAACCAAAACAAGACAATCAGGCTATAGTTTATATCCAAGGTCAGGTAGAAAAGCAAGCTCCTCTGATAAAACAGTGGGCTTATAAAATTAATGACTCAACCGGCAAAATTTGGGTTGTCACTAATCAAAAGAATCTGGGTGAGGGTTCACAAGTGGTAATTAAGGGTAAAGTTCGCTACCGAAGTATTCCCTTAGCTGGCAAAGAATTGGGGGAAGTTTATTTAGAAGAAGAGTAATCAGCAATTAAATTAAAAATAAATATTATGAACTATGAACAATCAACAGGTACACGTAGCGATCGCAATTCTCTATCAAAAAAACAAGTTTCTCATGCAGCTACGCGACAATATCCCCGGTATTCTCTACCCTGGTTACTGGGCGCTGTTTGGCGGACACATCGAACCTGGTGAAACGCCGGATGTAGCAGTAAAACGAGAAATATTAGAAGAAATCGGCTATGATTTACCACCCTTTGTTGAATTTGGCTGTTATCCCAACGAAAGAGTTGTCCGTCATGTCTTTCATGCACCACTCTTAGTGGAATTAAATCAACTGGTTCTTAACGAGGGTTGGGATATGGCGTTATTTACCCCAGAAGATATCCGTCAAGGTAACTGTTATTCACAAAATGCTGGCGAAATCCGACCTTTAGGGGCAATGCATCAGAAAATTATGTTGGATTTTATTGAGAAAAATCCAACATAATTTGGGGATTGGGCATGGGTGAAAACTTACTGAAACTTCTCTCCCTACTTCCTCATCTCCCTCATCTACCCCTGCTCCCTAGAAGCCACAATAAAGTTAGAACTCTTATCGGGTCATCACTAATGCAATCAGCAAACAAACTGCCGCGATGGTTAACTATCGGATTGGCATTTCCTATTGCCATTCTCAACGGCTGGCTATTGATCCAGGTTATACAGTATTTTCAACCCTTAGTTAGCATTATTGCCGCCGCCATCCTACTGGCTTTTGTCTTGAATTATCCAATCCAGTTTCTTCAAGAACAAGGGGTGAAACCCAACTTAGCGATCGGGGGAGTGTTGCTTTTGACTCTGGTGGTTTTAGTAGCTTTAGGCATCACCTTGGTTCCCCTGATTATTCAACAGCTCGTTGAACTGGCTAATATTTTACCCAGTTGGATTGATTCTGGTACTCAGCAGCTACAAGCTTTCCAAGATTGGGCGTTAAGTCAACAGCAACTTCCGATTAATTTAAGTGGTTTATTTACCCAAGTTCTGGAACGATTATCTAACCAACTTCAATCCTTCACTGGTAGAATTCTTGGTTTTGCTGTTGATACCATTGGTATTGTCCTCAATGTACTGTTAGCGGTAGTGCTGACTATCTACTTAATATTGAACGGTGAACGTCTTTGGGACGGAATTTTTCAGTGGTTTTCCCCTAACATTGGGTTAAAAGTGCGGGAATTACTGCGAGAAGATTTTCACAATTACTTCATCGGCCAAGCAACATTGGGAGCTGTGTTAGGGCTGACAATTACGCTGGCGTTTTTAGCGCTGCAAGTCCCCTTGGCTCTACTTTTTGGCATCGGTATTGGCTTGTTTTCACTCTTCCCTTTTGGTACGGGGGTAGGTATCGCTATAGTAAGTTTGTTAGTAGCGCTGCAAAACTTTTGGTTAGGGGTGGAAGTCTTAGGTATCGCTGTTGCAATCGACCAAGTTAACTCTAATATTATTGCACCTCGAATTCTCAGCAATTTGACCGGCTTAAATCCTGTATGGGTGGTGATTTCTTTATTGCTGGGAGCAAAGTTGGGAGGAGTTTTGGGTTTGTTAATTGCGATTCCTATTGCCAGTTTTATCAAGGATATAACAGATAGCTGGCGGGCTGGAGAATTTAATAAAATAGATGATCTTGAGTCTGAAGCTGTTGCGATAACAACTGAGAGAGCAGGAACTTACAGCTAAAATTCCATCATTCAGATTAACTGAAAAACCGGTGATTTTGTCCAGAGATAAACTGTAAAACCGTACTAAAGAACCGTAACAGTTGAGTAGAAAGATTCATTACTAAAAAAGTAAGGTTCTTCAGTACCTAGTACAAGAAGGCAAAAATAAAAAGGCAAAAATAAAAAGAAAGAAAGAAAGAAAGCTTATTTTGTAAGCTTTCTGGCTATTCTAAATGGGTGGTTTATTTACGCCATGTTGTACTATAGGAATCCTATTTGATTTTTGAAAAAACTCCGTACATTTTAAGAGTGGCAAAATCAAAGGTAGTGTGTCGAATAAACCATTCAAACATC
>NZ_JBALDZ010000094.1:0-11998 GCF_036917155.1 Nostoc sp. | reverse complement strand
TTAATCACCCAATGATTTATGTATTTATACATTAAAAACATGTATTTATTATTACTAAGCTTTGTGTTACAAAATGAAGTGCGGAATGTGGGATATAAATTAGCTGGAAATATTAGCACCGACTTACTTAGTACCATTGCAATACGCTTGGGTTAAGGCTAAAACTCTTTGTCAAATTCAATTTTTTTAACGTAGACGCGGAGCGGCTTGCCGCAGGCTACCGCCAAGGACGCCAACGCGCAGCGTCTCGTAAGAGTTGGACGCAAAGAGAAGAAAGAAATGCTTAACTGAACTGTATTGAGTACCATTGGATACTGTTGGCGAATATACTACATATTTGTAACCAAAAGTCTTACGTAAGCTCAAACCTTCAATCTGTCGTTGCTGCTTTTAGTTGTAATACTTTTGTTTATGCGTTTGTAACACTTTCGCCAACAGTATCACCATTGGAACAGAAAACCGGGTTAATGCTTTATCCCGGTTTTCTGTTCCAATGGTACTCAATTTCAAAAATTAGCCTTGACTGCTTTGCCTTCCCAATATCTGTATCTCCATCGGCTTCAATGAGACGGGAAGTACATATATCTGACCGCTTGAAACTCTGCCATCCGCCTCATGGATTTCTGCCGTACTAGTCACTCTAACTAAGTTAGGCACGGTGGGGTCAGTTTTGTTGCTGAACAGGATTTGGAACTGCACATTTACAGGATTGAGATTCGAGTCGATTATAACTGAGCCAAAAAACTGGGATTCGGTACTAGTGTTAACGATCGTAACTACTTCTTGGTCATTGAGAATGCGTGAGAAGGCCAGCACACCTTGAGGGAAATTGGAAATCCCAAAATGAAATCCATCTCCAGAAATTGGACGGAAGTAAAATCGTCCATAACGGAGTGTTGGCTGTTCATTACGGACATTAGTGAGCCTTTGGATAGTTTTATAGAAAGGATGAGTGGAATCAAAAGCGTTTGGTTTGCCCCATAAGGCTTCACGCACATTTTGGTCGCTATCCCCATTACCGTGTAGACCTTGTTCAGTACCGTAATAGAGGCTGGGGATACCAGGTAATGTGAAAAGACAGCCAATGGCCAAAGTCGCTTGATCGTCGAACTGATGAGGATTTCCATCAGGACTGAAGTAGAAGCGTTGGTGTTGGTCGTGATTGTCCAGGAAGGTAACAAAAAAAGCAGTTGCTTCACCATGAGAACTGATGATCCCACGTTCCACTTCTTTCCGTTCCTGATACATATTGACTAATGCGCTGGGAGGCAGGATGCCTTTGACGACATCAGGCAGCTTGAAGAAAAGAGGGAAATCAAGTGATGCATCCACACCCACTAAGTCACCAGACTTTGAGATATTACGACCGATGAATTGTGAAATTTTTTGCTCGTTGTCGTAGACTTCACCGTAAGTGAAAAAATTTTTTTTCCCAACGCTGAGACTAAACTCGCGGATAGCATTACCGAAAGTCAGAGCGAAATTTGGATCGAGATACTTTAAGGTGTCGATCCGAAATCCATCGATGTCATATTTAGCAATCAAGTACTGAAAGCTGCGGATTAAGACATTTCCTAACTCTGGGTTGCTTGTGAGAAGTTGCTTGAGAGAAGAGAAGTCACCAATGGTTTCTGCTCCCCCAGGCTTAGGACCACCCTGCCTTCGGAAAAACTCATTGCGACGTAGCTCTTGAGGAAAAACTGTCGCATCGGCATCTGGGTTGGAGATATTCTCTCCTATTTTCCAATCTGATTGTGCAATACCTTTTTCATCTCGCCAATTAATATTGTATGGAGTATCGCTAAAAGGAGCTTCTGAACCGTGAGACTCATAAGCAAAAACGTCCCCAGTGTGATTGAGGACGATATCGAAGATTATGTAAATACCCTTTGAGTGAGCTTCGTCAATGAAAGTGCGTAATTCCTGCTCTACATTATTTGGATCTGAGGCAAAGCGTGGGTCTATGTGTAAAAAATCCTGAATGCCGTAGCCATGATAGGTACCATCATTTGGCTTGCCGTTAAGAAATTGACAATTCTTTAAAACAGGTGTGAACCAGATTGCACCTACTCCAAGTTCTTTAAGGTAGTCGAGCTTTTGTCTAACTCCCTCAATTGTGCCACCCTGAAAGCCACCAAATTTATCATTGTAGGGTAGATGTTTTGGAGCTGATACTGGATTGTTGAAACGATCCACCATGAGAAAGTAAATCCAGTGATCTCGCCAATCTTCTGGGGATGGAGTCAGTTTTCTTTGCTGAACTTGATGAAATAAAGCTTGTACATCGTTGTTTTTGACAGAGTTAGCCATAAACTTACCTTTGCAAGTCTCATTAAGATGGTGTTTTAAAGAATCGAATTGCGCGTCATCCAACTATTGGGGTGCAGGATATACCCAAAAAAACCTAAAGCCGTGGACTTGACAAAAGCAAAAAATCTGGTATCTTATTTGCTTTTGTCAAATCTACTCTGCCGTCTTGATCGGCAACATCAATACTTTACATAGAATCTTTTTAATTTTTTCAACAGAACAATACTGAATTTATCAGAGCTTGTTATCAATTTTATGCAAGTTTAAGTAATGCCGTGGCGAGAAAAATGCTGACGACGCGATCGCTTCAACCCCACTCAACTCAGGCATCCGCAAATCTATCAACGTGATATCGGGTTGATGTTGGCGGAACAATTCTACTGCTTCTTGCCCATAAAAGTAGTACAAGGGATGTGGCTTTAGTTACATAATGTTACGCTATATAAGATTTTTGTTAGTGCAACCAGGCAATTCTGATGAAATATTTATGAATCATTAACAACTAATGGCAAAAGTAAACGGCTAACAACTCGATTATCTGGTAATTGATAAAAATTCAACTTCCCTCCTAGTTCTTGTATGAAGTTTTGGCAGATTAGCAAATGCAAAGCTGGTGGTTGGTCGAGGTTAGAGGGAATAAGTATATCCTTTGGTGTATTATCATGTAGTTCCGTGAGTAACTGTGGTTCGATCGCACCGTTATATGTGATCGACAGTTCTAGCGATGTCTGATGATCAGCCCCTGCACTTGTAGAAGAATGCTTTGCATTTGAGGGTTTTGACGCATCTAAACGGCGACACCAAATATCAATTCTGCCACCGATTTGAGAACGGTTACAGGCAGTAACCAATAATTCATGGATAACTAATTCAATTTTGACAATATCACCAGCAATCACCATTGCAGATTGAGGACTGGAGGTAGGAACTCCTCTGACTAATGAAGAATTCTTAGACGATTCTTGCTCGTCAATCGATTGTCCCAAGCCATGTACGCCAATCCATAGCTTTTGTTGTTTAAGTAAATTGTCGATGCGTTCGAGCGATCGCTTCAGTAAACTGGCTATGGACATAGTTTCCCAACTTATATGTAGCTGCCAGTTCTCAAGTTTTAACATTCCACTCATGGAGGTGGCTGTATGGTCTAACTGCCGCAGCAATAGCTGGTAGCGCATCTGAGTTAGTTCATTAGCAGGAATGCCCAAATCATGTATTTGTTTCAGGGAATGGGCCGTTATTCTTTGAATTTCCTCTAGGCGACGATGTTTGTACCAATTAAGTTGTCGTAATTCTTCTGTTGTGGATTCTAGAAATCGGGTAATTTGCTTTTCACGACGCCACCAGGCTAATTGAGAAATCAGAGTTGCTGTTGCACTCAGGTTTTGTTCTGACCAGCGACGCTCTTGATAGTCTACTAACAAAACTACACCGGTGATTTCATAATGAGCAGTTGTACGTAATGCCATTACCAAAATTTGACTTTTGTCTGGAACATTCAACCATTTCCGGGTTTCCGGGGGTAAATTATCCGCCTTCAAAGTCAGGTAACTCTCTGTAGCAAGTGCCCACTGAATTAACGCTTCTGCCTGGATCAGAATAGATGCCTCAGAAAAAATCCCAAATTGGCTATTGTCAACCACTCCAGGGATAATTTCTGCCCAGTTTTGACCAGGTGCCCAAGATAGCATTATCGCTAGGGGACAACCTAAAATTGATGCTATTTGTTCGAGTGCTGTACGTTCTAAATGCTTTTTTTCTACCTCAATGCTGTTCTGGGATTGCGTTAGGATGCGTAAGCATTGCTCAAATGCCTGGGAAGTTTTTTGCTGTTGGGTGGTGCGGTTATGTAATTGCCACTGACGAATAATTACCCCAATCTGTTGACTGACGGCCCACAGCAATTCCTTTTCCAGAGTTGTCCAAGAACGATGGGTTTCGTGAGTGATGACCAAAAGTGGTGCTGGTATCTGACCGTGAGTGCATTTACAAATAAGTAGCGATCGCACACCATTCTCTAACAACGAGGGTCGCCAGTTAAAAAAGCGTAAATCTTCATCTAAGTTTTCAATTTCTACCGCTTGGGTTGAACGTTGCAAAAGCTGCCCATCTAATTCTTTGAGGGTATTGAGGGTAAATGTCAACGGTCGGCGATTATGGGGCTGGCTTTGATAAATAAATTGATAATTATTCTGCTCAGAGTCATACTGCAACAGCAAAAAGCGGGTGGCAGCTAGTCGAGCTAAAACTCTTTTGGCACAGTTGTGTAAAGTTTCCTGGAGGTCATTTTCGCTATAAATACCTTGGGCAACTTGGCCAGTCAGTTGGGCATCTTCTTGAATCTGTTTGATCGTGCTTTCCATGTTTTCGGTAGGTGCAACAAGGGAAATTAAACCAGCAACACCCTGGACGAAATTTCTGTCTGTGTCTGTCCAGATGCGAGGTTCATTGCTTTCCACCGCCAGAAAACCGACTAAATTCTTTTGCCAAATAATTGGAGCTGCCAAAAGCGATCGCACCTTCAATCGTTGCAGCAATTTTGCCGTAAAATGGCTCTTTAAGGAACTGCGGGCATCACCAATGGAGACAATTTGGTTCACTGCCAAAGCATAATAAAAGTCGCTCAATTCCTGTACAGTAATTCCTGCTGATTGCTGAGTGCTAGAATTGCGATCGATTTTGACCAACTGATTGTTCGTCCGACACCAAAAGTAGCGCCCTTCCCGTTCAAACCAATAAACATTTGTCCGGCTGGGGGAGACAAATTTATGAGCTGCTTGCACCGCTGCTTCAAGTCTTTGATTTAAATTACTGAGGGTGCGTAAATTTTCGAGCAGTTCTAATAATGGCTCGTCGCTTCGCCTGGTTTGCTTTTGCTGCTTATGAATCTCATTTTGATAAAGCACTGCCCCCAGTTCACCTAAAACCATCATCAAACGTGCTTTTGTTTCTCCTGTCAGTAGGTATCCCCAGCGTTCTGAACCCAATAACACCAAGCCTAAGCAACGGTCTTTATAGCGAATTGGTAAAATGACCGTTCCCTGGATATGAAATTTTTCGGCAACTTTGTGCCATTCGGTGGCGCGGATTTCAGTTTGTAAATCAGCTACACCCAAGGGATGCTGTTCAATTACTACTTGCTCTAATAAATCCCCAGGACTGAGAACAACCCTTTGCCGTAAAAAGCTCTGATCGCGATCAGGTGTCATACCCCCTTGGCCAAATAATATGTGATTCAAGTGATCGTAAAGAGCAATCCAAATTAGTCTGTAGTCAAACTGTTCTTTGAGATAAGAAATAGTAGTTTCAATCAGAACGTCAACATCATCTTCTTCTCTGATGCTCTGGAGAACGCGCCCCAAAGAGAGGATTTGCTGTTCGGCGGCTATAGGTTTTTGCGGCTGCCCCATCTGATTTATTGGTTAACATAACTTTTAATATATAAGATGCCCAAAAAAGCACCCTGAGTAATATTGCCACAAGTGCTGAATATTTAACTGGGGACTGGGGACTGGGGACTAGGGACTAGGGACTGGGGATTAGTAGTCTGTCAAATTCATTTTGACGGTTAGAGAGATGCGATAAATCGCCGTCTCTACAGTAAATTTATCCATATTATATTGACATACTACTAGGAACTAGGGACTAGTACAGCACGGCGGAATTAAAAAATTTCTTCCCCAGTACCCAATCCCCAGTACCCAATCCCCAGTACCCAAAACTAATGGATATTTATAAATTTGCCATTCGTCCGCTTTTCTTCAATGTAGTCAAAACCGATGCGGAGTGGTTACACCAGCAGACGATTCGCAGTTTTAACTGGCTATCGCAAAGGAATATTAGCCCCCCTGCTAGTTGGGTAAACCGCCGCCTACAAAAATCCCTGTGCCTGTACGATTCACGCCTAGAACAAAATTTGTTTGGGCTAAATTTCCCAAATCCCGTAGGGTTAGCAGCTGGCTTTGACAAGGATGGAGTTGCTGCTGGCATTTGGTCTAACCTGGGTTTTGGCTTTGCAGAATTAGGAACTGTAACTTTTCACGCACAGCCAGGAAATCCGCGTCCTCGTTTGTTTCGCTTGCCGTTGGATAAAGCTGCTCTCAATCGGATGGGCTTTAATAACAGTGGTGCAGCAGTCATGGCAGCACGATTAGCACAGGAAAAACAGGAGGCAAACCACTTAATACCTATAGGGATAAATTTGGGTAAATCTAAGCTAACTCCCTTAGAAACAGCCGCACAGGATTATCTCGATAGTTTTCGTTTACTCAAGGACTTAGGAGACTATTTTGTTGTTAATGTTTCTTCTCCCAATACACCAGGGTTACGATCGCTCCAAGATGCTTCTATGCTCAGTGCCATCTTGAATTTATTACAACAAGAAAATACTACACAAAAACCAATTTTTGTCAAGATAGCACCAGATTTATCATGGGAAGCGATCGCTGACATTATAACTCTTGCTAAAACCTACCAACTGGCGGGAATTATCGCCACTAACACCACCATCAGCCGTGATGGACTGAAAACCCAGGTGATTGACCAAACTGGCAAATCACCCCAGGATGAAGCTGGCGGAATTAGTGGTGAACCATTACGCGATCGCTCTACTGAGGTAATTCGTTTTATTTGGCAGCAAACTCAAGGACAAATCCCAATTATTGGCGTTGGTGGTATTTTTTCCTCAGAAGATGCTTGGGAAAAAATTACTGCTGGTGCTAGCTTGATTCAGGTTTATACAGGCTGGATTTACGAAGGCCCGCTTATGGTACGCCGTATTCTAGCTGGTTTACTTTCCAAACTAGAACAAAGCGGATTAAATTCCATCAACGATGCTGTGGGTTTACAAGTGAAAAGTAAAAAGTAAAGCTTTAAAGTTCTTTCTTTTTCCTTTTACCTTGTTCTTCTTCTTCCAGTGGGAAAAATTCTTTAGTTTTTTCCGAGTATGACCAGGCAATACCATCAGGGTCTTTACTGCGACTCCACTCAGGAAATTCTGGATCGTTTCGCCGTTTATAAACCGTGCTGGAATAGACATTTAACCGTTTAGCAAGTTCAGATTGGATGAGAGAGCCAAAAATTAACTGTTTTTCCAGCGATAGTTTAGCTTCCTGATGGGTTTGCTGTGGGAGTGATTCGGTTTCTGGTTCTTCCTCCTGTGGGGTTGGTGGTGGTGCTAGGAGCGATCGCGCAGTTTTAGTAACTGGTTGAGCCGGAAGTTCTTTAACAGGCTCACTACTGTCAAGAATATTGCCGAGAATGCTGGCAGTTATAAAGTAATAAGATTGCCCCGCCTCTTCGGAGTTCACTATACTGGCACCAAATTCCGAGGCTTTACCATCCAAGTAGCGTTTTGCCGTTGTTCCGGGAAAATTGCCCTTGATTGCCAAGTCCATTGGCGTAAGTCTGCCCTGATTTTCGCGAACTAATTGATGAAAAATTGGGTTAACTCGTACAGTCCACTGTTGCCATTGATATTCCTGCCAAACCTTGAAGCCAATTACCAACACAATTAGCGCTAGTAAAATTCTCCATGTGGCAACTAGGAAAATAATCAAAAACGAGATGGGCAAAAGTAGAACGAGAAAAGCCTTGCCGTTATCTTCTATGGGTTTCTCACTCATGCCGATTTTTGCCAAGTGAATTTTGGGAAATAATATTATCTATCTTGGCAAAAATTATGGCACTTTTTTGTATATTTTGGCAAATTTGTGGCAAATTTGTCGGCAAAAGCTTTCCTGAGTAGGTGTTATGTGGTTATCACTGCTTCTGCTGATCTAATACTGGTCTGCGATCGCACAGAAGTTTTTTCCCAGAGAAAATAAGAGGGTTTTGACGAGTGCGATCTTAATACATCTCCGATAATATCCCCCAAAATCCTGATTATCTGCTTGCTTGTGCCCCTCAAACTTATCTTTCCAAAGCAATAATTCTAAATTAGATTTCCAGACGCTTGACAACATATAATACATGTATTACGGTAATAATACAAATCAACTTTCATGTGGTGGGTAGCTCAGAGGTAGAGTACCTCAACATCCTTATTCACCCCTTGCCTGAAAAGGCCGACGAATTGAGGGTTATCGCTTGACACGCGGGAGGTCGCGGGTTCGATTCCCGCTCCACTACACCAATTAATTTTAGATTTTAGATTTTAAATTCAATCCAAAATCCAAAATTTTCATGTGGCAGGTAGCTCAGTTTGGTAGAGCGCCGAAAAACATCCTTGTTCACACCTTGCCTGAAAAGGCCGAAGAATTAGGGTTATCGCCTGTAAAGCCGGATGTCGCAGGTTCGATTCCTGCTCTGCCACCTTTCATTTTTGCCTGCAAAGGCCGGGAGATGAAACGATGAATTACAATTTTTTCACTAAAAAGAAAACAACTACACCACAAAATCAACCTATACCCGGACGAAAAGCAGAAATGGTTCAGGGACGTTCCGGCGGTTGGATGTTTGATGCTGGTATTTGGAAAATGCTGCGCCGTTGTCTGTTGGTTGGCACAGCAAAAAGCACTTACTACGCTGGTAAACAGGAATTAACTGAAGAATTTGTGGGAGTTGTCAGACAAGCTGTTGCTGAAAATCCCAGCCATGTAGCAGAAGAAATTCTCTATGCTAGCGATGGACGTGCCATTAATAACAGTTCGCCTATCTTGGCTTTAGTATTGCTATCAATGGGTGAAGCACCACAAGCAAAACAGGCTTTTGGTGAAATCTTTCCGCAAGTTGTCCGCACTGGTAGCCACTTCTACGAATGGCTGAACTATACCAAATCTCTGCGAGGATTTGGCAAAGTTGTGCGGGAAGCTGGTAAAACTTGGCTCTCTAGGGAAGATGTCAAGGGTTTAGCTTATCAACTGTTGAAATATCAACAGCGTCAAGGCTTCTCCCACCGAGATGCGTTGCGGTTATTCCATGTCAAACCGCCTACAGAAAATCACCGTCAACTATTTGAGTGGGTAGTTAGAGGCTGGGAAGAATTGCCAGCAGATATCCCCTCAGAGGCGTTGGCGCAGATTTGGTGGTATGAGTGGCTCAAAAGGAATCCCACCCAAACCTATGAAGCTATTTCTCAAGGACGCTTAACCCACGAAATGGCTGCACCTGTGGGCAAGATGGACAAGCAAGCTTGGCAGCTGCTATTTCAGGAAATGCCAATAGGTGCAATGTTACGTAACCTGGGTTCTTTAACTGAACTGGGCGTGTTGCGAGCTGATGAAAGGGCCAATTTGCTGCGAGTGGAAACAGTTCTCAACAACAAAGAACATCTGCGTAAAGGTCGCATCCATCCGATTGATGTTTTGAAAGCACTCAAAACTTATCAATCTGGTGGAAGATTAGGACGCAGCCAGAAGAGTTGGAATCCAGTTCCTCGGATTGTGGACATTTTAGAAAAGGCTGTTGAACTGTCTTTTGATGTTGTGCAACCCACAGGTAAAGTGTTCATGCACGCTGTAGACATTTCTGGTTCTATGGGTAGTTTGGTTGCGGATATGGGACTGACTTGTTGTGAAATTGCCACCGCAATGGCATTAGTGACAGCAAAGGCAGAGAAAAACTATATGATTCGCGGCTTTTCTACTAATTTTATCAATTTGGGTATCACCGCCAAAGATAGTTTTAGTTCGGCTGTGGCGAAAGCTAGCAACCAAAACTTCGGTGGAACGGAGGCATCTGTAGCTTACGACTGGATGATTCAGAATAAGTTCAAAGCTGATGTAGTCTGCTTTTGGACTGACTCTGAAAGCTGGGCGGGAAATAAGCATCCAAGTCAAGCCTTGAAGGAGTACCGCAAAAAGGTAAATCCCAAGGTTAAGGCGGTGTATGTCACCTTGACACCTTACCAGATTACTTTGGTAGATCCTGAAGATTCGCTGTCTTGGGATTTGGCAGGGTTCGACCCAGGTACACCTCGGATCATTCAGATGCTTGCTACAGGCGAATTGTAGATATTACGTACTTAGCGATGTTCAACTGGTTGAGCAAGTTGTGCCTAACTATCAGGAACTTTACGCCGGGAAAGTTGATTTAGTTGCTCGTTATCAAGGTGTTCCGCATTTAATTGAATGGACTACAGCCGAAGAACCAAAACTGAGAATTGATAAGCTTTATGACAAGCCTTTACAACTAGCTGCTGATGGTGGTGCGATAAATCGGTATTATAGCGATCACCTCTTTAACTGCAAAATTAACCATGCTCTCATGTCTGGCATCAATGGCTTAATCGGCTGAATTTTTTCTTCAGTACAGTTGCTACATAAAAGTGCGATCGCTTACCTCGGTCAGAAGTGATTGCACTTTTTTACAAACACAACACAAAAATTTGATCGCTCATCAATTATTCAACTACTGAATGGTTAATTAAACAATTGCCCCAAGAAATTAATAATTGGTTTCCAAAAGATACCAGTTAATACATAAGGAGCATATTGCAAGATAGATAAGCTAGGCTTAATTGAAGGCTTGAGCGGTAAATTTTCTAACAGAAAAGGCACTATACAGGTGAGTCCATACGCAGTTGCTAAAGCAGTAGTGAATTTAGGAGCCTGACCTGGTATAGGACTATAATAAATACCCAATAGGATGCAACAAATCATCAAAAATTGCTCCCATAAAAACCATGATTGCGGCGACAAAAAATAAATTAACCTCGGAAAGCTTTTATCAATTTTCTGTCGCATTCCCAGCAGTACTGCCCAAGTTGCTGCCCCGACAATGCCATCATTCTTCAATCCATAAATTCTTTGAAAGCGTTTCACCGCTCTTTCTGTTGCACTGTCAAAATAGCTAGTAGGTTCTTTTTTCAAAAATCCTTCATCATAAAGGATAGTTTGCAGTTCTTTAACCGCATTCCTTAATTCTGGGGACTTCATTTTTTGACTCCGAGAAAGTTTTGGGTACAAAAGGCAAGCCCATGTTAATGGACCAACCACTCCATCTGCTAGAAGATTATTTCTTTTTTGAAATTCTTTTACTGCCTCGTCTGTCTCTAAGTCAAATTTACCAGTAATCTCTGCAAGTAAACATTGAGTTTTTAATCGCTCTTGCAATTCGTTGATTGATTCTTGTACAGACTTTGGTGTAAACTCACGGTAAAGTGTCGGGAGTTTATTAAAGACACAGACTTGTTTCTCTTCAGGAAAATAAAGTCGAGCTTGTTTGAGACCAACCAATATACTTACAGTTTGAATTAGTTTATTCATTGAATACTCCTTTGTTGTCAGAAGTGAAAACAATAATTCAGCCAGAGTTTTTGGTTGCTTGTCAGGATAGATGTTGCATTTGCGCGCAGCCTGTTACCAACAATTATGAACTTAGTAACTAGACTAATCAATTGTTGCTCTGGAAGTTAACTAAAAGAGTTAACAAGTTGATATAAAAATGTTAATTACGATATTAATCTTGAAGTTTTTCCAGTTAAAATATTGCTAATACAAAATTTAATGAAAGACTAATAGGGTGATATTTATGTCAGATGAGCCAGAAGGTGGGAATCTGTCTAAAGCCTGGTATCAAAAGGTTTTACACGACTGGGATATAGATCGTTTACTGACTGACTTGGAGTCTAAAATTCAAGAGCGATACAGGCAAAATTCGTAACTGCCTAGCTAGTAGTAATAGAGGAAAGGAAAACAGAGACATTACCTTCTAAAGCATCAGTAATAACTTCGAGGAGATTAAGACCATG
>NZ_JBALDZ010000093.1:0-41290 GCF_036917155.1 Nostoc sp. | reverse complement strand
AACTCCAAACTCCAAACTCCAAACTCCAAACTCCAAACTCCAAACTCCAAACTCCTAACTCCAAACTCCTAACTCCTAACTCCTAACTCCTAACTCCTAACTATTTACAACCTTGGACTACATCTATCTTCACGGCTTTGCTTCTAGCCCTAATTCTGCCAAAGCGCGGGATATAAGCGATCGCTTTACCCAAATTCACACAAAGCTGAAAATTCCCGATCTCAATGCTGGCGATTTTTCTCAGTTGACAATCACTCGTCAGATCGCTCAAGTTGCCGCCGAATTCAACAATGATTCTACACCAGTAACACTCATTGGCTCAAGTTTGGGTGGTTTGACCGCCACCCACTTGGGACAGCAAAATTTACAAGTGCAACGCTTAGTTTTGCTAGCACCAGCTTTTGGGTTTTTATCCCATTGGTTGCCCAAGTTAGGGGATGAAGAAGTACAGCGTTGGCAGCAAGAAAAATATATTATGGTCTACCACTATGGGGAAGAGCGATTAATTCCTTTAAGTTACGATTTCGTCATAGATGCTGCCCAATACCAAGAAAAACTTTTGCAACGTCCTATCCCCACGCTAATTTTGCACGGCAAAAAGGATGAAGTCATTCCAATCGAAGCTAGTCGTGACTTTGCGCGTTCTCGTCCTTGGGTGGAGTTAGTCGAACTCGACAGTGACCACGCCTTGGCTAATGTTCTGGAAGAAATTTGGCAGGCAATTCACCTCTTTTGCCAATTACCTTAAAGCTGTAAAATATTAAACTCACACATAACTAATATCCTGAGTCATTTGTCCTTTGTTAGTTACTAATGACCAATGACTAATGACTAATGACTAAAACTATGCTTCCCTTCATCCGGTCAGATTTAGCCCAATTCACCGCCTATAAACCCCACCCCAGCAGCGATACAGCCAATTCTGTCCCCATACAGTTTGATCGGCTAGATACAAATGAAAGCCCTTACGATTTACCACCTGAGTTAAAAGAGAAGCTGGCATGGACGTATCAGCAAGTAATTGAAACAAATCGTTATCCCGATGGTGGACATGAAACACTTAAGGATGCGATCGCACAGTACGTCAATGAATCAGCCGCCCCCTCATCATCCTTGTTTACTGCTGCCAATATTTCTGTTGGCAATGGTTCAGATGAAATTATCCGCTCTTTATTAATCGCCACCTGTCTAGGAGGAGAAGGTTCAATTCTCGTTGCCAATCCCACTTTCTCTATGTACGGGATTTTGGCACAAACTTTAGGCATTCCTGTAGTGGCGGTGGGGAGAAATGAAACAAATTTTGAAATTGACTTAAAAGCTGCACAGTCTGCGATCGAACAAACTCAAAATCCCCCTATTCGCGTAGTTTTCGTAGTGCATCCCAATTCGCCGACTGCCAACAGCTTAACTGCGGCAGAGTTGACATGGTTAAGAAGTTTGCCACAGCATATTTTGGTAGTAATTGATGAAGCTTATTTTGAATTCAGCCAAACTACCTTAGTAGGTGAATTAGCACAGCATCCGAATTGGGTGATATTACGTACTTTTTCTAAAGCCTTCCGGTTAGCATCTCTCCGTGTTGGTTATTGCGTCGCTCATACTGAAGCGATCGCCATCTTAGAAAAAGTTCGCTTACCCTACAATCTCCCCAGCTTTTCCATCGCAGCAGCATTAGTTGCTTTACAAAACTGCACACTCTTGCTCGAATCAATTCCTCAAACCCTGAGCGAACGAGCCAAACTCATCGAAATTCTATCCCAGCAACCAGAACTACAAATTACCCCAAGTGCTGCCAACTTTATTTACCTGCGTCTTCAAGCAAATAGCTTGAGTTCACAAGATGCTGTATTAAAAACTTTCCATCAGAAACTTAGGACGCTGGGTACTCTTGTGAGACACATTAGCGGAGGATTGCGAATTACCGTCGGAACCACAGAGGAAAACGCCCGCACCATAGATCGAGTCCAAGCTGCTTTGGCAAATTTTGAATCTTAGCTGGATCAGCAGAAGCCTCACACTCACTTTTAGGAGTTGTGAGATGAATGCGAGTGAGGTGACGACTATCCCTTTTTGGATGTGTAAAGCACGGAAAAAAGGGATGTGGAGGAAACGAACAAATCTAAGTTAAAATTAATAAATAGGGGCGGTAGGGCATTCCATCTCTTTAATAAAGCTACTCGCCTCCTAAGCAATAGCCGGATTGGGTGAGAAGCCTACACTGCAAGCAGTGCAGTCCGTGTAGGAGTATGTCACTAATTCACTCAGTAATTAAACCTGCTGTTCATATCACTGCCCAAACGGCGTACTATTCCTACTGTTTGTGGCAGTACACCTACCAAAAGAGCAAAGGCAACATCCGGCAAAAAAGCCACTACTTCTGGTGGAAAGTATTGTTCAAATTGATCGAGAATCTTCTGAACCCGCTGCCCAGGCAGTGGGTTTTCAGTTATTTGTTTGATTAATCGAATCCACTGTCGCCTAATCAAGTAAGCTTTCTGGCGTTCTTCATTAGATTCGGGAGTTAATAAAGACAGATTACCTATGGGCAGTGCCCTTTGGCAATCACAATCGTAATCCCCACCCACAGCAGCCCCAGGCCCAGCAAACTCTGCATGGTAGCGTTTAAAGAGTATTAATCCATTCCGCCTACGACTATTGACGATAAAAACTTCTCCACTGTGCAAACGTGTAAGGATATCCGAGCCTTGTGACTGCTCAGTTCCGTCTGACATGACAACAGAATCAAGGAAACTTGTTTCAGGGTAATAGGTTGATACCATAGAGGTCTGATAGCGTTGATGCTGTTCGCTATCCATGTTTTTTAAAGTTTCAACGAATGTGGTAGTAGTATGCACTTCAAAACTTAAATAAGTGTTATGTCAAATCAGGTTTTTGAATTCTTTTATTATCAAGAGTTTTTTAGTCAAGTGAACTAAAACAACAGTATATAGACGTTGTTTCAGTAATCGAGTCATTATATTTTATGAGATATAACTAGATTTGTCTGTAAACTCTAGTAGTGTTTTCTTAAAGTTTTTATAAAGATCGATATCTTAATTACAAAGTTATTATGATGAACTGATGATTTTTTTAAGCGTATTTTCGCGTATGCTCCCATTGTAATCCATATCGAATACTTGAAAATATTTGTTAACGATAAGTCCAAAAAGACAAAACTTAACATTTTATAATGTTAAAAATCTTTGCCAAAAAGAGACTTTGTTTTTTGAATAATCAATAATATTTTTCGGAACCAGTCTGATTAGAATATTCTTCCTAAAAAGAATTACCAAAAGCGATGTACATAGATTTTTAAATTCATGCTTCTTAGTTTTTATTTAGTACATTGTGGCAGAAGTTTCTCTACCACTAACCAATTGCTTGAGTAACGGGTTATCTGTTTTATTGAGATATTGGCTGGATTTCAGGGGTGCTGTACTAGATATTTAGCTTATACCAATTCTGCATGAAGATGCTACATAATAAGACCTGTCTGTAGTCCACCCGATGCTTTGGGGGACAGCGTAGCCGGGGGGAAATATATGCAGCTTCACAAAAAAACGGTATTAGGTTATTTTGTGTTTAATTACCGCTATGAGTTACAGATTTTATCCAAATTGCAACACAAAACTTGACAATTACTAAAACAAAATCTTAGATGATGGAGTCAGCACTCAAGTGCTTATGCAATAACATCTGGCTTGAGCGTCTTAGAAAAAATGTATTCCAATTCGATTCGACTTTATGCACCCGATATCCCAGCTTGAAATAAAGCTGTCTTGCTTGATGGTTATTTTCTAAAACATGGAGATATAAGTCTTTAAATCCCCACTCGCGAGAAACTTTTTCACAGCTAGTAAGTAATCCTGAAGCCACACCATGTCTACGGTATTTTGGGTGAACCGCTAAATTAGATAAGTAAGGAAAACCTACGCCAACCTGACTCCAAGAATCACTGTAACGTACACCCAGTTCCACACTTCCCACTAAATTATTAGCTTCACCAGTAGTAGCTTCAAAGGCGACTAAACAAACATGACGAGGCGCAGGTGATGCCATGCGATGCCTTAAATCTTCGTAAATACCCAGACGTAGCAATGGGAAAGCCCATCCCCATATACCCTTATGGGAGTGAAAGCTTTCAGTAATAATTTGGGCAACACCAATCAAATCAGCAGGTGCAGCTGTACGAATTTGGAATTGGTAGGAAGCTGGATCGATTGGCTGTTGGTGGTATGGGTGAAAAAACCGATATTTCAAGGCTAGTTTAGTATTGATTTTATTCTACGAAAATTTTCTCAAATATCCGAAAACACCATTTTAACTAAATGAAAACTTAATTGCTGCTCAGGAGATTGAACTGACTCAATATCGCTAATTCGCTTTTGCTTGTGGATCAAACAAAGTTTTATACTTTAGTTTGAGGTTTTTTCAAGATGCAGGAGCAAGGGACGCTTTTAAGCGAGGAACTTAGGTTATGGAAGCTTTGTATCTTGGGCATTGGGAAATCTTACCCATGCCCCATGCCCCATGCCCTAAAACTCCATCCCGCAAGTGGCGTGGAGTTTTTTATTCACTTCTTTCCTCCAACAATAACTGCCCTCTGCGGCTCGACTGAGCGATCGCGATCGTTGAGCGTCCTCTTGCTTTCTCTTATAACCTGCATTTTTGAAAGAGTCTTAGGAATTACAGCTCCATAAATCTATAAACTTCAATTCAGTAGGTTCCGGTGCATCCCTTGTTTTCGGTTGGCAGGATATCAGACTGATTACCACAAGAAAATCTGTAAAGTAATATAGCTTTGCATGAGTGAGCAGAGAAATAGCATAACTTGCCCGTAGGCGGCACTTACAAAATTGTTAAGTAAGTACACCATCGCCAAACTCTGGTTCAAACCACCCTTGCTTACAATACTGGACTTTTTTTGCACTTGCCACTACACTGACACTACTTTGCTACTAAGTTATATGAATAGGCAATACATATACTGGTACAAGAATCTTAAGGTTCCCTAATCCCTAATCTCAAACTTTCCAACCACTACCACTTGTCTGAATGATAGTTCTGATTGCTAAATTAGAAAGAGGTATTTGTCTAATAGTATACTTTGGCTTTAAATCTTATTTTTTTGATTTTGCTGACTCCACCATGACTATCATAAATAAAATTTACCTGCAAGTGTTAGTACAACTGCTGCGGAGGGAAAACTTAATATGCAGCTTCATCTGGATTTTTAAGCTAGCTATGAGCGCTGTGTGTGGTATCAGACATTGCTCACAGGAGGTGAATGAACATTTGGCAAGCAAGCATCGACTCTGTAACACTAAAACAGACTATGAAAGCAATTACACTGCACCAAAGCAAACAGTAATCGGCACAAGCCATTGAGACGAATTACTGTGAGCAAATGCTCCTACACTCAGCAGTCATGTAGCCAACCAGCCTTATTGGTCGAAATGCTCTGCTCTCACCTGACTCAGAAAAATCCTTACCTGATCAGATTATTCTTTATCCGACTGCCGTTGCAGCAGGAAAGCGGTGCATGAAATCCCAAGCAAACAGTAAGCCTAAAATTTTGGTTGTCGATGATGAACCAGACAACCTTGACTTGCTTTACCGCACTTTCTATCGCGACTATAAGGTGCTAAGGGCAACCTCTGGTCCTGCGGCCCTTGATCTGCTGGCTCAAGAGGGAGAGGTCGCGGTGATCATCTCCGATCAGCGGATGCCGATGATGAGCGGTACAGAATTTTTGAGCCTCACAGCAACTCAATATCCAGATATTATTCGGATTATTTTAACTGGCTACACCGATGTCGAAGACTTGGTGGAAGCAATCAACGCTGGTAAGGTATTCAAATATGTCACTAAACCGTGGGAAGCTGAAGAACTTAAAGCAGTGGTACGCCAAGCTTTGGATACCCACAATGTTCTCAAAGCCAGAACCCGCGAACTCACCCGCACACTCCGTCAAGAATCGCTGCTGAATACCGTTACAAATACGATTCGTAGTGCTTTAGACTATAGACAAATTTTGCAAGCAATTGTAGACACAGTGGGTCACATGTTGGAGGTGGATGTCTGTCTGTTGCGTCCCTTCCAAGATGACCAGTTGGCGGATAAAGGATTTATTTATCAGAAGCCTCTTTCTGAAGAAGCAGAGGAGCAGGGGAGCACAGGGGAAGTAGCACTAAATCTTTCTCCTCTGCCCCCCATCTCTTCTGCTCCCCATCCTCTTGTTTCCCCTCAGCCCCTTTTGGATCAGACAGTCTGGGAAACCCGCGAAGTCCAGGTAATTCACGATGCCATCGATGATGAGCGGATTCATGGTAATACTGCCGAACTGCACGAGCGTGGGGAAGCTTTTGCTGCTGCTAATATTCGTTCTAGTTTAATTGTGCCACTGATCTGCCAACAAGAACTGATGGCAGTATTAGCACTGCACCAGTGTTCTCAGCCTCGCCTCTGGGGGGAGGATGAGGTGCAGTTAGTTTTGATGGTAGCGGATCAGGCAGCCTTAGCTTTATCTCAAGCTTATGCTTATGAACAAGTACGTGCCCTTGCCAAGCGAGAAGCCCTAATTAACACGATTACGAGCGCGATTCGCTCTAGTCTAGATCCGCAAGATATCTTTGCGGCCATCACCCAGCAATTGGGACAAGCTTTACAAGTCGATGGCTGTGTCCTGTCTTTGTGGACAGAGGAAGATGAGTTTGTTGAGTGTGTGGGCTTGTATGACAGTTTTCAACATCTAGAAAATTTACGCTTGCCAGCCCCAGATAATCATTCAAGTGGCAATAATCACCTACCAACCCAGAGATTACCCTATTCTCAAGCATCTATACAGGAGAATCCCATCCTCCAACAAATGCTACAGACACATGAACCTGTGGTCATTGGTAATGTGAGTAATTCTCCCTCAGATGTGCGGGGTTTTGATTTGCCTTTAAAAATACCTGCGCGATCACTAATGTTTGTGCCATTGTTGGCTGACGGTAAATGTATCGGTAGTATTACTTTGCATGAAGGTAAAAAAGTACGCCAATGGCTACCTTCTGATATCGATTTGGCGAAAGCAGTAGCAGCACAAGCAGCGATCGCTGTCCAGCAGTCACACTTGTATGAAAAAACTCGGCAACAAGCTGAACGCTTACTAGAATTAGACAAACAAAAAACCGAATTTTTCCAAAATATTTCCCATGAGTTTCGCACACCGATTACCTTGATTCAAGGGCCTTTAGAGTCGGCGGTGGCGGCTGGTGAAGGATTATCTTACTCCCAAAGTGCGATCGCTCTGCGTAACTCCCGCCGCCTGCTGCGACTGGTAAACCAACTCCTGGATTTACAACGCCTAAATGCGGGGAGAATGCAGCCTAGCTTCCATCCTTGCGATTTAGTCGAGTTTGTCAGCCAAATTGTGGAATCTTTTCGTCCCTACTGCGAGAAAAAGAGACTGCATCTCGTCACCCAGTTAGATGAATGTTCTACGGTGTACCTAGACATGGAAAAATTTGACAAGGTGGTTTATAACCTCCTGTCAAATGCCATGAAGTTTACTCCCGAAGGTGGCACGATTAGTGTCAGACTAAAATCTGAGCGCGATCGCTGCGTCTTGCAAGTACAAGATACTGGAATTGGCATTGTTAGAGAACAAATTCCCCACCTATTTGAGCGCTTCCGCCAAGCTGAAGGTTCAGCAAATCGCTCCTATGAAGGCAGTGGTTTGGGTTTAGCTTTAGTTAAAGAATTGGTCGAATTACATGGTGGTCAAGTCACCGTGGAATCAGTTTACGGCCAAGGCACTACCTTTAGTTTATGGCTTATGAGTGGAAATGCTCATTTACCCCCACAGCAAGTACTAGAAACGCCTACCGAACTGAATACGAGCCGCGCTAGCGTAGAATTGGCTGATTTAGAACTAGTAGAGTCAACAACAGACAATATTGAAGATATTACAATAAACTCCCCCAGTAGTATTGATACTCAAGACTCAGTACATAAGACTCAGCACTCAATTTTAGTTGTAGATGACAACCCAGATTTGCGAACCTATGTCTCTGAGATTTTCCGTCGCAACGGTTATCGTGTACAGACAGCTCGTAACGGTCATGAAGGGCACAGTAAAGCTAAGGAAATTCTACCCAGCTTAATTGTGACTGACTTAATGATGCCCTTAGTGAGCGGACTTGAGATGATTCAGTTGATCCGCAGTGAGGAGAAATTGAAAGGAACACCAATCATTCTGCTGACAGCGAAAGTAGATGAAGAAACCCGCATCGAAAGTACAGAACATGGGGCGGATGCTTATTTAGCAAAACCATTCAACGATCGGGAACTTTTGGCGGAAGTTCGGAATCTTTTAGCGTTGAAAGAAAATGAGCGGCGAATCGTGGAGTTAAATACTTATCTCACAGAATCGGTGCTAAAGCGCTTTTTACCGGCTGTATTGGTGCAAAAAGCCGCAACCGGAGATTTGACGTTAGATTTACGCCCAGAACCACGCTTAATTACAGTTTTGTTTAGTGACATTGTGGGTTTTACACAGCTATCCAATACTCTCAGATCCCGACGAGTTGCAGAGTTGCTAAATGAATATTTAGAAGCTATGACCAAGGTTGTATTTGGTAATGGCGGCACTGTAGATAAATTTATGGGAGATGCTATCTTAGCTTTATACGGAGCGCCTGAAGAACTAACCCCCAATGAACAGGTGCGTCGTGCTATTAATACAGCAAGAGCAATGCACCGCTCACTGGCTGTGTTAAACGAACGCTGGCGAGAGCAAGGTGTATTCGATGGCGACAGACTTACTAGCGTACAGTTTCGGTGTGGTATCCACCAAGGTACTGCTGTTGTGGGGATGTTTGGTAGCGCTGAACGTGCCGATTATACTGCTATTGGCCCAAGTGTAAATATCGCTGCCAGGTTGCAAGCTGCCGCTGTTCCCGGTACGATCCTGGTTTCTGCTGCCGTGGCAGATTATTTGCAGGAAGAAGAAATTACTAAAGGTAGTCCGCTAGAACTTAAAGGAGTAGATGAAACAGTTTTGACTTTCGCTGTTACACCAGAGATTATGGTTAATCGCTAAAATTTAGACTGGTATTTGAAAGCATTATCAATGAGTAAGAGTGCCTAATCATATCCAGTTTATATAATATGACACCATCGGTTGCAGACAAAACTCCAATTCCAGCCAAGGTCTGGAGACGACACACTGATCCCCCAGGTTTGTGGATTTCTGTTGTTGTAGGTTCAGTCTCTCTGCACTTGCTGGTGTTTTGGCTGATGCGCTCATCTAATGCATTTAGTCTGTGGTTTCCCCAGCAAAGTCAATCTGCTATTCCTATTGAATTGATAGACATTGCTCCCAAAACAAAATCAATAATCAAATCAAAATCAACAGCCAAAACAGTTTCGTCAAAGCCATTATCCTCACCTCAAAAGTCTGTACCAGCAGCACATCCACTACAGACAGGACGAACTACGCCCAGAAATCAAGATTTTGGCGTCATAAATTCTACGGATAATCCCCAGAAAAAGAGCCGAACTGACGCTTCTCAAACTAATCGCAAACTCTTTAGACGACAGATAGTTCCCAGGCCAAAACCAACACCTACAGCCACACCAAAACCAACACCTACAGCCACACCAAAACCAACACCTACAGCCACGCCAAAACCAACGCCTACAGCCACGCCAAAACCAACGCCTACAGTTCCAGTTGGTAATTTACCTTGGAAGCGCCGTCAAGAAATCAAACTGGGAAAGGGAAGGCCACTACCAGCAGGTATTCCATCAAATCGACCAGTTTTAGAACCTGAAAATAGAGAAACTCCAGCAACTCCGACTAGAGAAACTCCAGCAACTCCGACTAGAGAAACTCCAGCAACTCCGACTAGGGAAACTCCAGCAACTCCGATTGGGGGAGCATCGGTAGCAATAGTAGCTCCTTTATCTAGAGATGAAGTGATTAGCTTGATACAATCAAGAGGATTTCGACAAGATGCTCTACCCGACGTTATCGCTTTATACAAGGGAAGCAACACAAAACAATTAGACTCAAGTTTTCTTGTACAGAATTCTGGACTTAAACCGGCACAGCTCTTGGCTAGCTTAATAATTGATAGCAATGGTAACTTTAAACAGGCTGTAGTTCTAGAAATACAACCAGCAGCACTGCAAAGTGAAAAAACCACATACGAGCAAGTCCTCAATGAAGTTTTCAAAACAGAAAACTTTCTTCCTGCCCACAATAACGATGGCAAAAAACCAGGCTTGAGCAATCTGTATATCAGAGTCACAATCCAAACTGCCAATTAAAACTAAATGCTTGATTTTTTACATAAGCTGTGTTAAATTCATAGGGTTGGAAATACGCGGGCGTAGTTTAGTGGTAAAACTATAGCCTTCCAAGCTATTAATGCGGGTTCGATTCCCGCCGCCCGCTTAGAATAAACCCTCAAATATACTAACTAGTGCCATCAGTAAGGTTAGAAAGACGCGATCAATCACCGTCTCTACAGGGGATTTATCCGTCAATTAGTTCTTGACAGACTACTAGTGGTCTGTCAATACTGTCCGGTTAAGACAAAAGACGGGATGAATCGCCGTCTCTACAATAATTTCTTGAATCTTTGCACTCTACAATTTCCATCAAAAAACCTTAACCGAACCGTATTGAGTGGTATGTCCCATTAAATACAATGGGTGAACTCATTCTTAATTTTTCTTCCTTTGCGACGGCAGTCGCTCATGGGGGAAACCCCCAAGACCGCGCTGCCTCCTCTTTGCCTCCTTTGCGGTTCGTTCTCTTAACTCTCAAAATTAATGGGACAGACCACTAGATACTCAAAGCAGCAAAATTTCAGGCAGGGTGAGAAACCAGGACTGTGGGAATCACCCAATGCTTCTTAATTATTCTGAATTTAGAATTGCTGCTATGCTAATTGAGATTTTCTAGGCGAATGCGTGGATCGGCTGCTTTGAGCATCAAGTCGGCGATTAAATTGCCAATAATCAGCAGTACTGCACCCATTAACAAGCTTGCCATTAATAAATATAAATCTTGAGCTTGTAAAGCCTGTAAGGTCAATCTCCCTAAACCAGGCCAGTTGAAGAAAAATTCGGCGATGAAGGCACCATTTAATAAACCGGCTAATTCAAAACCCAATAAGGTAATTAAGGGATTTATGGCGTTACGGAGTGCATGAACGTAGATGACGCGGTTTTCTGGTAGACCTTTGGCACGAGCCGTTTGGATATAATCTTGACGCAGCACATCCAATAATTCGCCGCGAGTGATGCGTTGCAAACCAGCAAAACTAGTAATTGAGAGGGCGATTGTGGGTAAAATCATGTGCCAGCCGATATCTAAGATTCTGCCAAACCACGACAGTTCCGAGTGATTAATGCTAGTCATGCTACCCACTGGGAATAGTGGCGAGGTGATTTGGGCTAAAACCAGCAGCGCTAAGGCAGTGATGAAACTGGGAAAGCCTTGTCCAGCGTAACTGATCACCTGTAGAATCCGGTCTGCTGGTTTATTTTGTTTAACAGCGGCAAAGATTCCCAGCGGGATGGCGATCGCCCATGTGACAATTAAAGATGCGATCGCTAATAGTAAAGTTGCTGGTACTCGTTCCCACAACAGCGATGCCACTGAACGCTGATAAATAAAACTTGTGCCAAAATCCCCTTTGGTCACGATTCGCCATAGCCATAGCCAAAATTGCTCTGGCCAAGACTTATCTAGGCCAAATTGCCGCTTGATTTCCTCAATTCTTTCTGGAGATATCTTTGGATTTTGCCGCAGTGTATCTACATAATCACCAGGGGCGAGTTGAATGATAAAAAACGACAACGCTGACGCCAACAACAAAGTCAGGAGTGCCTGCAATAGCCGCTTTCCTACATAAACAAAAGTTTCGCTCGTGACTAGCCTGATTAGCCAATCCCGACCTGTCTCCAAGGAAATTTTTGTAGATGTCATTTATCTTTTGTCCTTTGTCCTTTGTCCTTTGTCCTTTGTCCTTTGTCCTTTGTCCTTTGTCCTTTGTCCTTTGTCATTTGTCAGTTGTTTTTCTATTGACCAATGACTATTGACCAATGACTAATGACTAATATTCAATTAAAGAGATAATTGGCACGTCCGGCAAATGTGTACGCCCTTGTAAATCCCGTAGCTCGATAATAAACCCAAACCCTACTAGTTCGCAGCCAATTTTCTGCACCAACTTTGCTGTCGCACTCGCAGTTCCACCTGTGGCAATCAAATCGTCCACAATCAAAACTCGGCTACCTTGGTGTAAAGCGTCTTGATGCACTTCTAGGCAGTCTGTACCATACTCTAATTCATATTCAATTGAGTAAACGGCTGCCGGTAACTTACCTCTTTTGCGAATGGGAATAAAACCAGCTCCTAATTTATAAGCCAGAGGTGAACCAAAAATGAATCCCCTCGACTCTATACCAATGACATAATCTACAGTTATTCCAGTTTCGCTGCATTTTTGTGTTAAAAAGTCAATAGTGTAACGCAGTCCTTCTGGATCGCGCAGTAACGTAGTAATATCCCGAAATAAAATTCCGGGTTTCGGGAAATCTGGGATGTCACGAACGAGAGACTTTAAATCCATAAAATAGTGAATTGGGAATTGGGAATGGGGCATAGGGCATGGGAGATGAAGGAGCAGGGGGAGCTTGAGGGGAGCAGGAGATAGATATGGGAGTAGGAAAGAAATAACTTATGCCCAATGCCCAATTCCCAATGCCCAATGCCTAATTTCAGATACCTGAAAAATCGTACACTATAATGTCATACGCTGGGGGTCGAGGCTGAAGCTTCGCCCTTTATTGACGATAATTAGAATCTAAACCAAGCTAGAAAAGGTATTGCATTAATAAATGAGGTGAATTTAGTGATGTTTTAAAATTTTGATTTCAATATAGGGAAAACTTTCAATAGAAAGAGTTAAGTAATGTATATATCAAGGTAGTTATGATACTGCTACAAGTCTAACGCTCAAGTCTTGACTACCGATCTTAAATTTGTTTTATCTAGTCTGTTGGAACCGCATAAGGTATTTATAGAATGAATGTCTCAGCAAGTTTAACGCCGTTCAACAGTCCAACCCAAGACTCGATGCCGATGATTCTGGACACTTTACCAGATCCGGCGATCGCTTCCAAAACCTGTCCTCGGAGAACCAGGCTGCAAATTGACCTGATTTTACTGGCAATTGAAGCTTTAGAGCTTGGTGGTTCGGAAGCAATCCTGGCTTTTGCTCAAGAGTTGGATCTTAAAGGAATTGTTAAAGACAGGGTGAATTTATGGCGGATGCGTAGCTCTAACCCGCTACGAAGAGCGCATATACGCCGTCCCTTAACTATTATGGAAGCGAAAGCTCTGGTGGTCATTGCTTGCTATATAGCGCGGCGTTTAACTGTTGTCATCCGCCAGTTATTAATGATATGTCAACAAATGGAAGAGAAGCAAATTCCATTAGAACAAAATTTGCGGCTATCTAATTACCTAGAGCGGTTTAGAGCGCATTTTAAAAGTCGGATGAATGCTCGGCGTTCTGGTGTACTAGCATTAACTTCTGATGAGAAATTAGATGCACTAGCGATAAATCTGTTAGGACAATTACTATTTTGTACTGGTACGGCTGGAATGCAGCGGTTCTGGATTAGTCTTTTTGACGGTGAAGTGGAATGAATATTCAACGTAAGTATAGTCTACCTAATTGTACACTTCTTTTAGAAGGGTTAAGTGATGTTACTAGGGCTGCACAGTTCCAGGAAATGCGCCCGGAATTGTCAATATTGGTAAATGCAGAATGCTATTTATCTGGCTACAATCAACCCTTAACGGGAGGGCGGGAATTTTTTGAAAGTTTGGTAAGGGCTGTTAGTGGCTACGCCCAAGAATTTTTAAGTAGTGTACCCAATCCGCAGGCACACAATCAGGAATCGGAGCTAGTAGAGTTTCAAAAAATTGACAGCAACCGACATCGGTTAATCATACATTCAGAAAGCGCTCCAGAGGGATTTGAGTCTCACTCTAAGAATTCCAAACGTCCGCCTATTGAAATAGATTTGAATACAGTGCAGTTGTTTGATTTGGTAGAAGCAGTAGATCAGTTTTTTGCTGATACCCAGACCTTACCAGAATTATCTCTAGAACTACAACCAGTTACTAGACGCTATGGCGGTGCTAGTCAGGCTTTGCTCAGGCAGGCTGTTCCTGCGGCTGTGGGAGTATCAAGTTTAGCAGTAGCAGCGATCGCATTTAACTTGATTCCACCTCCCCAAATTCGTCCACCACAGCCTAAGGTAGATGAGCAAACTAGCTCTACAACAAAGAGCCTCACTCCTCCAGTATCAGCGACTACAACTCCCATTGTCGCTGCGACTCCCACACCTACACCTACAGCTACAGCTAATACAAAGCCAGTAGTTAAAGATTTAGAAGCACTTTTAAATACAGTTCCAGAAATTACTGATCCATCCCAGCTGCGTGCATTGAATCGTCAAGTGTATAACCAAATTCATCCAGCTTGGACTAAACGTTCAGGATTGCAACAGGATTTGATCTATCGTTTGGGTGTAGCTGCCGATGGAGCGATCGTTGGTTATAAAGCGGTGAATAAGGAGGCTAATCAAGGAGTTGGGCAAACTCCTCTGCCTAACCTACTTTACAATCCTGCTAACCGCGCTCCCATTTCCAATGAACCGATCGCCCAATTCCGAATAGTGTTTACTACAAGTGGTGTGCTGCAAGTCAGCCCTTGGCGGGGATATGCCAGGACACCAGAAGTAATGGGTGCAAAAATTACTGATTCTAAGATAACGAAAGGTTTAAATCAAAAGCTTTATAATGCAGTTCGCCAAAGCTGGAGTGGCACTCCCACCTTTACGCGAGATTTGAAATATCGAGTAGCGGTCAACAAAGATGGTGTAATTGCTGACTATGAACCACTCAACCAAGTTGCCTTTGACTATTTTCGGGAAACACCTCTTCCCAAGATGTTTAATGCTATCCACGGTTCCAATGTAGCTGCTCCCAATACTAAAGAACCTCTGGCTCACTTCCAAGTGATATTCAAGCCTAGTGGCATGTTGGAAGTTACTCCTTGGGAGGGATATCAATAATTGGAGAATGGGGAATGGGGAGATGAGGGAGATGAGGGAGATGAGGGGTATGGGGCATTGGAAGAGAATTAAGTTGCTGCTATTCCCAATTCTCTATTCCCTATTCCGGGGTATGAGTATCATCGGATACTGTTGGCAAAAGTGTTACAAACACATAAACAAAAGTGTTACAACTAAAAACTGCAACGGCAGATTGAAGGTTTGAACTTACATAATACTTTCACATACAAGTATGTATTACATTCGCCAACGGTATCATCATCGGAACAGAAAACCCAGTTAAGCTTAAAAGCCTTATTAGATAAAGATTCTCCTGATAACCAAGGTCATTGACGCTCTGCTGATCGTCGAGTCACTACTCAACGATAAAATAAGGGTTTCAGCTTCTAAAAATGCTTGTATTGCTTATGTAATATCTCTTAACCCGGTTTTCTGAGTGAATGCTAATCATACCCCTATGACTATTGTTTTCATTGCATCCCTCTTATTTGAGTAATTACTCAAAGTATTAAAACATAAGGCGGGGCTTTGCAAGTTTTTTTACAGAAAACTTGACACATTGCGCGAAGCACCTTTTTCACCCCTAGCTGTCTCCCCTTGTCTCCTCTTGATTGAGATGGACTGCCAAACAAACAGCTTGCTTATTGCCTAGAAATTAATTAGTATTAAATTTGCATTATATTTAATGCATAGCTTCACGAAATGGCATTATGGATATTAGCCGCGACATTGAATCACTTTCTAACTTCAAGCGAAACACGGTTAGGTTTCTTGAACAGATGAAAGAAACCAGGGAACCCGTTGTATTGACGATCAACGGCAAGGCTGAACTTGTTGTACAAGATGCACAGGCATATCAAGCGCTTCTTGACCGTATCGACTATTTAGAAACAATGAAAGCGATAGAACAGGGGTTACAAGACGTAAAGGATGGTAAAAGCATTGTTTTAGAGGATTTTATAGCTGATATGCGGAAAAAACATGGCATTCACGGTTAAGCTTTCCGCCCTTGCAACCCAGCATATTGAGGATGCGTATTCATGGATACAAGAAACCAACCCTGGCGCTTTGGATGAATGGTTTAATGGTATTACAAACGCCCTTCAATCCCTGAAAAACTTGCCCTATCGATGTTCGAGAATACCTGAGACGGGCGAGTTGAATCAGGAAATTCGTCAACTTATTTACTTTCCTCGTCGGCGGGTAGTTTTCCTTTCTTGTTGCCTGCCGTGGATGTCAATATCCTAATCTGATAAACCCTATTGACTACAGGTAAACCGTCCTTCTGGCTGACACGGGAAGGACGGTTTTTCACTCTTTAGTGTGCGGGGCGTGGTTTGAAATAATTACATGATTTTTAATCGTCATCGTCGGGGTCAAATGAGTAAGTAAGGCTGAAAACCATACTAGACAAACATTCCATTCATCAATATTTTAGGACTTACGCACTGTACAAAAGAAGCATCTTGTGTATTAACGTAAATAGGTTGTTTTAGGCTTTTGAAGGGCGCTTTTGATTGCTGGCGATCGCCAAAATATGATTGAAAACCCTAACCAAAAGCCTTGAAAACTATACCTGTTATTTTCGCTTTTCTGTCAATGCGTAAGTCCTATATTTTTGGAAATTCTCAATGTACCAATTAACCTATAATTAGGTATCGTTCTGTAACCAACCTTTGATGACTGTTTTTCCAACTTTGAGATACTTATTGTCTAAAAAAAACTCTTCAATAGCTGTCTCTCCTCCTTCTTTTAATGCAGCTATCGCCTGTTGCTTAATATCTGGTTTAGTAGCAATATTGACGTAATCTAAAGATTACTCAATATCTCCAAAAATCTTTAGTCTACTTCAGTAGACTTTAACTATTAGCCTTGAACTTTAGTTCAGGGCGGGTCAGGAAACCAACAGATAAGCCAAATAAGCTTAAGTTGACACCGATGGGCACTGCCGTGCCCCTACACATCGCGATATATTGTACCGCATCTGAATGGGAAGCGCTATAGTGTTCTGTTACCAAACCTGGGAAGTGTAATGTACCATCAATAAATTTTGCAAATGCTCAATGCCCAATACCCTTTTACCTTGTAATCCGCCGCATATAATTCCCCCACAACTGGGCTGCTTGAGCGCTGCTACCAGATGTTGGGGAATTATTGTCGTTTCCCAGCCAAACGCCAGTTACAAGTCGCTGACTGGGGATAAAACCAATGAACCACAAGTCAACGTTTTTATCAGTGGTGCCAGTTTTACCAGCTTCTCCTAGTCCAATGGCAGCACTACGACCAGTACCTCTGGCGATTACACCACGCATTAAAGTAGTCATTTCATCGGCGACAGCATTTGTCAGCACTTGTTTGTTAGCAGCTGGATCTTGGTCGAAGGAGTAGATTACCCGACAAGTTTTGATATCATTGCGATCGCGGCAATCACCACTGTCTAAAATTCGGCTAATGGCATGGGGAGGATTGGACACACCGCGATTGCCAATAGCGCCGAAAGCACCAGTCATTTCTAAAACATTGACCACGCTTTGACCTAGTACCAAGCCAGGAACCGGATCGAGGTTTGATTTTATCCCTAAACGCCGCGCCATTGCCACAACTTTATCCAGCCCGACTTCTTTGGCAACTCGCAAGGCAATGGGATTTTCTGAAAGCGCCAGCCCGGTGGCAATATCGAAACTCGTGTCAGCACCAGCACGACAGGGTTTATAAGTAAAGCCTTGCCAACTTAAAGGAGCGCAGGAATAACTCTTTGATG
Source organism: Nostoc sp. (assembly GCF_036917155.1). Taxonomy (GTDB): domain Bacteria; phylum Cyanobacteriota; class Cyanobacteriia; order Cyanobacteriales; family Nostocaceae; genus Nostoc. The sequence goes on along the minus strand of NZ_JBALDZ010000093.1, from coordinate 23,376 downwards.
GTGAAATTCCCTGTTGAATAGCGGCAGTGTAAGCAAAAATTTTGAAGGTGGAACCTGGTTGTCTTTTGGCTTGAACAGCACGATTGAACTGACTTTTTTTGTAATCAGTTCCACCTACCATTGCAAGAATGCTGCCTGTACTAGAGTCAAGAGTTACCACAGCTCCTTGAGAAAAATTAAAATTTCTACCAGAGTTGTTCACCGAATTACTCAACGCGGCTTCTGCTTGTCTCTGTATGGCTGGATCAAGCTTGGTTTCAATGATATAGTTTCCCTCTCTTGCGGCTCCCTCTCCCAAGATTGATTCGAGTTCAGAAAAGACGTAACTGTAAAAATAAGGTGCGATCGTTTTAGCTTGTTGTTCGCAGACTTTAGGACTAATTTGGACGGTGGAGCGTCTAGCTCGGTTCGCATCCTCTGGTTTAATTTTGCCCATCTCCAGCAACCGCTTAATCACACGATTCCGGTATTCAGCCGCTTCTAGCTTATTTGGCCCATTCCCACAAAAATCGAAGGCGTTGGGAGCAGGTAAAATTCCTACCAATGTTGCTGCTTCTGCCAAAGTTAATTCTTTAGCTGGCTTCTCAAAGTAATACCGGGCTGCATCCTCAAAGCCAGAGGTATCCCCGCCCAAAAAAACCCGATTTAAGTACATCAGCAAAATATCATCTTTGCTGTAAAAGGTTTCGAGTTTTAGGGCGACAACTGCCTCCCGCAATTTGCGTCCAAGAGTATCTTGTCTGCCTACATACTCACGGAACAAACTGCGGGCAACTTGCTGGGTAACAGTACTGGCTCCTTGTTGGACATCTCCGCTGCGGCTATTGATCAACACGGCTCGTAAAATACCCAGAGGGTCAACCCCAAAGTGCCAGTAATAACGAGTATCTTCTGAAGCTACTACGGCAGCAGGCAAATAAGGGCCAAATTCCTCTAATCGCTTCATGTCTACATGAGAGATTGTCCGAGGCTCTCTCAAGGGGGTGGCTCCATCACGGGCGTAAACAACTACTGGGGCGCGTGTCGCTGTCGGTAGAGGTTTAACTTTAAATTTCAGCCATTCGACGCCAATCACTAATATTAACAGGGCAGTGACACCACCGACACCATAAGCTGTCCAAGTTGCAGCTTTGACATACCATGCTGGTGGATCGACGTATTGCAAACGTACAGAAGCAGCGAGTTCTGGGGGCCCCAGAGTCAGAATATCGCCGTGACGCAGTTCTAGGGAGCTAACACGACGCTTGCCACGATAAATGCCGTTGGTCGAGTTTTCGTCTTTGATGACAAAAACTGGTGTGCTATGAGTAGAATTTCGCGATAGCGACAGGTGAATTTGGCTGACAACAGGGTTACGGATGACGATATCGCTGGATTTGGAGCTACGACCGAGAATATAGCGATCGCCCAACAGTGGATATACCTCTGCTTTATCCGCCCCCGCATCCTGCACCCAAAGTTCTGGTACTTTAGCATTAGGCTTGAGCGCCAATTTAGAAAAATCGACTCTAGCTTGAATCGTATGTACTGCTTGAGTCAGTTGACCTATTAACGTTTGTGGCTTGTGAGGGGGTTGGGGGGAACTCATCGGCTATTCACATCACAGTTTTTAGTGAAGAATCGGGCGAATTACAATCAATTTTAGATGTTAGTCTTTCATCATTTTACTCATAAGCTAAAGAATAAATTAGCTATACGGAACTTTTTGATTTAATTTATACTTTAATTTATATTAAGATCAGCACTAATTTGTGATTTTCATCACTTGTTTATAAAAGCACAAATTTTTTTCCCATTCTCAAAGGCTTATTTAAGCTACTGTTGTCAGTTCAATAACTACAGGCATTATTTTTAATTTTGTATTTTTAAACACTAGTTATCAGCAAACAACAGGTTTCATTTTTACCAATTTTATATATCCACATACTCTGAAACAAACTTAAACATCTTCATTTAGGAAGATTTTCTAAATCTCATTGTCTGTTTTAATGGGCCGATGTGTTCCGTTGAGGTTAATTTCAGAATGATGGGAAAATCTCTGACCCTGATTGGTGCAGCTTTATCTTTGGCACTTACCACTAATATTGCTGTAGCCGAATCCAGTAAATCCCCCATAGCTCAATCTAGTAGCGACTCTACTAGCGCACCAACGGAAATCAAGATATCGCCAGAAGGTATGAAAATTCTGTGCGAGTATTTTCCGCTCAACTCCCGCTGTCCCAATAATGGCACAGCAGCCACTCCTACCCCTAGCGCTCCTAGTAGCACTACAGTACCAGCAGAAACCACAACGCCTGATAGCACAACTGCACCAGGAACCGTCACCCCTCCTGGATCTGGCACTCCCGAAAGCACTCCAGCACCAGGTAGTATTACCCCACCAGCATCCGGCGCTCCTAGCAACTCAACTCCAGCACCAGGTAATATTACCCCACCAGCACCTGGCGCTCCTAGCAATTTAACTCCAGCACCAGGTAGTATTACCCCACCAGCACCCGGCGCTCCTAGCAATTTAACTCCAGCACCAGGTAGCTCAACTACACCTGAACAACCTGGTACTCCCGGAACTCCTGGCAGCACTACCGAACCAGGTAACTCAACTACACCTGAACAACCTGGCGCTCCTGGCAGCAGTGTTGAACCAGGTAACTCTCCCAGTACTCCCGGCTCTAGTTCACCAAAAACTCCTACCACAGGTAATTAAATTAAAAGCTGGGGCATAATCTAAATGCTAGTTTGCCATCAGCGATCGCCGGTGCATCTTTACTTGACCTCTTGTCAGGTAAAAAATTAAAATAGCTGAAACCTTATAGATAAAGTCTTCGCATATAAGACTGGGCAAGGGTTTCATCAATCAATAGCCTGGGATGATTCATCCCAGGCTTAATAGTTTAATGCGATCTGCCAGTTGAAGTTGGTGTTTTTTGCAAGGAAGCAATTAACAGACAAACAATACCAATACTAATAAATGAATCTGCCACATTAAATACAGCAAAGTTAATCAGGCGAAAATCAAGAAAATCAACTACGTAGCCTAAAACAAAACGATCAATACCGTTGCCCATAGCTCCACCTAAAATCAAGCCATAGCCTAACTGATCCCACAAATTTAACGTTGGGCCAACCAGTGCTAACGCTATTAATACTAAACTCACTCCTAAAGATAACCAGCGCAACCATTCCACTTTCCCGCTTAACAGACTAAAAGCAGCACCAGTGTTAGTGACATAGGTGAAGTGAAATATCCCAGGTAAGAGTGGTAGTGTCTGCCCCAAACTAAAGCTTTGCACTATCCAGTACTTTGTTATTTGGTCTAAGAAAAAAGTGATAAAGGCAGCGATCCAGAAAAGACGATTTTTTAAACGCATGGTGAATTAGTCATTGGTCATTGGTCATTGGTCATTAGTCATTGGTCGTTGGTCATGAGCTTTTGACAAATGACAAAAGACAAATAACAATGAACTAATAAAACATTAAGTGACGCAATATATATGCTATTACACTAACTGCACAGACTACAGTTAATTGACCTGGTAGTGCAAACCAGGAGTATCTGAGGATTGCTTGCATCAAGGGTAGGTTTTCTGTGCCTTTCCACTGAAAAAGATAGCTAATAATCAAATAAGTAATACCGCAGATGTGGAGGGTTAACAAGCCACAGATGCAACTAAAGGCAAGAGTTTCTAGTCGAGGTCTAGCTTTAAAGGCGAACAAACCACAAATCCAAGCTCCAGGAATAAAGCCTAGTAGATAGCCAAACTGAGATAGCTTGACATAACCAATACCACCACCATCGGCAAATACTGGTAGTAAGGTTAACCCCATGACTAAATAGGCGATTTGTGAGAGCGCACCGGCATTTTTGCCCCCTAAACAACCTACCAATAATACTGCGCCAATTTGAAAAGTGACACCTAAAGAAAAAGTCTGAATTCCGTGCTGACTCCAAGTCCAAGGAAAGGTAATGCCATAAACTTCTAGGAAGGTACCACCCATTGTCAGGAGTAAGCCAATCATAGACCATAGTAATTGATTGGAAGCAGCAAACATTTATCAGGCAACTAAGGAAAAGCAAAAGGGAAAACCAACAGCAACTAGTACAAGAAGGCAAAATTAAAAAGGCAAAATTAAAAAGAAAGAATGCTTATATTGTAAGCTTTCTGGCTATTTTAAATGGGTGGTTTATTTACGTCATCTTGTACTAGTATATTCATTAATATTGAAATAAAATCTGTGCTGATATCTTAAGAACTAGCATATTTTCTTTTGCCTTTTCAGTATGTAATTTTTCAGTTCTGCAAATTGTGGCTTAGGTGTCTATTATCTGATTTTATTGATTGAGGCGTGTTCTCAACCTGGTGTTTTACTTAGGAAATTGTAAAACAAATATCGCTTTTATCAGGAAAGGCAGAGGGCAGTCTTGCTGGAGGCAGAAGGGAATGCTGGCTCCAGATTTAAAGCCCGTGACCAAACGGGTCTTGGGTTTAATACCCCACCGTCTACACGGCGCTGACTTTTTCGTTGGGGTCTGAATCCCCATTCAATTGTTCCTTCTGCCTTCTGCCCTCAGCATAGATGCCTTCTTCAATAGTATTTATACTATTTTTTTCAGAGCATTGCCTAAATTTGGCTACAAAGTGCTTAGTATTTATAGCGATTACAGTTGAGTCCAATACAGACATAACAATTGCATACAAACGAAAAGCACTATTTTTCTTTTGCATAAAGTATAAAGCAAAGCTACGGGCTTGGAGGCAGGTATATCTAATTTGGAGTCTTGTATTTTGTACCTCATTTACTTGCAAACTGCTGTATAAACTTTTTTCATGACCGAAAACGACTCATGATACAGAGCAACTAAATTTATTTATGGGGATCATTAATTTTGAATTTTGTTAGCGTAGCGTAAAGCCTTCGGCATGGCTTCGCTTAGAGCGAGTCCGCATTCGCTTTTAGCGTCTCGTAGAGAGCGTAATTTTGAATTCGGAGCGTACCCCTTTGGGGATCTTGCTACGCGCAGCGTCTCCAAGAGTTGCGACGTGACTTGACCAACGAACGTACGTACTCTAATAATAAAGTTTTGTAAATACGTGTAATCAACTTAATATAGTGCTGTTTATAGCTTAAATCTCAAGCATGAGTATAAAATTTATCAAATAAAACTAGAAACAAGGGTTTGTTCTTCATCAAAAAAAAACAAGTATTTTTTGTTCTGTTAACCTATTGTTAATCTTTATTGCTGTGCTTTAGGAGTATCTTAGAAACGCTTACCTGAAAACTTACTAAAAAATTGATAGCGATGCTCTCACGTTTTAGTGCAACAAAAATTCATCGCCTCACAGGTTCGATTTCAGTGTTAGCACTGACAATCAGCCTCGCAGCTTGTGGCGGACAGCAAACCCCAGATAGCACAGCCACCAAGGATACACCTTCTGGTACTGCTACAGATACTACTGCTTCTTCTAGCCCAGCTAAATTAGACCTTGGCGGAACCGTAAAGTTAACTGGGGCTGGTGCGTCTTTCCCTGCACCACTCTACGATACCTGGTTTACAGATTTAAACAAAAAATATCCAAATCTGCAAGTTGACTATGCATCAGTTGGTAGCGGTGCTGGAGTTGAGCAATTTATCAAAGGCACTGTAGACTTTGGTGCCAGCGATGTGGCGATGAAGGATGAAGAAATCCAGAAAGTACCAGCAGATAAGGGTGTTATTTTGCTGCCTGTGACTGCTGGTAGCATCGTGCTAAGTTACAACTTGCCTGATGTTCCAGAACTCAAGCTTCCACGAGCCGTTTACACCGATATTTTACTAGGCAAAATCAAATCTTGGGATGATGCCCAAATTGCCAAAGCTAACCCAGGTGCAAAACTTCCTAAACAGCCAATCACAGTTGTTTATCGTTCCGATGGTAGCGGAACCACAGGTGTGTTCACCAAACATCTCAGCGCGATCAGCCCGGAGTGGAAGAGTAAAGTTGGTGATGGCAAAACTGTCAACTGGCCTGCGGGAGTCGGTGCTAAGGGTAATGAGGGTGTTACCGCTCAAATTCAACAAACTCAAGGTTCTATTGGTTATGTCGAGTACGGCTATGCCAAACAAAATAGTCTCAAGTTTGCTGCTTTAGAAAACAAGGCTGGTAAGTTTATAGTACCTAGTGAAGAGTCAGCCTCTAAAACTCTGGAATCAGTAACTCTACCCCCAGACCTCCGCGTCTTCATTTCCGATCCCGAAGGGGCTGATTCCTATCCAATCGTTACTTACACCTGGATTTTGGCTTACAAGAAATATCCCAATGCGGCAAAAGCCAAAGCGATCGAAGCTGCGATTGAATATGCTTTAACTGATGGTCAGAAGCAGGCTAGTGCATTAGGGTATGTTCCTCTACCCGCAAACGTCATCACCAAGGTGGCTGCTGCTGCGGATCAAATCAGTCCAGAGTATAAAATTTCTGTTGGCAGTGCTACTAGCGCTAATAAGTAAGAATCAAACACGCCTAATCAATAGTAACTGGAAACACGGAGTTACTAAATATATCAGTTTAAATAGATGATGAGGCGACAATTTTAGTAATCTGGTTGCCTCCCCCATTTTTCTCTGATTTAATTGTTAAAGTCGGTATTCATGACTACAAATTCTCAAAATCTGTCATCAGCGATGAAAAATCGCTCTGGCGCAGAAAAGTCCCTAGATCAGGGTTTTATTTGGCTCACTAAAATTTTCGCCTTTGGGGTTGCTGGTACTTTATTATGGATCGGGTCGCAGGTTGCAATTGGCTCTTGGCCTGCCATCCAAAAGTTTGGTGCTAGCTTTTTAGTCAACACCACTTGGAATCCGGTTAATGATAGCTATGGGGTGCTACCTCAAATCTATGGAACTCTCTTGAGTTCTTTTATCGGTCTGCTGATCGCAGTCCCAATCGGCGTTGGTACCGCTATTATACTCAGCGAGGATTTTTTACCTGCGAAAGTGAAACTGGTACTGGTTTTCGCAGTAGAACTACTCGCAGCTATTCCCAGCGTTGTCTACGGCGTGTGGGGTATTTTTGTTTTGGTGCCAATCTTAACCAACTTGGGAAAATGGCTCAATGGTTACTTTGGTTGGCTGCCATTTTTTAGCACTTCTCCTACAGGACCAGGAATGTTACCGGCGGGAGTCATATTAGCGATTATGACTTTGCCGATTATCACAGCCTTATCCCGCGATGCCTTGATTTCTGTACCTCCCAGTTTACGCCAAGCCTCTATAGGACTAGGAGCAACCCGCTGGGAAACAATTTTGCAAGTTCTTATCCCAGCAGCCTTTTCGGGCATAGTTAGCGCTGTGATGTTGGGACTCGGCCGGGCAATGGGCGAAACAATGGCTGTCACTATGTTAATTGGCAACTCCAACAACATCAGTCTCTCTCTTTTAGCACCAGCCAATACGATTTCTTCTCTACTGGCAAATCAATTCTCAGAAGCTAGTGGTTTGCAAGTTGCGGCTTTAATGTACGCAGCTTTAGTTCTATTTTTCTTGACACTAGTAGTCAATATTCTGGCAGAGTTAATCGTTCTGAGAGTCAAGCGAATATAGCTTAGTTTTTGGTTAAATTATGACTTCTAATTTTCCAGAGCGCAGTTTAACTCGCTCCCCCATGTCTCAGAGGACACTGTTTAATACAGTGATGACCGTAGTTGCATTTACCTGCGGAGTATTGGCTCTTTTGCCTTTGCTAGCAGTACTCTCTTACGTGATTATTAAAGGCTTTAGCAGTCTGAATCTGGCCGTGTTTGTGGAACTGCCACCCAAAGCTCTACAAAAGGGAGGAGGCTTTGGTAATGCAATTTTAGGCACACTACTAATGGTAGGAATTGCTGCCTTGATTAGCATCCCCTTTGGAGTTTTAGGGGCAATTTACATCACAGAATTTAGTTCGGCGAAAGTAGCTAGATGGGTACGTTTTGCCGCTAACGTCCTGAGTGGAGTCCCCTCGATTATTGCTGGGGTATTTGCCTATGGGATTGTAGTTTTAACACTGGTAAAATTGAACTTAGGATCGTATTCAGCTCTTGGTGGAGGGTTTGCACTGGCAATTTTGATGTTGCCCATTATTCTGCGAACGACTGATGAAGCGTTACAGTTAGTATCGCAAGATTTGCGACAAGCTTCTGTAGGGTTAGGAGCGACTAACTTTCAAACGGTAAGTCAAGTAGTTTTACCAGCAGCTTTACCAGCTATTGTAACTGGGGCAACGCTAGCGATCGCCAGAGCATCTGGAGAAACCGCACCATTGCTATTTACTGCTCTGTTTTCTAATTTTTGGCCAGATGGCTTATTTCAACCAACAGCTTCTCTGGCTGTCTTGGTTTACAAATATGCCATTTCTCCGTTTAAAAATTGGCAATCTCTAGCTTGGGCTGCATCTTTGATATTGGTATTGATGGTTCTAATCACAAGTATCATCGCTCGCTGGGCAACTCGTCAAAAAGCTTAGTAAACAACCATCCACAGTGCAAATCCCCATCGCTTAAACTAACACTAGATTTAATTTATGGCTACCAACACTAGGACAGTGAATGACACTGAAACCGTTTTACGCACTGAAAATCTCAACGTTTACTATGGCAAGTTTTTAGCCTTACAGAATATTTGGCTAGATATACCGAAAAATCAGGTGACAGCTTTTATCGGCCCTTCTGGTTGTGGTAAAAGTACGTTGTTGCGATGCTATAACCGTCTCAATGACTTGATTGAGTCATTTCGGGCAGAAGGTAAGATACTTTTTTACGATAAAAACTTGTATGCACCCGATATCGACCCTGTAGAAGTGCGTCGGAGAATTGGGATGGTGTTTCAAAGACCAAACCCATTTCCAAAATCAATTTTTGACAATATTACTTTTGGAGCCAAAATCAACGGCTACAAAGGTAATTTGGATGAATTGGTAGAAAGCAGTCTCAGAAAAGCAGCTTTGTGGGATGAAGTCAAGGATAAACTACATCAAAGTGGCTCGTCTTTATCCGGTGGACAACAACAACGGTTATGTATTGCTCGCGCGATCGCAGTCCAACCTGAAATTATACTGATGGATGAGCCTTGCTCCGCTCTTGACCCCATTTCCACCTTGCGTGTTGAAGAACTGATTCACGAACTTAAAGAGCAATATACTATTGTCATCGTCACCCATAACATGCAGCAAGCAGCCCGTGTTTCTGATAAGACAGCCTTTTTTAATGTTCGGACTTCAGAGACAGGAAGCCGTAACGGTTATATGGTAGAGTATGATGCAACAGAAGTAATTTTCAACAATCCTCAGCAGGAAGATACCAGAGATTACGTCAGCGGCAAATTTGGATAAATAAATATTTCACATTGTTGATGTTAGAGCAGTGAGGGATACTCGGAAATTAAGGCTGTACGATATTCCTCTATGTTTTTTATTTGCAGGACTTTTTTCCTCTCAGGCAAACCTCATCTCCATGCTGTCCGAAGTATATTACCTGGTGCGCTCAAAAACTGATGGTAATTATCTCATCGCCCGTCCTAATGCTGAAACATCGGGTTATTTATTACTGTTTCAGGAAAATTTTGACGCTCTCAGCTATCTCAATACCCATGCAGCAGAAGTGGCAAATCGCTTTGCTGTAGAATCTATTGCGCGTACACAGTTGGGAAACTTGCTTAAACGTTGGGGTTTTAACGGTGTGGGTATTGTGACTGACCCATTATTGCCCAAAGTTGAGTTTTTACAGCACAGTTAAAATAATTCGTAATTCGTAATTTTTGTTAATTAAATAGTTGTGCGTAGGCGTAGCCCGTCGTAGACATCGCACAACTAAAATCAGGTAATATGGGTGAACTCAATTCATCACCATTGAATAAGGTAGCAACTAATTTTAAACTCGCTTGTTCGCGTCGATATACTTCCACCTGTTGCTTGCGCCAATCTACAATCCAATATTCTCTGACTCCTCGTGATGAGTAGAGCTTAAGTTTTAGTTCTCTGTCCCGCTTTTCGTTTTCACTACCAGCAGATAGCACCTCTACAGCAAGTTCTGGCGCACCAGTCAAATGCCCAGCCTCGTCTAAAAGTAGGGGTAATCTCTCGTTGCTAGCCCAGACAACATCGGGAATAACATTATCATTGTCGCCAAAAATTATTCCTGGAGCCGTCACAACTTCTCCTAGACCATTAAAAGGGAACAGGGAACGGGCAACAGGCAACAGGGAAATCCCCATAATTAAAATCAGGGGATTTGTACAAGGACAAATTGAAACATCGTGGCTGACGCCATCTCGTTTCAAATATTTTTATCTCTTTTCATAAATAAATTTAGGGGCTTTAAACCCTGTATTCGGGGCTAATTTTTTTTCTGTTCCCTGTTAAGAGTTCCCTGTTCCCGCCCCGAAGGGGCTTGGTAATTTGTGACCAGTTATCCAAGGAAGTGCTAATTCTGACACAAGTTTTTTGATGCTTCCAGTGAGGCGCTTTAGTCACAAACAATTCTCCGTCAATAATTTCATAGCGATTCCCGTTATCTGGAAACAACTCTAAGTCGGCGGTAGTCCAGCGCACTCTCTCAGATATTGGCTGGTTCATAAATTATCTTTGTTGAGGGATTTACCTATTTTAGCCTGAGTGGAAATGGAACATTTTAGTTGCACTCCCATAATCTATATGATATTCCTTGCAAAGAATATCATGATTGACATTCCTTGTAAGGAATACTATACTTTGAGGTAGGAAGTGAATTGGACTTGGGAACTTTATCAAGATGTCAATGGGGAAATCCCCAAAGATTTGCTTGCTTTTTTCATTAGGATGATTCCTGAACAGGAGCAACCAGAAAATCCACCAAAGCCATTACTGAGTCTTTCCGAAACCAGGCGTTTGCAAGTTAACCTTGGCTACCTGTGTAACAAAGGACTCGCATCACTCACCAGTGGCATCTTTGAGAAACTCGAAGATGACCTGTATGAATTACGTATGACCAAGAGCGAACATAATCCAAGGTTTATTTTAACGGCTGCTACACCTGGGCGCTTTGTAGTGCTGCACGCCTTTATGAAGAAATACGACAACGCTATTAAAGATAGAGACAAAGAGGCTGCAAGAGTAAGATTACGTGAATTGCAGCAGAGGGAAAATTGATGGAAAAACCTAATTTTCAAGCTTGGTTGCAGAAGAAGGTAAGCGATGAGCCAGAAGTAATTTTGGCGGGAAAGTTAGAGTATCTGCGTCTATATCTTACTGATGCCATGCGGGAAATACGTAATAAAGCAGGATTGACTCAGGCACAGTTAGCCCAAAAACTGGGAGTAAAGCAGGCGGCTGTGTCCAAGTTGGAGTCGGCATTAAAGGAACATGAGTTGGAATCGGTGTTGCACTATTTACATACCTTGGGTGCAGATTTGCTGGTAGCCGTCAAACAAGGAGATGACTTATATCAAGCTAGTGATAACGAAGGTGTGTTGCTGGTAGATGTACCAGATGTAGTTTTCCAAAAAGCATTGGCGGCAAACATGAGCGTGCGGGAATATGTGCGTCTAGCCGTTGAGAAGTTTTCTGGTGAGGATGATGGACTGAGAACAGCTTTGGTAAAACTACTTGAAAGTGACGATTTGGTGGCGGTGAAAGTAAGAGCGCGTTTAGGTTCAAGGACAATCCAAGAAGTTGCTGTTGAGTTGGAAAAATGTTTGAGTCTATCTGAAGAAGATAGGATTTTTGCTGTGAAAAATGTTTTGGCTGCTAATGTGGCGTGTGGAGAAAGTAATCGTGGAAGTAGTGATGAAGTTGATGAAATTGAGTTGTTGGATTTAGCCGAAGAATTGCTAGAAAAGTTGGCAGATATTTAGGATGACACAGACTACAGTCTACCTTGGTGCTACATCTCTAATCTAAAGATAGAGAGTTTTCCACTTATCATTTAGACTGATAAAATAATTTTAAAATTTTAGCGATATACTCCAGATTTGAGGTTTATCATTATTTGCAAGCCAAAGAAATTAAAACACAATTAAGATTACTAATAGAGGAAGCATCTATTATAGATCCTGTTTTAGCGAAAAGGTTAGAAGAGATTAATCGCTGGGTGAAAGATGTCAAACCGGGTTCGCTGACTGCGAAAAGATTTGTCATACTGTTTTTGCAACAAATGCTCCAAGATGCTGAAGTTTGGCTGAGACTTAAATCATTACCATCTGAAGAAGAGCAGCAATCAGCGTTAAGAGTACTGAATCCAACTTTAAAATATTGGTATGGCTACTTGTTTCCTAAATGGTTGAGTGAAAACGACCCTAAATTTTATATCTGGAGACGAAAACTGATGGCGGGGGAGTTCAATCAGGAGGATGCCAAATTAATTGGCTCTATTGCTAATAATATTAAAAATTGTGGTGGCACGACTGTATTACGCTATGTTGCAGACCTGTCTATGGCAACTGATATAATTGTTAGCAGTACGCAAGAGAGTCCACTATGTATTCAACTCACTAGCGTCTCAGAAGAATTTTCTCAAGAAAAGTTTGATGATTGGGAAAATGCCCTAATTTTTTGGGCAATAGATAGAGGATTATTTTTAAGTTACAATCCCCGTGCAACTGATTTTGTAAATCAGATAGTCAATATATTATTATCTAACAGCGATAATCTCAGTATAGGTAGTTATTTAAAATTTAATTTATAGTTGTCGAACAATTGCATTTACTGGATTTGTATAGCCACGTTATTACTTAACAAAGTGAGTTCTTATGGTTCAGGAAAAACAATCTGACCGTCAACAGAGATTAGACAACTTTTTACAAGCTGTAGAAGCTGCTCAGAAAGTGCAGGATGACATTATGAAGTATGGGCTTGAAGCCGCTCATTTATATTGTGATGATGTTGATAGAGATTGGCTAGAAACATGGGGAGAAGATGAAGATTGGCAGCAAAATTTTGTAGAATTAGTGACTAATTTCCTGCAAAGTGATGACTTGGTAGCGGTCAGGCTAAGAAAGCAGCTAAAAGATAAACCGCTCCAAGAGATTACTGTTGAGTTGGAAAGATGTTTGAGTTTATCTGAAGATGAAGACCGGATTTTTGCTGTCAAAAATGTATTAGTGGATGGTGTAGCGGTTGCAGAAAGTAATCGCGGAACTATTGATGAAATTGATGAAATTGAGTTGTTGTATTTAGCTGAGGAATTGCTAGAGAAGTTGGCAGAAATTTTGGCAGAAATACCATTATAAAGTTATTGAACTAAGGAAAGTAGCGGCAGTTTAGTATTTTACAAAAGACACATTATAATAGAAAATGTATAAATTATGGAAGTAATATAATACAGGTTTAAAATTTCATAACATGACTGAATCATTAAATATTGAAATTGCTATAGCAAAATATGACGCAGAACTAATACTTGTTAAGTATCCTCAACAATGGGCTGAAATACAGGATATTTTGGGAAATGCTTACTGTGATAGAATTCGTGGTGATTGGGTAAACAATGGAGAGAAAGCAATTAAGGCCTTTAAAAAAGCTTTAAAAGTTTATACTCGTGAAAAATTTCCACAAGAGTGGGCTAGTATCCAAAATAGTTTAGCAACTATCTACTCTAATTTATGTGCTATAGATGAAGCAAATACTGAATTAGCAATATTTTGCTGTCAAGAAGCTTTGCAAGTTTATACTCGTGAAAAGTTTCCAGCAGAGTGGGTAATGGTTCTTACTAATTTAGGTGCTGCCTACAGAGAAAGAAAACAAGGAGAGCCAATAGAAAATTTAAAGATAGCTATATCCTGGTATAAAGCTGCTTTAGAAGAACATATTTATAAATGTTTTAAGGCTGGTTTAGAAGAACATATTTATGAAGATTTTCTGCCAAATTGTGAAGATTTTCTAGAAGATTTGGCTGGACTTAAAAACAATCTTGGCAATGTATATCGTGACTTAGCTAAAGAGGAAGGCACAAACAATTTAGAGCAAGTATTTTATTACTTTAATCAGGCTTTAGAAGTTTATAGTTGCGAATCTTACCCGCTAGATTGGGCAATGGTTCAAAATAATTTAGCTTTCACTTATTATCAGCAAGGAAATATTAATCAGGCATTTGCTTGTTTTCGCTTATCACTAAAAATTTGTACACCCACTGCCTTCCCTACAGATTGTCTCCAATATGGAGGTAATTTCGGAGACAAAGCTTTTGCGGTGGAGCGTTGGACAGAAGCAATTGAGGGGTACGACTTTGCTATTAAAGCGATAGAGCAAATTCGTGTTTGGAGCCGCTCTGAAATTCGTCGTCAACAGATTTTGCAGGGAACTATTGAAGTTTATGAAAAGATAGTGCAAGCCTGTATCAATGGGGCAATTGATGACACCAAGCTGGCGTTTACCTCAACTTGTAGAAGTATTTCTGTCTTGCTGCGAGACAAATCTCGGTATTCCATCCCTGACTGATGATATTCTTACTCTCTCCACAGGTTTTTTATGTGCAGGTGCGAGAAGCGTTGTTAGTAGTTTATGGTTAATAGATGACTTAGCAACAGCATTATTTTCCATCTTTTATTATCAGCAGCAACAAGAAGGTAGAAACCGTCCTGAAGCATTACAGAAAGCGCAAATTCAGCTACGAGAATTTACAAAATTAGACCTAAATAAAATATTTCAGGAAGTAGAAGCAAGGGAAAAATTATTGATAGTAAATAGAAAAAAATATCCTTCAGATTCTATCGAATATCAACAATGGGAGCTTGAATATAATATGTATACTAAATTGAACAGACAAATTAAAAAAATAGAAAACTCTACTCAGCAATTTCCCTTTTCAGATCCTCATTACTGGGCTGCTTTTATTTGTCACGGTTTACGGTGAGAAAATAATAGTATTGGGGTGATTACTCGCCCTGTTCATCAACCTGATTAAAATTTGGTAAGAATTTAGGATTCAAAGTTTGGTCTAAAGTGTAGGGACAGATTTCTGGAAAAACATTTTCACCCAACTCAGTTTCTCGAATTGCTAAAGCCAAACCTAGTTCATAAACACTGAAGAAAACTTCATCAAGATAGGGTTTCAAACTAGGGCTATCTTGCAGAAGCAGCTTAATTTGAACACGTTGCTCTCGAATTGTACCCAACCAGCTATTGCTACGTTTTTCAGGTTGAAATTGCCATTTCAGTAGATGTCCTAGCAATACTCCCAGCCGATTTCGCAATTCTTGCCGTTCTTTTCTGCCCAAAGTTTCAATTTCTTCAATCAGGTTAACTGTATCTAATTGTTCCCACTGTTGAGTTTTGAGTAAGCTAACCTGCTTTTGCGTCCAATCATAGAAATCTGTTTCATATAGGTGAGATGTGTACATTTTTTCCACTTTATTTACACCTATCTACTTACCTACCCCTGCGGTAACACTTGCACAAAAATCCAAAATCTAAAAATAAATATTGGGTGGAGCGATGCATAGGGCGGCAAGCTACGCCCCACCCAACCTAAAATAATCTAATAGACATCTCCAGAAATTAAAGATGCGTTACCCAGAACCCTTGTAGAGACGTAGCACTGCTACGTCTCTACATTCTTTTTCGGAGATGTCTAATAAGTAACGACTAATTCGCTACCTCAGCCACTTCAATAACTCGCCCTTCATAGTCCTTGACTAAAAAGTTCAGGGGTTTCTGGTTACGAATCTTCAATTTCAAACCGCGCGTTTCGACTCGCATTAAAATCATTTCCAGGCAGTCGTGGTCAAAACAAACGTGGCGTTGCTGATTTTTCCTACCTAAACTCGCGCCAGTAATAATGTGTAGCTGGGTGTTTTTCTTCAATTGATACCACAGCCCATCATTGGCATTATTCATCATTTTACCAGACAAGCTCGGCCCAGTAGACATATATAGCGGATCAATGCCAGTTGCGCCTATAGTTTGTTCGTAGTTGTAGTAGTAGTGCAATGGCACTTCAGCTGCCGGCAAATCTAGCAGCCCTTCATACAACTGTCGGGCAATTTCCAAATCTGACACCATTACAGTATGTACTTTTGGCGCACTGGTGAGAAACATCCACATGGCACCAGCGTAAGCTGCTAGCAGCATTACCATAATGCCTTGGGTGGAAAATAGGCTATCCAAGGGCAGGGAAGGCAGAAAGGAGCCTAAAGTAAGGGGACTGACCAGGAACGATATCACACTAGCTGCTATAACCATGAACAAATAAGGATTCTATAAGGTAGTTGATTTTATGACTGTCGATTAAGACTAAAATTAAGTCCTTGTTTCTAGTTTATCAATACTCAAGTAGTCTGAGTCTCATCTACAAACTGAACAACACCAAGATATTATGCGATTAACTAGGGGAGTGCAATTCCCAAAACTATTTTAACAATTATCAATCGCAAGGCTCATGCAAATTCCTCATTTTACGGAAGCTAATCACCCGCTAGTGAAGTCGCTATTCCATCACAGTGACTATGAACTACTGACTCTGTTTCAGCGCTATCCAGATGCCGGAAAGTACTTTACGGTAATTTTTTGCCGCTATAGTCCCATAGTCTATACCTTAATTCGGCATTCGGCGCGATCGCCTGTGCAAGCAGATTATCTGTTTGCCCTCACTTGGCGACATATCTATTACGAACTCGGTGGACTCAAATTAACTGACTCTGAATCCGGCGAGGAAGCCTTAACCATGCAAAATTGGTTAATTAATATGACAGCTTTCTGTATTAACGAGATTAAACTACCACCCACAGAAGCAATTCATTATTCTCTGCAAGCGACTTCGCCACCGCTATGGTGCTATGTAGAACAGGCGTTAGACCAACTACCACCAGTTTTACGATTAATCGTGTTAATGTCTCAAACTTTCCACTGGAGCGAAACTAGAATCGCTGCCTATCTCCAAGCCGAAGGAGAAGCGATCGCTCCAAGTGTTGTAGCCAATTTTCTTCAGGAAGGCTATCGTATGCTAGAGGACAAATTACCCGCAGATATCCGCGCTATCTACTTTGGGGAAGATTTCGCTCAATCATAACTTAAGTACAAATGCGTATATTGAATGTCTTCAATTTAAAACTTAAAACTTCTTCTTAGACCTTCTACTTAAACCCGCAACTTTACGGGCAATTTTTATGAAACAACAGCTTGTATTTTCCTGGCAAAAGGTAGGCTTAATTTGTGTAGGTACTGTTTCTCGTCCCCAGGTACTTTTACACAGCTTTTTACTGTTTACTTTTTTGCTGAGTCCTGTAGCTGCAAGTGTGGTTGATATTACGCAACAACTCCATCGACCTTTAAATAGTTCGGTTGGGCGACAATCAAGAGATGAAGCAGATAGTTTGCTGCGTATCGGTGAACAACAATATACTTCAGGATATGCCGACAAAACAGTTGCGTCTTGTTTGCGGGCACTAGAACTATATCACTCAATTGGCGACCTGAAAGCACAAGGTCTGACGTACAATTTGCTTGCTAAGGCTTATATCCAGCTTGGTAGTTCAAAAGAGGCTGAAGATGCTTTAAGAAGAGGATTAGCGATCGCTCGTGATACTAAAGACTTCCAAGCTCAAATTTTTGCGCTGAATAATATCGGTACATTTCTGCTGCAACAAGGCGAATCTGCTGCTGCTGGTAAAACAGTTGAAGATGCACTCGCAATTGCTTATGGTGTGAAAAATATTGAAGGTGAAGGACTATCTTTGAGTAATTTGGGTTTGGTAACTGCCAGGTTGGGAGATTACAACAAAGCAATTAAGCTTTACGAAAATGCTTTAACTTTCCGCCGTCAGACTGGTGATGCCATCGGTGAAGCAAATACCCTGAATAATTTAGGTGATGCCTATTTAGCATCTGGAAATTATCAAGATACTATTGCTACTTATGGTGAAGCAATGCGGATAGCTAAAACCAACCGCGATCGCACTAATGAATTACGGGCAATTGACGGTTTAGTTACGGCTCACACTGCTGTCGGACGTTACGAACGGGCCTTTGACTTGCTAGAGCAACGTTTAGCACTTGCTAAAGAATTGCAAAATTTGCGAGAAGAATTAAAATCTTTTGAATCTTACGCTCAGTTGTATAAGCAACAAGGTAATTACTTAACTGCCCGTAATTTTTACGAAAGGGCGATTACACTAGCGCGGACATTGGAAGACAGCAAGCAAGAAGTGCAATTGCAGGATCAGCTAACTCAAATGCTTCAGCGGAAGTAGCAGTCAATTTAACGTTAAAAGGGCGGTTAGAAACCGCGTCTACACAGTCAAAACCCACCTGCGTGGGTTATAGCTAGATTTTTTCTTAGCCAAGGTTGGTGTAGCTCTTATTTGTGTAGCCGCGAATGACTTTCGCCCTAGCTCTAAGTTGATTAATTCAAAAATACTGAGCCGCTTCGTTCGATTCTCATGGCACTTCTACCCTGTGTGGCATTGGTGGCTTCCTTAAATGTCACTTCCAAGCTTCCTGGTTCAGAAGAACCTTGTGGAGTTACTATTAACTGTCCGCCATCTTCTCGTTCAAATGTCACTGTTACTGGTGCTTTGAGATTTTGCAGTGTTACATCTGACTTACCTTGTAGCGATCGCGGTGCCGTATCGCCAATCACTTGGAAAGTTACATTAGTCGCAGTGTTATTTACTAACCTGACATTAACCATACCATTAGCTAGTGCGATCGTCGCACTGGGGGTTTGCCGTGGTTGTAGTTGTGGTTGCTCAGTGGAAACCGCCCCTGGTGAAGGCTGTTGAGTTTGATCGCTAGAGGCTGGGCGTGCTAGCCTGACACCTGGTTCCGCAGCTTCCCCACCGCCGACACCCAATCTTATTTGCTCTTGTGATGGGGTAGCAGGGACAGGAAGAAGCCCTTGAGCAGCTAGTCTTTCTGTTAAGGCGTTGGGAGGACATCCCTGTGGCACTACAACCTGATTATTATGTGGTTCTTCGTAGAAAATACGAGGACAAGGGTTAATTTTGGGAATAGATTCTTGTGCTAATACTTGAGGGATTGCTGGCAGGCTAATCAGTAATCCTCCACAGATAGCGCCAAATAACTCAGCAGACTTGCGAAAATTTTGAGACTTCATATTCATCATTGACTCCTAGAAAAACATCCCAGTTATCTTTTTTTAATATTTTAAAAACAGCAAATTAAATTATTTTAAGCTGTCGTTGTGTCAATATAATCCTAACAATTGGCTCTATTTTTTATATCTAACTATAGACATGAGAATTATCTAAATTAGATATAAGTTTTTCATTCATAAGGATGAAACAACTAAATCGTTAGTGATAAATCAGGAGTCAGAATAAAGAGTACAGAATTCAGAATACTCCACTCATAAAGGGATTGAGTTTTAAGAGGATGTTTGAAAAGCATTAGGCGAAATTCTATTCGCTACTACACAAAACTTAGTCCGCCTCCGTGGACTAAGAGAAAATCAAGGGTTTTTAACCCACGGAGGTGGGTTTGGTTTGTGTAGCCGCGACTTCCAGTCGCCCGGTGAGTAATAAATTAGACTTTTCAAACAACCTCTAAGGCGAATATATTTAATACTAGTTTTGCCCACTATTCCACTCGCTTTTAACCAATATTCAGACGCGACTCGAAAATACCCACTACCGCTTCGCTATCGCAGACTCGCTACCGCTGCGCTATTACCCAGTCCTACAAAATTCAACCCTGAATTCTGACTAGAGGCGGAGCGTCTCCGGCTCCGCTCCTGAATTCTAAATTCTTCTTATAAAGAAGAGTAGAAATATAAAACTATAGCAATTTAATAAATAGCTAAATATTGCAACCGTTACAGCGCTTCCGGCTATTATGCAATACAGTTTTCCTCTTGCCCCTCTCCTATCATAGCTTTCAGCTATGAGGTACATCCTCATAGCTGCCGGAAGTGCTGTATTATATAAAGTAGTAAATATGTTTACTTTTCTACATCTATCACAGGAAACAAAAATTTATTACCGAATTAAGACTCAAGAGTTATTGGTAAAGTGACAGTAAAGGTAGTGCCAATGCCTTGGGTACTTTCAACTTGAATATGACCCTGGTGATGTTCGACAATAGCTTGAGCGATCGCTAATCCTAATCCTGAACCAGTAGCGCTGGCTGTAGCTGTATTCCCAGTCTGATGAGTACGTGCCGGATCTACTCGATAAAAACGGTCAAACAACCGTGGTAGCGCTTCCGCTGGAATTCCAACTCCGGTATCACTCACCTTAACTTGCAACTGGGCACTAGTGTTACGTAATCCAGAAACGCGATTTATTCCTTCTATCCGCGCCAATTCCACTTTCACTCGTCCACCTGCTGGAGTGTAATGCAAGGCATTAGCAATTAAATTTGTGAACAGCCGCACCAATTGATCCCAATTGCCCACAAGGGTAAACCAATTTTCCAGTAATTCGGGGCTAGTTTCAGAAGCAGGAGGATCAACTAAGTCCAGAGAAAGGGCGATTTCTTTTTCAGGGACTAACAATTGTTGTTCTTCAACTACCTCCATCAGCAAAGCATCCACCGGACAAGGTGAAAAAGTATCTTTGCTAATACCACTATCCTGCCGTGCAAGGAAGAGTAAGTCATTGACTAGCTTACCCAAACGCTGTGTTAACCGTTCCACCACCTTTAACTGTTGCCGATACAGCAAAGAAGTAGTTGTTTCTGTCTCTGCTAAATCCAAGTCAGCAAGAGCAACTTGCACATTAGTTTGAATCAAAGTAATAGGACTTCTAAGTTCGTGGGAAGCATCAGCAGTAAATTGTTTGAGGCGTTGATAAGACTGGCCAACAGGTTCCATCGCTTTACCCGAAAGAAACCAACCACTTGCACCTACCGAAAGCACCATTAACCCAATACCTAGCGCCAAATCAAAAATTAACTGGCGACTGGGTTTAGTGACTTCAAACCAGGGATGACTAACACGCAGATATCCTAATACTTGCCGTCTCACTTCCACCCGTTGTGTGACTTGTCGTAATAAGAGTGGAGAGTGGGAAGTTAGCAATTTGGAATTTTCATTCCCTCCCTTGACTACACGCACAGTTTCACCAGTACGGTTAGCACGAATGGGAATATTTAGAGGCTCAGATAGCGTTGACCAAAGTAATTTACCAGTCGGACTAAACCATTCTAGGTCGATGTGGTCATCTTCTACGGTATCGGTATTGTCACGAAGACTGGCTTCTACATTAATCCGAAATTTATCTGCATCAGCATCAATTTGCTCAAATATCAGCGTAGATGCACAGCGGCTAGTTGTAAGACAACGCTCCACTATTTCAACTACATGATTAAGGGTATCATCAATCCGCTCAATCAATGTACTGCGGACGTATAAATAAACGCCACTGGCAAATAGTAATAGTAATACAGCAGTAACAGTAGTGTACCAAATTGCAAGACGGCGGCGAGTAGCCTGAAACATATTTGTTGTAGGTGGTATGCTGAAATTTTAATTAAATCCCAAAATTTCCCTTTAAAATCAAGGCTTACAGGCGATTATAAACTCAACTTCAGAACTAAGCCTCCATCCAACCTACGTCTAATGCACAATTTTTTTGCTTGCCACGCCAGTAGTGTTAGCGATCGCAAAGGTCTGTAGAAGCGTCATTACGAATTACAAATTGGTGTTAAACCTCTACCAACACTACTTCCCGTAGCTTGGCAATCACATCATTTAGATTACCCGTGTTCAGGCGATAACTCAAAGGATGGGCAATCAACCGCGCCGTGCTTTCATACAGAGTAGCGATTTCAATTAAACCATTTTCGCGCAAAGTTCGCCCTGTCGAAACTAAATCCACGATCGCTTCTGACATACCAGTAATTGGGCCTAGTTCCACTGAACCATACAATGGCACTATTTCCACAGGCAAATCTAGACTATGGAAATATTCACGAGCGCAATTCACATATTTTGAAGCAACTCTACCATGTGGTGGTAAATCTAAAGGCGACGTATAAGAACTGGATGCTTTTACTGCCACCGACATCCGACAATGACCAAACTGCAAATCTACCAAGTGGGCAACTTGCGGCTGCTTCTCTCGCAGCACATCGTAACCGACAATCCCCAGTTGTGCCTGACCATATTCCACATAAACAGGTACATCCTGCGCGCGCACCAGTAAAGCTTTCGCAATTCCCTTCGTGTCAGGAATTTGAAGTTGGCGAGTTCCTGAATCTAAAAAAGCACTAAAATCTAATCCCACACCTTGTAGCAGGCGGATGCTATTTTTAAGTAGTTCCCCTTTTGGCAATGCAACAGTCAGCATTCTTTTTCTTAGTATCCTTAGCGTTCCGGCAATTGAATAATATTGAGAATATCTCTATATGCTTACCACAAGCAGCATGAGAATTTTATTAGTTGATGATGAAATTGAACTCACTCAACCCTTGAGTCGCTTGTTAACTCGTGAGGGTTACGCTGTAGATGCCGCTTATGATGGGACATCTGGTAGCGAACTGGCACAAGCAGGCAGTTATGACCTACTGATTTTAGATTGGATGCTGCCAGGAAAAACCGGGTTAGAGATTTGTCAGGAATTGCGACGCCAAAGCAAAACCACTCCCGTGCTGTTTCTTACGGCAAAAGATACTCTCGATGATCGTGTAGAAGGTTTAGATGCTGGTGCGGACGACTATTTGGTTAAACCTTTTGAACTGCGGGAGTTATTAGCCAGAGTCCGCGCTTTATTGCGTCGTTCCGGTTCCCAAATTTATGAGACTACCACTGGACGACTAACTGTCGCTGATTTAGAACTCGATTGTGACAATCAAGTAGCCTATCGTCAGGGACGGATAATTGAGCTATCACAAAAAGAAAGCCAGTTATTGCAATACTTTATGGAACACACTGGACAATTGCTAACTCATGCCCAGATTATGCAAAATTTGTGGCAAGAGGAAGAACAACCCAGTAGCAATGTGATAGCGGCGTTAATTCGCTTGCTGCGCCGTAAGATTGAGGTGGGTAAAGAAACGACGCTGATTCACACAGTTTACGGTAAAGGCTATCGTTTTGGTGCTTCCTCGATGGAGTCAGTTTAGCAAAGAAATGTTTGTATACTGGGCACTGCTTAGTATTTGCTTAAACCCTAATTTTTATGTTATGGGCATTATCCGCCCTGCGGTAATTTGATTTTTACTAGGAGAGAAAAATAATGGTCATCAGCCTGAAAGAACTCTTAGACGACCCAAAACTTGCAGATATTGATGATCCAGAGGAGAAGTTTATCACTAGTGGGGTAAGCTGGCAAATGTATGAAGCTTTACTAGCCAAACTAGAAGATAATTCTCATTACCGTGTCACCTATTTGGATGAAATCTGTAACTGCCCAGGTAGGAATGTCAGGAATATTCCCATGAGGGAAGAAAGATGGTAGTGTTCAAGCATGAGTCCAGAAGAAAAAGATCAAAAAAT
>NZ_JBALDZ010000092.1:0-8024 GCF_036917155.1 Nostoc sp. | reverse complement strand
CCACACTGAACCCTTCCCGAACTCAGAGGTGAAACGCTGCTGCGGCCACGATAGTTTAGGGGTAGCCCTACGCAAAAATAGCTCGATGCCAGGTTTCATTATACAAACTAAAACCCCCTAGCTCTCATAACAGCTAGGGGGTTTTAGTTTATGCTGAATTTAGGATTGGATAAATTGCTATGGCTTATGACTCAAGAACTTTGGGATTTAAGAAGGTCTATTCTTGATGGACGTTATGATGATGCTTTAGTAATTGTTGATGAGTTGGAGTTAATGAGTCGAAAGAGTTATATCCGAAATATTAGGAGTTTTCTCATCAGGCTTATTATTCATTTGATTAAAAATCAGGTTGAACAAAAATTAACTAATTCCTGGGTAGCTTCTATTAAAGGCTCGATTTTAGAAATTCAAGATTTAAATTTACAGGATAATAAGACTTCTCATTATGTGAAACAAGGTGAATGGGAGGATTTGCTGGATGCTGCTTATGATGCAGCAATCGATCCTGCATCTGCTGAAATTTTTGATGGTTTGTATACACCTAAGCGACTACAAGCAATGGTAGAAAAAACACTGATTATGTCAGTAGGAAAAGATTTTTTAAATTTGACTTATACAAATTCTCAAAAGTCTTTACCTGGTGCTGTTGATGAGATGTTGAGTGAGTTACCTGGTGGTCAAGAGTGGCAAGAAGGTAAGTAAAAATGATTATGTGAGGGATTCTCCCTGTCGTCCCCTGCCCACCTCCTGTTGTGGTGCAGACATGATTTGCTTTTGCTGTTCTTGTAGCCAGCTTTCAAAGAGTTCATTCAGCAGGCGTACTTTCATAAATTCATCCAGTTGTGCCGGAATAAATTTTTCCAGCCGCAAAATCACAAACCATTCAGCGATGCGTGTAGGGGGCAATATCTGACCTGGTTGACTGCTAGAGAGCATTTGTACCATTACAGGATGTAGTGCATTCAGTTCAATCGGGCCAACTAAACCGCCAGTTTGGGCTTCTGGCCCGAGTGAGTATTCCCGCGCCAAGTCAGCAAAAGAGTTTTCTTTTGCCTGAATCCTGAAGTAGAGTTCTTGGGCAATTCCCACATCTTGGGTTCGCAGTAGGGAATAAATTACTTTGTCCAGTTTTGTCTTGGACTGAAAAAAGTAAGATTCTAGTTTGTTACCCCAAGTAGTTTGCTTGAATTTTTCAATTTTCAGCTTACGAGTGGTAATGACTTCTAGTTGATCGGAAGTCAGCCCTTGATGTGCCATCCAAGCCTGGATGTCTTCTTCATTTTTGAACTGTTTTTCAGCGTAAAACTGCTGTTTAGCTTGGGCTATTTCCTCAGGTGTACACTCTATTGCTACTTTCGCAAGGTGTGAGTTTTGCTCTATTGCCTCATCGATGATCAATTCACGCTGCAACTGTGGCAGCATTTGGTAACTTGCCAGCAAGGAAATCAATTCACTAGCTGCGATTGTACGATTACCGATTTGGATCGCTTCATTCATTAGCTTTCAGGCATCTTAAGAATATCTAGTTTGTTAAAGAAGCTATACCATAGCCCATTTATTAAGAGCTTTTACCTTAATCTTAACGAGTTAGTTATGCTAACTTCACTTTCACAATAATTAAATAGTTACTTGCTAACATACTTAAAAATATACAGTTTATGTGAGTTTTTATCAAAGATTCTACGCAAATATGCTGCTTAAACCTCTTGTCATTACCCGCATCTCTTAGAAGGCTGATGAAATTTGGGTTTTAAAGTTTAAGTATGATTCTCATTTATAAATTTTTATTGAGAATATTCACGCAAGAATCAGGGTTATGTAATCTGATTTGAAAGCGATCGCCAGTTGTAAAAGAATGTGAGTAATGACAAGCCTTAAGTCCTGGATCTATTAAAAGTTGTTAGAGATAGAGAAAGACAGCACAACCTATGCTGCTTTTTCCATGAGGGATTTGTCTATCCAGCAACCAAAAATTCTCAGGTTTATAAAGACTCTAAATAGTTCAGAAGATCCGCCATTTCTTGGGCACTAGGTTGAAATTTTGGCATTGGCGGTGTTTCGCCACTGATCACTTGGTGAATCAGTCCATAGCGAGACTTGTGCTTGGAAACACCTTGCAAGCTGGGGCCCACTCGTCCGTCTGCTTCCAAGCCATGACAACCAGCGCAGTTAATTTGAAAGATCGCATGTCCTTGAATTGAGTTTCCTGTTAAGGATAGAACGCTCTTGACGTATGGATCGGAGGCTTGAACCAACTGAACACCAAAAAAGCCCAAAGGGACTGCTAGCAGTATGGCCAGCGTCAATAAAACGATCCGCTGAATCAATATTTCAGGTTTGGTAATCTGGTTATCCAAAAGGTTTGCTGTGAAAGTCTAGGTGTGCTAAAAAGTTTTCATTTCCTACACATAGCTTAAAAGTTCTTGATCGTGTCTGCAAGCACAGAAGACTATTTTCTTGTGGGCAGTTGCCCTTCAAAAAGGCTGTAGGGCGCAGGATTCATACGAAATTTGGTAAAATCAAAAATAGGCAACGAATATTTAATCATTACAAAGAGGAGATTTCCAGTGGTTGAACCCCTGCTATCAGGTATTGTCCTTGGTCTAGTTTTTGTCACCCTTGCCGGACTGTTTTACGCTGCCTATAAGCAATACAAGCGCCCCAATCAGTTGGGAGGATGAGGGATTACCCAATGCTGAGTGCTGAGTGCTGAGTTAGGAGTTAGGGGTTAGGAGTCGAGACGCGATTAATCGCGTCTGTACAAGAGTTAGGAATTATATTGTTCCTCATCTCCCTTCTCTGCCCCTAATCCCTCACTCCAAATTCTGTAGAAAGTAAGTGATGTGTTGCCGTAGACTTTCTGGCGGCAAATTTCCCAAGCGGGAATCTCTGGTGGTGTCCAACCTTGTGAGGCGTGTTCAACTGCGATTTCGCCGCTAGGATCTAAAAGTTGATGGTGAGCGATCGCTTCTAATACTGGTTGGTACAATCCACTGGCATAAGGTGGATCAAAGTAAATTTTATCGAATTGCTTGCCTGATAAAGTCTTTAACTGCTGGGTAATATCTCCCCGTAATACCCGAAATTCTTGGTCGGCATTAGCTACCTGCTGCCAATTTTCTTGGACAGTGGCACAGGCTCGGCTCGATTGTTCTATTCCCATTACTAGGCTGGCTCCTCTACACAAAGCCTCTGCGCCCATTGAGCCAGTACCAGCGCATAAATCTAGCCAGCGATAACCTGCGATTTCTCCCTGCCAAATATTAAATACTGCCTCTCTTACCCGCGCACTAGTGGGTCTAGTTTCTTTTCCTGGTAAAGTTTTTAGCTGGCGATTGCCGTAAATTCTCAAACTCATTGGTTATTAGTCATTAGTCATTAGTCATTGGTCATCAATTGTAGACAAAAGACAAAGAACAAATGACAAAAAGAATATTAGGCAGGAATTTTTTCGCGGACTTGAGCAACGAAATTAGACAGGATTTGCAAGCCGATATTAGAGGATTTTTCGGGGTGAAATTGGACTGCCATCAGGTTTTCATGGGCGATCGCAGCTGTGACGGTTTGAGTCCCGTGAGTGACAGTTGCTGCACGGATTAGCGGGTCTATTGGGTCAACATAGTAGGAATGGACAAAATACACCCAAGGATCGGACGGTAAATGCTCCCACAAAATACTTTTTGGTTGAGTCACTTCCAGCTGATTCCAACCCGTATGAGGAATAGTAATGTCGGGTTCTGAGCGAAACCGCCGCACTTTTCCTTTGATAATTCCTAGTCCTGGTTGGGTACCTTCTGCACTTGATTCAAAGAGAATTTGCAATCCTAAACAAATTCCTAAGAAAGGTTTACCAGATGCGATCGCTTCTTTAATCGGTTGTTCCAAACCACGCGCTCGCAGGTGTTGCACTGCTGGATCAAATGCTCCCACTCCTGGTAGGACTATCGCATCTGCCTGCTCTAATTCCTTTGGAGAATAAGTAACATTAGGAGTTGCCCCAGCTTTTTCCAAGCCTTTACAGACTGAGTGCAAATTTCCCATCTCGTAATCTACGACCGCAATCACTGGCATTTACCTGCTCCTTGTAAATTTATTATGGAGGGTTTTTCTATTCTAAATAATATTTGTTATGAAGAAAAGAATTCTATTAACTTCTTTTGATATTTGGCTAAAGGATCAACAGTCAAATTCTTCTGATGATTTATTACTTGAAGTTGCCAAACTCGATCTGATACCGCATGACTTAACTTTTTTACGCCAGTTACCCGTAGACGTGCAACTTGCCAGTGTCCAGGTAATGGAAAAAATCAATGCAATCCAACCTGATTACATCATCTGTTGTGGCATGGCTGCAAGCCGTACACAATTAAGTGTGGAAGCCGTTGCTAGCTATGGAGAAATTGTTTTACAGACAGAAGTTGATTTAGAAAAATTAGTGGCGGGAGCCACGGCAATTCAGATTAGCCACGACTGCGGTAAATTTGTTTGCGAGGGTCTTTACTATTCAGTGTTGGACTACTTAAGCCAAAATAAACTCACGGCACGTTGTATTTTTGTCCATGTTCCGATTCTCAATCAAGAAAATTTGATGGGTATTCTTGCCGATTTCGTATTAATTATTAACAAACTGGCACTTTCATCAAGTTGTTAATGTCTGTATGGTGAAAGAAATATCTAAGTATATGTTGCCATTGTTACTAATTTTTCCCATCGCTCAATTAACTCCTGCTATGCCACCACCTGAAGAAGTCGTACAACTACAAGAAGTCCGACCTTTACCAGGTCAATTGGATACAGTGCCAACGTTTAACAGCAATAGTCCAGAATTGGTTTTAAAAGAAGGAATTTTACTTTCTACCTTTCCACCAAATGGGAAAAAAGTGCCAACGGCGCATCTGAATTTTCCCTTTCGAGGACGATTTGATATTTTTGCTCACCACATTACAAAAGCTGAACCAGCAGAGAATTTGCGATTGCTCTATCTAGGGATAATTTTGCATAACCCTGGTTCAGAATCGGTGAAGGTGAATATTTTGCAGGCGGCGAGTTATTTGAGTCAACCGGATGCACCATTTATTCCGTTACCATCTTTTAGCCAAAATCTTTTAGGTAAAGTTTTTGCAGGTCCTGGCGATCGCGTCATGTCTGATGTGCTTCGGGGAGTGCGACAAGAGATTTTCCCTGCCCAAATTGAGATTCCACCAGGCAAAAGTCGGATGTTACTAAATTTGCCAATTCCGGTGCAGGGATTGACACCGCCCCTTAATGGTCGGTCTACATTGATCCGATTGCGAAGTAATGGCAATGTCTATGCAGCTAGCCTCGCTATGTTTGCACGGGTGAATCCTGATGGCAGTGAGCGATCGCCTACTTTAGAAGAATGGCAAAATTTACTAGATAATGGTGATTTGGCTGGCCCACGAGATAAAGCGCCCACTCCCTTAGAGGGAACTGACAAGCCAAGAATTTATGGTCGTGTTGCTGGAGTGGCTGGTGGTTCACAATGGAGAGCCTTATTAGTAGATAATCCTAAAGCTAGGTATCTAACTATTCCCCAGCCTGGTCAAGGGTTTTCCTACGCTCTGAGTACCCTGCATGGCGGTACCTTAGGAACTGGTCAAATTCAAAGTGCTACTATGCTGGTGCGCTATCCTGACACCGCATATCGCGCTCATGGCAACTATGGAATTCAATATAATCTGAAGTTGCCGCTATACAACAATACTCAAAGTCCTCAAACTGTTAGTGTGTCGATACAAACACCACTCAAAGAGGATCAGTTGGGAAAACCAGGATTACGCTTTCTGAGTACACCAGCCCCTCAAGTATTCTTCCGAGGAACGGTGCGGGTACGTTACAAAGATGAGCAAAATCAGCCGCAAACTCAGTTTGTGCATTTAGTGCAAAAGAGAGGTCAACCAGGGGAAGCATTAGTTTTATTAAATATGAAAGCAGGAGATCGCTCCTTAGTAGAAGTAGACTTTCTCTATCCACCAGATGCCACACCACCGCAAGTATTAACAGTGTCAACTCAGGCGGAAAGTCGGTAGTAAACTACCTACAACGATTTGGAGTACCAAACTAAAAAGTATTCTTACTCGCAGCATACGCGTTGTATCTCAACTCTTAAAACATTCTTTGAAACAGGAGTCCTTAATCACTGGTTTCATCTTGAGCCTACTAGACATCTGGTGAAAATGAATGTAGAGACGTAGCAGTGCTACGTCTCTACAAGGATTCTGGATAACGCATATTTAATTTCTGGAGATATCTACTTTGATTAGACCAGAAGACTGGTTAAGATAATTAATCTTCTTACGCTGAGGCTACTTGAGAATAACGGAGCAATTATCATTCGACGCTCTTTAGAGGCTGAAATTTACACTGGGAGGACACTTGATCTTTGCACTTCTACAGCCGTCTCGTGTGATACATCTGATTGGTTATCAAATTTGTCTACCTCATTACCCCAAACATCCCATCCTTCTCTTTTTTGTCTTGCAAACATTTCCAATTTTGTTCCATTACATAGATGATTAACTAGCTCATAAAACTCTTCTGGTTTTCTTGAATGTTCTCTTCTCGGTGCTTTTAAAATAGTCGGTTCATTGGTTAATTTTTTAGAGTGTGAAAAGCTGGTTACATGACCGTGAACTGCCAGAATACAGTGTTCTGTAGAGTTTCTCAACCAGTGTCCTGTACCTATTCTAGTTGTTCCTTTTTTTGAAACTTTTTCCCAAGTCAGAATTGTTTTTAATTCAAAGCCCCAATGTTTAATACATTCTGCCGCTTCTAATAAATGATTATTTGTAAACCATAGCCATAATACAGTTCCTTGTTTATCGCATAGCTCTGGAATTGGCAGTAACAGTATTTCTTCTATTTTCATTGGTGGGTATGGTATTCGGTTTCTATGAGTGGCGTCATCTTTTCTAAGATTATAAAACCAAGGTGGATCGATAACAATACAGTTATATCTTTTATCAGAAATATTGTAAGTTTTGGCTTTTAGCTTTTCTTCTTCTTCCTTAATTTTTTTTAAAAACTCTTCTTTATGAGTTTGGGGTATATTTAATGTTTCTATAGTTTCACAAGCTTTTTCGTATTTACCAAGATATATGTGATTTTGTCTTGGGGTTTTGACTGAGCTATAACGTTTAGATTCGATTATGTAATAATAATTCGTCCCGTTTTCTTGCTTAGTTCTTATAAATGTCATTTTTTAGGATATAGATTTACGAAATTTATAATTAAATTATATATCCTACTGTTTGTAGTGTCAAATGCTTTTTATCACTACAAAAAAAATGATAGTCGTAAGTCGTGACGTGCTTTTACAGTAATGCAATAATCATCATAAATATCCATATTTGTCCAAATTATCAGTTTAAATACTTTCTCACTTGCTCGGCTATTCATTAAATATTAGTGCTATGAAGAGTGCTGAGTTCCTCGGCAAAGAGAGTGCTGAGATGAAAGACCGCGCCACAAGAGGCGGGGTATCAACCTCCAAACGAATTGTTGATTCCGCTTGACTTCGGACGGGGCTTTTACCATAGTGCAAAAGTACTGAGTATTCAATCTTCTTTACTCAGCACTCGTTAAAAAAATTGAATTTGACAAAGAGTTTTAGCCTTACAGCACTTCCGGCAGCTATGAGGTACATCCTCAAAGCTGAAAGCTATGATAGGAGAGGGGTAAGAGGAAAATAGTATTGCATAATAGCCGGAAGCGCTGTAACCCAAGCGTATTGGGTTAAGTGGTGCGCTAAGAACATTCCAGGGCTACCGAGGAACTACTCTTCTGCCAGGGCGGTTGTTGAAGAAAGGATAGAACAGTAGGGCGAATGAATAACGTTGTAGAAAATGACAACAACGTAGAATCTTTATCTTGTCAACTCGGATTAAGTTTAAGAGGAGAAAAATAAATGTAGCGACTGTCTTAAAAGTCAAGCGATCGTTAACAAAAAAACGGGGGTTGGAGCATTGACGCAACTGAGGAACGCTGCGCTAGATTCGGCGGTG
>NZ_JBALDZ010000091.1:0-47077 GCF_036917155.1 Nostoc sp. | reverse complement strand
TTAATCACCCAATGATTTATGTATTTATACATTAAAAACATGTATTTATTATTACTAAGCTTTGTGTTACAAAATGAAGTGCGGAATGTGGGTTATACAAATTCCACAGATTTTGGATTTCGTCAGCCATTTCTTGGCGTAAATTTAAAGGAAGTAAAACTTCAACTTGAGAACCTAAAGCTCGCAACCATCGAAGTACATAATAGTCCTTAACTCGATAATCTACTTCGTAATAAGCATCTGTGTTAGGACGAGATTGGAGAGTTTCTAAAATAGTCTTTTGATGTTCTGAATTAAGAGTATTTTGTTTAATTAATTTTGCTACCATTTGGTATTTAATACTTTTAAAAGTATCATGAATGCTAATTCCTTGGATGTAGCGTTTATGAAAATCTCGTTCAAACCGCAATATCATTAGCTCTTTGTCTTTGTAAAAGTCGCATCCCCAAGCTTCTTTTAATTTGGTATTAACTGTTTTCGGCGTTGGTAGTTCGCGATCATAATATTGTTCTCTTAATAATTGAGGAACGCGGGGATCTTGCCAATCTAGAGTTTCTATCCGTTTAGAAATTATTCTATCTAAGCGATATTTGTACCAGTTAATTTCACCTGTTGGGGTACTACCGTAAGCACATAAATATTTAGCTCTTTCCATAAAGTAAATACAAACAGGGTAAACAGCACACTCTTTTTGTAAATTCAAATGAGCGCTGTAATAAGTCAATAGTATGGGGAGAATTTCTCTTGAATTCCAAAGGGACTGTAATTCGCTTTGAATTTCATCTACCGCATCTTGTATCGGACTTGATTCTGGTACGAGATAATCAACATATAAAAATACACGATGATTATCTTCATCTACTTGTTGCTGCGATAAATCTTCAGCGAGTAAAGGTAAACTGGGGTCAAGAAAACTGAACATACCTAAAGTCTCTGCCAAGTAGACTTGATTTTTATGACTAAAATAAGTTTCAAGAAATGGCAATTTTTCAACTAGATGATAATATTTACTTCTCCCTGGTGTGCAATCTACCCTTTGTAAATACTTTCGACTGGCTAATAAATCTAAGTCACTTTGCAACGATTTCCGAACTTGAGCAAATAGACGTTCTTCTAATAAATTTTCTAGTTCAGAATTAGATATTGATATTTCTTGTTGTAGAGAATACTTCCATTCGTCTACAGATACTTCCAATTCTAGAAACCATTGTCTAATAGTTTTGATGCAAGCACAATTCGGGTCTTGGTGATTGAGAATATCTTCCTGCTTTTCATCTTTATGAGTTTCACTAAAGAAAGCTTTACGCCAATCTGCGTAAGTAAAATTATTTTCTAATTTGGTATACTCTTTGTCGTGATAAAGCCAATGCAGCAAAGTCCATAACCGGATAGCACGGGTAAGATTTTGACTTTGGTCTAAAGAGCCTTTGGCTAGTTGTTGTAATAATTGTGGCGATGGGGGATGAGTAAAGCGTATATTCACTATAGCTGAGTATGTCTGAGATACGCTTTCTAGGTTAGCAAGTATCGGAAGGGGGTATTTCCGATACTATGCAATACTAGGGGTAGATTTTTCACAAACTGATACCTTAACCCCATGAGTACAACCGAGTTTGAAGAGTATAAAGTTGACCATCTATTTTTGCTGATAGGTAAAAATCCCCTACCCAATTATGTAGCAACCAAGCTGTTGCTTCACCAGGGTGGGACAGCGTATTTGGTACATACGACAGATACTTTGGATGAAGCCACACGGCTAAAAAAGAGTTTTGGAAGCGAGTTTAATGTGGAATTGCGATCGCTTAATCATTATGAGTCAGATGCTTACCACATTCAAAAAGAAATTGGAGCAAAGCTAGACAGCATTAAAAGTGGAAAAATAGGGCTAAATTATACAGGTGGTACAAAAGCAATGTCCGCGCACTCTTACCGAACGTTGTTTTATGAAGAGATTCAAGATAAAACTGGTAAAGTATACAGACGGCGCAAGGGTATTATTTTTAGCTATCTTGACCCTCGGAGGTTAGAAATATGCATAGATAGGGAAGATAATGAGCGGGAGCGTTTAAAAGTTAAACCAGATACGCTGGAATTAAAACTAGAAACACTTTTTCAATTACACGGATTAACGTTACAAAAGCGTCCCAGTCAAGAAGCACAATTACTAGAATTAGCTGAAGAACTTGTCAAAGTGTTTGCTAGTAAAGGTAAAGTACAGCAATGGTTTGATTGGTATCATGACATTTTTTGTAAAGAAGCACGCCATGATAATCGAAAATGGAAGAATAAAACTGAATTGGCTAAGTTAGCGATACCTCTAGATAAATTACCATTGGAGATAGTAGACGCATTTAGAAAAGCACAGCTATTAAACAGTGATGATAAGCTTGCTTTAGTACAAGCCAAAAATATTACTTTTTTTACAGAGATTGAAGATTTTTGTAAATGGCTGGATGGGATATGGCTAGAGCATTATACATTACAACAAATCAAAAATATTGCTAATAGCCAATCCATAACAGACTATGGCTTAGATTTTAAAATTCCGCTCAAGGGAACTAAGGATGGATTTCAATTTGATGTTGCGTTTACACGCGGTTATCAGCTTTTTGCAATTTCTTGCACAACTACTAGTGATATAAAAGAAAGAAATTTGTGCAAGAGTAAACTTTTTGAAGCATATTTAAGAGCTATACAAATGGGAGGAGAAGAAGCAAGGGTGGCTTTAGTTTGCTGTGCTGATGAACCAGACACTCTCAAAGCAGAAATTGCTGATACACTCTCCAATAAAAAAATTGCTGTTTTTGGACGTGCAGATTTACTAAATCTGTCAGACAACATTATTAAGTGGATTGTTGACAATGATAGGGAGGCAAGATGACACAGTTTACTATCACTGTAGTTGATACAACTGGTAAGCAAAATTATATCTTCAATACCAACCGTCTGCGCGAAAATATTGGCGCTTCGTTTCTCTTATCGAAATCTACGAAAGAATGGGTTGAAGAAATACTACAAACAAACTTAGGAGTTCCTAAAAATAGTCAAGCCGAACCGATTGAAACTAGTGGACTTGATGCAGAAATAGTTTATGCAAATGGTGGTAATGCACTGATAATATTTAAGTCACGATAAATTGCTATCAAGTTTACTCGGCTATTGAGTAAAAAAGTTTTAACCGAAGCATCAGGCGTGAATTTATTAGTTGTTCATGATGATTTTGATTGGAAAAATGACAAATTATATTCAATAGTTGAAGACTTAAAGAAAAATGAATTAGATCATCAAAAATACGAACGGATATATTCTGCATCATTACTTGGTTTAGGTATCACTGCTAGTTGTAACTCAACTCAACTCCCTGCTGTAGATAGAAGTGATAAGTACATCGATTATGATGACGATGAAAAAACAGATAGCTATTTAATTTCTACTGAAACAAGACAGAAGTTAAAATCTGTTAGAAAGGCTAATCAAGAACTCCAGAAAATTTTCTCTGGCATATTTGACGAAAATATTTATCAATTTCCCTACCGAAGCGATAATTTAGGACGTTCTGAAGGTGAATCTAGCTATGTAGCAGTGGTGCATATTGATGGTAATGGCATGGGAGATAGATTTAAAAAGCATGGTGAAGCTAAGGAGAATAGAGATTACATTAATGCAATGCGAAATTTTTCTAACAGTGTTGAAACAGCAGGTACTGAGGCGCTGAAAGCTGTGACTGAAACTCTTGTAAATTCCA
Source organism: Nostoc sp. (assembly GCF_036917155.1). Classification (GTDB taxonomy): domain Bacteria; phylum Cyanobacteriota; class Cyanobacteriia; order Cyanobacteriales; family Nostocaceae; genus Nostoc. The sequence goes on along the minus strand of NZ_JBALDZ010000091.1, from coordinate 43,332 downwards.
TTAAATCGGGAAGAGTTGTTGGTAAACTTGGAGATTTTGATTTAAATAAAGGTAGCAAAAGTAATATTTTTTATCTTCCTTTCCGTCCTTTAGTTTACGCAGGTGATGACATTACCTTTATTTGTGAGGGTAGATTAGGTGTAGAATTAGCTGCATTATTTTTGCAAAAATTTGAGGAGCAAAAAGTCACTGATGGAGAATCTTTAACTGCTTGTGCTGGTGTTTGCGTCGTCAAAGCTCATTATCCTTTTTCACGAGCTTATCAGATGAGTGAAGATTTATGTAAAGTCGCAAAAAAATTTGTGAAACTTGAGCGACAAAAACATGGAGTAGATTATTTTTCGGCGATTGATTGGCATTTAGCAGCTAGCGGTTTACTTGGTTCAATATCAGAAATTCGTCAACGGGAATATCGAGTGAATAATAAATCTTGGCATTTAGAAATGCGTCCATTATGGTTAAAGCATGATGATGAATGGCGCACTTGGTCAGGTTTTACTAAAGTTGTAAGCAAATTTAAGCAAGGAGATGATTGGAAAGAACGTCAAAACAAAATTATGGCGTTGCGAGAGATACTACGGAAAGGTTCTATTAAAGCTGTTGAAGAATTTTTACTGAATTATAAATTACCAAATTTACCAGATTTTCCCCACTCATCTGGTCAAAGTGAACAATTGATAAAGCAGGGTTGGAACAACGAAATTTGCGGTTACTTCGATGCAATTGAAGCTATGGATTTTTATCTAGGAATTGGGAGTGATTAGGTGACTATATATAAACTGAAAATCACACTTCTGAGTGATACAACTTTTGGTAGAGGTGACGGTGTAGCTGGTTTAATTGACCAAGAAGTAGAGCATGATGCTTATGGATTTCCTGACTTGCGCGGCCGGACTTTGAAAGGGTTGTTAAGCGAAGAATCAGATAATTTAATTAGCGTCTTACCAGCAGATATTGATTCTTACTGGGAAAATCTGGCTTGTAATTTATTTGGTGTACCTGGTAGTTCTTTACAATCAATGGGAATCATGCACGTTGGAGATGCTTGTTTACCGGAAGATTTAAGAACAGCAGTAGCTTGGCAAATTGATAATAAAGAATTAACGAACAATGAAGTTCTTGAATCTTTGACTACTATTCGCCGTCAAACTGCTATTAATTCGGAAATAGGTGTAGCTGATGAAGGAAGTTTGCGCTCATTTCGCGTAGTGATACGTCAACTTGAATTCCAGGCTGATTTAATTTTTGAAACTCAACCAAGTCATGAAATTCTGGCTCTTTTATCTGCAAGTATCTTAGCTTTGCGACGTATAGGAAGTGGACGCAACAGAGGGAGAGGTCACGTAAAATGCACCCTACATGATGCTTCTAGCAAAGATATTACCTATGATTATTTAAACTTGTTTGGAAAAGTTGAGGAGAAAATTAGATGAAGGTAATCACTTTTTTATTGCGAACGCAACAACCGCTACTTGCAACTTCATTTGCAGGCGACCCAAATAGTGACGTTTCTTATTCTTATATTCCCGGTAGTATGATTCGGGGTGCTGTGATTGGACGGTACATGAAACAGCATGGTTTGTCGGAATTGGATTTAGCTAAACATGAAGTGAAGCGATTGTTTTTTGATGGGAATAGCACCTGTTATTTAAATGGTTATTTGCAAAGTAACGAAGGTAAACGCACGCTACCTATTCCTCGTTCTTGGTTTAAGGAAAAAAATGCAGAATTAACTGATGAATCTCCTATAACGGTTTATGATTTTAGCTCTGAAAGAGGAGACGAACTAGAAAACCCCAAACCTGTTGGTGAAGGTTTTTGGACTACAGAACGTGGCAGTATAAATTATTATACAGAAAAGCGACGGATTAATATTCACAATCAACGCGATCGCAAAAAAGGACGCTCGACTCAAGGAGAAGGAGAAATATTTCGTTACGAAGCGATAGATAGCGAACAGACTTTTCAAGCTGTGATTTTGTGTAGCAGCGAAACTGATGCTCAAATAATCAGAGATTTGTTAGAAAAATCATCAGATATTTGGCTTGGTGGTTCCCAAAGTGCAGGGTACGGACACACTAAAATTAGTAATATTAGTCATATCATTGATGCTGCTGACTGGAACGAAGTAAATATTCCTGTCGAGGATGACGATAGAACTGATAGAGAGTTTTTGACAGTTACACTCTTGAGTGACTTGATTTTACGCGATGATTGGGGGCAATACGCCATAATTCCACCTTCAACCGAACACGAAATACCTGCACCCCTAACACGAGAATTAAAAAAAGTTTTAGTTGGAGAAATTCAGCCGAAAAGATGCTTTACCAGTAGTACCGTAGTTGGTGGATTCAATCGTAAATGGGGATTACCTCTACCGACAGTTCCAGCACTCGCAGCCGGGAGTGTTTTTGTTTTTGAATTGGAAAATTTTTCTCTAACACCAGAGCAAATTCAAGCAATAGAAATTAAAGGTATCGGAGAGAGAATAACTGAGGGGTTTGGTAGAGTTACTATTAACTGGTTAAACCAAAAAGAATTTAAACTCAAGCTACCAAATAAAAGTCCAAGCATTTATTCACCTGGATTAAAAACAGATATATCACACATTTTAGCTGCACAAATGGCTGAGAGATTGTTGCATAAAAAGATAGAGCAAACACTGCAAAATTATCTTGGACGTAAAACTATCAAAGGTGATATTCGTAATAGTCAACTTTCTCGTTTAGAATTGGTAGCTAGACAAGCTGTTACAACAGGTGATTGTAATTTAGTTTTATCACTTTTAAATAATCTTCCTCCTCATGCTAACAGCCAATTTGAAAGAGCAAAAATTGAACCTGATGAAAATAATTATTATTTAAAACAGCAACTAGATAATTGGTTACTTTATCCAGATTCTTGGTCTTGGGTAAGTAACAAACAAGATTTAAAAGTTAATGTCGCCAATGTAGAGCGAAGTATTAACGGTGAATTTGCCAAGAAAAATAAACTAGCAGAAAAATATACCTTACGCCTAATTATGGCACTTGCAAAAAAGGCAACAAAGGAGGAAAATAGATGACTTGCGAACGCCTCAAAAGCCGCAATCAACGCTTGATTATTGAACGCATAATTATTAAAGCAACTTTAATATTAGATACGCCAACTTGTTTAGGAAGTGGTGATGCTGATGGATATACTGATTTAGTAATTTTACGAGATAGTATAGAAGATAAAGCATTGCTCATGGGTTCATCTATTACAGGAGCATTAAGAAACTATTTAAGAGAATTTGAAAATGGTTACAATGCAAGAGAAACATCATTATTATTTGGTGGTAATCGCAGTGATGATGATGGTGAACAAAGTCCGTTAATTATTAATGATGCACTCAGTAGCGAATCAATCAAAGCCGAATTGAGAGACGGAGTTAAAATCTGTAGTCTCACAGGAACAGCCTCAGATAAAGCTAAATATGATTTAGAACTATTAGAAGCTGGTACTAAATTTGAACTGTACTTTGAATTATTACTAGAAAAAGATAACCGAGAGCAATTAATTAGAGAACTATTCATCGTCCTTCAAGGACTAGAAAACGGTGAAATTTCCATTGGGATAAAAAAAAGACGTGGATTTGGTCACTGTCATGTAACAAAATGGCAAGTATGGCAATTTGATTTACAAAAACTCGACCAGCTAAAAGAATGGTTGAATTTTGAACATTGGAAACCAGACTTACTCACACAATATAACAGTTACCCAGCAATAGCAGAAGCATTCCAAAAAGCAGGAATTAAGGTAAAATCAGATTGGAAAGATAACAGAAATCGTTTCATAATCCAAGCTATATTTACCCTTGCAAGTCCCTTATTAATTCGTTCTAGCCAAGCTGACATTGAAAAAGCACCAGATGACGTACATCTTAAATCCCGACGTAATGGTGAACTCAAACCGATTTTATCAGGTACAAGTTTAGCTGGTGTCTTGCGTCATCGAGCCGAATGTATTGTCAATACCCTAGCTGAAAATAACCAGATGGAAATTTATCAGATAATTAATCAACTATTTGGTTTTGTCAAAGATAAAAAAGATAATCATGATTCAATTGATGAAAATCTCAAAGCACAAGCTAGTCGTTTAATAGTCAATGAAAGTATCATTAAAGAAACCAACGATTTAATTCAAACTCGCATTGCGATTGATAGATTTACAGGTGGTGCATTACACGGAGCATTATTTCAAGAACAACCCATTTTTGCTAGTGATAAGACAGAAGTAGAATTAAAAATTGAATTACGCCAACCAGAAAAATATGAAATTGGCTTACTGCTTTTATTACTGAAGGACTTATGGACTGGTGATTTACCTGTAGGTAGTACAAACAGTATCGGACGGGGAAGACTAAAAGGTAAGGAAGCGACTATTAATTGGTATACAGAGAATTACCACAAAAAATGGAAATTCAAACTCAAGGATAACAAATTGCAAATTGAGGATATGGTTAATAAAAAATCTTCACTCAAAAAAATTCAAGAAGAATTAAATGATTTAGTAACGGAGCTTGTAAATCAGGTAAAAAATTATGAATAAACCAGATTATCAAATCCTTGATGATATTCAGGAAATATCTAATACTAATGATTTACGCGAATGGATAAAACAAAAAGTTCAGTCTTCAGAATATAACTTAAAATATCTTCTAGCTTATGCAGAAGATGGTGTGATATGGGGATATTTTGACTCGGAAGGAAATTTAATTACACCAACTGAACCAGAAGAACTATTTCCTCAATGTAAATTTCCATTGTTTAGATATGAAACATTACAGCAATGTCGAGTTTTTGGTGACAGCGAAGAAATCATGTTTTGGCGAACTGAAGACGGTTTAAAAGCTATTCTTATTAAGGATAATCAAGATACAGAATTTATTCCTGAACAGCACATCCTCTGGGGAACACAAGCAGAACAAGTTAGGGATAAATTTACTTTAGTCTCAGATGGTTCCCAAGGTTTACGTCATGCTGTACCTTTACTAAGTATTGAGTTTAATAAAACTGAAAAATTATATCGTCCCCTATATCTTGTTGTTCGTAACTACATTGATGATGACCCAAAAACAGGTTTAGCTCGGATTTATCTCAGTCGGCTCGTGTCAATTAAATCAAGAAAGGTTATCGATGAAAAAGCACATTCGTAAAATTCCAAATAATAAGAGGGCGATCGCACCTTATAATTTTGTCGAACTACCTGATAAAATAGTTGCAGCAGAGTTAGAAACCGATGGCAAGCTGCGCGACAAAAACCGCTATTATTCAGATAGATATACTGGCAGAATTGAATGCACATTAACAACTTCTTCCCCTCTCTACATTCGCTGTGGGTTAACCAAAGAAGAATTTGAATGTGGTACAGAAGCAAAAGATTTACCAGACTTTTATTACATTGATCCCATAACTAAAAAACCTGTACTTCCTGGTAGTAGCCTGCGAGGAATGCTGCGGACTTTAGTAGAAATTATTAGTTTCAGCAAGATATCCTCAGTATCAGACTATCAGCGATTATTCTTTCGTGCTGTTGCTACTAGAACCGATGATGATTCTCTTGCTCAAGCATACCGACAATATATAAATCCAAATCAAGTAAAAGCTGGTTATCTCAAACGTGATGGTGATACTTGGAAGATTATTGCAGCACGAGAAAATAACTCAACATCATTCGCTTGGGTTAAAGAAGAATATTTATCATCTACTGATTTTCCTGAATTAAAGAGATTTGATAATCCAGGTTATTTACCCCAAGATATACCAGTTAGTTTTCAAAGAATCACCAAACCCAAGGGACGGTATATAGCTGAGGATGTCACCATTCCCAAACAATACCCACTAAATCAAGGAAGATTAGTCACTAGCGGAAACATGAAAGAAACTTCTGATTCTGATAGTGAAAGTATACGTAACTATCACTGCGTTGTATTTGCTCCCAGTCCTAACCCTAATAAAACATACATAATTGACCGAGATGCAATCAAACATTATTGCAATGCTTTAACTGAATTCCAGCAAAAAAAACCTCCCTTTGACGAAAAATTAGGGATGTTGCAAGAAAACCGTCCTGTATTTTATTGTCAACCTACAAAAGACAATATAGTGACATTATTTGGTCATAGTCCCAATTTCCGCATTCCCTATTCTCCCAATGGTGATGGTAAAGCTGCTACTGTTGTAGATTTTATTCCAAAAGATTTACGAGATGATTCCATAATTGATATTGCTGAGGCGATTTTTGGTTTTGTCAGACGCGATAAGCCTGAAGGGAAAGAACAAAGTCGTGCAGGTAGAATTTTTGTGAGTGATGCAATTTGTCTGAGTTCTGCAAATGACATATTTATGACTCAAGGTGTGACTACTCCCAAGATTCTTGCAAGTCCCAAGTCAACTACATATCAACATTACTTAGTGCAACCAGAAGAAACTAATGCTGAGAAATCAAAACTCAAGCATTATGCTAGTCAACCCACTGAAGAAACTGTAATTCGTGGACATAAACTGTATTGGCATAAAGGAAGTAATCATGATATTCAACATCCTAAGTCCAATGAAGTTAAAGATACTCAGACAACTCAGGTTAAACCAATTAAATCAGGTATTGAATTTCAATTTACTATCCGATTTGAAAATTTAAGTAGAGTTGAAATTGGTGCATTAATGTGGATTATTAATATTGCTCAAAATAATGACTACCGTCTCTCGTTAGGGATGGGTAAACCTTTGGGTATGGGAGCAGTAAAAATAGAAAGTAACTTATATATAAGCAAACGGAAAGCACGATACACCCAGTTATTTAATAATAACAGTTGGGAAACAGCAGAAAGCTTAGATGATAACCCAGATTATCAGCAGTTTTTTGAAAATTATATCCTTCAGGAGCTTAGACAAACAGCGAGATTTAATGATATCCCCAGGATTCAAATGCTTTTAGCAATGCTGAGTTGGCCAGGCCCATCATCATCAAAAACTCGATATATGGAAATTGAACGAGAGCAAAATCCACTAGATGGTGAACCTAATGAATACAAAAATCGGCGTGTTTTACCAACTCCTTTAGACGTAATCAGTTAAAACTGATTTTTATAGCTGATGCCACAAAGTTATCCTTTTGAATTTGAACAAAAAGAGACAAAAAGTAAATTTATTCAATAATTCTCTCTCATTCCCTAGTCAGCACTCACTGAGACAACCGCCAAATCTTAATAGTGTTATCTTCACTACCACTGACAAGGGTTTTGCCATCAGGACTGAAGGTAACGGATGTCACAGTATTAGTGTGCCCTGCCAATGTGAGAATCTCCTCACCTGTGGCTGTATTCCACAGTTTGATGGTGCGATCGCGGCTACCACTAGCAATAATTTTACCATCGGCACTGAAGGCTACGGATGTGACTGTGTTGCTATGTCCAGTCAGTGTGCGAATTTCTCTGCCAGTATGTAGATCCCAAAGTTTGATGGTGCGATCGCGGCTACCACTAGCTAAAGTTTTACCATCTGGGCTAATAGCCACGCTTGTTACTGTTTGAAAATTTCCTTCTAGCGTACGAATTGGGTATCCCTTTGTTAAATTCCAGATTTTAATTGTCTTGTCAAAACTGCCACTAGCCAAAATCACACCATCGGGGCTGATGGCTACTGAACGCACCCAGAATGTATGCCCTGCTAGTGTCCGAATTTGCTCTCCTGTTGCCAAATCCCAAATTTTGATTGTGTTGTCATCACTACCAGTAACCAGAGTCTCGCTATCAGCACTGATGGCTAGGGCATGAACTGAATCAGAATGCCCTATGAGAGTACGAATTTGTTTTCGTGTTGTCAGATTCCAGATTTTGATGGTGTTGTCATCGCTGGCACTAACCAGAATTTTGCCATCTGGGCTAATTACCACGACATTCACCTGCTGAAAATGCCCGTTGAGTGAAGAGATTTGTTTTCCAGTTGCGAGATTCCAAAGTTTGATTGTGCTATTGTCGCCACTGCTGGCAATGGTTTTGCCATCGGGGCTGATGGCGACAGATAAAACTGAGTTTTCGTGTGCTTGGAGGGTGTTAATTAGGGAAACCTTATCCAAAGTAATCTTTAGTGGTTGACCTAAAAGCGCTTCATCTTTGCCAGAATTATTATGGTGAATTAACCTAGAAACCAAAGTGGTCTGAATCTGGCGAAAATGTTTATACCAAGATTCTCCAAAGCCGAACAACATAATCAAAGCACTTACCAAGATTAGAATTCTCAGTAAGGGATAACTTTTTGGTAAAGATGGTGCCCTAGTTGGTGGTATTTTCCCAGATGATTTACCCGCTGGTGGTAAGGCGAGGAGTTGTTTTGGGGTCAAGTCTCTAAGGACTTCATCGGCTGACTGGTAACGTTCATGAATATCTTTTTTCAAAAGCTTGTCGATGACAAAATCCAACTCAGGATTTAATGGACTCCGTAAATATGCCCGCCAATTACTCACCCAGGCGTACCCAGATTCCATCCACAACTGAAAGGGCGAATTTCCCGTTAGCAGATGAAAGCAGGTAGCCCCCACACCAAACAAGTCACTGGCGGGGAAAGCTTTACCATCTCGAATCTGTTCTAGGGGAGAATAACCATGTGAACCAATGGATGTGCCAGATTTCTGCTGAACTTTAGCGGTGAATTGCTTTGAGGAACCAAAATCAATCAAGCTTAATCGCCCATCACTTTTATGGCGGATAATATTTTCTGGCTTGATGTCCCGATGAATGACTTTGCGATCGTGGATAAATTTCAGGATGGGCAATAAATCTAGCAAAATAGATTGAATTTCCCTAGCGTTATAAGACTTGCGCTGTTGCAACTCCTTTAACAAATTCTCCCCATTGATAAACTGCTGAACTAAATATAGGCAGCCATCTTGCTCAAAGTAAGCTATTAAAGTTGGAATTTGGGGATGTTCCCCAAGGTCTTGTAGACGCTGGGCTTCTTCAGCAAACAACTCCATCGCCTTTTTTTGCGACCAAGTTCCTTGGAATTTTGGAGCTAACTGCTTGATAACACAACGTTCATTGAGTTTATCTACATCTTCTGATAGATAGGTTCTGCCAAATCCCCCCTCATCTGAAAGGACTCGGATGACACGAAAGCGATTTCTTAAAAGTGACACCAGCGGGGTGCTACAACTTTGGCAAAACTTCTTTCCATTGGAATTCAGGGGATTTGAGCAATCGGGATTTAAGCAGCAGATCATGATCTGACAGGCGCGACTGCATGACAACTTAGGCTAAGTTTGCCCCGAACTTTCCCTTAATAAGATTGACTCTCGCTTACTGGTGGTAGAAAACCCTGTTCTGGGGATTGGGGAATTACTTATATAGTTAGCGTTTGTAAATAGTAGTCAGTCTTCCTCTTCTGTGGAAAACTACGAGAGCCATAAGATTAATTATTCTATCGATTATATAATAATTTGAATATAAATAATTTTCTGAAATATTAAATCTAGTAAATTTGCTTGTATATTGACAAGCAATCACTAACTAAGTATTGAAGATAAACCCTGATTAATTAATCATCACTGAATATCAAGTATAGTTAAAATAATTACTAAATTTGTTTTGGCTATTTGAAATCGCAGATGATTAATTATTCATTTGATACTTTAAGATAAAAAAGGCTTCTACTTAACTGCACTACCTTGTTTCCTTAAGCCTTGCTCTCCATTTCCGAATGGCACTAGCAGTTCTGACTACAGGTGGCACGTATACATCATAATTTTCGTATTGTGTAATTTCGTGTTTTGTAATTTCATGTTTGGTAATTTCGTGTTGTGTAATACTTCTATTATTCAATTTTTGGGTAGTTAAACAGTTAGCCAAAGTAAGTGAATAGCTGTCATTACTTAAAGCTTTAATCACTTCATCAGCAGTCTTAAATCTATCCTCTAAGGTAATTTTCACCATCTTTCCTAAAATCTGGGCGAAACTGTTGCTGATATTTACGTGTTTTTGCCAAGATATTTCACCAGTATTATGGTCGTAATCCAGTTCTAAAGGACTTTTTGCAGTCAACATATAAATACAAGTTATACCCAGTGCATAAATATCACTGGCATAAACTGGACGCAGAGAAAACTGTTCTGGTGGTGCAAATCCCCTAGTCCCGATAAAGTTGGTATTTGCGTGATTCATTGAGTTTTCACAAGCATCAGCTAATTGCTCTTTCACCGCACCAAAATCAATCAGCACTACTCGCCCATCATACTCACACCGCAATAAATTCTGGGGCTTAATATCCCGATGAATCACATGATGTTTATGAAGATACTGTAATACAGGTAATAATTCCTTTAGAAATTGCTTAACTGAGGCTTCACTTTTGGGCCCAGTTTGCCGCACTTCTCGCGCTAAAGTCAAACCCGGCACGTATTCTTGAATTAAAAAAAACTCCCCATTCGCCTGAAAGTAGTCTAATAACATGGGAATTTGCGAATGACTACCGAGTTTTCCTAGTATTCTTGCTTCTTTTTCAAAGCGCATACATGCCCTTTGCCAACTTTGGGGGCTAGTTACTTTCGGACAAAGTTGTTTAATGACACACAGGGGATTCCCAGGTAATACGGCATTTTTGGCTAAAAAAGTGACGCCAAAACCGCCTCGACCCAAAATTTGCAGTACTTCATAGCGATCGCGAAATAACCGTTTAGAACCACACATCTGACCAAGCTGAGTTTGCTGTGAAATGATCTGTTGAGAATTCGTTATTTTCTGAGAAAAGCGATTCATTAGTATAAAATATCTGCTCTGAAATGTCTCTAATTCTACGACAATTTTTTACTGGCAACAGTAAAATTACTGGGTATTTGCCAAATCCTCATTACTCTTCTGTTAAAAATTTAAAAAGTAAAAATAAATTTTTGTAGAACTAAGTTAAGTCGGCAATGATAAATCAAACTATGTTGATACCGTTTCTTTGTGAAGCTGCATATAATTCACCCCCCGGCTATCGCCGTCCCCCCGATGCCTTGGGGGGACTACAGGGGGTTATTATTATGTGCATCTTCATACAGAATTGGTATAAGTAATATAAAAATCTTAGAACATACTTGTAGTATACTGCAAAAGTGTAATCCAAACCTTTAATTTAGGGTACTTCTAGGTATTTTTGTGTCGCTGTCTTTAAATCTATTCTTGAGCAAGGTATATTTACTATTCTTTCATACTTATAAAAATACAGCAGATTTCAAGTTAGTGAGGTACACAAGCTAAGTCTCAAAACCAGGTATAAAGTCTGTTTTGCTTCTGTTGGCGCAGCGGGGCGTAGCCCATTCTGAATTCTGCTGTATATTTATTTAGCTTATATTCTTTAAAAGAAATCTAAAATGCTATTTTTAAGCAATTTTACTGATTTTGCTTCAAACTAAAAATATAGTCAACACCAATTTTCAAACGGAGAAGGTTAATATATGAGTTTGATAGATGGTATATTCCTGACGCTGTTAAATACTGTTGCCTGCCTAGCACTGCCTAAGCTGCTATCTGTAATTATGCCTGCCAAAAGTCAATACACTGAACCATTGCCATCTGCTGTAACTTCACAAGATTAAAACTGTGAAATTGCTAGTTTTTCCTAATGTCAACTGATTTTATCTAGTGCGAGAAGGATATAATGATAGTTTATTTCCTTCTTAGCACTTGTATTTTTTATCATTTAAAGATTACTACATTGTTACTATAGTTGGCGCGATCGCTAATCAGGAACGCAATATTTTTAATTTTCTGGAAGAATAAACTTACTTCATCAAAATATTTACGATCACAAAGCTGGAGTTTATACTATGAATTAGGGCATATAGAAATTGACGAGGATTTTTTTAATGCATAGATTATTAAAAACTCCAATTTGGCTAAGAACTTTAGTTGTTGTTATATTAACATTGGGAATATTTTTTCGCTTTATTAATTTAGATAAAAAGATTTATTGGGGAGATGAAACTTTCACGTCATTAAGGCTTTCAGGCTACACAACAAAAGAGGTAGATAGCCAACTGTTTGACGGTAGAATAGTTACTATAGAAGACATCCAAAAATATCAACGCACCAATTCTCAAAAAGATTTCACTGATACTATTAAAGGATTAGCATTAGAAGAACCGCAGCTTCCACCACTATATTTTCTCATAGCCAGGTTTTGGGTAACACTTTTTGGTAATTCTATTGCAGTAACGCGGAGTATTTCTGCACTGATCAGTCTGCTAATTTTCCCTTGCACCTATTGGTTGTGTCTAGAATTATTTGGTTCATCACTGGTAGGGTGGATAGCAATGGCAATTATGGCTGTTTCACCTTTTAATGTGTTGTATGCCCAGGAAGCAAGACCTTATAGTTTATGGGCAGTGACTATTGTCCTATCAAGTGCATCATTTTTGCGAGCATTGCGACTAAAAACGAAGCTGAGTTGGTTACTCTACGCAATAACAATGACTCTTGGCTTATATACATATTTACTCACTATATTAGTAGCAATTGGGAATGGATTATATGTGTTGGTCATTGAACGCTTCCGATTTACTAAAACTGTCATTGCTTATATTCTCGCGTCATTTTTGGCACTTTTAGGGTTTGTTCCGTGGATTTTGTCTATTATTGTTAACTTTGATAGTCTTCAAGACGCTTCCAATTGGGCATTTGAAACTATGTCAATATCAAATGTCGTTCAAGAATGGATGAGAAATATCAGCTATAGCTTTATGGATTTTTGGTATTTTTTTACATATTTCCCAGATTCTAAATTTAATCTATCTTTTGGTACTTATCTAATTCCTCTACTTTTGATTTTAGTTGGATACTCAGTTTATTTTATTTGCCGTGAAACTCCTCCAAACATCTCGGTTTTTATTCTGACATTGATGGGTGCTAGCTCTCTACCCCTAATGCTGTCAGATTTACTTTCAGGGGGATATCGGTCGATTATGGCACGATATTTTGTTCCCTCTTACATAGGTATTTATTTATCTGTAGCCTACTTATTTGCTAGAAAAATAAATTATATAAATAGAGGGCTATTGATCACTAACTTATGGAAAGTATCTTTCCTTGCTCTTCTCATGGGAGGAATTATCTCTTTTTCTGTTAGTTCTCAGGCAGAAACTTGGTGGACTAAAAGAACTCTTGACCATGTTATAGTACCCAAGCTAATTAACCAAACTTCTCATCCACTATTAATCCTTGAAGATTCTATGCCAATGGTAGCATCTCTTAGTTATTTGCTGAATTCAGACGTTGATTTCCAGTTTATAAAAACTAAACAACTCCCAATCGTTCCTGATAAATTCAGCAATGTGTTCTTACTGGAGTCTCCCAAATTCCCAGTAAATAAATTTGAGGAAGAGCAAAAACTGAAAGGGAAGCTTGTATACAAAGGTCGAAAGCAAAACCTATGGAAATTAGAGGAGAATTCAGGCGTAAAATAGGGAGTATCTCAGTCAGAAACCCCAGTCCTAAAGGACGGGGCTTGAAAAAGTCCCACATCTGACCAGATTAAGCCTTAGTTGGCTACATGAGTGTAAAAATTTTACTTCTTAATCCCGACTCCTGAATTCTGTTAGATAAAATTAGGTAATAGATAAAAATATAATCACTTGCGATTTTCACGCCGCCACTTACCGCGTACTAAGCGAATTTCATCAAAACTATAGCTTTCACCTAGTTGTTCTCGAATTGGCGTTAAAGAGATATCACCAAGCACTTCTAAAACTTGCCAAATTTTTTGTTGATGTTCAAGAGATACTAACTGATTTAAATCTACAGGCTGACTTTTCTCAATTAAATCTGCCAAATGACGAATAATTGTTGTAGGGCGAATGTTGCGTTTTTTGGCAATTTCGTTAACACTCAAACCTTGTTTATGCAATTGTAATGTGAATATTTCTGTGTCGGAAGGTAAGCTAATAGAGGGTGTAAAATTAACCTGTGGTGGATCTACCAAACCTTTTTCTTGGCGGTAAGCGCGAATTTCTGTGAGGAATTTATCGCCATATTGGGAAAGTTTGTGACTGCCGACGCCCGAAAGTTTACCAAATTCGGTTATTGTTGTAGGTTGTAACTGTGCCATCAATTTCAGGGTAGAATCCTGAAAGACAACGTAAGGTGGAACAGCTTGTTCATCGGCAAGTTGTTTACGGAGCGATCGCAACCTCTGCATTAATATCTCCGCTTCAACAGCTTTTTCACTGCCTTCTTCCCAATTAATCTTCTGTGCTACTGGAACAGCAAGGGAAACTGTACGCTGTCGCCGCATCACTTCCCAACTGAGAGGGTTCAGTTTCAAAACTGAGTAACCATCGCTAGTCTGTTCTAGCAACCCTTGATGTAAAAGCGATCGCCCCAACATCCGCCACTCATCGACACTCTTATCTTTGCCAATACCGTAGGTAGAAAGTTGATCATGTTCATTTTGGACGATTTTCTGGCTTTTTGCCCCCCGCAATACATCAATAATGTACAGCATCCCAAATCTTTCTTTACAACGCGCCACACAAGATAAAAACTTCATGGCTTCAATCGTCCAATCTTGCATTGGTTTGGGATAACGGCAATTATCGCAGTTACCGCAATTTCCCGGAAAACGTTCTCCAAAATAGCCTAGCTGAATTGTCCGACGGCAAACAGTACCTTGAGCATAGTCAATTACTTGACGCAGTTGTTGTTTAGCAATCAACTGTTCTTGAGGATCAGTTTTTTGGTCAATACTCCATTCAATGGTTTTAATATCACTAAAACTGAAAAAAAGTGTACAACGTGATGGTTCACTATCTCTTCCCGCCCTACCTGATTCTTGATAATAACTTTCTAAATTACGGGGTAAATCAAAGTGAATTACTAACCGGACATCTGGCTTATTAATGCCCATCCCAAAGGCAATTGTTGCTACCATAACACGCACATCATCTCGAATAAATCGAGTTTGATTGCTGCTGCGTTCTTCATCAGTTAATCCGGCATGATAAGACAAGGCGGCAATCTTATCATTTTGCAATTTAAAGGTGAGTTCATCAACTTTTTTTCGCGTCAGACAATAAATAATTGCTGAACCATCAGTTTCTCGAACTAGTTCTAATAATTCAGCATAAGCAGACTTAGTTTTAGAACGAACTTCATAGTAAAGATTTTGACGGTTAAAGCTAGCAATGTGGATACTGGGTTGCTTTAGCCCTAGTTGTTGGATAATATCAGCACGGACGCGATCGGTTGCTGTGGCAGTTAGGGCAAGGGTAGGAACATCAGGATAACGTTTCCGCAGAGATTTCATCTGTCGGTATTCTGGGCGGAAGTCGTGTCCCCACTCAGAGACGCAGTGGGCTTCGTCAATGGCAAAGGCCGCAATGCCAATTTTTTCCTTGACTAAATCGAGAAATGGGAGAAATCTTTCACTCAATAGACGTTCTGGGGCGACGTAAAGTAATCTAACTTTGCCGCTGAGGATGGCTTCTTCCCGCGATCGCACTTTATAAGGATTCAGACTACTATTTAGAAATGTGGCAGCAATGTTATTATTCCGTAATCCTTCCACTTGGTCTTGCATCAAAGCGATTAATGGCGACACCACCACCGTTAAACCTTTTTTGATCAATGCAGGTAACTGAAAGCACAGAGATTTTCCCCCGCCCGTAGGCATAACAATCAATAAATCTCGATTTTGCAGCGCATCTTCGATAATTTGCCGTTGTCCGGGGCGGAATCTGTCGTAACCGAAGTGATATTTTAGCGCTTGTTCGAGATTGGGGTACTGAAGCATAGCGATCGCTTTTTCGGGGGCGTTCTGCGCGGGTAGTTATTAAAGATATCAGGATTTTAACTCACATCATCGGTAGCTTTGGTCAGACTTGCCTTTCTCTACTATGCTTTTTGGCATCAAGCAGACTTTTCTGACTTTTCACAGCCTCCCACTTTCCTTAAATAACTTGTTTAAATTTAGGTTAATAAAAAGTTATTTATCCTTAACCATTGTTTTATAATGCCCCTTAACTACAGCATCTTGCTCAAGTTATCGCAGATTCAGGGGAAAAATTTGATGAACCAGGGGCAACATACTCCTAAATCAAGGAGATATTTGACTGAATTAGTTCAGACTTATATTGTGAAAGCTTTACACGCTGCCAGACAATGGCGCGTACAACTAATACGAAATTGGTTGTATAAGTATTCTTCGTGGGGTGTTGCGTCCCTATTCTTCGTCGGAGTTAGCTTGAGTATCGTGATGGCTGCCTGCTCTCCACCTAATGCCAATAATCCTACTGGTAATGCTGGTGCAACTTCCCAAAGTGATATAACCTTAAACTTTGTTTCTTACTCAGTTACTAGTGCAGCATACCAGCAAATAATTCCCAAGTTTATCGAACAGTGGAAGAAAGAACATAATCAAAATGTCACTTTCAATCAAAGCTATTTAGTCTCTGGGGTTCTGTGACAAAAACCGGTGGAAATGAAAATCAAGCTATATGTTGGGTTACGCAAAGCCTCCACCCAACCTACAATTTTTTTACTTTCGCCTTGTTCGTTCACGAGCATCTTGATTCTGAATTCTGAATTCTTCAACTAATCATCTTCTCTAAAGCGATTTGCAAATCTTTTGTCAAATCGCTCACAGCTTGTTTAGCCGCCTGGCGATCGCCCTGACAATTGCGAGAGCGTTCTGTAACTGAAATTGGCTCCCCCACAGTGATTTGTGCCTGTCGCAGACCTAACCGAGGTCGCCCCGGAAGTGTTGTATCCTGAATTCTAGAAAGCATATCGAATACAAGCAAAGCTGTTTCTGCAAATCGTTCCGCCGTTGGTTGTTCCTGAATATAAGTAGCTGTGACTGCAACAAAACTTTCCACTATCCGCATGTGTCGCATTCGCAAGTCTGCTTCCTCTGCAATCCAGTCTGCTAAACCGCGTTTGAAGGGTGCTAAAGCATTGATATCTGGCCAATCTTCTCGGTAAATGTAACTCCAGCCAGCCTCTTCTAAGCGGCGACAGCGGTCAATAAAATTACCCTGTCCTTGAACTTCAAAATATTCCTCGGTAACTTGTAAAGCCTTATTTAGTAAGCGATGGAGTCGGGCAATTAATACCTGATTAGGAGTAACAGATTCATCAGTTGAGATGGTTTTGGGGATATCTTGATGATAGAAGCGACGATAAAACTCTTCCATCTCGGTAATCAGATATTCAGCCAACCTACAGAGGCGTTGATAATAAATCTCTTCACGATTACCCGAATTAATTTCCCTAACTACCAAGCCGCTATCAGCTTCCAACTTACTCAATAGCCAATCTATTTTAGACCAAGGTGGCTCAACGTAACTATATTGGATAGTGATCGGCACAACGATCACAGTCTCAGTCCGGTTGGCTTTTTGTAAGTCTTCTACACACCAGAAACCCATTTGAGCAACACCAGGTTCCAAGGGGCTAACAATACCACTATGACCATTAGTACCGCCTTCTGGTGCCACTGCGATCGGTAGTTCGCCATTAGCAAACAACTCTCGTGCAGTTTGGATCGCTTGCCGATCTAGTCGCCTACCACGACGAACCGGCACACCTCCCAGCCGAGAAAACAGCCAACCTAGCCACTTTCCCGCCCAAACTGTCATACCCCGGTCATAAAGAAAATAGCTGTGAACTAGGGATTGTAGTGCAATATCTTTTTGACGAGCAACTTTTGGCACAATCCGAGAAAGCAAATACAGCATACAGAGGGGATCTTCCACCTCTGGGTGGCGAAATGCCAACAAAAGGCGAATTTTTCCAGCCTGGAATTGTTGATAAAGTTCAGCTAATACCTCAACATTCCTGGCTTCAATTTTGACAATCCCAGCCGGTAGCCAAGGGCGAGTACGAAACCGTAGTGCGATCGGCAATAACCACCTAACAATCTGGAGTACCAGCGGGTTCAACTGTTGGGGAATAAATTTTAGTGGTGGTTGAGTAGACTGAATCGATCTAGGCAAGTCGCTCTCCCCCCGCATTTCTCACGAGCTTGAGGTGCAGAGGGGCAGAGGGGCAGAGGGGAAAGAACTTGTACAAGAACTCTCCTCGTTCCCCTGCTCCCCTGCTCTCCTGCACAAGCGCAGGCTTTGAAAAATGTGGTGAGAAATCCGGGTCTCTCGATTGTATTTCTAGCGATTGTACAATGTGGGGTCTTGATTTTGCGTAAACCTGTAGCCTCTTGTCATCAAATATTTCAATCCCCATATCTCGCTCTTTTGCTTACTCAGCACTCCTGAACTCTCTGACGATAGACCCTAAATATGAATCAAAAATTAGTTTTAATGTTTAGGAAAATTTCGGAGTAAATAGCCAAACACAGCTAAATTCAACACAAAAACGAATACTTTTATCAGAGATATTCCCCGAATCAATTCATAAATCTCTGGTGGAATACTGATACCGACAAGCACCAATACCAAGACATGTGCCCAACGTTTTTCGTACCATAAACCAACGGCTTCAATAGCCGTAACAATAGCATAGATTCCTGTTCCAATACCACTAAATGCCAGAGTTCTAGGATTTAAGTTAATCACTTTCCTTAAAAGCCAATCAATAATGATCGATTTACCTTCTAAAACATAGTCGTCTGAAAATGCCTCTAGAGTTTGATAATTTTTTAATGTCAATAATAAAGCGATCGAAGTAACCATAAGCAGCAAGGCGGCAAATGATTTGTAAAGAACAATTGCCACTAACCCCAATGGACGCTTTTCCAAACAACCCCCTAACTATATATTAAGTTAAAAATTAATTAGCTGGCTTTGGATGATACCAACTCAGACGCTTATTGTAGCAGTAGTTGATGGAAGTATCTCACCTTTGCAAATATACCTGGCGATTAGAAATTGCAGCTATATAAACTCTCATCCGCCTACGCGGACTCAAGGGGTTTGAAACCCATATCGGTAGGTTTTGTCTGTATAACCGCAAATTTCATGACTCTGTTGGCGAATTAATAGGGGGTCTAACCCATCATTCCTCATTACTCTGATTTGGGTCCGTTGAAACGGACAGTAGCTCTTAGCCCGAAATTTATTTCAGGGCGGGAAAGCAACGCCAAACCAATGTTTTAGGGGTGAGGGGTCAAACCCACCGTGAATTAACCAACAGTCTCATTCCATTCGCTAGGTCTAGGCATATCTAGACTATTCCTGATAGTCTCACAGCCTCACCCGAATGGGTGAAAAACAATTCAACCAATCGGGTGAGCTAAATGTAGGAGGTTAACGTTTATAACAAAGAAGACACTGTTAATAAAAAAAATTAATTAAATCGCACCTACCTAATTAAGTAAGGATAAACCTATGAAACTTGCAACATCGAGGGTTGATGTTGGGTTTCACTACGTAGCCCTACGGGGATCTTGCTACCAGCCAACCTTGTATATTTAGAAGCGTGGTAAATATCCCTACGGGGATCTTGCTACGCGCAGCCTCTCGTAGAAAAAAGAAGCTTACCGTTCGCGTGGCGTTCCCAAGGAAAGGTATCGCCTGTTAATCTGCGGCCAATTCACCACATTCCACCAATTATTCAAATACTCAGCCCGACGGTTGCGATATTTCAGGTAATAAGCATGTTCCCACAAATCATTACCTATAATCGGATATGAACCGTCCGTAATCGGGTTATCTTGATTTGCTGTAGTAACAATCTGGAGTTGATTTTGGGGGTTACGTACTAGCCAAACCCAACCACTACCAAAACGAGTAGTACCCGCTGCATTAAACTGTTTTTTAAAGGCGTCAAAACTGCCAAAAGTTTGGTTAATTTCTTGAGCGATCGCTCCTGATGGTTCTCCTCCACCTTGGGGACTCATCAGTTGCCAAAAAATCGTATGGTTGAGATGACCACCAGCGTTATTACGTACCTTTGTCCGAATATCTTCAGGTACGCTGTTCAAATCCAGTAGTAAACTTTCAACACTTCTTTTTTGCAAATCTGGATACTGCTTCAATGCGTCATTTAAGTTTTTGACATAAGTGGCATGATGTGCATCATGATGCAATTTCATCGTTTCTGCATCAATAGCTTTTTCTAGTGCCCCATAAGCATAAGGCAATGGTGGTAGCTGTGCTGGGGAAGCACTTAATGACCTATTAGGATAAGCTACAGTGGTAAACCTAGTAGCTGTTGGTGTTGGTGTAGAAGATTGTGCCTCAGCTATTAGTACTAGTTCATGAGAACTTAGCAGAATTGTCAAAACGATTGTTGTAAAGAAAAAAACTATTGTTTTTCCCCAAAATTTTATCATAAATTGCAGCCTCAAAATCAATATTATTGGCTTCTAATCTGATCGTAGACTGTTGTTTTGCAGCTAAATCAAGCCAAATAATACGTATATTACCTTAGTTGTCAAGTAATTAGAGCAAAAATAAAATAGCTAATGCCATTTTGGATTTTAGATTTTAGATGTTGGATTGGGAATCGCCTTCTCTCTCTGGGTTCTATTAATCCATCTGTCATAATCATTTTTCAGATTGGTATAAACTTTTATCAAACAGAATTCAGGAGTCAGGAGTCAGAATTCAGTTGGGTATTCTAGACATCTCCGAAAATGAATGTAGAGACGTAGCACTGCTACGTCTCTACAAGGATTCTGGATAACGCATATTTAATTTCTGGAGATGTCTTGTTAAGAGTTCCCTGTTCCCGCCCCGAAGGGGCTTGGTAATGGATAGCTTTGGGAGAAGGGGAGACGCTAAGAGCGAACGAGCGTCTTGATTCTGACTCCTGAATTCTGACTTCTGAATTCTTCTTCAAGAGCATCTTATCTACATCATAATAGCTGGATACTATCCACTACTTTAGCTAGGCTACGCGACTACGAATTTTCGATTATTCAGCTTAGTTGTTTGTTTTTTATCTGTCTGTAGATAGCTGCAATGTTGCGGGCATCATCAATACCACGATGGTGTGTGCCTTTTAATTCTATTCCCAACTCATTGAGAGCCTGTGCCATACCAAATTTTTTAGACACGCCAAGATATTCTGAAAATTCCTCTTTGATATTTATGTGTTCTGAAGTAAAAGGATAAGAGAAATTATGAAACGCGCAATCTTGAATAAATTGCTTTTTGTCGTAATTACCCCAAGAACAAAAAATATGATTAGGAAATGAATAAATCCATTCTTTGAAGCGAGAAATTGCCTCTAAAAATTTTGGTGCTTCGTCAACATCTTGCTGCCGAATACTAGTCAATTCGGTGCAAAAATCTGTCAGTTGTGGATGTCTCACAGGTTGGATGAATTGCTGAAATTCTGAATCAATTTCCCACGTTGTTCGACTGAGCATCACCGCACCGATTTCGATGATTTCCATTTCGTGACGGGGAATAGTTCTACTGTTACAGCACGTAGCCTCAAGATCGATTATCAAATAATAGTGGGAACTTTTAGTTTTCATATTAGGTAATAGAGATTGATACTAAATTTAGTAATTATTTATAACTTAACTATTTTTTGTAATCTACTGTATTGTAATATGTAATTATAATAATTACAACTTTTCATCTATTTGAACCACAACCCCCTATACCCGGATTTCTCACCGATGCTCAAAGCTTGTGCAGGGGAGCAGGGAGCAGGGGAGCAGGGGAGAGTTATTGTACAAGTTCTTTCCCCTCTGCCCCTCTGCCCCTCTGCCCCTTCCCTCAAGCTTGTGAGAAATGCGGGTATAGAGGCTTACAGCTAGCTGCAAACCTCTACCAAACAAATAAGAATTAAATAAAATACAATTTATGTGCCTGGTTTACAAAAAAGATAAGGTTCAAAGCCGTACTTCGTCCCGCTACGCGCTTTCGCCCGCAAGTGGCGCGATAGCTCCCTTGCTCCCTAGCTTCCTTGGTTGAAGCCCCACCCGCAGGTGGCGTGGTTTTTCTCCTCTGCTCCTCTGCTCCTCTGCTTTTTCACCTCACCCTCAATCCCTCTCCGATATATTGGAGAGGGAAGCTAGAGACAGGATGAAGTTTTGCATCTTATTTAATAAACAGAATTCAGGAGTCAGGAGTCAGAATTCAGAATTCAATTCTGAACGAAAAAGCGGATAGCGTAGCTAAGCCTTTGTCTTCTCCCTTGGCGTTAGCCTCTCCCAATGTGATTCGGGGAGACGCAATCATGCGAACGAGCGTCTGAATAAACGGCGTTTAAGACCCCCACTAAATCGGAGATTTAGTGGTCTTTAATGAGTGGGGGATTCAGATCCACCACTCATTAATTCTGACTCCTGAATTCTGAATTCTTTTTCAATCCACGTTCCTAAATGCTGTCATCGGGGATTTTGATGATAAACTCAGTTCCCCCACCTGGTTGAGAATTCACTTCTAATACACCGTTGTGTTTTTCTACAACTATTTCATAAGCGATCGACAAACCAAGTCCAGTACCTTTACCAACAGTTTTTGTTGTAAACAACGGCTCAAATAAGCGTTTTTTCAGCCGTTCAGGAACACCAATCCCATTGTCAGCAATCCGAATTATAACCAATTGTTCAGAATTTATTTCTGTTGTAATTTGAATCTGAGGAATTAGATTACTGATTTTACCTTGCATGATAGCGTCATCAAGAGCATCAACTGCGTTTGCCAGAATATTCATAAATACTTGATTCATCTGCCCTAAATAGCAGTTGATATGTGGTAGTACTCCATAATTTTTAATAACTTGAATCTGGGGACGATCGCCATTAGCCTTAAGGCGGTGTTGCAAAATCATGAGTGTACTATCTAATCCTTGGTGCAAATCAGCAGAGATTTTTGCATCACTATCCGAGCGACAGAAGTTGCGGAGTGAATTAGAAAGGTTCTGAATTCGTTCACTTCCTAGCTTGAGTGAGTTTAAGATTTTCACCATATCTTCGAGAACGAAATTCAGATCCAAGTTATGAATAGTAGTGGTAATTTTGGCTGTTGGGTTTGGATATTCTTGTTCATACAGTCGAAGCAACTCAGTTACTCCGGTAATGTATTCTTCTAAAGGTGGAATATTGCTAGAAATAAAGTTGACGGGGTTATTGATTTCATGGCCAATCCCAGCGATTAGCTCTCCGAGTGTTGATAGTTTCTCTTGCTGCACTAGTTGGACTTGGGCTTGTTGCAAAGCCTTGGTGCGATCGCTGACTTGTTGTTCCAAAGATTCATTCAATTGTTTGAGTTGTAAATGCACGCGCACTCTAGCAATAACTTCCTCTTGTGCAAAGGGTTTCGGGATATAGTCTACTGCACCAAGGCAAAATCCCTTCGTTTTGCTCTCTATATCTGCTAAGGCAGTGGTGAAAATAATTGGAATGTTTTGGGTGACAGGATTGGCTTTGAGGCGACGACAAGTTTCAAATCCGTCAATACCTGGCATTTGTACATCCAGCAAAATCAACTCTGGTTGATTCCTTTCGGCTTGAGCGATCGCACTTTCTCCATCGACTGCAACACGGAAACGAAAACCCTCACTATTTAGTGCTTCACACAGGACAGATAAATTTGTTGGATTATCATCCACAATCAAAATAAATCCAGTATTTTGCTTCTTGTTCATGATGCATTTAAAAGTAAAATTCAACTCAAATTAATTGATGCATTGTTCAATAAAAGTTTCCAAGCGTTTGAGTTGGAAATTACTAGCAAGCTGGCTCAGATGTTGGGCAAAAATATTTAGTTGTTCATCAGATACGGAAAGTTGTTCAGCCAGCTCTAAAACTTTTTGAATATCGCCGTCTTGGATGAGTTCGAGTAACTGTTGCAAAACCTCATTGACGGGATAAATCATCTCATTTTTTTGATCCAAATTAACCGCCTGGATTTTTTTAATTGCGTCTATATTACCATCAAAAATCCATTCTAGTTGCAAAAATTGCCGTAGCATTTCCAATAGTGCTTCAGCTTCTACAGGCTTTGGTAGAAATGCATCTGCACCTAGATCAATGCTCTTATATTGGTCGGCTGCAAACACACTTGCTGATGAAGCGATGACAGTAATATCTTTAAACTTTTCAGATTTACGCAAACGACTAATCAATTCAAATCCATCCAGTATAGGCATCACTAGGTCAGTGATAATCAAGTCTGGTTTATGTGCTATGGCCTGTTCCCAACCTTCCTGACCATGACTAGCTTCTACAACAATAAACCCAACCGGCTCTAGTAAATTTACAATTACCGAGCGGTTTTCCCATTTGTCATCTGCAATCAAAATGGTGCGGCGTTGTCCCTGATAAGCAATAATAGTTCCTTGCTCAACTATTCTAGAAACCTTTGCCCAGTCTTTAGATTCTGAGAATTTTGCTTCAAACCAGAAAGTGCTACCCTTACCAAGTTCACTTTGCACCTGAATTTGACCACCCATTAACAAAACAATTTTTTGGCTGATTGCTAATCCCAAACCTGTACCTTCCGATTGTCGTTTCTGATTTCCGACTTGCTCAAAGGGCTGGAAGATTTTCTCGGCTTGTTCAGGGATTATACCCGTGCCAGTATCTATGACCTCAAAGCGAATTTTGTAGTTAGTTTTTTCATTAGTATTTAATTCTTGCTCAATGACTTGAACCTTGAAAGTGACATTGCCTTGATGAGTAAATTTAATAGCATTACTAAGTAAGTTAATCAATACTTGTCGTAAGCGTTTTTCATCACCATGAATACCTGTTGGCAAATTAGGATCGAGTTGGACATCAAAGGCAATGACCTTTTGTTCTGCTCGGATGCGGCAAATTTCAGTCACACTATCTATAAAGGAAGGTAAGAAGAAATCAACAGGATGCAGTTCCAGTTTTCGAGCTTCTATCTTGGAGAGATCCAGGACATCATTAATTAGGGTTAAAAGATGAGAACCACATTGATAAATAACGCCGACTCCTTTGCGTCCTTTTTCACTTAAAGATTCTGTGCGTTGGAGGATTTGGGTATAGCCAAGAATGCCGTTGAGGGGTGTGCGTAGTTCATGACTCATATTTGCAAGAAATTCACTCTTTGCTTGGCTGGAGTTTTGAGCGACTTCTTCTGCAAGGCGTAGTTCTTTCTCGATGCGCTTGCGTTCGACAATTTCAGTTGAAAGCACTCGATTGATAGCTTCTAATTGGGCAGGGCTAGGTAGCGTCAGGGCTTGAGGCATGAGATTAATTAACGCGAATGCCGTATATATCGAAATAATGGCAGTTAGAGCTTTTAAAGCACCTGCAATCCAATAATCTGGATGCCAAAGCGTCCAAATTTCCATCAAGTGTCCAGTACCGCAGGCAATGATAAAAGCACCAAATAATAGAAATACTCCATTAAATGGAACGTCTTTGCGTTTGGAAATAAAGTAAATTAATAGGAAAGGAATAGAATAATAGGCAAGAGCGATCACGGCATCAGAAATAATGTGCAGCCAAACTAATCCAGTTTGCCAGAGATAACAATGTCCGTGGGGAATAAAATCGTTAGATTGGAAAAAAGAGTTAAAAAATGTCGGCATGATACTAAGGGTTACGAGATTTGAAATATATACCCATCACCCTAGTATTCCCAAATCATTAATTGGAAAAGCGCGATCGCTACTTTTTTACATTTGTCTTGATAATTACGTAAAGTAGTAGGGTATCAATAAAAGATAGTGTCTCCTTGGTGTGGGATCGCCAAAGTTCCAATGTCATTGGATAAAAAAATCTGAGCCTGCCCAATCCCTGTATGATAAATATTAGAAACCTTTTGTAATTATTTGAAAAGTGGGACTATGGAGATTTTGACACTAGGTTGGGTATCGCTGTTAGTTGTGTTCACTTGGTCAATTGCAATGGTAGTGTGGGGACGTAACGGACTGTAGAGGTATTGTGGAAAGTCCATTTTTGAGTATTTTAGCAATAGTAGCCGTAGTGCTACTCGTAGTAGTCACTGGTGGTATTGGTTATTTGACCCTGGCAGATTGGCGCGATCGCCGTCGCCGAGATGAAGAGAAACGCACCACCCGCAGCGCCACTCCTAAGCGGCGATAATTCCTTTGTGGTTGAAAAATCTTTTTGTAGGGACATGATACTATCCATTGGTGTCAACTTAAGCTGGAAATAGCTTATCTGTTGGCTTCCATGCCCGCCAGGGAATAAATTCTCTGGCTAATAGCTTAAGTCTACTGAAGTAGACTGGAGATTTTTGGCGATATTTAGTCATCTTCAGATGACTTTAGCTATGAGACGGGAATTTCAATTCCCGACGGACAAGCGGTTTCACGTTAAGTTGACACTAATTGATACTATCGTGTCCCTATATTGTTTTTTATGACATTCCCAGCAAATAACTGTTACCTTTGCGATCGCAACGGGAATCATGAGATAGAAGACTTTCAATACTTAAAGTCCCACTGGGAATGGAAAACTCCTCTACGACTCAACCCATAAAACCAAATTCAGAACAACAAGAATCTCATTCAGATGTGACATTCTCCCTCCGTCAGAATGAGCAACAAAAAGCCTTGTCTGGAGTTATTGCCCATATTCGCGAGTCTCTAGACATAGAAGCCATCTTCAAAATTACGGTCACTGAAGTACGTCAGCTTTTGAAAAGCGATCGGGTTGGCGTGTTTCGTTTTTATCCTGAGTTGGCATGGGAAGGGGAATTTATCTATGAAGATGTGGGAACAGAATGGGATTCGGCACTAGCAGCCAAACTCCGTGACCACTGCTTTAGTGAGGAGTTCGCAGGGTTATATCAGCAAGATCGCATTAAAGTAATAGCTGATATTTATCAAGTTAATGCCAGTGATTGCTACATCCAGATTCTGGAAAGATTCCAAGTACGTGGCAATATAACTGCCCCCTTGATGAAAGGTAAAGATTTATGGGGCTTGTTGTGTATTCATCAGTGTAGTAGTCCTCGCCAATGGGAAGCGTCAGAAATTGAGTTTGTGCAATTAATCGCCGAACATCTCGGAGTTGCTTTGCAGCAAGCAGATTACCTAGAACAAGTAAAACTACAATCGGCAGAACTAGCACAAGCAAAAGCCAGAGAAAAAGCAGCCGAATGGCAGAAAACCATAGCCATAACCATTGAGAAAATTCGTCAGTTCCTAGACTTAGAAAGCATTTTCCACACAACCACCGCAGAACTTAGGCAACTGCTAAATGCCGATCGCGTCGCCATCTACCGCTTCAATCCCGATTGGAGTGGTGAATTTGTGTTTGAATCAGTGGCAGAGGGTTGGATTTCCCTCATCCATGAACAGTCGCAGCGGCCGGAATTGAGTGAAAACGTCAGCGAATGTAGCGCTAAAGATTTAGCTAAACCCCCTGTTGCTGATACCTACTTACAAGATACAGAGGGTGGTAGCTTTAGTAGATGTGAAGTTTACCGTGTTTGTAATGATATTTACAATTCAGGCTTTAGCAACTGCTACATTAAAATTTTAGAGCTATATCAAGCCAGAGCTTATGTAATTATTGCCATTTACCACGGTCAAAAGCTCTGGGGGCTACTAGCAGTGTATCAGAATGCTAGAACCCGTGATTGGCAAAAAGATGAAGTTTACTTGCTTACCCAAGTGGGCACCCAATTAGGTGTAGCTTTGCAGCAAGCAGAATTTATCCAACAAATGCAGATTCAAGCCGCAGAGATCAGCAAAGCTGCTGAAAGGCAAAGGGCGCTGGCGAATACTGTAGAAAAAATTCGTCAGTCTCTTGATATTGAAGCCATCTTTAAAACCACTACTCAAGAAGTCCGTCGGCTATTGGAAGTAGAACGAGTCGCAATTTATCGCTTCTATCCTGATTGGAGTGGCGAATTTGTGGCTGATTCTATTGTTGATGGTTGGACACCAGTGGTTAAGCCGCAGCCATTGACCGAACGCGTTCTTGTCCAGGGAACGAAAGCAGGTAAGTATGCACGTAATGAAGTTTTTGTCCCAATTTCTCAGGGCGAAAAGCTGTGGGGATTGCTAGTAGCTTATCAAAATTCCCAGCCCCGTTATTGGCAAGATGAAGAAATCAATTTGCTAGCACAAGTTGGCGTTCAATTGGGGGTAGCATTACAGCAAGCTGAGTCCTTGAAACAGATGCAGGTGCAAGCCCAAAAACTGGCTAAAGCCGCCGAACGAGAACGGAAAGCAGCCCAAAGGGAGAAGGCTTTAGCCACAACAGTGGAGAAAATTCGCCAGTCTCTTGATATTGACACCATCTTTGCTACCAGTACAGAAGAAGTCCGGCGGCTATTGGAAGTCGATCGAGTGACAATCTATCGATTCGGGGCTGATTGGAGTGGGGAATTTGTTGCTGAGTCCCTAGCCCAAGGTTGGACAGCAGTCAAGGAAATTGTACCTGCGATGTCTATGACGGGCTACACCTACGCCAGTAATTACTTGCAAGAAATCCAAGGCGGAGATTTTGCTAATAGTAAAACTCTTGTTATTAAGGATATTTACAGTACCGATTATTCTATTCCTTATATTGCCCTAATCGAGCTAATGGAGGCTAGGGCATATATGATTGTGCCGATTTTTCAGGGTGAGAAACTTTGGGGATTACTAGCAGCTTATCAAAATATCAAACCCCGTGATTGGCAAGAAGATGAAGTAGATTTGCTGATGCAAATTGGTACTCAGTTAGGGGTAGGACTTCAGCAAGCGGAATTACTCGAACAGACTCAACGTCAAAAAGAAGAAATCACACAGACTCTTAAAGAATTACAGCACACTCAAAGCCAGTTAATTCAAAGTGAGAAAATGGCAGGCTTAGGGCAGTTAGTTGCTGGTATAGCACATGAAATTAATAACCCGATTAGTTTTATTTATGGCAACATCACTTATGTTACAGAACATGCCGAAAATTTATTGAAATTACTACACCTTTATCAAAAACAGTATCCTAAAACAACAGGAGAAATTCAAAAGCAAGTAGCAGCATTAGATTTAGATTTCATTAGTGATGACTTCCCTAAAATTCTGACTTCAATGAAGATAGGGGCAGATCGAATCTCTCAATTAGTCTTGTCATTACGAAGCTTTTCTCGACTTGACGAAACAGGAATGAAGGCAGTAGATATTCATGAAGGCATCGACAGTACTTTGCTAATTTTACAACATCGACTGCAACCAGAGACTAATTCTTTTGCAATTGAGGTAGTTAAACAATATGGTGAACTGCCCCCAGTAGTCTGCTATGCAGCCCAGATGAATCAGGTGTTTATGAATATTCTCAGCAATGCGATCGATGCACTGGAGAACTCAGCAACTAGTGGGAAAATAATTGACAATCCAAAAATTTGGATTCGTACAGAAATCATAGAAGAGAATACGATTCTGATTTGGATTGCTGACAATGGTTGTGGAATTCCAGAGACGATGCGATCGCGCATTTTTGAACCTTTCTTTACCACCAAACAACCTGGACACGGTACTGGTTTGGGGTTATCTATTAGCTACCAAATTATTGTAGAAAAACATGGCGGTAATATCAAGTGTGTTTCTGAAGCTGGTAAGGGCTGTGAGTTCTGGATAGAAATTCCGATGAAACGTACTGTTAGTTAACAGCAATTATCGCAATGTCCGCAACGCAAGTTAGCTGCTTCTTTGTCAAAACCAAAGGCGTTTAACAAAAATTGCCAACGACACTGCTTTGTAGTCAGATATTGATGCATTTGTTTAGCGGCGTGTAATTGCGTCGGTGGCTGATTTCCGGCTTTTTGCCCAATGGTGTAATGAAAAGGGTCAAGCCAGTTTAGCTGACCACTGCTGTGGAGTAAAGCTAGTGCCGTAGCACCTTCAGGAAATTGTCGAGTTACTGCATTCACTTCTCCCTGTTTTGGTAATTTTTTCACAAGTTGCTGCGCTATTTGTTGTTGCGATCGCATTTGTTCTTGAAAAAACTCCTGTCTTTGTTTATCCCCTGAATCTAACCACCCCGTAGGTTCACTCACCAATGTCAATGCTTGGGCTGGTTTCCCATCCCTTCCAGCCCGGCCAATTTCTTGCACATATTCAGATAGCAGATGTGGCGCGTGAAAATGTGCCACCCAACGAACATCCGATTTATTAATCCCCATACCAAACGCACAGGTACACACAACAAAGGGCATTTTACCACTTAACCAACTTGCTTCTACTGCACGGCGTTCGGTTGCACCTAATCCCGCATGATAACCAGCTGTTGCATAACCCATCTCTGCTAACCATTGGGCTAAATTTTCGCTATCTCGCCTAGTCCGCACATAAACTAATCCTGATTGTTGCGGTCTATTTTGAATAAATTTTAATAATTGTTGTTTCCTACCTCGTGGTGTCCAAGCGATGCGAACGCTGGGATGCAAATTCGGACGGTAGGGATTCAAGCGAAAAATCTCTGGTTGCTGTAATTGTAAAACTGTTTGAATAATTTTTTGGGCTGAGGGGTCAGCAGTAGCAGTAAAAGCGGCGATACTAATTTTTGTTCCTGGTGGTTTTGATTTGAGCAATGCCGGACGCACCGCCCCTAATCTGCGATAAGCTGGGCGAAAAATATCACCCCATTGCACCAAACAATGGGCTTCATCTAAAATCAAACCATTAATTTGCAATTGCGGGTGACATAATCTTTCCCACACTGGCACACTTAGTAAAGTTTCTGGTGACAAGTATAGTAATCTTAGCTGTTGGCGTTCTAAAGCTTGCAGCGTTGCACGGCGTTGAGATGAAGATAATTCACTATGCAAAAGAGCTGCTTTTTGGTGGCTTTCTCGTAGTTCCTGTACTTGATTTTCCATCAGCGCCACCAAGGGCGAAACTACCAAAGTTAATCCTGTTTGTAGCAGTGCGGGAAGTTGAAAACAAATCGACTTCCCGCCACCTGTGGGCATAATAATCAGCGCATCTTTTTGTGATAATAAACTACTGACAATTTCTCCCTGTGGCGGACGAAAATCTTCATAACCCCAGATTTTTTTAAAAGCAGCGAGGACTTCTTGCCAAGATTTTGTTGTAGGCTGATTCATAATCAATGGTAGATGCACCCATATCCTTGAACAATGAATATAGCCTTTGTTATCCAGCTAATGGTTCAGTAATTTCATCATCTTAGGTTGCAACCCGCTGACGGCAAGAATGAATTATAGTTATTACAATACGGTTCGTTTAAGGTTTTTCAATAAAAATTTTAGATCGCTAAAAGATGCGATAAATCATCACAAAGACGCGATAAATCATCACAAAGACGCGATAAATCATCACAAAGACGCGATAAATCGCCGTCTCTACAAAAGACTGATGATTGTAGAGACGGCGATTCATCGCGTCTCTTGCCTTAACTGAACAGTATTGATAGTTATTATTATTTTTGGTTCTTCGGCTACTTTTATGGATAATTACTGGTAACAGTGACTTAGGGACGTTGCAGCGTTATCTGGAGGTTAAACTTAGATTTTTTCAAAAATAAAATCGGATTGCTATATTTATTAAATCTCCACTGATAATCCTGGATTAAAGTAATTATTTGGTTCATCTGGATAACCACGCGGATTACAAATAACGCGAGTCATCAAAAAGTTTACTGGCTGCTCTTGAGTTACTCCGAGCAATATATTCACAAATTTCATCTAAATCTCGAATTGCTGCATCTGAAAGTGAATAATTACTCATTCAGAGGACTCCTCAGCAATTAGACGAATTTTTTCTTGTAATCTGGCAAATACAACTTCGCCGTCAGTTACTTGTCCCTTAGAAATTTGTTCAGTTCCTACAGAAATTTTTTGCCGTAATTCTTCAAGTCGCTGCTCTCTTTCTTGTAACAGTTTAAAGGCTTCATTGATGACATCATCTGCATTAGTAAATCTACCACTTGCAATCTGTGCCTGAATAAATTGCTCTAGTTCGGGTTTGATTTGGATGTACATATTTTTTAGCTTTATATAATTAATATTCTTATCTATATTCTAACAGCATTGCTACATCAAAAGCAATTATTGATTGGTAACTAACCATCCCAGAAATGCCGTAAGTATTCAGGCGTAATCGCCCTTCCTGGCAATGACTACCAATGTGGTAAACCGCAATTGTATTTTGTTTGTAGCCACTACCCATAACCATCGATATTTACCTTTCTCGTACCAAGTTAGGTAGGTTGGGTGGAGCAGAGCGCAACCCAACATATATCAAGATGTTGGGTTACGCAAAGCCTCCACCCGACCTACAATTTTTTTTTGCTTTACAGAGAATTGGTATGAACGCAAGAATGAATTATAATTAATTATTATTTTTCAAATTCTTAAATAAGATATGAACGAAGAGTTAAAGCATAGATTTTACATCAACACCGATAAGTCTAAATTAAATATTAAAATAATTCATAATTTTTTACAAACTTCTTATTGGGCTGAAAACATCCCATTAGCGATTGTAGAAAAATCAATACAAAATTCTTTATGTTTTGGATTGTATGAAGGCGAACAACAAGTTGGCTTTGCGAGAGTCATCACTGATTATGCGACTTCTGCGTTATTAAAAGATGTTTTTATTTTGGAGCCTTACCGAGGACAGGGTTTAGGAAAATGGTTTGTAGAATATATTTTGGAATATCCAGAATTGCAAGATGTTCAAAGGTGGATGTTAGGTACAAGAGATGCTCATGGACTTTATCGGCGTTATGGGTTTAAAAATTTGACTGAACCAGAGAAAATCATGATGCGTTTAAATCCAAATGCTAATCAAGCTTGAGCAAAGCGGGGACAAAGCAGTGCGTAGGCGTAGCCCGTCGCAGACATCGCTAACCCGCATTCACAGTTAGATTACAATCTAAGTGTATGGGAATTGCCGCCTACCTGATATTATTACCTTCCGTGTGGTTAATTCTCTTGCGATTAGCCCCTTTATGGTTGTTGAAAATTAACAACGCCCTCAAACCCTACACAGATTTTTCCCTACCATTTATCAGCGTTAATGTACCTCTGCGATATGTGCTATTCGTTGGCTGGTTTCATTACCATCCCAGAGTATTAGATGCGTGGGGAGCTAAATATATCAAAGCAGCCCGCGAACAATTTCCCAAAAAGGATACAGTTAGCAGTCGCGCCTGTTACATTCCCATTCCCGTTGTTCTGGATGGTACAACAGTTCCCCAACTGATGAATGAGAATTTGCACTCAACTTTCGAGAAACAACGTAGCTGCCTAGTAATTGGTGGGGAAGGGGGTGTAGGTAAAACCAGTTTAGCGTGTCGAATCGCTGGGTGGGCAATGGCTGAGGATGAAGACCAACAACTCTGCAAACATTTGATGTTACCTGTGCTTTTGGAAGAAGAATTTCGGGTAACTGAAGGTAAGTTGCCGCTTTTAGAAGCTATCAGAGGACAGTTGCAAGCTTTAATTGATGAACCAGAGCCAATTTGTCAAGAGTTACTGTTACGTTTGTTAAGAAAGAAACGCATTCTAGTAATTGTAGACCGTTTCTCAGAAATGAATGCCACGACACGAGAAGCAATTGAGCCGGAGTCGCCTGAGTTTCCAGTGAATGCGTTGGTGATTACTTCCCGAATTGAGGAAAAGCTGGGGCGGGTTAATAAGACGATAATTAAACCCTTGCGGATTGAGGCTAATAAACTATCGTCCTTTATGGAAGCTTATCTCATGCAGCGAGGTAAACGCGATCGCTTTACTGACCAAGAATTTTTTGACGCTTGTAACCGCCTTTCTCTGATGGTAGGTCAAAATAATATCACTGTCTTGCTGGCTAAACTTTATGCTGAACAGTTAATCGCCAGTAGGGAGGTTGCATCTAATATTTCTGCGTTGCCAGAGAATATTCCGAATTTGATGCTGGGTTACATCAATGAACTGAATCGTGATGTTACAGACAATCAATTTGATGACCACACTGTTCATCAAATTGCCAAAACCATCGCCTGGGAATGCTTGCAGCAAAGTTATCAACCAGGAACCGCCAAGCGTGGAGATGCTATTGTTGCATTAGCAGATTTGGGTATTGATGACCCCGAAGCACACCTCAGTTATCTGGAAAAGCGCCTGCACCTGATTCAAACTATCGGTTCTGCTAAAGACAGAATCCGTTTTTGTCTTGACCCTTTAGCCGAGTATCTTGCAGGTTGGTATTTAATAGAATTATATGGCAATAACGATGGCAAATGGCGATCGCATTTTTTCAAAAAGGCAGATGATTTAGTCAAAACAGGCGGACAAGATGCTATCAAAGGCTTGTTGTTGGCGGTGCGAGATTGCTACTTATCTGAGGTTCAAAATAGCAAAGAAACGGACTTTGTACCCCAAAAGTTGGGTAAACTAGCTGGGTTTACACCTTCTGTTAATACAGCAGCTACTACTGTGCAAACATTAATACCATGATTAATTTCCAGCTTGTGATTCTGCCTGTAATTTTTTAGACTGCTGCTCGCTCGGTCAAAGTATCATCTAAAGCAAAGCTAGTAGTTTTTTTCAGCACAAAAGTGTCATTCTCCTTAATTAAATCCCCACTACAAACGACTGGCAACCTCTGATGATAAGCACTCAGAGCCAAATTGTATTCAGATTCACTTAAAAAAAGATGGATTTGGCGGGGCTTGCTCACAACAAAGCCAATAATTGTAACATTGCCTGGATGATTTCGTTCTGTTAGTCGAATCACTATCCCCTGGATTTCAGTATTCGGGATTGTTGTAATCAGATCGCTCAAAATCTCTAACTGAGAGCGGACTTCAACTTTTTCTAGAATTGACAAAATCTCAGCCATCCGCAGCGCATAAGACCTGATTCCGGGATTGAGAGGTAAGGTAATATCAAATTCCTCACCAAAATCAGTTGTTTTAATCCAAACTGATTCTTTATTGCCAACCTGACTCTCTTGATACCACCCCTGTGCTTGTAGATAGGATGTTAATTTCTGAGGGTCTAAATTAGAGAGGATATTCGGGTCACGCACGTTAAAAGGGAACAGGGAACGGGCAACAGGCAACAGGGAAATCCCCATAATTAAAATCAGGGGATTTGTACAAGGACACATTGAAACATCGTGGCTGACGCCATCTCGTTTCAAATATTTTTATCTCTTTTCATAAATAAATTTAGGGGCTTTAAACCCTGTATTCGGGGCTAATTTTTTTTCTGTTCCCTGTTAAGAGTTCCCTGTTCCCGCCCCGAAGGGGCTTGGTAACTATCATATTGGTTCTCCGCTAGCAATTTGTTGCATTAGAGCAATCAGCGCTTCAACACTGAAAATATTTTGACGGGGTAGATAAACAGTGACAGTGGTTTGATTTTCAGTTGAAAGAAGTCCTGTAATGGTTATATCAACCCCCACTAAATCTAATGGTCTGGGTGCTATTTGAAATGAATAACCCGCAGCAGAGGCGATCGCATTGATGTAAGCATAGCTAAATTCCTCTTTCTGGGTAGTGATGTACATTCAACTGAAATTTATTGTTTATAGGAATTCTCTTTTGAATGGGTACTGGGTAGGGGCATTGTAAATCCCGTTTTTCTGTCAGCATAATTTCCAACTAATTTTTGGAACTCGCAGATAACCCCTCCCCAAACTTTGGGGAGGAGTTTTTTAGCTGATGCTAAAAATGGGCAGTTTGACAGAACCGATCTCAGACTTTCTGTGCAGTTACTTCCTCTGGCTTTTGTTGAGTTTGCAAAGAAGCATACAACCTATTCAACGCATTTACATAAGCTTGCGCGGATGCCACGATGATATCTGTGTTCGCTGCATGACCAGAAAACACTTTAGATTCATAACGTAAACGAATCGTCACTTCGCCAATGGCATCAATACCGGCTGTTACTGACTGCACAGAAAACTCAATCAACTCGTTGGGCACATTCACCACCCGATTGATGGCCTTATAAACTGCATCCACTGGCCCAGTACCGATCGCAGCGTCAGTTAATTCTTCGCCTTCTGGAGTACGCAGAGTGACTGTAGCAGTGGGACAAGCATTGCTACCACAGGAAACTTGCACTAACTCTACCCGGAATAAATCGGGTGCTTGTTGGATTTCATCGTTAACGATCGCTTCCAAATCCCAATCAGAAATTTCTTTCTTTTTATCTGCTACGTCTTTGAATCTGACGAAGGCTTTATTTAATTCAGTATCCGACAGTTCAAAGCCCAATTCTTTCAACCGAGTGCGGAAAGCATTTCTACCGGAATGTTTGCCCAAAACTATTTGATTGTCTGACAAGCCAATCAATTGGGCATCCATAATTTCGTAGGTTAGCTTGTTTTTTAGCACACCATCTTGGTGAATCCCAGACTCATGGGCAAAGGCATTGGCCCCTACAATCGCTTTATTTGGTTGTACCAACATTCCCGTCAAATTAGAAACTAAGCGTGAGGTTTTGTAAATTTGTCGGGTGTCGATATTTGTCAGGGATTCTTGAGAATCTTCCGGTCTTCCCAAGAAGGGGTTAAAATATTGTCGTCGGACATGCAACGCCATTACTAATTCTTCTAATGAAGCATTTCCAGCACGTTCGCCAATGCCATTGATGGTACATTCTAGTTGCCGTGCGCCATTTTTCACGGCTTCTAAGAAGTTAGCAACTGCCAAGCCTAAATCATTATGACCGTGAACGGAAATAATCGCTTGGTCGATGTTGGGAACATTGTCGATGATGCCCTTAATGATGGCTCCAAATTCGCTAGGGGTAGTGTAACCCACAGTATCGGGAATATTAACTGTTGTTGCACCAGCTGCGATCGCACCCTCTAAAACTTGGTACAAAAATTCTGGATCGGTACGGGCCGCATCCATCGGCGAAAATTCTACATCTGTCATGAAGGACTTGGCATAAGCTACCATTTCTTCGGCGATCGCTAGCACTTCTGCCCGTGACTTCCGCAATTGATACTCTAAATGAATATCAGAAGTCGAAATAAATGTGTGAATTCTGGCATTAACTGCTGGCTTTAATGCTTCGGCAGCCGCTTCAATGTCTGCTTTAATTGCTCTTGCCAAACTACAAATTACCGGGCCCTTTTCTGTCCCGACAATTTGAGCAATTTTCTTGACTGCTTCAAAATCCCCAGGACTAGCAAAGGCAAACCCTGCCTCAATGACATCTACACCCAGACGTGCTAATTGTTTGGCAATAACTAGCTTCTCGTCTATATTCAAAGTCGCTCCCGGACACTGCTCTCCATCTCGCAATGTCGTATCAAAAATGATGATTCGATCTGTTTGGTTGGTCATTTGCCGTTTGTTGTTTAGTGTTTACTTGTGGCTTAATATATCTTCAACCTTAGTTTTTCTTTTACTCTTACTTTTGTAAATAATTGCTAAGGATACTAACCTTCGGTTTTTTCTATTTGATCTCTGATATCATTTAAATCTATATATCTATCGGTAGCATTCCGCAGCTCTCTAGCGATCATTCCTTCAGTTGATACTACCGTAATATGTGTATTTTTTGAGCGTAATAGTTCGATTGCTCGTTCAAAATCTCCATCGCCACTGAATAATACTACTCGGTCATACTGGTCTACTGTATTAAACATATCTACAACAATTTCAATATCTAAATTCGCTTTTTGCGAGTAGCGACCGGATGTATCATCATAATATTCTTTCAGAATTTTAGTCCTGACTGTATATCCTAGACTAATGAGAGCATCTCTGAAACCTCGTTGATCTTGTGGGTCTTTTAAGCCAGTGTACCAGAATGCATTAATTAATGTTGTTTCAGATTGCTCATGTTTGAAGTATTCTAAGACGCGCCGTGGGTCAAAAAACCAGCCATTTTTTTGTTGAGCATAGAACATATTGTTTCCGTCTACAAAAATAGACAGACGATTCATTGGAGAACCCATACAAATTTACACCTAATAATATAAATGAATTTAGATGGAACAATAGATTATAGCAATTTTCAAATGCCTTGTTTGCTAATATCTATAAAGTAGCTCTTTATCTATAGCTTTTATCCTACCTCTTTCAAGGCATAAAAACGCCTGCAACATTGGAGTTGAGATCCTGGGTGCTAACCTTATTCACCTCCAGCACTACAAGAGCTACCCTGCGATCGAAATCTACCAATAAAATTGACTAAGTAACAGCATTCATCACTGCATAACATTAAAGTTTACTCCTAAAGAGGTATAGCATAAGCTTAGGGTAGGATATAAGTTAATGCTTATCTGTAAGTAAAGCTGTCAGTATCAGGATAGGCTTTGTGGAGATTAACAACATTGCGCTAGAGACAGAAGACAGACTTGGGTAGAGCGCCCAGTTTAGAGCGTAGCTGTTGGTTAGGTTATGGTAAAATCTTGCCACAACTAAATGCAGAGGCAGAGTATATCCGGCTCCGATCTGTGAGACAATCACTACTTGTAACTCACTCAATCCAAAAAGAATAAATTAGGTAGTGCTTGAGTAGAAATCTCTTGGGGGCTAGCTCTGCCAATAAAAGTTTGTTGATCGATAGAAGATACTTTACAAATGTATAAGATTGTCATTTAAGTCTTATTTCAATGTGCTTACACTAAAACGTGGTCTGAATAAATAAAAGTGTTGGACTTAAATCAATCAGTAACACGACATGGCAGAAGAACCTACATCTACCTTAACTAAAAACTATGTCTCTGCTGCCAATAGACTGTCAAGTAAACCGACAAAAGTAACTTCGACAGCATCGGCTCGCCAATCCAGGTGGATGGTGCGCTTAGGTCATCTCCTAGCTGGCAGTTGGGCAATCGGGGCAGCACTGCTGAGTGCTTCTGGGTGGGAATTGGTTCAATTGATGGATAATCAGGTGCTTTCTAGCTTTTTTCAACTGCGTGGGCCGATTTTGCCTCCAGAAGACATTGTAATTTTAGCAATAGACGATCAGTCAATATCAGTTCCCGAACAGTACTATAAAACAGATCCGAAACAGTATGCCTACCTAGAAACACTGAAATCTTATCCTTATCAACGTGCTGCATACTCCCAGGTAATCACAAAATTAATCCAAGCAGGTGCCCGCTCTGTAGCGTTAGATATTGTTTTTGATACAACTAGCAGCTATGGAGCTACGGACGATCGCCAATTCCAAGCCGTATTGCAAAAATATGGCAGTAAAGTTACCTTAGCAGCCATCTACGAAAGTTCCCAGACGCACCAAGGGTCTTTTATGCAGCTAACAGACCCACACCAAATGTTTCGCACCGGATCAGTGTCTATTGGCTCAGTTAATTTTCCCTTAGAAGTAGATGGAAAAGTTCATCGATTAGCGAGTGAGTTTCCTAAGTTATTAGGTGAAGATAATTTATTTACCAAGGAGCGACTCTCCTTTGATGAAGCAGCACTTAGGGCAGCACAAGTAAATTATCCCCGGACAAAGGGCGATCGCATTTATTTTTGGGGGCCTGCGGGTACATTTGAGCAAATACCCTTTTGGCACGTATTAGATCCGGAAAACTGGAACACCTATTTACAGCAGGGAAAGTTCTTCAAAGACAAGATCGTGCTTATCGGTGCAACAGATAAGTTAAACAATGATTATTATCCAGTCGTTGCGAGCAAAAGTACTGAACCCATGTCCGGCGTGGAAATTCATGCCAATGCGATCGCAACTTTGATGAAAGGTAAAGCGATCGCCCCAGGAATTAACAATTTACCATTGCAAGGTTTGTTTGTGCTAATGCTAGTTGGCAGTACAGCCTTGATGATTAGCAGACGCAAGCGTAGTATCAATAGATTTCTCTATAGCCTTGCCTTATCTGGCAGTTGGGGAGGAATTAGCTATGGGTTATTTGTCTATGGTCAGTTAATTTTTCCCACTACTGTACCAATGATTGCGATCGCAATGACTGGATTTTGCTACTTAGGAACCTCTGTGGTGAGGGAAAGCATCAGAAAACGCCAATTAGTAGATATTTTTCAGAAGTATAAAACTTCCCCCATTGTCCAAGAGATTATCAGCCAACAAGATGACTTCCAAGACTTAATCCAGCAAAGAGATTTAGCCTTATCAGGCAAAGTTCTGGCTCGACGCTACAAAATTGTTAAAGTTCTCGGTTCCGGTGGATTTAGCGAAACCTACATTGCTGAAGATACTCAACGTCCTGGGAATCCGCGATGTGTTGTCAAACAACTAAAACCAGCCAGCACTAAATCAGAAGGGTTGCAACTTGCGAGACGTTTATTTAACTCAGAGGCACAAACACTAGAAAAATTGGGAACACACCCACAAATCCCTCAACTTTTGGCGTATTTTGAAGAAGACGAAGAATTTTATTTAGTCCAAGAACAGATAATCGGTCATCCTTTAAATCAGGAATTGCTAACAGGTAGGGTAATTGAAGAAATTGCGGCGATCAAAATTGTCAGGGATTTATTGCAAACATTAACATTTGTCCATGAAAACAACGTGATTCACCGGGATATCAAACCCAGCAATATTATCCGGCGACACTCAGACGGTAAATTGGTATTGATTGACTTTGGTGCTGTCAAAGAAGTAACTATCAAACCGCTTGATGATCAAGAGTCAACGCCTTTTACCATTGGCATTGGTACTCAGGGTTACGCACCAAGCGAACAATGTTTTGGGCGTCCACACTACAGTAGTGACATCTATGCAGTCGGTATGGTTGGAATTAAAGCCTTGACAGGTGTAGCCCCCCGTGAGTTAGGTAGAGATGCTGATGGGGAGATTAAATGGAGCGAGCGCACTCAGGTGAGCCACTCCCTAGCTAAGATTCTCAGTAAAATGGTGCTGGATGATTTCAAACAGCGATATCAGTCTGCATCAGAGGTTCTTGAGGATCTGGAAATTTTTGATGATATTGTGAATTCCCAAAGCAGACACCCCATACTACGGGATGACTCATTAATGAATACCTTAGACCAATTAAACGGTACCACAAAATATTGCTCAGAATCATCCTCAGAAACTCCTTGAGAAGGACGTGGGGAAAATAATAGCGATCGCCCAAGTTTAACTAAGTTATATTACATGTTATTGACAAACAACACATCTTGTTATGAATAAAAAATTTAGAAGTGCGATCGCTGGCGGCGAGGTGTAACCCATTGCCTAATTTGGGCAGCAGCCATATTAGAAGACAACTGGAAATGCGTTGTTTGTAGATAATTATGGGAAATCAAGTAAAGTTTGCATCTCCTCTGCATCCCTTGTCATTCCCAAGTGTTCAAAACTATTAATAGCCTGAGTTGATAATTGGCAGGCTTTCTGGACACTTCCCCACTTTTTTTCCCAGCGGGCAAGAGAACGTTGATAACGAGCCAGACGCCGTTTATTATTGCTACTTTCGGCGACAGTTAAGCCTTTAATTAATAGCTTTTGAGCTTCATCGCGATCGCCTTGTTCGATGGCAATATCAGCAAGCCAATTTTGAGCAGAATTAATCACCCGATGCCAATTAATTTTTTCTGCACTTTTCATTACATCTTGAAATAGCTTCTTTGCTAAAAAATATTCACCTTCTGAATAAAAGATTTCAGCCCGATGATAAAGAACAGGAATAAAATAGCGGATGTGCTGTCGCTCGTCTAGATTTGCCTCAATCACCAATTTTTCTTCTACCATTAGCCAGTGCCGTGCATCTGTATAATTATTCTGTCTGATTCGCAGTCTAGCCATACTTTCGGCTAAGTCAGCTTGAACGCATGAATCTGCACGGTCACGTAAAACCCATGCCCGCTGCAATATTTCGTCTGCTTGTGTGAGACTTTGGGGTGAACACTCCCGAATTAGCAGCCAGGTTTTGCGAATCATGAATTTCACCAAAGATGACCATTCACCACGTCGTTCTGATTGTTCTATCAGCCATTGCAACCAATCAAGGCGATCGTTCCAATAAGCATAGAGATTGGCGTAGTGGTTTAAGAGCAACCACAAATCCCTAACTTCTGCATAGTGGTCTTGGTTTTTACACCAATAAAGTACTGCCCGTAGATTTCCTTCCTCTTCCTTTAACCTGTTGTAATGTATCCATTTTTCCCAATCTTCTCCACCGTAACTGTAGGCAAAATCTAGATACCATCTCACCCAGCGCCTCCGTGCTTCCCTTTCAAAATCTGGGTAAGCGGCTAATTGTGCTAAAGCATACTCACGAGTCAGAGAGAGCATCTCGTATCGCTTAGTCTCTGGCTTCAGATTCACTAACGAGAGTTGCTGCAAACGTACCAAGCCATTACTAACGGAATCAGGATCAGATGTCAGTCCAGCAACTTCAGACACAGCAGATTGGATCGGAGAGTCAGGAAAAATTGCCAGTGACATGAGTAACTTGTGTGGTGGCTGTCCTTTGGTATCTTGCACTGATTTCTCAAAGCAAAAACGAGCCACATCGCCTTTAGCAGAGGCTAACTGCTCCAATACGAAGTTCAAAGAGTAGCCACTCGATACTTGACCGAGTGCGTAGACAATAGCGAGAGGGATTCCCCCAGTGCGATCGTAGAGCAAGCTAGAGTCTTCATCTTGGATAGTTATACCTTTTTCTTCAGCTTGTTGCTGAATCAACTGTAAACCATCGTTCAAGGGCAAGTTTCGCAGACTGATTGGCAGCAGGGCAATTCGTTCGCGGGTAGTAATTACTACTTTGACGCAAATGGGCAAATTGTATAGGAATTCTATAACCTCATCCCTATCCTCTATAGTCTCCATGTTGTCCACTATCAGAAGCGTTCGCTGTTTAGAAAGACATTGGCGTACACGCTCAAATTGATCGTTGGGAGGAGATTGAATAATTCTAGAGTCGTTTAAGGCATTGGCAATTACCCGAAAAATCTCGCGCAGGTTATGCTGTCCTTGCTGCCGTTGCAAAATCATATCGGGAATCAATTCCTGTTGTTTGGCCGAAGTGAAAATAATTGCATCAAATTTCGGTGCATCAGAACTGTTTTCGTTACTAGCTTCTAAACACACGTAAGCTGCTGCTAGCACCAGCGCCGTTTTCCCTACGCCACCAATGCCATGTACCGTAATCATGTGAGCGCCATGCTCTGGCGAAAGGCGTTCCAGTAGCTTTTTCATATCTGCCTCACGCCCAATAAATTCTGTGTAGGTTGGTGATGGCAGATTGTGGGGGATAGAGTTGCTTTCGGTACTAGATACAGCAACACCTCTGCGATATCCATGTCTCTCTAGAATGTAAATAAGGTTACTTGACTTAACGCTATTGTTTGGTTCTCCTGTCAAAGTTTCAATATCTCGATAGATATTGCTTAATCCCACTCTCACACTAGCGTTTTCTCTGTACAAGTCCTGACTTATCTTCGTCAAGCTATACCCACATAGCAACCCAAGTAACAGGTCTTTCTTAGAATTTTGGTAACTGCCCAGGTAGGAATGTCAGGAATATTCCCATGAGGGAAGAAAGATGGTAGTGTTCAAGCATGAGTCCAGAAGAAAAAGATCAAAAAA
>NZ_JBALDZ010000090.1:0-16944 GCF_036917155.1 Nostoc sp. | reverse complement strand
AACTCCTAACTCCTAACTCCTAACTCCTAACTCCTAACTCCTAACTCCTAACTCCTAACTCCTAACTCCTAACTCCTAACTCCTAACTCTTAAATGATTGTTCCATCGGGAATTACAGCATTTTTCAACACGACAACGATACCACTGCGGATGTAAAAACCTTGACTTTCGCGGTCAGCTTCTTGGACGTTATCTTTATTGATAATCTTGACATCATGCCCGATACTGGCGTTTTTATCGATGATGGCACCGCGAATAATTGAGTCAGTACCAATACCTACAGGAATGCTACCTTTTTCTACATTGCATAGGCGTTCAACAGAAGGTTGGTAAAAATCTGCACCCATGAGCAAAGATTCTTCGATGATACAGCCAGATTCAATCCGCGATCGCACTCCTAATACTGAATGTTGAATGCGGCAATTTTTCAGAATACAACCTTCGCCAATAATTGATTCTGTGATATGGCAATCTAAAAGTTTAGTCGGAGGTAAGTAACGCGGGCGGGTATAAATTGGTGCTTCTTCATCGTAGAAGCTAAAGGGTGGCTGGGGTTGCTGAGTCAGTGCTAAATTTGCTTGATAAAATGCCTCAATTGTTCCAATATCTTCCCAGTAGTCATCAAATAGATAAGCTTGAACGTTGTAATCTTTAGAAGCATCTGGAATAATTTCTTTACCAAAATCCGTCCGTTCTAAAGATTCTTTCAACAACTTGATCAAAACATCTCTTTTAAAGACATAAATCCCCATTGAGGCAATGTAGGGCTGTAATTTGGCTTGTTCTTTTGTCAATCCCAGGATACTGGTATCGACGCGCATTTTGGTTAGGGCTTCGCCTTTAGGTTTTTCGCTAAAGTCAACAACCCTACCAGAATCGTCAATTTTCATTAAACCAAAATCTGAGGCGCGGCGCTCGTCTATGGGGATAACTGAGAGAGTGATATCAGCCTTCGTTTCTCTATGGCGCTGGATAAATAAGCGGTAATCCATGCGGTAGAGGTGATCTCCTGAGAGGATCAGATATTCCTCTGCATTCCATTCTTCCAACAGCCATAGATACTGACGGACAGCATCGGCTGTACCTTGGAACCAGTTGGGGTTTTCTGGCGTTTGCTGTGCGGCTAGCACTTCCACAAAGCCCTCGCTGAAGCCAGTAAAGTTGTAGGTACGGGCGATATGGCGATTCAGGGAAGCTGAGTTGAATTGTGTCAGGACGTAGATTTTGAATATTTCGGAATTTATGCAGTTACTAACAGGGATATCGATTAGGCGGTACTTCCCCGCTACTGGTACTGCTGGTTTAGCGCGGAGTTTGGTTAGGGGGTAAAGCCGAGTACCCGCGCCACCACCAAGAATGATTGATAAAACTTTTTTCACAAAATTTCTCCCAGCTGCCTTTCAACTCTCATCTTCAGTTTAGGACTGTCTGCCACCACAGGTAAGGGGGATCACCTGATTCTTTAGAATGAATTTTACAGAATGCTGGT
This sequence comes from Nostoc sp., assembly GCF_036917155.1. Taxonomy (GTDB): domain Bacteria; phylum Cyanobacteriota; class Cyanobacteriia; order Cyanobacteriales; family Nostocaceae; genus Nostoc. Next base: position 15,455 of record NZ_JBALDZ010000090.1, on the reverse strand, counting down.
AGTGTATGGATGGTGCGGCTGATAAGGAGATTAATAGAACATTTGTATTAATTTAGGTGAAAAGTGTAGGAAGTTTCGACTAGACCACCCTCGCGCAAAATTTTATCTCTGTGAGACAGCTTAGAAGGAAAAGAGGTAAATAGTCTGTAATAAACCTCATTATAAAAATAAATCTAAAAAAGTTCTATGTGTAATCCGTAAAATATTGTTTTTATAGTGTATTAACTTACAGTTAGCTAAAAACCAGCTATTAAGCTAACTTCTTAAGAGTAGATATTTAAAACAGGGTAACAGACATATGGTGAACGTTAAAAGCTCCACTTCTAAGACAGATAATCAAAAAAAGACAAACGAAGAAAAAGCAGAGATTCCACAAGGTGAGAATGAACATATTGGAGGTAATGATCCTCAAGATATTACTACCAAAGAGCCAAGCAAGAATCAAGGATCAAATTGACGGCTAAAACAGCATTCTAAATAGTTAAGTTGTTCACTTTTCCTTAAAAGAGCAGATATCAGATTGGTAATTAAACCAATCTGGTATATTTTTATTAGTTTGTAAATATTCTTCTAAAAATTTACAGCTATATTTCACCAAGTTTTCCACTTCGGGGGTAACATCTTTTCTAGAACTGCTTTGCCACTTCCAGAGTCTTACAGTTCCATCATTACTGGAAGAAGCAATTATATTGCCATCACGACTAAACTCTAACCGATTAACTTGCAGAGTGTGTCCTTTCAAAGTTGCTATTAAAGAACCTTCTCCATTAATAGCTTTATCTACATCCCACACCTTTACAGTTTGATCAACACCGCCAGAAGCGAGTACTTTACCATTAGGACTAAAATCTAAGCCGTATATTATACTTGCGTGAGCATTCTTGATTATTGCTATCGGTTTTTTCTGTTTATTTTTAGTATTCCAGATAAATATATTACCATCCTCATCGGCAGAAGCCAGTAAGTTTTTTCTCTGCAAACTATATCTAACTATAAGCAAAGCTCTTTTACCATGTGTACCAATGTTTTCTGGGGGAGTATCCTTTTTTTCCCAATCCCAAATTCTAACACTACCATCATCATCAACGTAAGCAATTTTTGAACTGTCATTAGGATCAATGTCTAGACTGTTAACTCGAGGTGGTTTATTTACATTATATCCCTCCTTTTTAAGTAATTCCCCGATATTTAATGTGTGAATGGGTTGAGGTGGGTTCTCTTGAATATCAGTGTACCAAACTTTTATGATTCCATCACGATCACCAGAAGCAATAATTTTATCATCTCGACTAAAACTAACATCATAAACAGTACCATTATGACCTGTAAAAGTTTTTATCAGTTTATTTTCTTTCGCGTCTATATTCCAAAGTTTGAACGTTTTATCTTGGCTTGTAGAGGCTAGAAATTTTCCATTATGGCTAAATCTTACACTCCAAACTCCATCAGTATGTCCAGGCAAAAGATCGTATAAGAATTTGCCATTCTTATCCCAAATCTTGATTGGAGTGTTGTAACCAGAAGAGGCTATTTTACCGTCAGGACTAAAACTCACGCCCCAAACGCTACTTTTATGATCTACTAATCGATTATGCTCTTTCACTGAGTCAATTACTACTTTCAGTTGATTGAGTGCTTTAGAATTGTCTCCACCCAAACGCTGCAACTCCTTGAGCGCTTGGACACTTGCGATCATTGCCTCAAGCTGATTATTTTGAGCTAAAAGTAGCTTAGATTTTTCAACTAGTAGTACAGAAGCAATCGCATCTCCTTGTTTTTTCTCTGATATCTTTTGTTGTAGCTGTAATCCCAATCCCAGAGATAAGATGATAAGTGTTGCAGAAGCGATCGCAAATCTAGTTCTTTGTGATTCAGCTTTGGCTTTGGCTTCTGCTTGCTGTTGGAGTTTTTTTGCTTGCTCTAATTCTGCCTGATTTTGGTGATCGCGTCTCTCCAAACTTTTATGCAAAAATTCTGATTCCAATGGCGTAAGTCTTGGCTGAGTCTTATTCACCCACTCAGAAAATACAGCCAACTTTGCACCCGTCAATAGTGCTTCATCTAATTTATTAAATCTTTGTAGCCATTCTTGGCAATCTTCCTCTAAAGAACGACTCAGACGAATATTCTCCAGATTTTCAGTAATCCAACTATTTAATAATTTCCACTCAGATAAAAGTGCTTCATGAGTAACTTCTACAGTATTTTGATCAGTGATAATTAAACGTTGTTGAGAACCTGCTAGTAATCCTACAACCCGTTGCAATTGTTGTGGAGAATCTGCAACTACTTCTAATCTCTCCCAGCTAGCACGCCGCCGCGTCACTTCTCCAGCTTCACCTAACTGCACTAATTCCATAAACAAGCAACGCGCAAAGGCTTGATCTACGGAACCTTTAAGTTCGTTGCTGACAAAATCAAACAAGCGATCGCCACTTATTCGCCTACTACTACCTACATTTTCTGCCATCAATCCCTTAACAACTGCACCTGTGAAAATGCTGTATTCTTCACTTTTAATCACTCCCGCACTTTCAAAGCCGCGACAAGCTGTAATTAAGTAATAATCTTTTTGCGAACTGAAAGCGTTAAGAGTTCTTTCTATTAACTGTCTTTCCAGAAAATAGCCACTATGACAGCAATCGAGTAGCATCACTAAACTACTCAATTGCGAAGCTCGAATTAAGTCGTTAAGGCTATCCAGGGGAATGCCATATTTTTGTTCAACATTTTCGTTTTCCTTAAATTCAATCTGACAATCAGAACTTGCCAAATATCCCTTTTGTTGTCTCAAGTTGTCGGAAATAGTAAAACCGTGTCCGCTAAAATAAATCAGCGCTTCATTATTAGTTGCTTGCTCTAGCAGGAATGTTCTCAAATCTTGGCCCAGTTGAGCGCCAGTAACTTTTGACGCTGCCATTTCATAGCCGTTTTTATCTTTATTCCAACGCTGTGGTAGTCTTTGTACAGACTGGAAATCACCATATTGCTCTAGGATTTGCGCGATCGCTTCAGCATCATTTGTAGTCTTCGACAAACGCGGTAATGATGGGCTGAGATACTCAGCGATGCCAATAACAAGCGCGTATCGTGCCATTTAACATACCTTGGGTTGATAAATGCGGGATAATCTTGACAGACACAATGATGGCTGTGTTATTAGAAACAATACCATCTGTTAGTTTTCTGCAAGCAAGCTGAAATTTATTCAGATCCGTTACAAAACTTTAATTGAGGTAGCTTATGTCAGAAGTGCAGCAACTATTTTTCCAAGCAGATGGGGAGATTGAGCAGATTGAGATTAACGTCACAGCCACCGAAATAACTCAGGAAATTGAGGAGGACGATGATGGCATAGAATACAAGGATGTGCGAACAGATGCGATCGCTCGGATGCAACAAGCTCGGCAAATGATTCGCTCTTATACTATCTATGCTCTTAGTGCTTTTAAAGACTTCAACACTGCTGAAATTGAGGAGGTAAGCCTTAAATTTGGCATTAAGCTCGGTGGGAAGGCCGGCATTCCTTACATTACCGAAGGCTCTGCTGAAAGTAATCTGGAAATTCAAGTGAAGTGTAAGTTTCCAGAAAAACCAAAACCTGATTCACAGTAACAGCAAAAAATTATCTGTATAAAAGGTAGGCAATACCCATTAAACGCCCAACTTCCCTATATTGATTCTCTTATTAACCAAACGTAATTGGTGCGATCGCTTCAAAAATTTCACCCAAGGTTGCTCTGACAACTGGGAAATGGCATTGGCTGACAGTGTTGCCGTGAAAATATCTTTGCCACTGCTAACATCACTGACACCTAAACTTTCTAAAACAGCAGTTGCAGCCGAGTCTAAAACTGGTTCAGTGTGGATAAAAACTGCCAAATTAGTTTCTTCTGAATCTTGAATGTCATTCAGGGCTGTAGCAAGAGCGGCATCTAGTTTATGATAATTCATCAGCAACTCCTTGGTAAGTAGGGTAGACAATTTCTGCCTACCCTAACTTATCAAATTTATCGGTTATTATTGCCTACCTTTGTACAGAAATAATATCCATTTTTCTCAGTCTAATTACAGATTTAAAGCATTAATCACTCCATAGCCCCATTTGTCATCAAATGTGCCTGCGGTTTTTCCGGGAATTGCACTATTTTTACGTAGGTAGTCTTTCACAGCAGCCGGATCAAGTTTAGGATCTCGCTGCAACAGCAGCGCCACTAACCCACTAACGAAGGGTGTCGCCATACTCGTACCAGCCTGCACCACAAATTTGGAATTAATCATCGATGAGCGGTCAAAACTGGCATCGGCGGAAAGGGTGGAAATAATCATTGCTCCGGGCGCTGCGACATCGGGCTTTTGGCCATCATTGCGTAGAGGCCCTTCACTACTGAATTCCGAAATAGTATGCAATTCTAACCCCATTTCTCGCACTTGGTTATCAATATCTGTATACTTAGTTTTAGTAGTATAGGAGGCAACGGTAATTGCACTGCTAGCGGCTCCCGGCGAACCAATTTTGACCGCATCCTTCACACTTTTACCTGTAAAAAACACTGACGAAGTGTCATCTAATGTCCACACATCTAAACGTGTGTCAGTTGAAGAAGTGTTGCGGACTCGCAGTTGCCAAACACCTCCCATTACTGGCGAGGGATCAATACCACGTATTTGCACAAAGAAATTATGGTCGCCGTTGGCTTTATCTGGCGCTGGTGTTGCTAATTGCACCCGTGCATCTGGTAACTGGTAATCTTGAGCGGCATTACCCTCAGTAATTATTTTTTGGTAAGGGGTGACAAAACCATTAGGACTCCGCACAGACACTTCCAATTGGCTGTCTTTGGAATACCAGGCGTTTAACCAAACTATGCCTACTTGATTCAAAGGAACATTAAAGCGCATACCACGAGTGCGTCCACTGGGTATTGTCGCTTGTCCATGAATGTTATCGTTTCCTTCGTTACCCGCAGCACAGCAAACAATTCTTCCAGGGCCAGTTTCAGCATCAATTACCTTTGATAAGGAGTCGCTACCATCATGGGCATCAGCGTGTCCACCCAAGCTGAGATTTACCACTGCTGGGCGTCCCAACTCTCTAGCAACTCGGAAAACATAACGCACACCATCCGCAATGTGGGCATCCTGTAAATCTGACCTGACGATAACTAATTCCGCTTCTGGTGCGACACCACCATAGTTAGTATCAGCACCGGCAGCAATGCCCGCAACGTGAGTACCATGTCCGGCAGTATCCTGAGAAATTGTCAGTTGCGCTCCCGTTAATTCAGCCCCATAGCCGCCCTCTGTGACTCCTGGCCCTGGCAGTGTTTGATCCCAAATGTGTAAAATTCTTCCAGCAAAGGCGGGGTGTTTCGGATCAATACCACTGTCTATAATGCCGATGATTACTCCTTTACCAGTCAATCCGGTTCGGTTCTTGAACTCTGGTAGTTTGACTGTTCCCAGGGCAGTGTCCATCCTCAAATGAAGTTTGCGTGATGGCTTAATCCGCTGAATCACATCTTCTTCAGATAAGGCATCTAAGCTCTCTATTGGTAAGAAAGCTGTCCGCACACTCCCAGAGTTTTGATTGACTTCAATATTATATTGTGATAAGTAACTTAAGTCTGCATCAGGCTCGCAGTAGATAAAAACAACGCTCTTAGTGGGCTTGACTGGGCTTTTGTGGGCAATGATGCCAAGGGATTTTTTGTGTGTAACTAAAGCTTTATCTCCTTCATTTTGATAGTCTTGAAATGCTAACAGTAGTCCGGGAGAAAGTTTTTCGTGTCTCATTTTTACCTCAAGTTAAATTATTCGCTGTCAACGAAGTAGTGATTTTAGCAAGATCAGTCGCTCTAGTATTAACGCAGACTATGTAGTTTTTTAGCCTTGATTATTTGATGCGACTATAGTTATCTATTTTTTTTCAGAGATAACATCAAATAAGCTTAGGATGCAGGAATTTATTCCTAAGACAATTGCTAATTTATAACTCAATACGGTTCAGTTAAGGCTAAAACTCTTTGTCAAATTCAATTTTTTTAACGTAGACGCAGAGCGGCTTGCCGCAGGCTACCGCCAAGGACGCATAGACACGAAGTGGCTTCCCGTAGGGTAGGACGCAAAGAGAAGAAAGAAATGCTTAACTGAACTGTATTAATTTATAACTCATATTCCTAAATGAAGTCTCCCTGATAGTAATTTTCTCTGGTTCCTGAAACATCTTTGAGCATCCGCATATAAGAATTACCCAAGTCTGGGTAACAGATAATTTTATCAAGCTATTAAACTAATCCATTGTCTGCCTAAATCATTACGGACAAAGTGAATAAAATAAAATTAAGAATAATTAAGTAATAAATAAAAAAGATAAATTTTTTGAATAAGAATTCAGGGGTCAGAATGCTATCAGTGGCGAGTCTGTCTTGTCGAATTCTTAAAAACTAAAATAGATTACTGATAAATCTTGTGTATAAAACAGCATCAGAAATTCTAAATCGCTAATGAATACTGGCAAATTACAGATTCTCTATCATAAGTAAGAGACATAAAGAAGCTAATATTTGCAACGATCGCTTCTGAACGTACCAAGAGTTATTCATGCAAATTCAAACACCAGACTGGGTGAAGCACGCCGTTTTCTATCAAATCTTCCCAGACCGCTTTGCCAGAAGCAAACAGCCGCGCAAACGTTTGTTACACGAAGCCCGTTGGGAAGATTGGGACGCTATACCAACCCTCCAAGGTTATAAAGGCGGCGATTTATGGGGCATCATGGAGGATTTAGACTACATCCAGGATTTGGGAATTAACGCGATTTACTTCACACCCATTTTTCAATCCGCCAGCAATCATCGCTATCATACCCACGATTATTACCAAATTGACCCGATGTTAGGGGGCAACGAGGCTTTTAAGGAATTGCTTGATGCAGCCCATCAACGGAATATCAAAGTCGTTCTGGATGGGGTGTTTAACCATTCCAGCCGTGGCTTTTTCTTTTTCCACGACGTTTTAGAAAATGGCCCCCATTCACCTTGGGTAAATTGGTTCAAAATTGAAGGCTGGCCTCTAGCACCTTACAACGGGGAATTGCCTGCTAACTACGTGAGTTGGGTGGGAAATCGCGCTTTACCACAATTTAACCACGACAATCCAGAAGTGCGGGAATACATTATGGAGATTGCCGAATATTGGATTAAATTAGGCATCGATGGTTGGCGCTTGGATGTACCATTTGAAATAAAAACTCCTGGCTTTTGGCAAGAATTTCGCGATCGCGTCAAAGCCATCAATCCCGAAGCTTATATTGTGGGCGAAGTGTGGGGAGATTCCCGCCAGTGGTTGGATGGGACACAATTTGACGGCGTGATGAATTATCTATTTGCTGGGCCGACAATTGCCTTTGCAGCAGGCGATCGCGTAGTCTTAGAACAAGTCCAAAGCCGCGACTATCAACCCTATCCACCCTTATTTGCTGCTGAGTACGCCACCAAAATCCAAGAAGTACTGCAACTTTACCCTTGGGAAATTCAGCTAACTCAACTCAATTTACTTGCAAGTCACGATACAGCCCGATTGATGACTATTGCAGGCGGTGATATAGCCAGCGTAGAATTATCAACTCTACTACTACTCACTTTTCCCGGTGCCCCTAGTATCTACTATGGTGATGAAGTTGGTTTACCTGGTGGCATAGATCCCGACTCGCGTCGTGGCTTTCCTTTAGAGAGTAAATGGAATCAAGAAATTTTCAATACTCACCGTCAATTAATTGCCCTACGTCAAAGTTACCCAGCCTTGCGTACAGGTGATTACCAAGTTCTCCATGCTCAAGGACAACTTTATATCTTTGCACGAACTTTGGGGACAGAGGAATTGATAATTGCCGTCAACGCTGGCACAAGTTCAGCAACAGCAAATGCAGATGTCCCCAGTTTGCGTACTCAACCCAACAAGTTGTTATATGGCACAGCTGAAATTGAGTGGAATGGTGACGGAGAAACTCAGCGGTTGTCATTGACTGTTCCCGCACGGAGTGGGTGCATTCTGGGGATTGGGGAGTAGGGACTGGGGACTGGGGACTGGGGACTGGGGACTGGGGACTGGGGACTGGGGAGAAATGAAATCAATTCAAAAACTTCTGCCTCCTATCTCCTCTTTCCCCATGCCCAATGCCCAATGCCCAATGCCCCAAGCCCCAAGCCCCAATACATTACCTTCCCGCCACCATTGCAGGCATTAATACTGCATCAATAATATGGATTACGCCATTGTCTGTCAGAATATCTGTTTTGAGGACATTGGCGTTATTCACCTTAAATTTACCGTCGGCAGATTCAATGGCTACAATTGACCCCTCAAGCGTCTCTGCTTCATTAATCTGTACCAAATCATCAGACCTGACATCTCCACTAGCGATATGATACGCCACAATTTTCCTGAGCTTGGGAATATCTTGTAATAACAAATCTAAAGTTCCCTCTGGCAGATTAGCAAAAGCTTCGTCAGTTGGTGCAAAGAGTGTGAAAGAACCAGGGCTTTTCAAAGTTTCTATGAAATTCACAGCTTTAGCAGCCTTTATTAGGGTATTGAAATTACCTGCTGCGATCGCAGTTTCCACAAGGTCAGCCATGAGGGTGCGTTATCTTATACTACAAGTTACTTATAAGTGATTAAAATACTCTTAGCCTCTATCAGTGGAAAGGTTGCTGGCGATTAAACAGACAGCAGCAGACTGATTTACTACTGTTACACTGGAGAATGACCCCAAGAACCACTGATTATGCTAAAGCGTTCTAAGTTCGAGACAACTCAATCTCAGATTATGCACCGTGCTGAGGATCTGATTAGTGCAGCCTCAAATCGTTACCGCATTACGGTTCAGGTGGCAAATCGTGCTAAACGTCGGCGTTACGAAGACTTTGAAAGTAACGAAGATGCAATCATGAAGCCAGTGCTAAGGGCAATTATCGAAATGTCCGATGAATTGACTCAGCCAGAAATTATCGGCGAACTATAAGATTGAGTGCTGAGTTAGGAACATGGATTAAATAAGATGCAAAACTTCATCCTGTCTCTAGCTCAGTAAATAAAGTAATATAAAATTCCATCTCTTCTGGTGATATTACTTATTTAATTGGGGACAAGAATTGTCAGGAAAGCGTATTAATTTCGCTGGCTTTAGGCGGGCAGAAAAAAAGGATAACCACCAGATACCCAACGCATAGTAATATCAACAACAAAGTATCTTGGCAGGACATACTGATAGCTATGCCGAAATTTAATCACAATCAATTTCCTTGCACAATTCCAAGATTTTCGACAAAAAATTTATAAATGTGCTTACGTATAGTTGTGGGCGGCAAGGGACACTTACTCAGACCGTGGGAGCGTTATTAAATAAGATGCAAAACTTGATCCTGTCTCACGATCCCTCTCCAATATATCGGAGAGGGATTGAGGGTGAGGTAAACCAGGGACATAAATTGTATGTTATTTAATTCTTATTCCTTAAAAGGTTTACGCCAAATGGATATTTTAATAGAATAATCTCATTAAAAGATTCGCAGAAACATCAATGGACTGGATTACACTACTGCGATCGCTACAGTCTGATTTTATTAAAAGGTTAACGTCTGGTTCTCTGCTTCATTGTGAAACAGAAGGTCAATATAGTGAATTAACTATAATCTCTGGAGAAAGGTTAAAGGCACTACGGGAATTTTGCTGGCAGATGGCTGAAAAATATAAGCGTGTTTTACCAGTCCGTGATGTTTTTATTAGCTATCTGAAAGGGAAGTTGGGTGAGGAAGTTGTCAAAGAACGTTTAGCTGATTTTATTACCGAAGTCGATTATGAAAAGAGATTCGGCGGCGATGGCAATATAGATTTTACCTTGACTTCTGACCCATCTATTGGTATTGAGGTTAAATCACGTCACGGTCGAATTGACAGAGTAAGATGGTCAATTAGTTCTGAAGAAGTTGAAAAAAATGCCGTTGTAGTTTGCATTTTGATTCAAGAGGATGTAAGTGAAGCACAATCAGAATATCACCTTTTTTTAGCTGGCTTTCTCCCAACCCGGATGATTAAGTTAAAAACTGGTAAAATTTCCTTTGGGATAGAACAATTACTATATGGTGGTGGTTTATGGTGCTATCTAGAACAGTTACAATCTTCTATAAATAATTCTTCTAGGCAACAACCACCAATTTATAAATATTTCCCGAAACAGGAAATTCTATCTCCACCGACTATTAATCAGGTGGTCAAATCTTATTTAAAACCTGAATATATTAGTGAAGATTTAAATCTAGTTTACGTAAAACTAGGTGATGAATATTTTGAAAAAGGAGAATATACCAATGCAATTACCAACTATAATCAAGCTTTACAAGTTAATCATGGTGATATTAGTATATATTATAAACGAGGTTTAGCTCACTATCAAATAGGAGATTATGAATCTGCGATCGCAGATTATTCTCAGGCAATTCAGATGAATCTCCATGATGCTAAATCTTATAATAAACGAGGTTTAGCCTTGTATCAACTGGGGCGATTAGAAGAAGCAATCAATGATTATACCCAAGCAATCAGAATTAATCCTAATGTTGCCGTAGCCTATAAAAACCGGGCTGAAGCTCGTTCTCATGCAGGAGATAATCAAGGAGCAATTGAGGATTATACCCAGGCTATTAAAATTAACCCCGATTATGCTAATGCTTATAAAAACCGTGGAATTGCTCGTTATTTATTAGGCTCTCAACCGGGATTTCCCCAAGCAATCAAGATTAATCCTCAAGATGCCATAGCTTATAAAAAACGTGGTAATGCTCGTTCCGACTTAGGAGATTTTGAGGGAGCAATTGAAGATTATACTCAAGCAATACAGATTAATTCTAATTATGCCGATGCTTATTACAACCGTGGTAATGCTCATTCAGATTTAGGAGATTTCGAGCGAGCAATTGAAGATTATACTCAGGCGATACAGATTAATTCCAACTATGCTGATGCCTATTATAATCGGGGCAATATTCGTTTAGAAATCGCAGATAAACAGGGAGCAATCGAAGATTTTCAAAAAGCGGCAGATATCTATCGTCAAGAAGGTAAGCTAGAAGCACTCAAAGATACACGAGAAAAAATATTAGATTTAGAAATAGAAGAATCATTAGATATTTTAAACTTCTAAACGATAGCCTAAGTGTCACATCTTTATTACTTGCCTCGGTGATTAGAAATCACGGCTATACAGACAAAACCTGCGGAGGCCAGGTTAAAAACCCTTAATTTTGTATTAGTCCACGGAGGTGGACTTTGTTTGTATAGCCGCGATTTCTAATCGCCAGGTATATTTATCAAGGATCAAGGCAAGATGCTCCCCTTCCTCCCTTATTCTTAGCAAAATACACGATTACCTATGAGGTTGCCTAAAACAAGGGGCTTAAGCCCCCTTGTCTCACCAAGTCTGATTTTGTACAGTTTCACAAAGAATTTTGACAAACCTCCTCTTAGGGATTTCCAAGAAATAAATTATCTAAAGAAACGAACCACAGAGACGCAGAGAACACAGAGAGAAGAGAAATAGAGAGGATTTTTGCGTCAGTTTTGGGATATTTTTTTATTTGGAAGTCCCTTAGCTGACTACAAAATTCACCAACTTCCCAGGCACCACAATAACCTTTGTAATCTCTTTACCTTCGATGTAACGTTGAGCAATTTCTGATTCACGGGCGTATTTCTCCAACGCGGCTTTATCTGCTTGTGCTGGTACTTGAATTGAGCCGCGAGTTTTACCCATAACTTGAATCACTAAAGTGATTTCATCAGCTACCAAAGCATCAGGGTCAAATGATGGCCAAGTTTGAGTATGAACTGAATCACTTTCACCCAATAAATGCCACAATTCATCAGCAATATGTGGTGCAAATGGTGCTAGTAAAACCACCAAAGTCTGAATACCTTCTGCGTAAATTGGTGAATTTTTGCCGTCAGCATCAGTTAGGGCATTACTCAACTTCATCAATTCGGAAATAGCGGTGTTGAATTGATATTCATCTTCCACATCTTCTGTCACCGCTTGAATAGCCGTGTGAATCGCCCGCCGCAATCCCTTTTCCGGCTTAGTTAAATCAGAAAGTTGAGCTTTTTTACGGGATACCCCAGCAGCAATATAATCCGTCACCAAACGCCAAACTCGATTTAAAAAGCGGGATTGTCCTTCCACATCGGCTTCATCCCATTCCAAGTCTTTTTCTGGCGGCGCTTTGAACAAGATGAACATCCGCGCTGTGTCTACACCGTATTTGGCAATTACATCTTCTGGCGCTACACCGTTGCCCTTTGATTTAGACATGGTGGCATAGAGACGTTGCAATGGTTCACCTGTCTGGGGGTCGCGCGGGTCGGCTGAATTTACCAAATTAGAAGGAATCCATTTATCTTTACCACCCTTGTGAGGATTTAGGTAAGTTAAACCCTGTACCATACCTTGAGTTAACAGGCGTTGGAAGGGTTCGTCAAAGTTCAGTAACCCTCTGTCCCGCAGAACCTTAGTAAAGAACCGCGAATACAACAAATGTAAAATCGCGTGTTCAATCCCACCCACGTACTGATCAACTGGCATCCAATCGTTTATTTTACTAGAATCGAAAACCTGTTGTTCATTTTTAGCGTCAGGAAACCGCAAGAAATACCACGATGAATCAATAAAAGTATCCATCGTATCAGTTTCCCGCTTCGCCGGAGTGCCACAAGTTGGACAAGGTACATTTACCCAGCTTGACAACTGAGTCAATGGTGAACCACCACGTCCAGTAAATTCCACTTCTTCCGGCAACTGTACGGGTAAATCTTTGTCGGGTACTGGGACTATCCCACAGTTGGGACAATGAATTACAGGTATCGGTGCGCCCCAGTAACGCTGCCGCGAAATCAACCAATCCCGCAAGCGATATTGCACCCGCACTTTCCCAAAACCCTGTTGTTGGGCGTATTCAATTATTGCTTGTTTAGCATCTGTGGAAGTCATACCAGTAAAAACCCCAGAATTAATTAAAATTCCTGGTTCAGTGTATGCCTGGTTATATTCAATTTGGATGAGTTGTGTGACTTCATCAATCTCTGATGTAGGAGTTAAGTCAAAACCTGCAACATCATCTGGGGAAACGATGACAAAATCAATTGGCAAATCGTAATTTTTGGCAAACTTAAAATCCCGGACATCGTGCGCTGGTACACCCATCACTGCTCCAGTACCATACTCATACAGTACATAGTCAGCAATCCAAATCGGCACTTCTTCCCCTGTAAATGGGTTAATTGCCTTACCACCTGTGGGGATACCCCGCTTCGGTTTGTCTTCAGCGGTACGTTCCAACTCACTTTGATGGGAAACCTCTTTAATAAAGGCTTCTACCGCTGTTTGTTGTTCTTTTGTCGTGACGCGCTTGGTTAAGGGATGTTCTGGTGCTAACACCAGGTAGCTGACACCATAAACGGTATCTGGACGTGTGGTGTACACGGCGATTTTTTCATCTATCCCAATGATGGGAAATTCTAAGTAAGCACCTGTGGATTTGCCAATCCAGTTTGCCTGCATCGACTTGACGCGTTCCGGCCAACCTGTCAATTTATGCAAGTCATTGAGCAATTCTTCGGCGTAGTCGGTAATCTTGAAGAACCACTGGCGCAATAATTTACGCTCAACTATTGCCCCACTGCGCCAGGAACGTCCTTCATTATCGACTTGCTCATTTGCTAATACAGTTTGGTCAATGGGGTCCCAGTTTACCCCTGCTTCTTTTTGGTAAGCTAACCCCGCTTGCAAAAACTGCAAGAAAATCCATTGTGTCCACTTGTAGTAATCTGGTGAACAGGTAGCAAGTTCGCATTCCCAATCAATAGATAAACCAAGACGCTGCAATTGTTGCCGCATCTGAGCCATATTCTGATAAGTCCACTTTGCTGGCGGTACACCATGGTCAATGGCGGCATTTTCTGCTGGCAAGCCAAAGGCATCCCAACCCATTGGGTGTATTACCCGATACCCTTGCATTCGCTTGAGGCGGGCAATCACATCGGTAATCGTATAATTACGGACGTGACCCATGTGTAGGCTGCCCGATGGATAAGGAAACATGGAAAGAGCGTAGAATTTTGGCTTGTTGCTATCTGTCGGTATTTTATCTAAGCCAAGTTCTACCCATGTTTTTTGCCATTTTTCCTCAATTGCTGCTGGGTTGTATCGGGAATCAACAGAATCACGTATTTCCAATGGTTTCATGCCTGTTACACTTTACCTCTACTAATTTTCTAGTATTTGACTTTACTAGTACGTTTGAACCATTATGTTGAGGGAATTATTTGTCTAGTAATTTTCTAATTTAATTTACAAAATTAATTTACTATTTCTTTCTACCCCTATTTCTATCTATCTTACTATCCCTAAAGTCCAACAACTTTAGGTATATGGAACATAAAAAAGTCCCTAAGCTTAGGATACTGGGGACTAAATGTGTTATGGTTCTAAACTGATTTACTGGGTTAGCAGTCCGATCGCCATTTCAAGGTGCATCTTAGCCTTGTGCAAGTTAAGCAAATTCTCTTGGTCGTATCTGTCAGGATAGCTCATAGCTTTGCTCTCCATCGTCAGCTTAATCAACGCTGCTTGCTCATCAGTGGGTGAATTCATCTCATCTACCACTCCTTCAAGGAATTGAATAACGCTGAAGCCTGGTGACTTCAAGCCTTTTCCCTGCCTTAGTTGAGTGAGTGCTATCTGTGGGAATGCCATCAAGGTGACAATCCAACTAGTCTTGTACCCTCCATTCCCAGTAGGCTTTAATCCGTAACGTCTACACAAGTCTCTCAACTCAGCAGTGGTTTTGATTTCGAGTTCTGCACGTGTGAACATAAAATAGAATTACCCATTTGTAAAAGTGGTATCGGTGGTGAACCATTTCCAAGGATGACAACACCACCGATTTAAAACTCTAATGTTTCGCTTCCAAAAGATTCAAGCGTTATTTATATTTCTTAACAATGCCTAATCCCAAAGGAACTCCTGAAAATTTAAAACCAATTAAGTCTGAACGAGATGAGCCGCTGACCGAGAAAATGAATATACGCATGACTAAGACAATGAAAGAGGAAGTGCAGCAACAAGATAACCCTCCTGAGTTTTGTAGAGAAGCTATTCAAGAGAAGTTAGACAGGAATAAGAGCAAGAGTAGTACTTAATATTTCGCTTCCAAAAGATTCAAGTGTTATTTACATTTCTCAACAATGGCTAATCCTAAAGGAACTCCAGAAAATTTAAAAAAATTTACTACTGACAGAGAGGAGCCACTGACCGAGAAAATGAATATACGCATGACTAAGACAATGAAAGAGGAAGTGCAGCAACAAGATAACCCTCCTGAGTTTTGTAGAGAAGCTATTCA